>PBMN01000026.1:0-25090 GCA_002722675.1 Opitutaceae bacterium
GTTCATTCTTGGTTTTATTCAGTTCCTGCTTAGTCATTGGGGCGAACAAACCGAATATACTCTTCATCTTCGCGGATGACCAAAGCTACGAGACGATCGGGGCTCTGGGAAACAAGGAGATAAGGACTTCCAATCTCGACCGCCTTGTAAATATGGAAACGGCTTTCACAAATACCTACAATATGGGGGCATGGAATGGAGCTGTTTGCGTGGCATCCCGCAATATGCTCAACACGGGACGATTCGTAGGGAGAGCGCATGCCAAGAAAACTGGGTCAATTCAGACACCGGATATGCCAGCTCGGATCTTACGCCCATCCTTGGACTGAAGCCTTATTCCCTGATAAAGTTCTTTTTGAACCCTTCCTCGGAGATACCCTGATTGGGACCGGTTTATGAAAATTCCCCCTGAAATCGCATTTTCTTTTTTAGTGGCAGCACTCACTCTTTGCATGAGCTGTTCGAAACCCTCAAAGGTCGAAACAGTCGGCGACCTCGACAACAGTCGAGACTGGGGAATCTACCGGGGGGACCAGCGAGCCAATCAGTTCTCGTCACTTGAACTGATTAATGCGGAAAACGTACAACAACTTGAAGTTGCCTGGACTTACAGGACGGGAGATGCCACGGAAGGCTCTTCTATTCAGTCGAACCCCATCGTCATCGATGGCATCCTGTATTTCGTTTCGCCTGCGGGCCAACTAACTGCACTTGATGCTGCTAGCGGGGAAGCGGTTTGGAAGCACGATCCCAGAAGCCCTGAGCAAAAAAAGGGAGACTACGCGGTCATTAGTCGGGGAGCGACGTACTGGTCGGATGGAGTTGAACAAAGGATTTTCTATTCGACGGATTCTTATGTTCATGCGGTTGATGCCAAAACCGGCGAGAGGATTGATTCATTCGGAGAGAATGGGAAAATTGATTTTAGATACGATCTGGGCGTCGATCCTCAACTTGTGGATACAGGAATGACATCACCACCAGCGGTATTCGAAAACTTTCTCATCCTCGGCACGCGAGTAGGGGAAGGTTTTGGTTCTTCCCCGGGTCACATCCGTGCGTACGATACGGTGACCGGCGAGTTCCGGTGGATTTTTCATACCATTCCTCAAAAAGGAGAATTTGGACACGACACTTGGGATTGGGTTGAGGGAGAAACCTACGGTGGCGCTAACCCTTGGGGGGGATTGACCGTGGATGAAGAAAGAGGTTGGGTCTTTGCCGCAACGGGCTCACCGACCTATGACTTTTATGGTGCCAATCGTAAGGGGCAAAATCTCTTTGGAAACTGTGTCCTCGCACTCAACGCTCGGACAGGTGAACGAATCTGGCACTACCAAACGGTTCATCACGACATTTGGGATATGGATAATCCCCCTGCTCCCATACTTGTGGACCTCAAAATCGAGGGAAAGCCGCGGGACGCAGTAGTCCAAATGACGAAGATGGGCTATCTATTCGTGTTGGATCGCGAAACGGGTGAGCCGATTTTCGAAGTCGAAGAACGAGCGGTTCCCAAATCGGATGTACCGGGAGAAGAAGCCTGGTCAACTCAACCGTTCCCCTTGAAGCCGCCACCCCTCGTGCGGCAAGGCTTTACTGAAAACGATTTAGCTAAGCGAACTCCAGAAGTGACCGCCAAAGCGAAGGCGGTTTTTGAGGTATACGGCCCATCTACCATGTTTCAGCCCGTAAGCACGAGAGGACACGTCCTGTTTCCCGGAATGTCCGGAGGCATGGAGTATCACGGAGCTTCGTTCGACACTGATCGCAACCTTCTTTATGTGAATGTGAACGAGAGTTCGAATCTCGTGCGTCTTCAGGGCACCGTATTGCTCAAAGACGACTCTGGCCTAGGCGACTACGAAAAAGGCAAACTGCTTTACCAACTCAATTGCTCCTCTTGTCACGGACTGGAGCTAAAAGGACTTCCTCCAGCGATTCCGGCTTTGGCGAACAATCCCAAGTCAAATGAGGAATTAATCCGAACGATTCGCCAGGGCAAAGGGGCCATGCAGTCGTACCGGAGCTTTTCGGACAATCAATTGGAAGCTCTCATGAGCTACATTCGCGAACCGGACGGAATACCCATTGATCTGCAAGGCCACGAAACAAAATCGGTATATCTATTGGAAGGTTACAAGCGAATGATCGATGAGGAGGATGGTCTGCCGTTGTTTTCTCCTCCGTACGGAAGTCTAGTATCCGTGGATCTAAACGACGGAACCATTAAATGGAAGCAGCCGCTGGGAGAGTACCCTGAACTCGTGAATTTAGGGATGAGGAATACGGGAACCCGAAACTTCGGCGGGGCTGTGGCGACAGCTGGGGGAATTGTCTTCATCGGTGCCACCGCGGATGAAAAATTTCGGGCGTTCGATACGGAAACGGGCGAAGTTCTCTGGGAGTTCCAACTTCCCTACGGAGGCTACGCTACGCCCTCAGTGTACGAAGTAGGGGGACGGCAGTTCATTGTAGTATGCGCCGGTGGTGGTCAGAAGGTTCATCGGACCGCTTCAGGCGATTTAGTCTATGCCTTTGCCTTGCCCAAAAAGTAGAATCAGCATTGAACGAAAAGTGATTAGGCGTCTTCGATACAGGTTTACGGTGCTTGACTAGAATGCTTGAAATAGAAAATCAACTACACGGCTTAATCTTTCCAATTTGCTCCAGTCTTGAAGCACAGCCGATACATCGAGTGGCATAAGGAACGGTAGTTAGCCTATCATCGGAAATACCGTCACCGTTTGCGTCATCTGGGCAAGAACGGTGTCTTTGCGGTTTGTAACACGGTCGTTCTCACTCTGTTTGGGGCGACTCTTGAGCTGGCGGAATTTTTCTGGATCGCGGAGGACCAAATCTGCCTTCTAAATCAATCTAAAATACCGTTTTGGCTCGCTGCTCTGATCGTATAGATCCTATTCGATGCCTAGCTTTATGTCTGACACTAGCTCAATCATGTCCTTCCGTTTTTCTGGCGATTCAATGAAGTCCATCACAGTGACCTGAAAATAAGTTTTTCAACTGCGGTGCGATTTTATCCAGGAGAAATCCTTTTTTCTTCGATCGTAAATAGCGTGGTCTATGCCATTCTGGGAATAAGCATAGAGAAACTAGTGATCGACAAAAATGTATACAATAAAAAGTTACATAGCATCAAAGGAATGTGGACCTGCCCGAAAAATGGGACCGGTTGATTAGTGCTGCGTTGGTCAGCCCCAGTATGCATCGGTTCATCACTCTATTAAAGTCTAGGAGACCAATTCCAACTATTTCAGTTTACTGAGTATCTGGGACTGCTTGTTTGGTAGCCACCGTTTTAGTGATCCGAAGTATATCGTTTTTGGATTGGATTACGATCGTGAAGTGGAAGAGTAAACGATCGCCCGCTTGTTGAGCAGACCATTTAGACCCAAAAATGATCGGTGACCTATATCGTTATGGTTTTAGCTTCGCAGAAAACCGATTATTGGCTAAATTTATCAGCCAGTACGTCCTGGAAGTCTGCTAAAAAGACCACTGCGAAAGAAGCGATGGGTCTTATGGAGAATAGGAACGCTTTATTGATCGATGCTAGACTCCCAATGCAGTACCGGAAAGTGCTAATAAAGGGGGCTCTAAATGCCAATCGAGAAACGGTTCAGCTGGATCTAGATCTAGGCGATAAAAGGGTTCCCATTATCTGTCATTGCTACAGTGGTTTCTCCAGCAAGACCGCTTGCCGGAATTTGGAGCAAACTGGCTATGAAAACGTCTATAACCTAAGTAGAGGATTCGCTGCTTGGAAAAGGGCCGGAGGCAAAATTGAGAATTAAGCGTAGCCTCGATTCAGGCTGGCTTGCACAAAGACTCGTTTTGTTTCAACAATGCTAGGTAATGGAGATCCGACTAAAATGACTACAGTTCTTGTCACAGGTGCCAGCAGAGGAATTGGTTTAGAGTTTGTTAGACAGTATGCACGCTCAGGATATTCAGTTATCGCGACCTGTAGAACGCCGCAAAGGGCGAACCAACTGACTGGACTGCTAAAAGGAGCCGTGAATATCTTGGTTGAGCCCTTGGATGTTTCGTCGGAAAAAAGCATTCAAGCATTGAAACAGTTGTTGAACGAAAGAGCAGTTGCGATTGACCTACTGATCTCAAACGCGGGAATTCTAATCAATGAGCGCTTCCTCGAGTGGAATCGGGATTCGTTTCGGGAAACACTGGACACCAATGTAGTCGGTTCGGCCATGCTAGTGCAGTCGCTCAATCCGTTTCTTTCCCAATCGGCTAAAGTGGTCCAACTATCCTCAAGACTCGGTTCGCTGGATTGGGGAGGCAAGGGGTTGTCCGACGGAGATTCCTACGCAATCAGCAAGGTCGCTCTCAACATGCTGACGGTCAGGCTCGCTTCAATTTACGAAGGAAGTAAACGAATCGCTGTCTCAATCAGTCCTGGCTGGGTAGCCACCGACATGGGGGGATCCGGGGCCACGCTCACAGTGGAAGACTCGGTTTCGAAGATGATTCCTACCATCGATGCGTTGACAGTATCGGACTCGGGTCGTTTTATTGATAGCAAAGGAAAAGCTCTGCCTTGGTGAAGCAAAAGAAGTCGAGATTGCCGCTCAAACGACGAGACGCATCGAGCGTCCCGATGGCACCCATGATTGATATGGTTTTTCTGCTGCTCGTTTTTTTTATGTGTGTCAGCTCGCTTTCGCAAGCCGGGCACCGAGTGGAGCTCGAATTGCCGGAATCGACCGCTAGCGAAACGCCCAAAGACCTTTCTTATCGCATCATTCTTTCGATTCAAAAAGACGGAACGGTTTATCTGGGAGGCTCGATAGTCGAAGAGGGTAAGCTTGAGGCCCGATTGCTTGAAATGCAGGAGCTCTACCCTGAAATCAAGCTTCGCATTAGGGCGGATCAAGTGACTAAATTTGAGAATGTGAAGCAAGTGATGTCAGCAGCGACCAAAGCGGGGATCAGCGACTACATTTACGGGACGGTTCAAGGGGAATGAATATAAAGCGGTCCAGTAAAAGGGGGATACGAGTTCGTATTGGAATTTTGGAGCTGCCGATTGCACCCATGATCGATGTCGTATTCCTGCTGTTGTTGTACTTTATGGTTAGCGCCACTCTTCAAAAACAGGAAGCGGACATTAGTTTTAGCTTGCCAGGCAGAATTCAACAGGACGAAGCCATTGAAATGCCTGACGAGCAGATTGTGCAGATTTTGGCCAATGGACAAGCGCTTGTGAATGACTATCCTTACGACAGTCCAGAAGCACCTCGTTATTGGCAGCTGGAGACAATGCTCAACCGTTTCCGGGAAGCCAGTGAATCGAATCTGGTGGAAGCTCGCATTACATTGGCACCGGAAGACAAGACGGCCCATGAAATGGTGGTCAAAGTAATGGACGCCTGCTCGCATGCTGGAATCGAGTCCGTTACGTTCGCATTCGCGAATTAGACGTCGAGTTGACGATGCGGTTGCTGATCTATCGGTAAATTGCGCCTAGTAGAAACTCGTTTAGGCCCTGTCTTTTGTGGAGCTCACTATTGTATTGCCTTCAGGAAGGGCTTTTAAAGCATCTTATCGCATGGCTAAAAAATCGCAGGCTACATGGGGTGGACGCTTTTCGAAGGGACCGGCTGAACTGATGTCGACGTTCGGTGAATCGGTTTCATTCGACAAGCGCCTGGCCCCGTTCGATATCGCGGTAAACCGGGCGCACACCGCTATGCTGCACCATGTCGGATTGCTCACTCGCCGAGAGTTCCAAGCCATCCACAAAGGACTCAAGATTATAGAAAAGCAGGTTGCGGACGGAAAACTGAAATGGAATCCCGCATTCGAGGATGTTCACATGAACATCGAGCAAGCCTTGACCAAAATAGCTCCTGAAGCGGCTAAAATGCACACGGCACGGAGCCGGAATGACCAAGTGGCGACGGATTCACGTCTCTTTTTTAAGTATGCCTGTGACCGTATCCTATCGTTGTTGCAAACGCTACAGAAGTCGATTTTGAAGGTCGCTGAAACCAATCAAAGCATATCGATTCCTGGATACACGCACTTGCAACGGGCCCAGCCGGTTTCAGTCGCTCACCATTTACTGGCTTACGTGGAAATGTTCAGTCGGGATGTCAATCGCTTCAAACGACTGCACGACGATTCCAACTGGTGTCCATTGGGTTCCGGCGCAATAGCGGGAACGACGTTGCCGATCGATCGGGAATTTACGGCCAAGGAATTGGGATTTGTCGATGCGAAGGGAAAGCCTCGCGTTACAACGAACAGTATGGACGCGGTTGCGGACCGCGACCTGTTCTTGGATTTTGGTCACGCCTGCGCAATTTGCGCCACCCATTTCTCTAGAATCTCTGAGGACGTCATTTTGTGGAATAGTACCGAGTTTGGATACGTGATTCTACCCGACGCGTTTTGCACGGGTTCGAGCTTGATGCCGCAGAAAAAAAATCCTGATTCAATGGAGTTACTACGCGGAAAGTCCGGTCGGATTATCGGAAATCTCCAATCCCTTTACACGATGGTTAAGGGGCTACCTTTGACCTACAACCGCGATTTACAGGAAGACAAGGTTCAAGTGTTCGACAGCTTCGACCAAATCGAGCTTTGCCTGCAGGTTTTAGCAGGAACGATTGCTGGTATGCGGTTCAATAAAGCCCGGTGTAAGTTTGCCGTAGCCGATCCTGGGCTTTTGGCAACCGATTTGGCCGACTGGCTGGTGGAGCAAGGTGTGGCATTCCGCAATGCCCATCATGTGGTGGGAGCGATGGTAGCGAGAGCGGAAAAGCTTAAACTTCCCTTGAGTCAGGTCCCGCAAAAAGACGCCGAAAAGATTCACCCAACGCTCAAGAGAGATTGGACGTGCGTCTTCGATCTAGACCGTGCCTTTAGGTTACGGGAAGGAACAGGTATGCCGGGACCTAAGCAGATAAAGAGGCAACTGAATCGTTGGAACAAAGCCTACGGTTCTTGATTTAGCCATTTTTCTATGGCTAGGATTTCCATACTCTCTGATCAGGTTGCGAATCAGATCGCAGCGGGGGAGGTCATCGAGCGGCCGGCATCAATCGTTAAGGAACTAGTCGAGAACAGCCTGGATGCAGGAGCGACTTCGATTGAAGTAGAGTTCAAAAAGGGTGGCTCAAACTATATTCGCATCGAAGATAATGGATGCGGAATGAGCAAGGATGACGCTCTGCTTTCCCTCGAGCGACATGCAACCAGCAAGATCAAGAGTGCCAGTGACTTGAATCGACTCTCATCTATGGGGTTCCGCGGCGAGGCAATTCCATCGATCGCATCAGTATCACGTTTTCTGCTACAAACACGGGAGCCCGAATCGGAAGGTGGAACAGAAGTACTGATAGATGCAGGCAAACTGATTCATTGCCGCGGATGTGGCATGCCTCCCGGAACCCGAATTACAGTATCGCAACTCTTCAATTCGGTTCCGGCGCGTAGGAAGTTTCTGAAAACAGTCGCGACGGAGTCGGCACACATCGTTCACCATACGCGTTTGTATGCTCTGGCTCACCCTGAGGTTTCCTTTGCTCTGATAGACGATGGAAGAACGCTCTTCCAAACCCCGGCCTGCCCGAAATTGAAAGACCGGGTAATGGAGATTTTTGGCAAGGCAGCGACGGGAAATCTCATTGAGGTCGATGAGGAGGAAAGTGGACTGTGCCTGAGCGGATTGATTGGGGCTCCCGGACACTCGCGTTCGAGCCGTCATGAGATGCTGATTTTTGTTAATAACCGCCCGGTCGAGAGCCGCACCTTGGGTTACGCGCTGATTGAATCCTATTACGGCCATATTCCCAAAGGCCGGTATCCGGTGGGCTTTCTCTTTTTCGAAGTGCCTCCTTCCCAGGTGGATGTGAATGTGCATCCGGCAAAAAGTGAAATTCGATTTAGAAACGAGGCGAGTGTACGAGGTTTCGCGGTTCGCTCGATTTTGAAAGCGCTCAAGGAAACCCTAGAAATCGTTGTGGCGCCGGTTGAGCTCGGGCACAGAAAAGCGAACCGTTTGGTCGCCCAAACATCGACCCAACCAGTTCATGCACCGAAAAAAATCTCGCAGACGGAATCGTCGAGGACTCGGGCACGGAGCAGTCCCGTTACCCGCGAAAGTCCAGCGGGCGAGGAAACTGAGGACGGGGTTCTACCCGAAGGTGCTCCGTCTGAAGCTCCTCATGTAAAGGAAGCAGCAACCCCATCTCCTCTTGACCGATCCTGGCAATTCGTGGGATGGGCCCAAGGAGAATTGGCTTTATTCGACACGGAGTCGGGAATCGTGCTTTTGGACGCGAGAGCCGCTCAAAGGAGAATTTGGTATGAGCGCGTACTTATCGCTTACGGAAACCAATCAGTGCAAAGCCAGGCCTTGCTTTTGCCAATTCCCCTGGGACTGGATCCGGTGTCCTCCGCCGTGTTGAGTGACAATATGGAATTGCTTGAGACGTACGGTTTTATCGCATCCCCGTTCGGCCGGAATTTTTTCCGCATAGAATCGGTCCCTACTTGGCTTCCGGAAGGGGATGCGGGCACCTACGTGAGCGATTTGGTTGATCTCCTTCGACGCGGCGATCTGAGCGACACGAACAAGAACGCCAACGAGGATATACTGGCAAAACATGCCTCGAGGAGAGTGGTCAATGGGACGCCGATTCCGGGAGATGATGAGATTCCTAGTCTCCTCGACGAACTTTTTGAAACGAAAAATCCTTTGGCCGATCCAGATGGGAGGCCTACTTTTATTGAAATCCCTAGAAGCGAGTTGAATCGCCGGTTTCACAGGGGAAGTATTGACTCTCACAGAGCCGAACTCTAGTGGTTCGAACAGATTTTCGAACAAGGTGGTCCTTAAACGGAGTCAAAACATGTTAATGGCCTCGAATTGGACTGGATTAAATCCCTTTCGTCACTGATGTAGATTCTAACAAGAAATTGGCACAGGAAAGGCTTGTCACTTGTGGATCCATGCCTATCGCCTCTGGGTCAAACTTTCAGGTCTAAAATTGGATATGAATACTGTCGCAAAAAAGAAAACCGCTTCTAAGAAAAAAAAGGACGATGGATGTAACTGCCCGCATCCTCCTTTAAAGAGTGCAATACTAGAGCACCTTAAGCTAACTTTGGCTCATGATGTCTCAAGGGCAACGAGACACGATTGGTGGCACTGCATATCGTTGGCTGTTCGCGACCGGATGGTGACCCACATGATCGAAACTCAAGCGGTCCATTTCAGCAAGAAGACCCGCCGCACCTATTATTTGTCGATGGAGTACCTGATGGGTAGAATGCTCGTCAACAACATGTACAATGCGGGGGTTTACGAGGAAGCTCGTGAGGCGATTGAGTCGCTCGGTCTTGACTGGGATGTGATAGTTGAAGAGGAAGTGGACATGGGCTTGGGCAATGGGGGCCTAGGTCGCCTCGCAGCCTGTTTTCTTGATTCGTTGGCGACACTGGATTTACCGGCGATTGGGTATGGAATCTATTACGAATTCGGTTTGTTCAAACAGGAATTTGTCGATGGGCACCAAATTGAGCATCCCGACAGCTGGAAGAAATTTGGGACCCCTTGGGAGATCGTTCGTCCCGAGTACACCCAGCATATCAATCTTTACGGAAGAGTGGAGCAAGTCTTCGACGCGAAAGGCGACTACCGGGAAGAGTGGGTGGATACTAAGACGATCGAAGGAGTCCCCTACGATATTCCAATAGCCGGATACGACACGAAAACGGTGAATTTCCTTAGACTGTGGTCTTCTCGTTCGTCCGAGGATTTCGATTTGGACGAGTTCAATAGAGGAGACTACGTTGAGGCAGTTCGGGAAAAAGCGATTGGAGAAACGATTTCAAAGGTGCTCTATCCCAATGACCGGACCGAAAATGGCAAAGAGCTGCGCCTTGTACAGCAGTACTTCTTCGTAACGTGTTCCCTCCACGATATCATTCGCCGTTTCCGCACTACGTTTGATGACTGGGAAGACTTTCCAAAACAAGTCGCAATCCAGTTGAACGATACTCACCCGGCCATCGCCGTGGTAGAGCTGATGCGGATACTGATTGATGAGGAAGGTCTGGAATGGGACTTCGTCTGGAGCCTAATTAACAAAACCTTTGCCTATACGAATCACACCTTGCTTCCGGAAGCGCTCGAACGCTGGAGTGTGCCTCTCTTTGAAAAGGTACTCCCTCGCCATCTAAATATTATTTATGGTATTAATAGCCAGCTTATGGATACGGTGGAAGAGAAGTGGCCGGGGGACAACGCGATGAAGCGCGACGTGTCGATCATCGAAGAGAGTCACCCCAAGATGGTTCGCATGGCCAACCTGGCTGTGGTTGCGAGTCATACTGTCAATGGGGTGGCAGCGATTCACTCGGAGTTGCTCAAAACCCGACTTTTTCCGACCTTTGAAGCTCTCTACCCAGGGAAGTTCACCAACATGACAAACGGAATCACTCCGCGTCGCTGGCTGCGGGCCTGTAATCTTGGATTGTCGCGTTTGATAGATTCAAAAATTGGAAAAACTTGGAGCAAGAATCTAAATGAGCTTCAGGGTCTGGAAAAGTATGCGAATGACAAGACCTTCCAAAAGGCGTATATGGATATTAAATACGCCAATAAGGTTGCTCTCGCTAAGGTCATCAAGCAAGACTGTGGAATAGAAGTCGATCCTGCGGCAATGTTTGATGTGCAGATAAAACGACTGCATGAGTATAAACGTCAACATTTGAGCCTATTGCATATCCTGCACTTGTATCGTAAGGTACTGCACGATCCAGACCTCGATATCGTCCCGCGTGTATTCATTTTTGGAGCCAAGGCAGCGCCAGGATACTATCTTGCCAAAACGATCATCAAGGCGATCAACGCAGTAGGTGACATCGTCAACAACGACGAGCGAATTGGTGGAAAAATCAAAGTGGCTTTTCTTCCCAACTATCGCGTTTCCTTAGCCGCTCGAATTATCCCAGCGGCAGACCTATCGGAGCAAATCTCTACTGCTGGCAAGGAAGCTTCGGGTACTGGGAACATGAAGCTGGCGCTCAACGGGGCCTTGACCATTGGAACACTTGACGGAGCCAATATTGAAATTAAAGAGGAGGTAGGAGATGACAATATCTTTATCTTCGGGCTCGATGTTGATGAAGTTGCAGAGCTTGATGAGAAAGGGTATGATCCTTTCAAATACTACAATGAAGACGAAAACCTGAAAGCGATCGTCGATTGGGTAGGGTCCAACTACTTTTCGTCGGGCGAACCAGGAGTACTCAAGCCTCTAAAAGACAGCTTGCTGGAAGGAGGGGATCCCTTTAAGGTATTGGCTGACTTTAAAGGATATTGCGAGTGCCAAGAAAAGGTGGATGAAGCCTTCAAGGATAAAGGCCGCTGGGCTCGTATGGCTATTCTCAATACCTCACGTGTGGGTAAATTCTCTTCGGATCGGACTATAAGCGAGTACGCCAGCAAGATCTGGAAACTAAAACCATTGGCGATTAAATAAGACTTAAGATTTAGTAAGATTGTGGTGTTGGCGTCAGTCAGAAGGCGACTGGTTGTTAGCTTTAATGGACTAGGAAGTACCTAACCCAGGATTAGTATCAGGATTGAAATACCTCCCAACGGCTAAACGCCATACGTTACTAACAGTCTCAAAAGCGGACTTTAGCTTTGACAGGGTAGTGGTCGGAGGGGTATCGACCGTTGTCGTTATCGTGAATGATTTCCGCCTTTTCTACTATGGTGGTGGGTGCGGCGAACACGTAGTCGATCTTGTTCCCGTCTACTTTTCCGATCCACTTGGTTCCGGTTCCCACGTTTAGAGCGTCCGGGTGGAGGACGCGAAAGGTGTCGACCAAAGGAGCCTCGTTGGAGTGTGGCGACGCTTTGTTTTTTCCGAGGAGAGTGAGGATCGGTGCCTGGTCTTCGCCGGCATTAAAATCGCCCATCAGGATGTAGGGATCTTCTGGGTGCTTGCGGTTGGCGATTTGTTTGACCAGGAAGCGGGCACTTTCTTTGCGGGCATTTTCTGATCTGTGGTCAAAATGGGTGTTGAAAATGTAGAATCGAGATCCGTTGGCACGGTTTTCTATTCGTGCGTAAGTGTATATTCTGAAGAGCTTGTTTCCCCAGCTGCTAGAGGGCGATTCGGGTGTATCCGAAAGCCAAAATGTATCTTGCTCCAAGATTTCGAATGTATCTTTTAAGTAGAGAATAGCGCAGTGCTCACCTTGGCCTTCAGGTTCTCGCCCGATGCCGACAGATGCGAATTGAGGATGCTTCTCCAGTATCTCTTCGATCTGGAAATCGAGGGCTTCCTGTAAACCTACCACATCAGGAGCGTGATCGGTGAATACATCGAATACGAGCGGTTTGCGCGTGTTCCAGTGGTTCTCACCATCGTCGGCTGTCCCGTATCTAATATTGAAAGACATGAAATCTATCTCTTGTTTAGGTGGCTCAGTTTTGCTGCATCCCCACAGGACGAATGAAAGAATTACGGTTGAAACTGATAAAACTGGATTAGGGCTTTTGGCTTTTTTTAGTGAAAGCTTCATGTGAGTTGAGTGTCTCGCGACTAGTATTTCTACGGTATTTTTCATCATTTCCTGATGAAATAGGTGACAAATATAATTGAGGGAGTACGCCAATAAATCAGAAGGTATTAATTGTTCTACTCTCATTGAGATTGTAGATACAACGCTCATAAATATTCCAGTTTTTGCTTGATTCACCTGCCTTTGGCAATGCTCGATTTCTGTTGATATTAACAAAATCGATGTTGATATTTAATTGTGCTCAGGATTGTTCAGTGGTTGTCAAGTTTCAATAGAGATGAGAATTTTCGTCGCTGAGTTGACGCGAAGGTCATTAACCATTCAGAAAATTAATTCATGGTAGCTCGCGGTATTAAGCACTTCTTTCTTTTCGCAAAAGCGGTTTTCGGTGCTTTAATTTCGCTTACAGGTTTGTTTCCGACCGCTTTCGCAGATGGAGTAGTGGCGGATCCGCATCGCTTTGACCATGCCATTGCCGCGTTTGAAGCGGCAGACAAGGCTTCCATGCCTGAACCTGGCAAAGTCCTCTTTCTCGGAAGCTCATCGATTCGCCGCTGGGATACGGCAAGAGCGTTTCCGGAGATCGATTCTATCAACCGGGGATTTGGCGGCTCGCAAACATCGGATTGTATCTATTTTTTTGATCGCATTGTTTTACCTTACAAGCCGACGGTCATTGTGCTCTACGAAGGGGACAACGATATCGGAGCGGGCAAGTCGACGGAACAGGTCGTCAAGGATTTCCAGACGTTTGCGAAACAGGTAAGAGTCAAGCTGCCGGGAACGAAGATCGTGTACATCCCCATAAAACCCAGTATCAAGCGGGCGAGTCTTTGGAATAAAATGGAAAATGTGAACCAGGAGGTCCAGACGATGGCTGCCATTAGGAAGGGTCTTTACTATGCGGATATAGCTACACCGATGCTGGCTACGGGATCGCCACCAGACGAAAGTTTGTTCGCTAAGGATGGGCTGCATTTAAGCGACAAGGGAAACGCTCTGTGGGCAAGCGTGATTAATCCTGTGGTCAAAGAAGCGCTGGGAGAATAGGCGTAAGAAACTATCTGGTGGGTGCCCGGAGATCGCCCGCCGCCATTCAATTCGGGCTCGCAATGGGGGTGCTTTATCGTTTGTTTCGCTTAGAATGTTTGTAGTTTGAGGTAGGGCTGCTTATCATTAACAAGCGGAAAAAAGGACGTTCCAGTACGGCTGGCTCGGGATAGTCAGTCCTCCCTCTTTCATGTTTGAATCTTGTTGAACACTCGATAGGGCTTCTTTTTGGCACATTTTTGTTGCCGAGACTCGCTTGGTGTTCAGGGTCTTGAATTATTGTTCCTGAAATGGAATAATTTCTATCAACCCCAAATTCGATACCTCGTCTCAATGCATTTGCATCTTCTCGCTCAAACGGAAGCTTCTGGATCCTACTGGCCATTCACTGTATTGGCTCTTGGAATACTTTTCGTCGTCGTAGCTATCGCAGTGTTTCGCATACACGCGTTTATTTCGCTGATATTGGCAGCAGTGCTGGTCGGCGCTCTCTCATCAAGTCTTCCAGGAGGCGAAGGAGCCAACCATATCGTAACTGCGATTGGATTGTCGATGACTGAGTTTGGCTCAACTGCGGGTAAGATCGCTTGGGTAATCGCTTTGGCGGCGATTATTGGGGTCTGCCTGATGGAAAGTGGTGCGGCTGACAGGATCGTTCGCGGAATGGTCAGAACGCTGGGTGAGAAACGAGCCGGCGTGGCACTGGTTTTATGCTCCTTCTTTCTGTCTATACCGGTATTTTTCGACACTGTATTTTTTCTCCTTATCCCTTTGGCCCAGGCGCTCGCATTCCGTTTAGGGAAGCATTACCTTTATTTTGTCATGGCGATGTGTAGTGGTGGGGTCATCACCCATGGATTAGTTCCGCCGACCCCAGGTCCTCTGGTAATGGTGGAAACATTGAACCTAAATCTTGGATTCACTATTTTAGCGGGAATAGGATTGGGGGTCATTCCTGCATTTGCAGGTCTATATTTTGGCAAGTGGCTTGATGGCCGAATGAACATTCAGTTTCGTGAGAGTCCCGGCATTAAAATTGCCGATATCGAGGCGATCGTGTCGAAAAAGGACAACGAGCTCCCTTCTTTTCTCGTATCTATGTTGCCGGTTGCGCTTCCGGTCTTTCTCATAGCTTTCACATCCTTTTTGGCGATTTGGACCACGGAAGGGACCTTTTACAGTGCGGTGGAGATTCTTGGAAACAAGAACGTCGCTATGTTCATTGGGACTCTGATAGCGTTGCATACGCTCGCGAAGCAAAAGGGCGTAAGTCTTAAGTCGTTGGGAAATGTGATGGAAGGTCCGCTGGGAACCGCGGGAACGATCATTCTCATCACCTCGGCTGGGGGAGCATTTGGGGCTATGATACGTCATGCAGGAGTAGGCGATGCCATTAGCATGGCTTCCAAGGATACCGGGTTGTCGCTGATTATCCTTTCCTGGGTTGTCGCAGCCGTACTCAAAGTAGCTCAGGGCTCGGGAACCGTCTCCATGATTACGACCTCAGGAATCGTTGCAGCGACCATTGGCAGCGGAATAGATCTCGGCTACAGTCCGATTTACCTTTTTGCTGCCATCGCCTTTGGGTCTCAAGTAGGATCTTGGATGAATGACAGTGGATTTTGGATTGTCTGCAAGCTCAGCGGTTTCACTGAAAAGGAAACACTGCGGACCTGGTCAGCCTTGTTGGCGTTTATTGGCGTTATTGGAATAATTGAGGTACTGATCGTGTCCGCGATCGTTCCCAATTTGTTCATGTGAGTGAATTCCGAAACCTGGGAGATTTTAATTGCTTAGCGAGCTCCGTTTTGGATTTCCGATAGAATTTTGAGAAACGGATCCTTTCGAATTTGAGGAAGTATCCAGGTGGCTCCTTGGCTTTCGAGTGCCTCGATTCGGCTTCCGGTTCCGATAAAGGGAATGCCCAGGGTTCTGCAGGCCCGGATATCCCAGGTGCCGTCGCCAACGTAAACGACGTCTTCCAAAGGCCGGTCAGAGCGTTCCGCCGCGATGGAAATGATTTCTGAGCGAATGGGTGCATCCGATGAGGTTGCGTGAATAAAGCTCTCCAAATCGATACCCGCTACTTCCAGTTTGTATCGAATCGTATCATACCAATCACCGGTGGCGATGGCTATGTCATGTTCGTGGTGATCCTTAAGATACTCCAAAAGCTCCCTCGTTTCATACGTGCTGAAAAATGCGTCAGGGGTTCTCTGTCTTTCGACTTTCAGATTTTCGAGGCAACGGTTTTTAACCAGCTCTTCAATACGAGTCCGCTCCTCAATGTCTAACTCAGACAAGCCCTCGTGCACGATTGCCGAGGCGGTCACTTCGTCGAGCGTTTTCCAAAATTCAACCGTGAAGGTTTTCCCTGTTATTTCGGTAAAGGCGGCGTTGAAGGATTTCCAATCATATTCTTCACCACTGATAAGGGTTCCATCTACATCGAATATAATGAGCATTTTCTATGCGGTTTTGGCCGAAAAAAAACTAAATGAAGGAGGGCTACTATCCGGACGATACCAAGCAGTTGAAGCGAAGCGATGGTTTGCCAGCGCTGGCCCGAGGAAGTTAAAGAAGCTCGCAGCAGTGATACTGCGAGCTTCGAAATAGAGTAGTCCGCGAGTCTTACAGCTTGCCGCCGTACACCGCATTTGGACCCAGCTCCTCTTCGATGCGAAGAAGTTGATTGTACTTTGCGACTCGGTCGCTACGGCAAAGGGAGCCGGTTTTGATTTGGCCGGCATTGGTTGCCACTGCGATATCCGCGATGGTGGTGTCTTCTGTTTCGCCCGAACGGTGGGAAATGACTGAAGTGTAGGAAGCTTCCTTGGCCATTTCGATAGCATCCAAAGTTTCGGTCAAGGAACCGATTTGATTCACCTTCACCAAAATTGAGTTGGCCACCCCGAGATCGATGCCCTTTTTGAGGAACTCAGTATTCGTAACGAAAAGGTCATCTCCTACGAGCTGAGTCGTGGCACCCATCTCATCGGTTAGGTGTTTCCAGCCTTTCCAGTCGCTCTCGTCCAAGCCGTCCTCGATTGAGATAATAGGAAAGCGATCGGCCAAGTCCTTTAAAAAGGCCACCATCTCGGTGCTGCTCTTCTTGGATCCGTCAGACTTGTCGAATACGTACTTTTTTTTCTTATAGAACTCGCTAGCGGCCACATCCAGAGCGATAAAAATGTCCTTGCCCAGTTTGTATCCAGCTTTCTTAGTAGCGGCAGCTATCACCTCTAGAGCATGCTCGTTGGAGTCTAGTGCCGGGGCGAATCCGCCCTCGTCACCCACGGCCGTTGACAGTCGCTTTGCCTTGAGAACACCTTTAAGTGCATGGAAAATTTCCGCTCCCATACGCAGGGCTTCCTGAAAGCTGCTCGCTCCCTTGGGCATGATCATGAATTCCTGAATGTCGATCGGAGCGTCGGAGTGAGCGCCGCCGTTTAGAATATTCATCATCGGTACGGGAAGAATCTTCGCGTTGGGCCCACCGAGGTACTTGTAAAGTTCGAGACCTGAAGCTTGAGCAGCGGCCTTAGCTGTAGCGAGGGAAACACCTAAAATGGCATTTGCTCCGAGCTTTGCTTTGTTTTTGGTGCCATCCAGAGCGAGCATCGCTCCGTCAACGGATACTTGATCGCAGGCGTCGATGCCTACGATCTCGGGAACAATCTTGTCATGGATATTTGAGACAGCCTTGAGCACGCCCTTGCCCAGATAGCGATTCCTCCCACCCTTTGGGGCTTGTTTTACTGGTAACGCTCCGTCGCGAAGCTCGAGGGCTTCATTCTCGCCTGTACTGGCTCCGGAAGGGACCGCGGCACGGCCAACGATTCCTGAAGCGAGTATGACGTCAACTTCGACGGTGGGATTGCCGCGAGAATCGATGATTTCGCGGGCGTTAATATCAATGATGTCAGTCGTCATGATTATTTTTTTAGAATTTTCGGTATGTCCCTAGTTTAAAGCCTGCCTCTTATGACGGTTGGAAAATGAAAGGCAAGCGAGCAATTGAAACGCTTTTGATGCAACTAATTCCAGTCGTGGCTTGGATCCTCCTCCCAGATTCTAGGGTAGAAGACGGGCCCGCTGGTCGGCATTTGGAATAGGGCAGGACGCTTTCGAAATTAGTGACCGCCGTCTTTCAGCAATACGATCGTAGAACCAGTCTCGGAATGCAGTAGGGAGTAGCTTCCCAATTCTGCACGCTTTCCAGAAACCACCAACCTTACTCAGAATTTCAATCACGGCGTCGGATTTCAAGTACCGCTCGTTGTCCGGTGCTAGATAGACAATCGTCTTCAGGTTCTCTTCAAGACGCAGATCCTTTGGCAACAGTCTCGCAGCGGTTTCGCCCTGGAGGGGGGCAAACCGGATCGCCCTTGCATCGTCGATCGCCATGATCCATCGAACGCTCTTGTCGCAGAGCCCACACTCTCCATCGAAGAATACGATATTGTTTTCAGGTTCCACGGTGTCTAAATTGTGGGAGCGGTATCCGGTTAGCTCCCAGTTCGCTTTTTCTGCGCCTTCTTCTTTTTGGGTTCCGCAGTCCTTTGGACGCGGCTTCCTTGACGACGTCGATGATCCGGACCGACCGTTCGTCGCCGGCTGGGTTGACACAGAGGCACCCGTCCAAGTCGATGCCATAGTAAGGTTTGCCCCAACGGTTGAAACCATAGAGTTCTCTTGAATTGGCGACAGTCCAGCGTTTTGAACGGGAAGGGCTCACAACGGTCAAAATTAGAGAGCTTGGGCGCTTTGAGGATTGGAAATCTAGGCTTGGTTTTGTTTCAGCCCCTTTCTTCTGCGCTTGCTTTTTGAAATGCGGCTGGATTGAGTATCCAACTTCATTTTGCAAGAAACCGTTCAAAGCAAACTTTTATGTCTCAACAGATGGATCTTATAACACAAATTATTGCTCAGGCTGCCCCAAGCGGGGGTGCGAATCCGCTTGCTGGAATGTGGCCCATTCTTCTCATGTTCGCAGCCATGTACTTCCTTATTATCGCTCCCCAGCGAAAAAAGCAGAAGAAGCATCAGAAAATGATCACTGAGCTCACTTCAGGAGCTGATGTCGTTACTTCAGGTGGTTTGTATGGGACCATCACCAACGTAAAGGACGATCGTTTTGTCCTTCGCGTAGCGGAAGGCACGAAAATCGAGATCACCAAATCTTCCGTTGCCACGGTTCTCTCTGGCGAATCAGAGTCTTCCTAGCCCTACATACATTCAGTAGTGGCCGCCCCTTTTGGCGGCTTTTTCGTTTATTAGGAAATCAAACTTTCGAATCATGTCTGGAAAGCACCTTTGGAAACTTATCGCGACCATCGTCATCGTCGCCATCTCCCTCTCTTATCTTGTCCCTTGGGAGGACCAGGACTTTGGTGAGTATTTGCGCACGGCTTCTGAAAGCGAAGAGTTTCATCAGATTCTCGACCGTTCTCAGGCATTGACCCGAACGGATGATCAGATGGTCAGCGTCTACATGGCTCTGAAAAAGATCAGTAACGATGAGCGTATTGATCTGTCGCAGTACTTTCCTCAGATCTCGCTCGAGCCTTCCCTCAGGAACATCGAAAAGCGAAACGGAATTTTGCTAAACGCCTTGTTGAAGGTTTCGAAGGCCAACCTTCGAAAGGGACTCGACCTTGCCGGTGGTGTGGCTATGACGCTTCAAGTCGACCCGGCCGCTTTGGAGGGCATCGAAAAGATTGAGAGAGAAGAGAAACTTTCCAAGGCCATCGAGATCATGCAGAGCCGTGTGAACTTGTACGGCGTATCCGAACCGATTGTCCGCCTCGTCGGCGACGACCGGATTGAGGTCCAGTTGGCTGGAATCAGCATCAAGGACAATCCTGAAATCTTGGAAGAGATCAAACGGCCAGCTCTACTGGACTTCCGCGAAGTGCACCTAACCGACAGGCCTGGTATTCAACCCGAACCCTACGGCTATCAAGTGATGACCTTGTCGCGGGAATCCGGCGACCAGTTTGTTGAGGAGGATCTTTACGTTAGTCGATATCCGGCCCTCACTGGTAAATATGTCGATAGCGCCAACCCAGTTCAGAATTCAGTCGGCGGATACGAGATCTCNCTGAACTTCAGTAGCGAAGGGGCAAAGCGATTTGGGGAAATAACNACAAAGCTGGCGGGCCAAGGCCGCTTGGCGATCGTTCTAGATGGAAAGCTGTACTCAGCNCCAAATGTCAACGAGCCCATTCTCGGGGGGCGGGCATCGATTTCAGGAAGTTTCACGCAACGACAGGCCATCGATTTGGCCAATGTGCTCAATAATCCGCTCGAGTTTAAACTCGAGGTGGCCGAACTCTACGAAGTGGGACCGACCCTCGCAAAGGAGTCGATCTCATCTGGAAAGCGAGCTGCAACCTGGGGTGTATGTTTGGTCGCTGCATTCATGATCGTCTACTACATGGTGGGTGGTGTGGTTGCTCTGATTACAGTCGTTCTCAACTTAGGGATCGTTTTGGGAGCGCTTGCCAGTGTTGGAGCGACCCTAACATTGCCGGGAATTGCAGGGGTGATCCTGACCATTGGTATGGCGGTCGATGCCAACATCCTCATATTTGAACGAATTCGAGAGGAACTGAGAACGGGTAAGACACTCAAGTCATCGCTCTTGGGCGGATTTGAAAAGGTGTTTTCGACGATCTTCGATGCCAACGTAACGACGTTTCTCGTATCCATCGTCATGTTTGTTTACGGAACCGGGCCGGTTAAGGGATTCGGTCTGACTTTGGCGATCGGTGTCGTAACGACCATGTTCTGTGCCTTGGTTGTGAATCGCCTATTAATGGAGCTTCTCATTGAGACAAACTTGATGAAGAAGTTTAAGATGCTTTCTATCGTTAGAAATCCTAAGGTTCCCTTCCTGAATTTTCGCAAACCTGCGTTTGCGATTTCGTGGTGTGTCGTCCTAATTGGCGTTGTCGGAATTTATACAAAATGGGACAAAATTTTCGGTATCGACTTCACCGGGGGTGACGAGGTTTCACTCGCATACGAATCCAAGATAGACGAATCGGAGATAAACCGGATCGTTGTTGAGCAGGAGCTTGGTGAAGTTACGCCTCAGTACATAACCCCGCTTGGCGGAGGTGTGGAAGTGCTGAAACTGCAGACGCCTTTCGAGGAAAGTCCTAAGGTCTTGGCCGCACTGAAGGCCGCCTTTCCGCAAGCCAATTTCGAAGCAGTCGGCACGAATGAAATCGGGCCGTCCATCGGCAAGGAAATTCAGAAGAATGCAATATTCGCGATCGGGATTTCCCTAGGTCTCATTCTTCTGTATATCGCGGTTAGGTTTGAAATCGGCTATGGGGTAGGGGCGATTGTGGCGACGATACACGACATCCTTTTGACGGTTGGCGTATTTGTCATGGTTCCAGGTCACCAGTTTACCGCTCCCATGATTGCGGCGATTCTTCTTATTGTGGGTTACTCTCTCAATGATACCATTGTCGTTTTCGACCGGATACGTGAAGAGCTACAGCTAAAGCCAACCGCTAAGTTACGCGACATTGTGAACTCCGCTTTGAACGCGGTTCTCTCACGCTCTTTGCTAACCAGTTTTACGACATTGCTAGCAGCGGTTTCCTTGTACGTTTTTGGGACTGGAGTGGTGAGCGACATCGCCTTCACATTCACGATCGGCATTATGACGGGAACCTTTTCGTCGATATTCATCGCTAGCCCCGTATTTTACTGGTGGCACAAAGGCGATCGCCGCAGCGTCGAGAAGAGTCATGATATTGCACCCGAATACGAGTGGCAGGCTGGGGCCAAAGAAGTCAAGGAGGGCAGCTGATAACTGTCTTGGCTCGTTGGGAATACAATCCATCTCCTGCATCTATAGTTGGGACGTTAAGCAGACAGCTCAATCTTAGTCCTTCGGCCGCAGAGCTTGTGGCGAAGGCTGGATTTGAGGACGGCGACGAAGCCAGGCGATTCCTTTACCCGCGCCTGAGTGAAATATCCGACCCGTTCGAAATACCCAACCTTGAAAAGGCGGCTCATCGCGTTTGCCAAGCGATCGACCAAGGTCAACGAATCGTAATTTGCGGAGATTACGATGTCGACGGAGTCACAAGTACCGCATTGCTTGTGGATATACTCCAAAAGTTCAATACGTACCCGAAATTCATTGTCCCACTTCGTAGCGAAGAAGGGTATGGGCTAAGTCGCAAGGCAGTAGAACGGGCCCTGGACTGTGGGGACAAGGCGGATCTGTTTATTGCTCTGGACTGCGGCACAAACTCTTTTGAAGAGGCCCAGTACATTTTGTCTTGCGGATGCGATTTGCTTATTGTGGATCACCACCAGTCAAATACTCCTTTGCCGGAAGGGGTTTTGCTTGTCAATCCGCACGTATTTGGAGAGGAGGAATGTCAAACTTTGAACTTCTGTACGGTCGGCTTGGTGTTTAAACTAGCCCATGGAGTTCTGAAATTAAAGCGGGAACGCCAAGAGGCGCGCGCGTCTGAGATTACATTGAAAGACTATCTCGACTTTGTATCCATGGGGACGATCGCCGATCTCGTACCGCTAACCAACGAGAACCGGATATTTACACGCATCGGTCTGAAAGCACTTTCTCAGACCAAACGAAAAGGTCTGAGCAGTCTGATGAATGTATCTGGAATGACGGCCCGTCACGGAGTTAGACCGATTGACATATCGTTTAAGCTCGGACCCCGCATCAATGCGAGTGGACGACTCGCGGACGCGGCGTTGGCAGTGGAGCTTTTGTTAAGCGATGACGCCTCCTATTGCATGGAGACATCTTTGAAGCTGGACTCGTTCAACCGTGAGCGTCAGAAGATCGAAAGGAATATCGTAGAAGAGGCTATGAGGCAAGTTGAGTCGCATCAGTCCGAGAGCCACGGAATTGTGGTTTATGGGGATGACTGGCATCCAGGGGTAGTGGGTATCGTTGCCAGTCGCCTTTCACGGGCCTATGATCGGCCTTGTATCGTCCTTGGAAAGGATGGCGAATTTGCAAAGGGGTCTGGACGTAGTGTGGAGGGAGTCAATTTGGTAGAGGTGCTCGAGGACTTTTCCGACAATCTGGAAAGCTGGGGAGGGCACCCCATGGCAATCGGCGTGAGCGCACTGATTGAAAGCGTGGAGGATTTACGGTCGTTTTTCGATCGGTCCGTCAAGAAGTTTACCGAAACCCATACGTACGAAAAGGCGGTCAAGCTTTCCACCTATCTTGAACTCGAGGAGGCATCGGCAGAGTTTATGGACGAGATTTCTCTTCTGCAGCCGTTTGGTCGGGAGAATCCGGAACCCATTTTCGCTACAAAGCGGGTCGTTTTTCAACAGAAACCGAAAGTTTTCAAAGAGAAGCACTTTAGATTTTACTTATCCGATAAACGAGGTAGAACCATACAGGGGGTCGCTTGGAAGATGGCCCACCGAGTTCCAGTTGTGAATAAGCCGGTTGATATTGCCTATCGCCTAGCCTGGAACTCCTTTGGTAATCAAAAGGTCTTACAGATTGAATTGATCGACTGGCGAGAGACTCATTAGGAAGTAGATTGCATTACAGAAATTTGTGATGGACCCTGAGGGCATTTATCCGGTTTCAAGACCGGTTTCCGCACTGTTTTTTGGAGGCCTTATGCTTCTGTCGTTTGGATGTTCCCGTCCGGAAGAGTCTCCTCATGACGTTTTCGCCGTGTTTAAATCCGCCCTTGAAAAAGGGGAGCTAAACCAACTTGACAGCTTCGCCAGTCGAAACTCGGTTCAGTATTTTCAGGGCCTTCAACCCTGGATCGTCCGTGGAGACGAAAAATCGTTGAAAAAACTAACTCCCTTTGATCGGTACTTGATTCTGGTCTTGCGAATGCACCTTGACTCTTGGTCACTCACGGATTGGCAAGACTGGAACGAGGCTCTTGATTCGGGAAAACAGAACCATGCCGTCAGTGGATATCTGAAAGAGGCCCTTGACGTATTATTCTTCAAAACGGCCTTAGGGAAAGTAGATTTTATTAATGGCATAACGGCTGGCCAACTGCTTCGTCTAGGATCACCGACCGGTTTGAGTTTGCGCTTCGTCAATGAGGAAGGGTGGAAAATTGAGCTCTCTCGGCTATTTCGTGATTCCTTTGAACAAAAACTAAAACCGTATCTATCGGACCAGTACAGAAATCGAGATCGAGTTTGGGAAATGCTGAAGAAGGAATACGGCGATCGCATAGATCGAAGCCTCTATCATTCTAGGATTGCTAATACTTCGGGGAAGTAGAAGCTCACCAAGAGATATGGCGATATCAGAAAACATCCGAATCGGCGTCATCGGTGCTGGAACCAATACAAAGCTGAAACACATTCCTGGCCTACAAGCGATTGAAGGCGTTAGCATCGATGTGGTATGCAATCGCTCCGAAGCATCTTCGCGCAAAGCGGCGGACGAGTTTGGAATCGGTCGAATTGCAAGTAGTTGGCAGGAAGTCGTCGCAGACGATTCGATTGACGCGGTTTGCATTGGCACATGGCCCAACCTGCATGCACCAATAACTATTGCTGCCTTAGAAGCGGGCAAACATGTGCTAACCGAGGCTCGAATGGCAATGAATGAAAAAGAGGCAGAAGAAATGCTGGACGCCTCGTTGTCTCGCCCTGATGTCGTCGCTCAGATCGTGCCTTCTCCCTTTACGCTTAAGTGGGATCAGACCATTAAGAAAATCCTCGAATCTGGCGAACTGGGTGATCTTCGGGAAATCAGTGTAATCAAGACTTTGCCCATGAACGCCAATGAGCGGGATCCTATGAATTGGCGCCAGAATATTGAATACAGTGGCAACAATACGATGATGTTAGGAATTTACTATGAGGTCGTGCAACGCTGGATCCAAAGAAGCCCAAGTCGATTGTGGTCGCACGGACGTATTTTCTCAAAGAACCGTGACAATGCCGAAGCAGGTGGACCTAGAGCGGTAGAAATTCCGGAAAGCCTAATATTCGTCGCGGATTACGGCGATGGGCTTCAATTAACCGGTATTATGAGTGGGGTCGAATTGGGAAGTGGAAGAGACGAGTACGCCATCAGTGGTGCCAAGGGTACGATTAGGTTGGATTTGAAAACCGGTACGCTCTACCGCTCGTTAATAGGTGAAGAAGAGCAGATCGTCGAACCGCAAGAAGAGGACGTTGCCGATTGGAATGTAGAGGCCGATTTCATTGCGAGCATACGGGAAGGTAAACCGGTATCGCTCACAAACTTCACGGATGGATTGAACTATATGAAATTCACCGACGCCGCCCGGAATTCGTTTAATGCCGGCGGTGAGTGGATGACGCTGAGCTAGGTGTTCGCCTCTTAGCTTCCGGGCTTGAAAGCAGGGATCGATTGCAGATGTTCAGGGAGTGCATCGGGATCGTAGGTCGGAAAGCTCATCTCGAGAAGGGAGACGAG
>PBMN01000027.1:0-32754 GCA_002722675.1 Opitutaceae bacterium
AAAAAACGATCGGAATGACTATCCTGCTATTCGTAACCATCGCCCAACAAGGTTTGGCCGCCCGTAAAATCGTGCTCGACGCCCGAGTCGACGACATGAATGACTACGGCTTCTAGAATACGGATTCAGAAGAGAACATAAATCTGTCTCGCAACCCAGAATTTAAACACGTGATTGATCGACTTAAAAAGTGGAGACCTAGCACATCGGCTAGATCACTCGGGGGCAGGAAAGGTTGATGGTCCCTTTCACGAACTCGAATCGCACTCTTCTTTTTCTGCTCTTATCCCCTGCACGATAAGCCAAATCACGAAGCAGGCGAAAAAGAGCACGACCAGGGTGCCTATGTTCGCCCCTAACCCGTTCATAAAAAGTAATCCCAAGCCACCCGCAAACAGAGAGTAACCCATCATGGGTGGAAGCGTCTTGCGAATCACGCTGCCCTCTTTTCCTAGCAAACCTACCGTTGCCGAAGCGAAAACCACGTTGTGCACGCAAATCATGTTTCCGGCTGCGCCGCCGACTGCTTGAAGCGCGACTACGACCGACTCGGTCGCTCCTATCTTCTGCGCCATGCTAAACTGGAAAAAAGAGAATAGCATGTTACTGATCGTATTGCTTCCCGCGATGAACGCACCAATCCCTCCTACCATAGGGGCCACCAGTGGCCACATAGAACCGAACATAGCCGATATTCCATCTGCTAAGACAATCGGCATTTGAGCTAATTGGTCTGACTTTGAATTAATGAAAACCTGCACCATCGGAACCGCAAAGACCAATGCAGTAGCCGCACCCAGAAGCGTATTCCCAGACTCTTTCAGAGAGCGCTTTATCTGGTCTCCGTTCATTCTAAAAATGGCATAGCACAGAACGACTGTAACGAGGAAGATGAACCCCGGTAAATAAAGCGGTTGGGATTTCGTCGAAATTCCACTTCCAAAAATATCAGACCAACCGAAGGTCACAGCATTAGAAGTGATGAATGCCTTCAAGGGGGCTACGGTACGTGTGACAACGAGGAGACAGGCTACGATCAAATAGGGAGACCATGCCTTGAACAAATGGGCCCCAGAGACCCTGCTCTCATGATCGTGCGAATCAACTTTCAGCTCGCCCTTCCAATCTAAATCCCAGTCTTTCTCATCTGGGAAACTCCAGGTTCGCGTTGGATGAAACAGTCCTGCCTTAGTAGCGGGAACGACAACACAAAGCCCGACCAGCGCCCCAAGGAGACTGGGAAACTCAGGCCCAAGCAAACGAGCCAATATATTGGACGGAATCGTGAACGCCAATCCTGCGAACAACGCGTACTTCCAAATCGCTAGCCCTTCCCCAAACGATCTTCTTTTCCCAAAGTATTTCGTCAACAGCGCCACCATCACTAAAGGTACAAAGGTTCCGACTATACCGTGAAAAGTGGCGACCATAACACCAATTAGTTTAAGATAGGCTTCGTAAGAAATGCCAAGGGACTCAACCAGAGCCAAAACCTCTGTCTGACCCGATAATCCTGTATTCACCCCTACTAAAATCGGAGTTCCCACTGCGCCAAACGAGACCGGTGTACTCTGTATTACTAAAGCCACGACGACAGCTGCCATCGCAGGAAAACCAATGGCTACTAGTAAAGGCGCCGCAATCGCTGCCGGCGCTCCAAAACCCGCCGCTCCTTCTATAAAGGACCCAAAGAGCCAAGCGATTATTACCGCTTGAACACGCCGATCTGGCGATATGTCCACAAATCCCTGTCGTATCGCGTGGATATCTCCGCAGGCCTTGAGTGTGTTCAGAAGAAGAACCGCTCCAAAAACGATGAACAGTAAATTGACCGCCGTAACAAGGCCATGAATACTTGCCGCGGCTATTTGCGCGATAGGCGTACTCCAAACCGCAAAGGCGATCACGACGGTCACAACATAGGCGAGCGGCATCGCCTTTTTTGCCGGCCACCGAAGGACCACAAGGAAGAGCATAACGATCGCGATCGGAATCAATGCGATGAGAGAAAGAGCAGGGAGAGGTAGGCTGGGCATAGAGCAAGGGGACTTTACTTCAACAAACTTGTTAGGAAAACATCGAAAGTGCGACGAAAGACCCCTCCCAGGTAAGTTCCTATAGTTCCTGCACGCAAGCATGAAGACAAAATCGCAAGAAAATGGGTTTGCCCCTCCAAGCACCCCCATAACATGAAGACCACTTTCGTCGCCCTCTAATATGAGTTCGGCACGCCTCAGCCGTTATTGCTCAGTGACGTTTTAGCGGAAAGCTCCCTAAAAGTCGCCACTTCCTGAGGTGTCAAGGGCTTGAGCCCACGCGAATTGCTCATCGCCACTTGCTCCCCGTCTCCAGTGAACAAGTGCATCTGGAATTCCGCAGTTTCCTTGTCGAACTCACCCGTGGAAACGCGAACACGTAATTCGACGATATCTTCCGCTAATAGATCGCCAATGTACTTCGCTCGAGCAAATCGGCCTCGCCCTTCCATCTCGCCTGTTTCCAAATTATGAATGTCATAGCCGACAACGATAACGCAATAGGCTCCTGGCATATCCGTCTTCGGGATAATCGTCCCTTTAACATGGACCGTATCCGCCAGCTCTTCAGCCTCGAAATTACCCATATCTAGGCTGTCTTGCATGCTAGATTGAAAGTCCGAGTTGTTCTGCTGAACATCTTCGATTTGAGACTGAATAGCCATGTCGGCGGGGCTCGCATCGACCGAGAGCGGATCACCTTCCAACTGGGAGCTCAACATAGAAACTGCGATCTCCGACTGGACCGCAGAAAACTGCATGTCCGAGACCGCTTGCGCGGAGCGCTGCAAATTCGTCATCGACGTGGTCGTAAACTTCATCTCGAGCACATCTGCAAAACTTTCCGACAGCATCAGTTCGGCCCTCACGTGGCAAGGCGCTCGCAGCGAAACTTTTTTTACGTCAATGCCCGCGTCGACAAAAATATTCTTCTTATCCACGCTTACGATTGGGAAATGGGATTCACCAGCCTCTGCGCTGACACTAGTCCCGAAGAAGAGATAGCCTCCAGGCTCCGACTCTTGCTGCCCGCTCATCCAAGGAATGGCTATTAAGGCTAAAGCAGTCGAAACGGCGAGGCATTCGGAAGAAAGGAAAGTTTTCATAATATTACTTGGGATCGCGGTCTAAACTTATAACGCATATTGCAGCGTTTCGGTTTCGATTTTCAATCTTTCTCGTCAAAATGGAGGTAAGTCGTATCGGCAACCGCCTACAAACTCTTTATTTTCGATGCGTCAGTAACCCGGCTCGTCACATACTTCAATCACGTCTTCCTCGTTTGGCACAATTCAGAGAAACTCGAATCCCTCTTTCTCGTCCGCTTCATACCAATGGGGAACCCCCTCCGGAATCAGAACGGCATCCCCAGTGTTTACCTCAAAAAGCTTCTCCCCAATTCCCACACGCGCCTTTCCTTTCAGAACGTATTGTTCGTGCTCCACAGTATTGGTATGCTTCGGCATTCCTCCGCCCGGCTCCATGATGAAGCGCCTCAGAGCGAAATTCGGGCCTTCCTCGTCACTTATTAGGACTTGCCGCTTCGTTCCAGTTCCGGCTTCCACAACTTCCGCAGCAACGGATTCAGATGATTTTACAAATAGCCTAATCGACATGTTTCGAACTAAAATGCCAGGCCCTAAAAGAGCAATCTCAGTTTGCCAAAAAAGGTCCGATCGGCCTCGACGGACCCGCAATCGAACCTCAATGCGAATTATTGCGTTGCCAGACGCAGAACTTTCTATACGCGCGTATGGTTTCCTTGAAAGTAGTCTCTGGATAGCAATCAAAAATAAGCACAATGGCAACAGACCTAACACTTTACAGAAATATCGGAATCTTCGCCCACGTGGACGCGGGTAAGACGACCACAACTGAGCGTATTCTCAAGCTCACTGGCAAGATCCACAAGATCGGCGAGGTTCACGATGGAGCGGCAACGACAGACTTCATGGAGCAAGAGCAGGAAAGAGGCATCACGATCCAATCGGCTGCGACGACCTGTTTTTGGAACAACCATCGTTTTAACATTATCGATACGCCAGGCCACGTTGACTTCACGATCGAAGTCTATCGTTCCCTGAAGGTACTCGATGGAGGCGTCGGCGTTTTCTGCGGCTCTGGAGGCGTTGAGCCCCAGTCCGAGACCAATTGGAGATACGCCAATGACTCCGAGGTTGCTCGCATTATTTACGTAAACAAGCTAGACCGCATCGGCGCCGACTTCCTGCGCGTCGTCAACCAAGTGGAAACCGTGCTCGGAGCCAATGCACTTGTAATGGTTCTGCCTATCGGTCGCGAAAGTGAGCTCAAAGGCTGCGTCGACCTGCTGACGCGCAAGGCTTGGATCTGGGACGATTCTGGAGACCCATTGAACTTCACGATCGAGGATGTTCCTGAAGACATGAAGGACGACGTCGAGGAATGGCGCGAAAAACTCATCGAAACAGCAGTCGAGCAAAACGACGAGCTAATGGAAAAATACCTCGAGGGCGAGGAACCCGCCATTGATGATATCAAGGCCTGCGTCCGCAAAGGAACGATCAATTTGGACTTTTTCCCAACTTACTGCGGCTCTTCTTTTAAGAACAAAGGGGTGCAACTCATTTTGGACGCGGTAGTCGACTACTTGCCCTCTCCAACTGAGGTAAAGCCACAGCCAGAAATCGATCTGGAGGGCAACGAGACCGGAGATGTTGCCACGGTTGATATCGACAAACCATTGCGAGCACTCGCGTTCAAGATTATGGACGACAAGTATGGTGCGCTCACCTTTACCCGTATCTATTCGGGCAAGCTGGCAAAAGGCACCAGCGTTCTCAATACCTTTACGGGTAAGACAGAGCGTATTGGCCGTATCGTGGAAATGCACGCCGACTCTCGTGAGGAGGTTGATTCTGCCCAGGCTGGTGACATCGTAGCCCTTCTTGGGATGAAAAACACCCAAACAGGTCACACGCTCTGCGATCCTGACAATCCGGCAACTCTCGAGCCAATGGTCTTCCCAGATCCCGTTATCTCAATCGCCATCGCGACTCGCGACAAGGCGAATGCTGAAAAGCTCTCCACTGCCATTGGAAAAATGATCAAGGAGGATCCTTCCTTCCGCGTCGAAACCGACGAGGATTCTGGGGAAACGATTATCAAAGGAATGGGTGAGCTTCACTTGGATATCAAAGTAGACATCCTCAAGCGCACCTACGGCGTTGAAGTAGACGTCGGTAAGCCGCAGGTCGCCTACCGCGAGTCTATCACTCAGCGCATCGAAGACAGCTATACACACAAAAAGCAGTCTGGTGGTTCCGGTCAGTTCGGTAAGATCGATTACATCATCGAACCACTTGAGTCCGGCGAGGGTTTCCAGTTCGAGTCGAAGGTTGTTGGCGGCAACGTTCCTAAGGAGTTCTGGCCAGCCATTGAAAAGGGCTTTGCAAAGTCGATCGATAGAGGGGTCCTCGCGGGCTATCCAACAGTCGATTTTAAGGTTACGCTTACCGACGGGTCCTACCACCCAGTCGACTCATCAGCGGTTGCGTTCGAAACAGCTGCTCGCGCTGGCTATCGCCAAACGATGCCAAAGGCGGGAGCACAAATCCTAGAGCCGATCATGAAACTCGACGTGTTCGTTGGCGAAGATAATATCGGGGATGTCATTGGCGACCTCAATCGCCGTCGCGGTATGATCAAGTCTCAAGAGCCTACAGCTACTTCAATTCAGATCAAAGCGGACGCTCCTCTTGCTGAAATGTTCGGCTACATTGGCTCGCTCCGTACGATGACCTCGGGTCGCGGACAATTCTCAATGGAGTTCTCGCATTACGCACCTTGTCCGAAGAACGTGGCTGAGCAGGTAATCAAAGAAGCCCTCGAACGCGAAGAAGCGAAGAAGAAGTAGACTCCTTTCCGCTTCCCCTAAATGCAACGCTAGCACCCAAAAATGGGGCGAGCGTTTTTCTGGCTCTCTTTGCGGGAGTAAATTGATCTATCATTTGGCGATCCAGGCCCCTCATTGTCTCACCACTAAGTTGGTGCAATTTCAGCTAGGCTAAGATTCTTGCCAAATTGGAAATATTGATGAATATGAATCGACGGACACATTTCAAAGAGCGTTGGACTTAATACCTCCTCAGAACAACTAAGAGAACCATGATCCGACGATCCGAAATGAAAACCCTGCGGACGGTCCTTCTTTTCGTTGGAGCCACGATTTGCTGCCTCTCGATAAACGCTCAGGAAGGCACAACCGAACCTGAGGAAAACATCACGCCTAGTATTCTGAATCCAGAAGACATCTTTTCTGAAGAGCGTAAAATGCTCCGGCGACTCACTTCCGGCGACTATCCTTTCCGTCGCGGTATTTTTAAGGACGATATCCAGATTAAATCCAAACAGGTTCGTCTTGAATCGGGTAAGAAGATCAGCCTAGTATGGGGGCGGCCGAAGAGGGCAAAAATCGCCCCAGCTGTCTTTGTTATCGATGTGGAATCTGCCTCACTGAGCAACCAGCCCAGCCGACGTTTTTTTGGGAGATCNAANAGTCGCCGTGCTCAAAANGAGAATGAAGCACGCTACCTTCTCACCTCTCCATTCGGTAGTAACTTGCTCGGCCAAGGATTCGTGGTTGCCTATGCNGTCGCAAAAGATTTGGCATCGCTNCGNTCNGCNCGAACCTCTGACTGGGTCGAGATGTTCGACGAAATTCGTGNTCAAAANGNAGTCGATGAAAGCAGCTTCTTNCTGATGTCGACCAAGGAATATGCCAACTTGTCNATNTATCTCGCNAGTACGTATTCGTTTAGTGGATTTATCCTTGAGGANCCCCACTACATGCTTTTNACAAGGCAGACTCACAAAGACGTTATCGAAGANAGCAAATGGCTGACCTCTGAACAGATTTGGAGACGCACCGATCCTTCTCGCAGGAAATTTTACCACAAGATTTTCAGNAGTATCTANTCGCCCATAATTATCATTCGTGCAGAGGNTTCACCGGCGTATGACTTTAACGAGAAGACGTTGCTTGATTCCCTAAGAGAATCNAACACTTACTTCGAAACAATCACNCTCAATCAGATTCCTCGTCGGCTAATGCCTTTGGGCGATGCGGACGGAGTCCTAAATACTGAACCGAGGGTGAGCTACAATCCTNACTCNGTTTCAACCTGGCTNGAGGGAATGATCAACTACTTGAAGGTCAATTCCGACACGANACCGACTGAATTGCANAAACGGGCGATCATATANTAGAGCTGCAAGTACGTCGGTCAAAAAGGCCCNCGAGTNGNNGTTGCCNGTAGGGCNAAGACGCTTGCCCTNTTNCCCTAGACGNGCCCTATNTGAGANATGAAACGGGCCGTCTCATTNTTATCNATTCTNATGCTATCAAGCNCATCGTTCGCGGCTGACTTCGNACNANCGACCCTGGATCAAGTTCTCGNCGAGATCAAAATNGCTCAACGAGAAGGTCTCTGCGTTGNAAGCGCNTCTCGCCAAATACGAAGAANTTTCTGAAGTCCCCAACNCCGTTCCNCGGGCAGCCGNCGCGNACNCCNCCTCNAATCCTNCGCCTNAAGNCGATAAAAACNAGTGNNACGANAACTTGAGAATCGAGCTACGCAAAGCAGAAGTTCGAGCGAGNGGAGACTGGGTAAATCCCGATGCCTGGGACAAGCTTGCCTNNAAGATGAANCCTNNAGAANTCGTGGCNATTCTNGGCGANCCGATGGANAAGAAATTCTCCATTCGNAAAGACACGGACGAAGTTTTAATCTNCCGAGGTGATCTCGANGGGNAAGGTNACACGGTCAAAGNCGAAGTGAGAATCNNNAANGGTAAGGTTAATNAAATCCTCGCCCCGGGTTTCTANGAATTCATTGAGACCNANTTCGAGTCCTTTATTTTTNAAAATTCAGCCTTAAGTCTGCAANCTTCAGCCTTAATCTCGACACNTCTCTCAATTCTCTCCAAAANNTTCCANCTTATGACGATTTTGGAAGATCTGCATTGGAGAGGACTNCTNAACGACTGCACNGCTGAAGAGGCTTTAGNTGANCGACTTGCCGANGGGCCCATATCATTGTATAGTGGNTTTGACCCTACTGCNGATAGCCTCCATGTCGGCAATCTCGTGCCTCTCATAGCTCTTAGGCGCTTCCAGNACTATGGTCACAAACCTATCGCTCTTGCCGGTGGAGCNACTGGAAGCATTGGNGACCCATCGGGCAAAAAGTCTGAGCGCCANTTACTCACTAAAGAAGTGCTCGACCACAANATCGAGTCAGTAAAAACNCAGCTCGCCAGTATACTCGATTTCAACGAAGCCATCNAAAATACCGCCCGACTTGTCGACAATGCCNCTTGGATGGCNCCNATCAGCTTTCTCGATTTTCTAAGAGATGTNGGCAAACATTTCACCGTAAACTCCATGGTTGCCAAAGAAAGCGTNCGTGCTCGCATGGANGACCGNGATGTAGGCATCAGCTACACAGAATTTTCCTACATGCTGCTGCAAGGGTACGACTTCTACCATCTCTACCAGTCAGAAAATTGCGAACTCCAAATCGGCGGCAGCGATCAATGGGGAAACATNACCATCGGNACCGAGCTGACACGNAAAAAGGCGGNGGCCACTGTCTACGGCCTCACCCTACCCCTCATCACTAACGCTGACGGGACCAAATTCGGCAANAGCGAATCAGGNGCCATTTGGCTAGATCCTGCTCGCACCAGCGTNTATCGCTTCTACCAGTANTTCATCAATGTCGATGATCGTGACGTCATTCGCTACTTGAAATACTTTACTTTTCTCNACCAGGATGAAATCGCGGTACTCGAAAAACAGCACGAAGAAAATCCTGGCNNAAGATTAGCCCATCGAGCTCTNGCCNGCGAAATGACGCAGCTCATCCANGGCGAAGAGGCCACCNACGATGCCATCAAAGCCAGCCAGATTCTTTTTGGGGGTGGTCTCGAAGACATTTCGGAGAACGCTTTGCNANAAGTGGCCAACGAAATACCGAANGCAANGGTATCCAGTGATACCCTTTCCGGTNAAGGACTCTCTCTACTGGANGCTCTCGTCGAATCAGGTCTGTCCCCATCTCGTGGCCAGGCCAAAAAAGATATCCAAGGNGGAGGTGTAAACGTNAACAATAAANGGATACAANATNTTCAATCAAAGCTCACCTCANCCGACNTCCATTTCGACAAATATATCCTCCTCCGCCGTGGAAAGAAGAACTACGCAGCTCTGNTTGTGGANTAGCTCAGTGCTTNAGCCTNAGCACANNTTCTCNTACAATGCTNNGACTGAAGCACTGAGCTACTAGTGAAAATCATACGAGTTCGCAGCCGGNAGNNCCCCCACTACCAGCGGTTCTATTTTCTCGGCTTTCACNTGGATTACGTTTTGNAAGTTCTGCAGCNTTCCTGAAACCAGGAGGAATCTTTCCTGTGTAATNACAAGCCGACTACGCTCGAANATCTGCGGCATNACCACAATATTGGATATCCCCGTCTCATCTTCTAGCGAAATAAACAAAAAACCCTTCGCNGTTCCCGGCCGTTGACGGCAAATTACCTGTCCCGCCACTCTAACCNGNTTGCCATGCGGCGTGTGATCCAAGTCCNCTGACGTCCAGACCTGCGANAGTCNATCCCGAACTGCAGCCATGGGGTGNGAGCCCACCGTCACGCCTACNCCNCTATAATCCGCCTGCAGNCGCTCTACGTGCGTCATTNNCTCCANCGGACTCAGTCCACGATTATCCTCCACCTCTGCATCCGCAAACAAGTCCCCTGNATCGTAGCTCGACTCCACCGACCACAAGGCNTGCCGCCGGCTCTTCTCGAANCAATTCAAAGCTCCGATTGAAGCCAGCGTTCGNAATTCGTCCCGGTCGAAACGAGTCCGCTTTCTAAAGTCCCGCAAATCAGTAAACCCATACTCCTCNCTAGCTCTCAGCATCGCTTCCGCATGAGAACGNCTCACTCCATTTACCATGNTCAGACCCANTCGGATAGACTGTTCGCTCTCCACGATNCACCGCCATCCAGAAACCGAAACATCCACCGCTCGAACCCGAATANTATGCCGCTTAGCGTCTTGGATCAAGGTCGCCGGTGAATAGAAACCCATCGGCTGATTGTTCAATAATGCNACATAAAAATCCGCNNNNTAGTGAGTCTTTAAGTACNTACTAGCGTAAGCNAGCAAACCAAACGAAATCGCNTGACTCTCNGGAAAACCATAATGGGCAAAACTGGAGACNNACCTAACTACCTGTTCAATTTTCTCTTCNGGAACCTTTCNTTCNNGCATCGCTTTCACCAAGTCCTGCGTCACCTGNTTAATCCGGTNATCTNTTCGATANAAACTCACNGCCCGTCGTAGTTCCTCAGCCTGAGCACCAGAGAAATCAGCCATAACCATCGCCACTTTCAGAATTTGCTCCTGAAAAAGGGNCACCCCCAAAGTCCGTTCCAANATCGGTTTCAGGCGATCGTCAATATACTCAATCTTTTGNCGACCTGCCCGTCGCTCCANATAAGGNTTCACCATGTTTCCCTGAATGGGACCGGGTCGGATNATTCCNACCTCGATAACAACGTCGTAGAACTCCTTCGGCTTCATCCGCGGCAGAGTCGCCATCTGAGCTCGACTCTCAATCTGGAAAACCCCGATCGTATCGGCCTTCTGCATCATCTCATAGGTTGCCTTGTCGTCTTTGGGAATACTCGCGAGGTCGATACTCNTCCCCTTAGCCCTCACCGCTTCGAAAGCATCTTGCATTACNGCCATCATTCCTAGACCCAACAAATCCACCTTCACCATCCCCATATCCTCNCAGTCCTCCTTGTCCCACTGAACCACNGTTCGCCCCGGCATGCTCGCNGGCTCTAACGGCACCACTGAGTCTAGTTCACCTTCACAAATAATCATNCCTCCTGAATGCTGGCCCAAGTGCCGNGGTANGCCCAAAATCATAGGAAACAACCGAGCCAAGGCAGACGCTCTCGGATGACTAGAAGCGATTCCNGACTTNTCGAATTNCTCAGAAATNGANATCTCNTGCGAGTAGTNATGGNTTCCATACAACGAGGAAAAACGTCCTAAAACCTCATCAGAAAAGCCAAAGACCTTGCCAATTTCCCGAGCCGCNCTNCGCCCACGGTAGGTAATCACATTCGCAGTCATAGCTGCCCCATTTCGACCATAACGCCGGTACACTTCCTGGATCACNTGTTCCCGTCGGTCCCCGCTAGGNAAATCGATGTCTATATCCGGCCAACTCCGTCGCTCCTCATTCAAGAAGCGCTCGAAGAGCAATCGCCCTTCCACGGGATCCACCGGCGTAATCCCCAAGCTATAGCAAACCGCNCTATTGGCCGCNCTTCCTCNTCCTTGAGCCATGATNTTGNGTTCTCGGCAGTAGTTAACCAAATCCCAGACAATCAGAAAATAGCCGGAAAANCCTAAACGGGCAATGATGCTAAGCTCATGACGCAGTTGACGCTTCACCACNGGACTCAGACTCCGATACCGCTGTTCNGCCCCAAACCAGACAATCTTCTCCAAAAAAGAATCCATAGATTCCCCTCGAGGNACAGGAAAACGAGGAAACTNGTATCCAAGATTCTCCAACGAAAATTCACAACGTTCCGCAATGCNAAGTGTGTTTTTAATAGCCTCGGGCATATCCCGAAACAAATANCCCATCTCTTTCGCTGGCTTGACAAAGCGCTGGGCATTCCGACTNAGCAACATTCCTGCCTTNTCCAAACGCGTCTTCTCTCTCAAGCAGGTAAANACGTCCTGAGTCAGCCGGCCCGCTGGCGTCGCATAGCAGACTCCATTAGTCGCCACAAGCGGCAGACCCGAAGCGACTGCCAAGTCACGCATCGTCCCCACCCAACGCTCCTCTCCTCGAATCAAATGCCGCTGAACTTCGAGCCCCAAATCTTCGTCGGCAAAAATCTCTCGAAGACGCTTTAAACTTCTATCAAGACCCGAAACTCCGTCCTGTCGCCACGCTTGGTAAAGCGGCCCATCCTCATCCCCTGTCAAAGCGATCATTCCTTCTGCAAACTCTGGCAGTTCGTCCCACGCCACCTGCTCCTCACCCTTCTCCGACCGCAGCTGGGCCCGAGTCAGAAGCTTACACAAATTTCGATATCCCTGTCGCGATTTAATCAATAACGGTAAAGTGCTCCCATCTTCCATCGCCAGTTCACAGCCCACGATGGGACGCACTCCCTGTGCACGTGCTTCCTTATAAAAACGCGGCGTCCCATAAACACCCCCTCGATCACAAACCGCCATCGCATCCAGCTCCGCATCCGCGCAAGCCACCGCTAACTCCTTAGGCCGCGACGCCCCTCGCAAGAAGCTAAACGCCGTCCGTGCATGCAGTTCGATGTAGCGATTAGCCATTAGCGTTCAGCCTTTCGAAAACATTCCATACCCAACCAACCCGTCTTGAGCCTAGCCCTGAGCGTTTCCAATAAGTCGCTTTCGAGCGGACGACGTAGGATTCGAAACACAAATTCCGGCTTTCTACTTGAGGCATACCCGGAGGGTATTTCGAAATGAGAAAACGCAATTTGGGCTCGAATCCTACTAGAACGCAAAGGAATTGGATTGATTGGATACGCTCAAAATCAGTCATACATCCCCTCGACCATCCACTGTGTCCGCTCCTTCACGAGGCGGTACACTCCGCCAGCCTTCAGTTCCACATCCCATTCCAACCGGTTCCATCCTCCGGACTCCCACCATTGCCCCGAATGGGCCCAAGGGCCTCGGCACTGGGCCACCATCCCGCCTACCCGGGAACAGCGAAACCAAATGGGACGCCTTTCCCCTACCCTGACTTCCGCCTTCAACGGGGGACGAAAACGGCGCAGGACCAATCCGAACTGCTCTTTCGTCCCCAGTCCTTTCATCGGAGGCGTTATCGTTGGCAAACGCTCGAGCGTCATTCCCTCAGGCCGCCCACTCAGTTCCAGGCTAGGCCGGCCCACATTGTCCGCCCCGACAATCCCCGCCACCTGAGCCAAGGTTTGGGTAAACCGATGTGGATCTTTCAGGCTCGTTTCGAACAAGCCTAGCTGGCTTTCGTTTCGATCAATCGGATCGACTTTAAGACAGAGGCCCACCACTGCCGAATCAGTATCCATTTTCTCCAGCCGAGTCGACAGCATCATGAACAATGCCTCCGAATCGCTAGTAGGGTCTGGGATTTTGAGCGATGTCTCTATCGCTTCGATCCGCTCTCCATCCTCCAAACGAATATCCGCCAGCCCTAGCTTCAAGTGGATGGACTCGGCCACCAGGGCGGAGACCCGCAGCCGCAGACAAAGTTGATCCAGAAAACGGCGAATGAGAAACAGCAAGGGCTCCAGCGTATCGACTTCGTATTCGAATTCCAGCGACTCTTTGTAAACTTCAGGCAGTTCCGAAATTCGCAATGGCCGCTCCTCCCGACCTGAAATCCGATCCCAGAAGGCCAAGCCCTCCGCGCCTAGTCGCTTGCCCACCTCCTCTCGAGGCAGCTGGGCAAAGGCCCCCGCCCAATGAATTCCCCATTGATCCAAAATCGCCTCCAGCTCCTCCGAGGGTTCCACGGCCTCTATCGGAAGGGAGTTCAAGAATTCCTTTAACGAACAGTGAGGAAGACCGGTCCTTTCCGGCTCTGCGACCATCGCCGGCCACCCATCCTCCACCACACCGGCTGACTGAGGACAGTCAGCCCTACCTTGTAAAGAGAGCTCCCCCACAACCGTAACACCCTTTGATTTGCGGGCGACGAATAAGGCGATATCTGGCGTGGCCCCAACCCCTATGCGTCCTCTCAAGCCAAGTCCCCTCAAAACAGATACGATTTCCTGACAAGAACCTACAAGCGTCTTCCAATTAACCCCGACCAGACCAATCGAACACACCCCAGGATAGGTCTCCTCCACTCGAGGCGACAGCGAATAGGCGCAATCGAACAGGGCTCGCCCCGCCAAGGCTTCTGCTTTCTCCGAACAGTATCGAACGACGACCTCCTCGCAGCGGGCGATCGCCTGTGGCAAGCTCAAGCCAGGAAGTGCCCCTGCCCTTTCCGCCGCTCGCGTACAGTCGATCACCATTGGCTTAGCCAGCGATTCGTCCACCAGAACAACCGGCCTCCCCCGAAGCCCTTCTTCCAGCCGCAGGACCGCCTGCAAGGCGAAACGCGGAATATCAATCACCGTGTACATGGTATCTTGCCTTTCATCCTGCTTGTATCAGTTGAGGGAAATCTCCTATTTCCTGTTTGCGAAGGCGGAGCACTTCGAACACGAGGCCCTTCGAGACATCGGCCAAATTCGCATCGCACTGCGCCACCGTCAGGCGTCCGGCTAGGGCTACCCGGATCTGGGCACTCGGGATCATGGGACGCGGCGTGAAAACGACTAAAGTCCCCTCCCATCGGCCTACTAATCGCTGTAGGCGATACCAGACCGTCGAACGCGTCCGCTTCAAAGCCCACCCAGCGCAATCACGCAAATCCACAATCACCATTCCTAGGTTTTCGTCGCGCAGCAGTATATCCGCCGCCCGCAAAGCCTGCTCTAACGACCCACACCGCACCCACATAAGATGCTCGATCAAAGCAGGCGGCGACGTTTCCGGGTCAAAGGCGTTCGCCCCATCGACCAACGCCGCAAAGCGACGTTCCTTACGAGCCCCTTCCAACAAGTGGAGGAGCACAGTTTGCCCGCCCGAACTCGGAGTGGAAGCGACGAACTCGCACAAAACGCCAGTCGACAGTCCTCCCCCCAAAGCCCGGTCGAAATGATCGATGCCAGTCCCTAAAGTGTCCCTATCAGTTCCAGCCGCCCAACGGACGCCTTCCCCTACGATTTCCCTAAGGCTAACTGGCTCCAGTTGAACTGCTCGAGCAAGTGCCACATGCCCAGAAAAGCGCCTCGATCCGAAACCTGTCAATCGTTTTGGTGTTCATGAACACTATTAATCTAACATTGCTAAATCGAGTTCTTCGAAATTTCGAAAACCCTTGTCTAGAGTAACGAAGGAGTGCCCGCCTGCTAAGGCAAATCCAGCGAGATAGGCATCCGCCACACGCTCCGTCACCTTACCGAAAGCCATGCTGAATTTGAGCCAAATTGCCTGCAAACCGCTCGGCTCATCAACAAAGCATACGCTAGGCGCTTGAAGGAATCCCCCGTAGAACGTCCATTCCTCAAAATTGTCAACGCGTTCCCTTGCATCACCACATCCGAGGTGATTAGCCGGATCAAACCCAACTGAGCTACTCCGTATACGAGCAAGTTTGAGCCTCAGGAAGCAGATCGAACCAATGACAGACCTTGCGATGCGACTTGTGCTAGATATCAGCTAAAGCCAACAGACATTAACGTCAGCAAGAACGTACATACCGCTTCGCGTCCTCAGCCATCAGCAGGGATTCAATCTCCTCATTGCTTGAATCGTAAGCCTTTCTCCCCCTTTGGGGAAGTTTCGGTAATCGGAAGGCGTCCGGCTTTTCCGCCGCTTCGCTCAGAACCTGCCTGAGCCCATGCATAACCAACTCCCTAAAAGTCGATCCTCTCTCTGCCGCAGCCATTTTAGCCGAGCGGGCAATTCATCCGGTAATTCAATTGTCGTTTGCATATTGCACATATATATATCGTAGTTGCCTCTCAATCTTGAGATCCAAGACTCCTTATTATCATTAGGCTTGTCCGGTATGAGATGCCTCAACTAAATTCCAACTATTTAGTCAGTTTGTTCAAAATACAGCTGTAACCGACCCATGAGCAATTGGCAGACCAACCTAAGGCAGAAATCGTATAGCCAATCCTTTATCTGGAAGTCAGCTATCACTATTCTGCTGTGCGGGTTATCCATCGGGGCTCTGGTCGATTTGCTTACTGATTCAAAAGCAGGCCAGCTCCGCCAGGATATTGCCCTCGAATTCTTGAATCCAAATTTTCCCTACTCGGACAGCTCCCTCGTTAAAAGCAGCATCGCTCCAACCGCCTTGATTACCCAATTGGAAAACGAAGGCATTACGATAGAAAAGTTCTTTATTATCGGGCCCTATCTTTACCCGTACTATCAAGGCGAATTGGCAAAGCGTATCGATGGACTATTGGGCGGTCAATTCGACACAGAGCTGGCATCGATGCTAGGAGACTATCTAGCCTCCTTTGCAGACCCCGAAGATCCTCGGAGAGAAAATCTGGAATCGAAAGCCTCTCAGGAATTCCCACCGCGATACGCGAACCGACTTCTTGGAGAGATTGAAGCACGAAATGGCTATTACCACAGAGCCTACCCCTACTTTAAGCGAGAAGGCCAATTCCCCGATGCCCGACAATCCCGCGAACGTGCTGTCAACATGCTACTTCGCAATGACAAATTCGACGAGCTGCAAGCGCTTCTCAACAACCCAGCTTATGAGGAGCTCATCAGTTTCCGCGTTCGACTCGATATTGCCACCCACAAGAAGGATTGGCTGGAGGTCGCTAAGCTACTCCCCTTTGAGCGTTTCTCAAATTTCGATGTGCCGATGGCCATCATCGCAGGAATCACCGCGATTGTTTGGGCGGCCCTCCTGTTCCGACTCGGCCAGATAAGTCCTTGGCTAGGTAGAACCAGCTACTTGTGCTTACTCGCGCTTTTCGCTGGAGTGCTAAGCACCATCCCAACTGTTTTCCTTGTCATCGTCGAGGATACTTACGTTGGGTATCAGCCAGATGGAGACCTCATCCGGATGCTTGCTTTCTTCATCGGAGGAGTTGGTTTGAGAGAAGAGTTTTGCAAGCTGCTTTTCTTTCTACCTTTTGCGATCTACTTCGCCAAGCAAGGCGAAGAGCGCGACGCATTCATCGTTGCCAGCTTCGTAGGCCTTGGCTTCGCAGCGGAAGAGAATATTGGTTATTTTTCACAATCGCTCGCACTCGCAGCTCCAGGGCGGTTTCTGACCGCAAACTTCTTCCATATCGCTCTAACCGGGATGGGAGGGCTGTATCTTTGCCGAGCTTTGCGGCGTTCGAACTACAACGATTTTTTCTATATCTTCGGGATCATGATCGTCGTACACGGTCTCTACAACACTCTGCTATCCTTGCCTCAATCGGATGTCGGACCATTCTTCGCGATGACTGTCTTCATCCTACTTTCAATGCGCTATTTTCGAGAACTCTACTCGATGAGCGTGCGGACGGTTCCAACCTACAGTCTAAGCTTTCTCTTCGTATCAGGTCTCTGCCTGATTCTCTCTGGTCTCATCATTTTTCAAGCTTCCCAAATTGGCCTACCCGCAGGACTTTTACTGATCACTCCAGAAGTGATTGGAAGCGTCGTAATCGTCTTCATGTTCTTTCGAGAATTCAACGAAGCCTTAGGTGCTTGAGACGACTGATGACCCATTCGCAAGAATGCGAAAACGGACAGACTATGGATGGTGAGGTAACCACCTCTTTTTAAGGGATGACGACAACGTGTTTGGGGAGCCCCAATGTTATCAGGACGCTGATTTCACCTGACACCTTCAATCACTACCCGCTTGTGGTCCAGTGAAGACGAAAACGAGCCCCAAGCACTTCCAAGTACAGACTGAATCTGGCGTCTTCGTCATTGATGGTCTCAAAATGAATTAATCGAATCGGGTTGAAAGAACGAGTCAGAATATGCCGAATAGGCTCCAGGGCACGCTCAACATTTGGATCCTCCGGTGGAATATGAAAGATCACTGCTTTCCAACTACGCAGAACTTCTAAAAGGAGCTCCTCTCCACGATAAGTAAGTCTCGTAGACGCCAGTCGTTTGGGAAGTTTGGCTTTAAATGCCTCTGGTTACAGTCCGCATAACGAAGAAGGATCGATGGCATGAGCCAGTAGATCGCTCTTTTCCCGGGCTGTTGACGCAACCTTTTCGAGGCATTATTAAAGCGAATTGGAACCCTGGAATATCATCGAAAACTTGAATTCAATCGTAACCACTGAGTTTCGGAAGAATTCTAGGTGTGGCTTTCTCTAAAATAGCGAATCTAGACAGACAAATACGGTCCAACAGCACGGGTAAACTGTTGATGGTGCCATTATAGGCAGGGTGGACCGGTCGAAGAGCCTGAGCCCAGTCGAAGGACCGAGCCGGTCCTTCCTGCCAAACCACAAGACTGGCAACGAAAGTCCCGCTTTGCATAGTAGCGGATTTCCCAGCCAAATTGAGACCGAAAACTAGCCCTAGCCAAAGAATAGCGACTCAGCCAAGGCATCATCCGGATTGAGCAAATGGATCGCAGCGTTCATAGCGTGGTCGTCTCCACCAATATTTGCCCTCAAGTGCGCCACTCCTGATTTGAAATCCAGCATGCATTCGGCGGAGCTGCCGTTGCCGTATGAAAATCTCAGCGTTGGAACAGATTGTGGATCGACAGATAAACCACAGGAGATGCTTTCTGCTGGTTTGGTTTTATCGACGCTGTTTCCGCAATCCCCCAGAACGCTTTGTATCCAATTACTTAAAGCGACCATTTCCGCTTCGTGATCCGCGGAGGTCACGATTTCAATCCTATTCAATCCATTAACGATGTCCTCTGCAGAAAATACGCTGAAGAATTGCCCAATACTCTGTCTCGCTGAGAGTGTCCGTGCGAATGCCAAGTCATACACCTTCGAAGGCTCTGCGATATCCAGCATATGCGGCTGATACGTTTCAGAGGCGGTATCGATCACGACACGATTTACGTTTTTGAAAAAAGACTGGTAGTCCGAGAGATTTTCCGGCGAATCGAAACGATAGGGCCAGTAGTACGTTGGGAGGTCGCTTTCCAGGAATATGGAAATTTGATCCTCAAGATACTGTTTCTCCTTAAGGGTGTAACCAAATACGATCGCCTCACAGCAACTCATATCCCCTTGACCTTCTCCAATGTAGCACTCCGAGAAAATCTTGCAGACAATACCCTGACCCGTTGCATTCTTATCGCGAGAGGGGCACAGGGCAATGATTCGACAAGGGTACCGCTGGGAAAAACTAATTACTGACTGAAAGAGTTCCTCAGACTCCTCTGTGGAGGCTTCAAAACCAAAGTGAAGAATGAAGTTCATTCTGGATGCTCTGAACTCCGATGGAGCACGACTTCCCTCCGAAGACGCAGGAGCATCCCACATATTTGAGAGTGAGAGCAAGGCTTCGCCTACGGGAACCTCCAATCCCGGAAGAGCCCGATAGATCTCGTTATGTTCTGTTGCTAGGCATTCAACCATATATCAAACCGTTTAAGGCTTCCGCCATTCATGCGTATTATCCCAAAGAAGTCGGTCTGCTGCCAGCGGTCCCCAGGATCCAGATACATAATTTTCCATGCCTCTCCGACCCTCACTAGCCCAAAAATCATGCAGAGGAGTAATTAGATTCCAGGACGCTTCTGTTTCATCACCCCGAATAAACAACGTTCCATCGCCGAGCATAGCATCTAGTACCAGTCTTTCGTACGCCTCTGGCGTGTTGGAACCAAAAGTTGCACTATACTTGAAGTGCATCTTAACGGGCTGAGTGCGAGTCTGCAATCCCGGTATTTTCGCGTTCAACAAAACGGTTGAACCTTCATCTGGCTGAATTTGAAACACGAGGGAATTGGCTGCCAAATTAAACATTTCGTTTTCGCTGAACAGCGTTGATGGCGGGCGCTTGAACTGTATCGAAATTTCCGTGACTCTGCGAGGCATCCGTTTTCCAGACCGCAAATAAAAGGGGACCCCTTCCCATCGCCAATTGCTAATATTCAACCGCAACGCCGCGTAAGTTTCAGTTTCCGAATCAGCCGAAACGCCCTCCTCTTGACGGTACCCTTGGACTTTCGCTCCATCGACAAGGCCTTCTTTGTATTGGGCTCGAACAACGTCGCTGTGAGCATAGTCCAGGTTGAGCGGCTTGATCGCCTTCAGAAGTTTCACCTTTTCATCTCGAATCGCTTCCGGATCCAGTGAGACGGGGGGCTCCATAGCGGTCAGGGCAAGGAGCTGCATGGTGTGATTCTGGATCATATCCCGTGTAGCCCCGCTCTGCTCGTAATACCCGCCTCGCGTTCCGACACCCAGTGATTCGGATACCGTGATTTGCACATTATCCACATACCGGCGATTCCAGAGGGGCTCAAAAATCGAATTTGCAAAACGCTGCACCAGCAAGTCTTGTACTGTTTCCTTACCTAAGTAGTGGTCTATTCGATACACCTGTCGCTCCTGAAGCACGCCTTGGATCACCTTATTCAAATGTCGAGCCGACTCAAGGTCCTTGCCAAAGGGCTTTTCGATCACCACCTTGGTATGACTGTCCGAGTCCTGGTACCGGGTCGCCAAACCACTGGCCCCAAGGTTAACTATAATCGGTTCAAAGACCGATGGGGGTGTCGATAGGTAAATGACGCTTTGGGCCTCACAACCCATTACTTTCTCGATGGACTCAATCTTCGCTTCAAGAGCCTTGAACGCGTCGATTTCATCATAGCCGCCACTACAATAGTAAGTGTTATCCTCGATCCGTTTCCAAATTTCTTCGTTCAGCGATCGGCGCGAGAACTCTTTAATCGAATCGTGGGCCAGCTTACGAAACTCTTCATCCGGAATAGGTTTACGGCCGTAGCCAATAAGCGAGAATTCGGGTGGAAGGAGATTGTCCACCGCAAGATTGTAAATAGCGGGTACGAGTTTTCGCGCGCACAAGTCTCCAGAAGCACCAAAAATGGTGATGATCGTGGGCTGTGCCCCTCTGTGCTTACTGAGACCTTTCAAAAAGGGATGGCGCGAATCTTGTGACATAGAGAATCAATGGTAGTCAGTTGATGTGGGAAGGCAGAAACTGTCCCGTCCACAGAATCTTGTAAAGCCGATAGACACCGCTCTTTGCATTGCTCCTATGAAGAAGCGAATAGTGGATCATGCTAGTGACCTCTTCCGGCTTCCTTGCCAAAAAGAACCGCGTTTTCAAAATGCCGGGTCTCCAGAATCTCTCCCTCATTATGTTCAATTTCAACCACATCGAGACGGAAGGAACTCGGATGAGGCTTGAGCTTCGCAATGTAAGCGCGGCACACACGATTTAAGGCCTTTCTTTTGCGTGCGTCAATCGAGTCAAAGCCGCCGACCAGTGCCCCAGTCCGACGCGTTCGTGTTTCAACAAACACAAGAATCTCATCATCCTTACAAATGAGATCAATCTCGTCCTTTCCCGCTCGCCAATTGCGGGCTAGTATCTTGAATCCCTTTGCTCTGAGGAAACGCTCCGACTCTTGCTCGCCCCTCCTTCCGATCGATGACTTTGAGGTGCGATCCTCCACAGCAAAAAATTGTCTCAACCACGATATCACTAACCAAGATTGATTCATTGAGCANCNCGCATCAAGATTACAAATATCCTCCTTCCATACGCTATCCAAAAANGGCCCAAAAACTTTGGCTATNTANNGNCACTGTCGGTTTGACTAAANAGAAAAAGATTTCTTTCATGAGCGGAAAGNAAGCCAACGGTCCNTTAATTCAGCATCTCAAAACAACGTGTTTTGGGTTTCTTGTATAAAATTACCAAAGCCAAGCCTACGCTCTCGCCTTCGGATTCATGGGCAACCGAGAAGATGCGGCCGACGCTTGTTAAGATGCTTTTAGAAAATTTATTGTATCAATATTTCAATTAAACTTCCTGGATCATTTCTATGCCGTCTTGCTTGGCTCCCTTTAGTCACTCCCTTAACTATCCTAATCACAATATCGGGTTACCCGCTCTTTTTCAACAGCAGTCCTCTCCGACTAAATGCGAAAACCATCATGACCGCTTTGCTTATAGTATTCAGCATTCTAATCGTGCTCATCGTCAGCAATCGGGCCTCCACCTAGTCAAAAGATCCCTGCAAATGCATCGATAAATAATTATATGCACAATTCACCAAGTCCCAAAAAGAAAATCGTTGCCATTTAAGGTCTCGTCCGCGGCAACCGAATCCGTGCCCGCCAAATCGGTACGGATATCATGACTACAATCGAGGGAGGAGAAATCCATGAATATACCAGTTTCATAGGCGAAGTGTCCGAACGATCGATAGACCGAATGACCGCCGAGGCGAAACGCATGAGAGCAAACTCGCTTTTGGAAACCCGCCTCGCCGCTTCAATGGTTATGGCCGAAGCCGCGGAACTCGCTGCTTAAGGTGCTGCGTTCAAAGTGGAAAACGTTGAAAGGAAACCAGCTTAAGTCCGTCAAGGAATCTTATTACGCCGGCACCGCCTCTTTTTCCAACTGCAGGCTTACGATATCTGGATCGTCGTGTTCGGAATTGAATTTCATCGATACCACCTTCGAAACACCCTTTTCTTCCATCGTCACTCCGTATATCGCTCTGGCTGCTTGGATTGTGCGTTTGTTATGAGTTATAATGATGAACTGGGACTGGGACGTGAACTGCTTGAGCAGACCCGTAAAGCGACCGATATTCGATTCATCTAGCGGAGCGTCCAGCTCGTCCAGTAGGCAGAAGGGGCTGGGCTTCACCATGTAGATGGCAAAGAGCAATCCGACCGCAGTCATCGTCCTCTGTCCACCAGAGAGGAGGGTAATGTTCTTCAAGCGAGTACCCGGGGGCTGGGCTACGATATCAATACCACTCTCCAATACATCCTCAGCCTCAATTAGCTTTAGATCCGCTTTTCCTCCTCCAAATAGGGTTTCAAACGTGTGCTTAAAATTGGCCTGTATCTGGCTGAATGTTTCGGAGAACTGCTCTCGTGATTTCAGGTTGATCTCCTCAATTGCCGCAACCAGTTTATCGCGTGATGTGGTTAGATCATCACACTGCGTCTTTAGGAACAGGTGACGCTCACGCAGCTCCCCATATTCCTCAATCGCATCCGTATTCACCGCTCCCATACCTTGGACACGTTTACGCAGCAATTTAATCTCTGCCTTCACCTTGCTCCAATTCGTCGCATTCAGTTCTTCCAGCTCTCCCTCAGACGGCACTTTATGAGCCGCATCAACAGGCACCGAAGCAGGTTCCGCCTCGACGTCTTCCGATACCTCTACTTTTACGCGATCATCGCTTACCTCAGTATCGTGTTCCAGCTCGGCATCACCACCCTTGCTCTCTAGGTCTTCGTCCGCCTCAGATTCTGAAGCATCCAGATCCAATTTAGGCAGTTTTTCAATTGGCTGCCTCGCTTTCCAAACCTCGAACTTCCAGTCAACCAAGCGAAGATCAATTCCATACTCCCGCTCAATTTCCTCGTGGACGAACTCCAGTCGGGACCGTTTTTCCGCGATTTGAATATGCTGGTTGTTCAGATTCGAACGAAGTCCCTCTACCTTCTCACGGGTATAAGACTGTTCCTTCTCCAGAATTCCAACCTTGTCCTCGATCGAAACCAGCATTTCCCGGGTTTTCTCAACAACCTGCTTGGATCCCTCTAGCTCGCCATCTAAAGATTGACTACGTTCTATTGCCTTCCCCTTGACTTGCTGCTGCTCTAGAATTTGAGTTTCCCACTGGGCAATGTCCGAGAACTTGGATTCCGTCAATCGAGTCAGCTCAGATCGACGTTGCTCAATTTCAACAAAACCCTGTTCGAGCATATCCAGCCTTTGCTTCTTCTCCTGCAAATCGAATTTCGCCTGGGAAAGCCCTTCCCGCTTTTCATCCCGTTCCGCCCGAATGGCTGCTAGACTGGTTTCCACCTTTTCGAGCTTCTCCCGGGATTCAGCAAGCTGCTCCTGTCCACTCGTTGATCGTGAACGGGCCGTTTCCAGTTTTTCCAAAGAGCGAGAAAGAGTTTCATCCATTAGCGACTTCTCTCGCTCAAGGTGCTCCGCTTTCTGCTTCTGATCGTTGAGCGTTTTTTCCGCGTTACGAATCTCTGCCTGCAGTCGTGAAAGCTCCTGGCTTGTTTCACTCAAATCTTTGCGGTACAACTCAACCGCCTCCTCAAATTTCTCCAAAAATTTGTTGATCTTTTCCGCTTCGTCACGGGACCTCTGCAGGGATTTCTGATCCGCCTCGAGCTCCTTCGACGTTTGTTTCAGCTCGATCTCTCGCTGGAGAATGCTCGAGGTCTTAGCGTTCTTAAAGCCGCCTGTGACGAGACCTCGACTATCTACTGACTCACCCTTTTTAGAAGCGATTTGCAGAAAGCGAAAATCGGGATGCGACTCCCACCACTTAAGGAACTTCGCGATATCTTCTACTACGTAACTCGCCGACAAGACGGATTTAAGAGCGTCGTTTTCATCTCCAATGGAAATGAAATCCAAAGCGGGTGCTATCCATTCGGGTAAGCCGGAACCATCTACTGTCGATCCTCCAACATTGAGCAGCTTCATACAAACCCGCCCAATCTTCCGCTCCTCTAGTTGACGGAAAACTTCAATAACAGTATCCGCATCGCCAACCGCGACAGCCTCTACGGCAGACCCGAGAAGTGCTTCCAGCGCTTTACCATATCCATTCTTTACTGACAACTTGGACGCAATAGGCAAAAAGGATTGCCCTCTCAAATCGCCTCCCATCTTTCCCTTCAAAAGAGCTTTGGCTCCTTCTCCATAGCCCTCCAGCTTCTCCTGCAACTGCTGTAGCAGTTTTACGCGGGCAGTCTTTTGGGCAACCGTGCGATCCCGCTCCTGAATCCCGACTTGAGCTGCTCGAAACGCATCCCTTAATTCGGACACCTTTTCTCTGGCGACCTCCAGAGCCGTTTCCAATTCGGAGCGCTTCGTCTCTGTTTCTAAAACTCCTTGATTGAACGTATCCAAAGACTCCTGAGTCTGAGACTTTCCCTCGCCTTGCTCAGCAAGCTCTTTCTTGAGCTGCTCTAGACGGCTGGTACTGGTTCCCGTTTGAACTTCGAGGCTAGATGTCTCGTCACGACTTTGATGCAAGACCTGCTCCGCCTCCTGAGCTTGAGTTCTCAGTGCTTGGATTTCCCGCTCAGAAGATTCGAGCTTAGCCTCAATGTCCGCCAATTCGCGATTACGCTCTTGGAAGATTTCATCCGAATTTCCAAGTACATCCAAATGAAGCTGTTTGTCGACCGAGTGCTCATCCAGCCGTGTCGCAAACTCCCCTATCTGAGTCTCAAAAGACGCAATTTCCTGTTGGGCCTGTTCGATTCGCTCCTTCATGGAAGTGATCCGAATGTCCGCCATGTGGGACTCGTTCGCAATTTGCTCCTTCATGGTACGAAGATCAAAAACCGCCTGCTGCGCATCTTGAATCTTCTGGATCAAAGACTGGCGCTCCTCTTTGTAGACCGTCAGACTGGAATCCTTGTTTTCCAAGTCCTTCTGAAGCTCGTCAACCTCTCCTTGCAGACTCCCAGCGCTCTTGTCGATGTCGCCCAAAGTGGAGTTCAATGTGCCATGTTGGTAAGCGCTGTATCCAACATCTAGATGACGCAGCTTGTAGCTAAGCTTCTTGTATCGAATCGCCTTAGTCGCTTGCCGTCGGAGACTCCCGATCTGGCGATTGATTTCGGATACTACGTCCGTGACGCGATCCAAATTCGTTTCTACATGGGCTAGCTTGTTGAGTGCCTCTTTTCGTTGGGCTTTGTACTTCGATATTCCCGCCGCCTCTTCAAATACCGCTCTGCGTTCCTCAGGTTTGGACGAGAGAATTTGGTCAATCTGACCTTGGGCCATGATCGAGTAGGAAGTCCGACCAACACCCGTATCCATGAAAAGCCGCTGAATGTCCTTTAACCGACAAGCCTTGCCGTTGATGTAGTAGTTGCTTCCTCCATCGCGATGCACCCGTCGCGTGAGCTCGACCTCATTGAAATCCTGCCCCAACTCTTTCTCACAGTCCGTAAGAATGATCGAGACCTCGCAAAGATTCAGTGGTTTGCGTCTGTCCGTTCCTTCGAAAATGACGTCCTGCATCTTCCCTCCTCGCAATGCCTTGGCACTTTGCTCACCCAAAACCCAACGGATTGCGTCCGCAATATTGCTTTTGCCACATCCATTGGGTCCGACTACAGCAGTCACGCCCGATTCAAAATGAAGATGAGTAGAGTCGGCAAAACTTTTGAAGCCGTTTGCTTTAAGAGAGCTCAGATACATGTAAGGAGACGAAAATGAACGTCCAAATGGAAACCTGACAACTCCAAATACTCATTTGTGAATAAGTCGAAGAACAACCTAGGAGTAACCTTCAACCTAATCCGTAACAGAACACGGTAGCATTGCCGCATCTTCCATCCCATGGATGATTTTCTTGTCGGGCGGACAAAAGGTTGCCAAGGCTCCCGCTAGTTCGACCTTGTCACCATTGACGAAATAATAGGGGTTCAATCTTAACCTGCCCGAAGCTTCGTATACCTCTCCGTCCATGGAATAAAGCGGATGGCTCAAGCGAATTGACTTTCGAAATTCCTGAATAACATGGAGATGCGAATCGGCTCCATCGCAGGCTTCCGTCAAACTACTGGCCCACTCTTCTTTTGAGACATCATTTCCAATCACGACGCTACGGGACCCCCAGGCCGTTTCGTGAAATCCGGAGATCTTTAATACGAGATTGCGCTCTTTCTGACTCGCCTCTGCCAAGTCCATCCAACTGTGCAGTTGTCTCCCTTGAGCCAGGGGTCCATCGATCGCCGCTCCGGGAGGAAGCGGTGACGGGTCGACGATCCATGACTTAGGAATCAGACTATCCAAAATCTCCCGCGACTTTTTTGAAATGCTCTCCCGCCAAAACTCTCTCAACAAGTGATGATGGAAGAGTGCAAGAGTCGACTTTTCCTCGAAAAAGGGTCGTAAAGGCGGGTCGAGGGCAATCTCCCCATTTTCCAAAGCTTCTATGATAAAAGGGGAGGTCTTTATGTTCGCCAAATCGAACAATTCGAAGAAACGGTAGACAACATCAATTTTCTCAGGATTGCCCTCGATATCAAAGTATAGCCCCCCTCCGAGAGGGAAAACCTCATTTGTGTGCAAACTGAAAACTCGGTGCCCCATCAGTTGTAGCCGATCCGCCAACCAGTCCATCTCTGGCTTGTAAGTCGCTGACTCTTCACTCACCGCGATCACAATAACAGGATTGTCCTTTTCGGGAGCCAAGGAAGCGAGCCGACGGTAGAAGGCCTTTTCCATCGCCTTCTCTTCGCCGAGAATCGGAAACCGAGAATCCCCCTCATACAAAGCATTCAAATAGGCTGTCAACCCGATACCCCCCGGAACAGAGTCGAGTTCAGTAATGGAGAAACCTTCTGCCGTCACGAGCAAGTCGGGTCGGATAACGGGAGGGATCCTCCCTTTGCAAGCTTTGCTGCGACTGATAGCGACCAGCTCTGAGGGCTTGCCTCGATCCAAATACTCAGCGACCCAGGGAGCGTAGACTTCCTTGTTCCGCAAAAGCTTTTTTCCGTCCGCAGAACGCGAATACAAAACCTCAAGAGCCTTGTAGAAATCCAAACTCGCCTGACCTATCCCCTCTAGGGCAGACACAATTTCAGCACTTAGCTTCCAAGGTTCAGGCGATGTCCGCCAAGTTTTCCCTTCAAACAATTCCTGTCGGGCAAACGCTTCCTGTAGGTCAGTGAAATCCATCTATTCTAATAACAACTGCAATTTGGTTTCGATTTCATCGACAATGCGCATTCAGCAATTTCGTTCAGTCGGCTAATGCGGGCCGGAAAGTAGCAATCTCAATCCTCAATTTGTATATCCTTGTTCCGTTGCCTTGGAGAGCCGGCCCGAAGCCAGGCATTTATGAACTTATCGATGTCGCCATCCATCACGCCTTGCACGTTTCCCGTATCCACTCCGGTACGCAGATCTTTTACCATTTGGTAGGGCTGAAAAACGTAGCTTCGGATCTGGTTGCCCCAACCGATCTCCCCTTTTTCCCCATAGACTTTTTCGAGCTCAGACCGTTTTTCGTCTTCTCGCTTCTCGTAAATGCGAGCTTTCAACATCTTCATGGCCGTCGCCCGGTTTTTATGCTGAGATCGCTCAGTCTGGCAAGCGGCGACGATTCCCGTTGGGCTGTGGGTCAATCGAACCGCTGAGTCAGTCTTATTTACGTGCTGCCCGCCTTTGCCACTAGCGCGGTAAGTGTCTTCCCGAAGATCTTTGTCCTCGATCTCAATTTCGATATCATCCTCAATTTCAGCGACCACGTCCACCGCACAAAACGAAGTATGGCGTCGTGCATTGGAATCGAAAGGACTGATACGAACCAGTCGATGAACCCCTCGTTCCGCATTCGCGTAACCGTACGCATTGGTTCCTTCAATACGGAGCGTAACTTTTGACAGGCCTGCTTCTTCACCTGGCAGGATGTCGATTATCTCCGTTTTGAATTCCCGGCGTTCAGCCCATCGAGTGTACATTCTGAATAGCATTTCGGCCCAATCGCACGATTCCGTACCACCCGCACCCGCATTCACGCTCAGGATCGCATTACAATGATCGTGAGGTCCCTTCAAGTAGCTCTGAATCTCTAACTCATCCAACGCCACTTTTAATAGCTCAGCAGATTGTTGGAGCTCGACTGCTTCTTCCGAATTCTCATCAACGCCTTCCTCCTCGAGCAACTCCTCCATTGCTTTTGAATCCTCGAACTTGGCTTTAAATTCGGTCAATCCATTAACCACTCGTTTCAGCTTGTTTGACTCGCTGATAATTTCCTGAGCTGCCTTCTGGTCATTCCAGAATCCCTCGGCAGCCATCTTTTCCTCGAACGCTGCGATTTCCTTACGCTTGCCGTCGACGTCAAAGATACCTCCACAGGTAACCGGCTCGTTTTTCGATCTCTTCGTGCAAAGCTTTCGTCTCTGGCTTAATCATAAGCACAGAATATTGGGAATATCTTTTGGGGAGATCAAGTGCGGACGTTAATAGATTTTGTCCGGCTTTAATGGGGCGGCGTCGAGCTACTCCTTCTCGTTTGTCTTGTGGTACTCTTCCGAGAAAAGTCGAATCATGCGATCCACCGTTTGGAGAATTGCTTCGGGACGATTGGCAACCCCGATCGACTCACGCTCCCAAGTACTCAACGCCATTGAAACCTTTGTGTCTTTGGGGCGTTCCAGCATCGCCATCTCACGTAGCTTCAAGGTGACCGAGTAGACGTGACTAGGACCTTGAGCACGAGCAATATGAACACCGACCTCAAGGAAAGGTCGACCAGGAATCTTATCCAGCTCTGATGAAGACATTACTTCAACCTGCAGTTCATCCAGCCTCTGATAGGCATATTCCCTCAGTCTAGACTGATCCAGATCGAGCCGATTCGAACGCACACTTATAGGCGCGACCTCCAGACCGACCCCTTTGATTCCCTGAAACAGGTCTTCACTAAAATCCATCCCTGCACTGGAAAACCCGCTTAATAGCACAAGTAAGACTGTTAAGATCCAATTCATCCCAATCATGTTAAACGGCTGGAATACTCTAATGTTAAGCACAGCACTACCGATTCAAAGCTACCTAAGATCAATTCGCCGCCAGCGGGGCTTGATATTCAGGGTCAGCCCGACCAGCGTTTCATCGATGGAAATCGACTCTGATTTAAAAGTAGCCACTATTAGCGTTGGCGAGTTCGCCCGATTTTCACCGTTTACTCAAAGGAACGACCCCCTTGGATTTGGCAATTGGCGTGCCGCGGCTGGCCAGCAGTGGCATAAGGAAATTCAGAACCGAGCAGACTCTGAGGGGTTCTCCAATGAACAGTCCATCAAAGGAGATTTGGAATGGCGGGGCTGGACGTTTAGGCTAAACGGCCGGATCGATCAAATTCGCTCCCAGAAAGATCGAACCCATCTACGCGAGATCAAAACCGTAACCACCCCCCTCCCTCTGAGACCCGAGGAGGTTTCCTCTCGTTTCAAAAGCTATTGCATTCAGTTGCTGACCTATCGCGAGCTCTTGAATCGGATCGAGGCACAGCCGACCGGTAGCGTTGACCTCGACCTCTTCTTGATCGAACTCGGTTCCGGAATTACCCAAAGCCTCTTGCTGGACGAGCGCTTTGACACCCTAGTCGTCGATCAACTGGACGTCTTGGCCGACTATCTCGACCGAAAGCTCGAACGCTTGTCTCGGCTCCGGGCACTCCGATTTAAACCCGCCTACGAAACACCCCGACCGGGACAGGAAACCATCCAAGAGGATCTCAATCAGGCGTTTGAACGTTCACCCATCGGTTGCCTTGAAGCACCAACTGGCTATGGAAAAACGGGAGTCGCCTGGGAATTCGCGTTGAATCGTCTCGCCACCGGAAAGGTTGAGCGAATCGTATATCTTACGAGTAAATCGACCGGGCAAATCGAAGCCGCAGAAAGACTCGACGCCCTTCTGACCGATCAGTCAGCCGCTTCATATTGGCAAATCCGAAACAAGGCAGAACACTGTGTGAACGTGGAATTTCGATGCTCTACCAAAACCTGTTCCTACCTATCGGACCTTGAAGAGAAATGGGGGCGGTCTGCATTAGAGCCTATGTTCCTCTCTACCGCCAAACCGATTTCAATCGATGCACTCAAAGAAACAAGTGCTGCTGCCGGAATCTGCCCCTACGAAACCATGCGTACCGCCTTGGGCTACCGAGATATCTGGATAGGCGACTACAACTATCTCTTTTCAGCTAACAGCAGCCGACTTCTCGCCAATCAGCCCGACTTCGATCCAGCCCGCACTTTCCTGATTATCGACGAAGCCCACAACCTTCCCTCCCGGATTGAATCCAATTTAAGCAAAGAGCTTAGCGCACTATCCTTGAACGGACTTATCGAAGAGCTATCCGAAATCGGAGCGGGCCACAAAATCCACAAATCCCTCACCAATCTCGTTAACGAGTGCTTGGCCTATCGGAAGGGAGATGTTCTCACACTGAGGCAACTCGACGACTTGACGGATCTATTGCTCGAACTGATCAACCTTATTTCTACGGACCCCATGCCCTACGAGTCGATCACTCCCGAAGCTCTCGATACACTTTGGTCGCTGTCTTCTGGATCTACCGCGCTCAAAGAAAGTGCGAGTCGGTACATCGCATGGATCCCGCAGAACGGACTGATAAGGATCACCTGCATTGATCCATCACAGGAAATCCGTGAAACGCTGACCCAGTTTAAGGAATGTCTCATGCTTTCGGCCACTTTCCAGCCGATCGACGGATTTTTAGAGCAATGCGGACTCGCCGATCAACTCACTCCTCCCCAACAAGTCGCTCCACCCGCACCATGGCTCGAGGGCGCCTACAACATAGCGATCGACACACGCACAGATACCCGATTCAAGAGTCGAAAAAATGGGGAGGCTCTAACGGCGGCGACCATTGCTAAATTAGCTGAGAGGCATTCCCCCATCGTCGTCTTTTTCCCTTCCTATGCGTATGCACAATCTCTCTATGAGGCGATCGCGATTGACTATCCGTTTTACCGGATCGCTATGCAAAGGAGAGGAAAGGGGGAAAGCCTTTCAAGCCGTGCTGAGTTCATCGACGAAGCCATGCGCTTCCATGATATTATCTTTCTAACACTAGGCTCTAGCTTCGCAGAAGGGATAGACATGATTGGCGGAAAAATCGACGCCGCCATCGTAGTCAGCCCAGCCCTTCCGGAAGTGAATGCCATTCAGCAGGCTAAGCGCGACTACTATCAAAACAAAAGGCTTGACGGATTTGAACGAGCCTATTTGCAACCTGGTATCCAAAAAGTGAATCAAGCTCTTGGCCGCCTCGTCAGAGCTCCTGGACAAAAGGTAAAGGTTCTTCTGCATTGCCAGCGCTATGCGGAACGGAGAACAAAATCACTACTGGCTGATCAATATCAAAACTGTCAATACATCTTCAAAGATGAAGACCTGAAGAGATGGATCGAGGAAGAGCCCATTTTGAAAACCTAGCATTTGCTAACTATTCAAACAGAAATCGCGTAACATCATCAACTGCCAGCTACGCAATCCATATCAGTCCCACAAGGAAAATCTTGGGGCACGCGGGAACCAATGCCTTGCCAAAGAAGAAAAATGGCTACTGCAATGCCTATTCTGGTTTTTTGGACACTCTACAAGCAAAAAATTCGACATCTTGCATTTCATTTTCGTTCGCCAAATTTCATTAATTTACCCATCGCCGATCCCCCTCTGCAGCCACTTTCAGAAATGCGAGTTATCTCAAAAGTCACCCCTCACTTCCCTCGCTTTTACCGGCAGCCTTTTCGGTGCCCTGAATTATCAGGAATCGAATAGTCTGGCTTCCATGGAAGCGGAGGACTTCGCTTCTCAAGTGCTCGACTCGGTTCAGTGCTGGTAGGTCATCCACGAAGGCAATGCGGGGGGGCCACCGCTCAGGACCGCGACCAAAATCATGCTAGCTCCGCAAACAACAAAGCCTAATTGGAGATTTTGCCTTACAGCCAGACAAACCATTCAGACCAGTTGATTTCCGGATTCAATTTTTCAAATACTTCCGGCAAAATGAGTATTTTGTCGTACAACGTCTTTTTCCATTCTCCCGGCTAATATACAGTCTGGGTTTGGGTTTTTAGCACCAGAGCCGAGGAAAATGGCCTCTACGTGGGGATTGATGGAACCTGGCCCGAAAGCGGGCAACGCATTCAGCTTTGACCAAGCAAGTGCCAATGGACCTGGTCCTCAGCCCAGCGAGTTCCAGAAAACCACTGCGGCGTAAATGGCGCTGCATGAATCATCGATCCGGAGGCCGAAATG
>PBMN01000028.1:0-20899 GCA_002722675.1 Opitutaceae bacterium
AGTTCGAAGAGACGTTTCTCGTTCCTCGATCGGTGCACTCCGCGGTTTGAAAATATACAAACATATCCATCCACTACTTCTTCGTCACATACACATAGTACGCACTCAGAGTTGTACTTAAGTTTCCGCCGCCTCTATGGCCAGAACCTCCCCGAAACCAAGTATGCAATGCGATGGGGCCCTTTTCCAAATGCGCAGTGAACGTAACTGAAGTGTCGTTCGGTCCGATCTGTTTAGTCTCTCCCTCGAATCCATAAGCAGTCTTTTCGCTAATACTTTTGTGATGGTAGTTACTCAGATAAAAGCTCGCTTGAGTAATCGGGATTGCTCCTTGGCCATCCTCCGATGGAGCTACCAGAGGACGATCGATTTCCTTCGGCCAACGACGAAGCTCGAAATCATATTCTCCGGGCTCAGCTACCTCCAACATCCAGTAGCCTGTTTTGTGCTGTCCATCACGAATTTGCCTTTGCTGATCAATAAATACGTCCAGCCACTCGCAGCCTGTTAAGCGCGACGGATTTTCGTGCTCGCTGCCTATAATCACACGCTGAACGTCATTGGCATTTGGCCCTACGTCGGCCCACCAATCATCTAGCTTGCCTCGCATCTTAGACAGGACCTTAGGATACTTATCGATCACATTGTTTTGCTGCAGCGGATCGGTCTCAAGATTGTAGAGCTCGCGATCTTCAAGCAATCGCCAGCGCTTCCAGAGCACCTCACCCAGATTCCGCTGCATGAGCGTCTGAGCGAACGGGGTTGGGTAATTAACGAAACTGGGCATGCGGCTGTAGTTGATCACCAGCATCCGATCTTTGGGAACGACCGCTTTTCCTTTCAAAATAGAGGCCAGGCTCATTCCGTCGAACTTAGCGTCGTTGGGAATGTTGCAGAGATCAAGTAGCGTTGGCAGCATATCCTGAACTTGCGTGAGCCCTTGGATATCCTGCGGCTCCAACAAACCGCCGTTAGGCCAACTGATGAAGCAAGGAACGCGATGGCCTCCTTCCCACAATTCCGTTTTCCCACCCCGCATTCCAGCATTGTAGTAACGTGGGCCATGGGTGCTGCCATTGTCGGTCTGAAAAATCACAATTGTGTCATCTTTAATCCCTTCGTCGGCAAGAAACTTCATCATCGCCCCCATGTTCTCATCAATGTTCAAGATCATGCCCAAGTAGTCGGCCAGACGGACCTTCATCGCGGGATCGATGTCATTGAACTCCGGTTGATCGAGGATCTTCTTGATTGCAGCCTCATCTTTGTCCTTCGCAACCAAAGGGCCATGAGGCGTATTAGGCATGATGATGGATAGGAACGGTTTTCCCTGTCGGGCAGCCTGCTTCATGAATGACATGCTCTCCTCAAAGAAAACATCTGTGCAGTAGCCCTTGTACTTCTTCCACTTCCCATTGTTCACATAGGTGTCATCAAAGTAATCATTACCCCAAAAATCCGGAACGGATCCAATGTGGGAGGAAGGAAACCAGCAGGTCTCATCAAATCCTCGATCTTCGGGACGAAAAGGATAGTTGGAACCCAAATGCCACTTGCCAAATAGGCCGGTCTCATATCCCGCGTCCCCAAAGAAGTTTGCCATAATCGGTACCTCCGGTCGCAACAGTCCGCGTCCGCTGCTTACATTGATGCACCCATTACGAGCGGCATCCAAGCCAGTCATCAACTGACCGCGCGTGGGTGCACACATGGGAGACACGTGGTAGTCTTCCAAGCGTAGACTCTCGCTATGCAGGTGATCGAGATGAGGTGTTTTTAGGATCGGATTTCCGTTAACTGACAACTCCGGGTAACCCTGGTCATCAGTCATGACGATGATTATGTTGGGTTGCTTGGCCAGCGCCGCTGTGGCGACGAGGAAAGCTACGATGAGTAAATAGGGACGTATACTGGGGTTCATAATAAATTTCTCTTACTGGTAGCGGCCGATCTCCGAGCAGCCACACTCACGTTCAAATTTTGGCCGTTCGGAGATCGGCCGCTACCTTTAATTCTCAATTTTGAATCTCTGCTTCAGTTGCTCGAGTTCCGTTTTAAGCCGAGCAATAGTCTCAACGTATTCAGGGTTTCCATATTCGCTTTTCATTTCACTTGGATCACGCTGGTGATCGAATAATTCCCACTCATCCACATCGTCGTGTTTGAAGTTAATCAGCTTATACCGTTTGTCGGCCACGCCTTCGTGGGGTGGGACGCCGTGGTTATAGTATCCTTCGCTCACACTTCCTCCACGCCGCTCGCCGTAGTATTTGTAATAAAAGCTCTTTCGCCAGTTTTGGGGAGCGGCACCCTTGAGCAAAGGAACCAGACTGCGGCCTTGGATTTCGCCCGGAATCGACGCTCCCGCCATTTCAAGAAACATGGGCGCAAAATCCAGATTAGACACAATATCGCTGCTGACTCGACCTTCCTGAGTGACACCGGGCCACCGAACCAAAAGCGGCGTCTTCAAGCACTCCTCATACATCCACCGTTTGTCATACCAACCATGCTCTCCAAGAAAAAAGCCCTGATCCGCCGCATAGATCACGATTGTATTTTCCGCCAAACCACTCTCATCGAGATAGTCCAGTAAGCGACCCACATTTTCATCGATGCCTTTACTCGTCAGGAGGAAATTCTTGATAAAGCGCTGGTATCGCCACTTTGCCCGTTCGTCGCCTTGAAGATTCGCCTTTTCGAAGGCCTCGTTAGCTTCATCGAAATGGCTACGGTACTGAGCAAGCTGCTCGCCCTGTATCCGATAGTCAATACTGAGATTGCTAAGCGGCATCACATTTGCGATACTGGTATTGTGATTCCCAGGAGCACGGCTACGACTAGTATAGTCGTCGAAAAAGTTGTCCGGCAGGGGGACAGTGACGTCATCGAGCTCACCGAGATGGCGAAGGGCCGGCTGAAACGGGCCATGAGTCGCCTTGAATTGGCTCATCAGCATGAAGGGTTTGTCTGAATCCCGGCTCTTTAGCCAATCCAGTGATCGGTCCACCACTACGTCCGTGTTGTAACCTTCATACTCTGTGGGTGCCCCGTCAGTGTAGAGGGTTGGATTGTAGTAGCGACCTTGACCGCGCATCACTTCGTGGTAGTCGAAGCCCGTTGGCACGGATTTTAAATGCCATTTTCCCACGATTGCCGTCTCGTATCCAGATTTCTGCAGCAATTTAGGAAAGGTTACTTGTCCTCCATCGAAGGTATTGAAATTATTTATCTGCCCATTGAGGTGGGAGTACTTCCCAGTCAAGACTACCGCACGCGAAGGCGCGCAAATCGAATTCGTCACCAGGCATCGGTCGAAGCGAATCCCTTCCGCACCAATCCGATCAATGTTCGGCGTCGGCACCACTTTGGATAATGGATGGCCGTACGCCGAAATCGTCTGCCAGGTGTGGTCGTCCGAAAAGATGAAAACGATATTCGGCTTATCCTGCGACTGCGCGGCAGATAAGAGGTAAGAGAATATCCAAAATACGGTTACAATTTTGTTTCTTCTCATGGCCGCTCGTCTACTTTCCAGTTCTTGTTAGCATGACGCCCGTAGTGCGGGTAATAGTCCCACTCAATGAGACCTCCAACAACTCGCGGATCCTTCGTCTTCTCCAAATGTGCGAACAACCGCTCTCGCAAGTCCGCTTGAATCGCCTCAAACCCTTTCGAGCCCGCAACGTTGTTCATTTGATGGGGATCATCTTTCAATCGGTACAACTCCTCCGCAGGGCGTTTCCCGAAGGCGAGATGAGCCAACGCGGCGACCCCATGATCGTATTGATGCTCGATCATATAAGTCTTGGTAGGAGATGAATCGTATTCGCCGAATGGTATCAACCGATTGCATACTTCTGGATCCGGTGAACCCGCCGGCCAGCGACTCGGCTCGAAATTATGGATATACAGGAATTCCTCTGTTCGAATGGCCCGACAAGGGTACCCTTTCCCGCCCGCTCGGGCACCGCTGTGTCGCTCAAACCCAATGTATGCCGCGTCCCAATCCGCAGACCGCACACCCGAGAAAAGCCCCATGAGGCTGCGACCGATCATCATACCTGGAACGGGTACGCCCGCTGCCTCCAGAAAGGTCGGGGCTAGGTCGCTTAGATTGACCAGACTTTCAATCGAACGGCCCGGATTCTTGATCCCTTCCGACCAGCGAATCGCCAAAGGAACGCGGGCACCATCATCGTAAACTGTTGCCTTTCCTCGAGGAAAAGGCATGCCGTGATCGCTGGTAACGACAATGATGGTATTGTCTAACTCATCACGCGCCTCCAAGAGCGCAATCGCACGAGCCACCATGGTGTCAAAGTGCTCAACTTCAACGAGGTAATCAGCGATATCACTGCGTACGATTCCATTGTCTGGAAAGATCGCCGGAACTGCGATTTCGCTGAGATCTTTTCCGGTCTTTAACCCCGCCCCGTCTTGATAAAAACGATGCGGCTCGCTCGTGCCCAACCAAAAGCAAAACGATTCATTCCCATCCACTTCCGACAAGAAGTCCGCGAAATTTCCAGCGTAGTCGGTATTGCGGATTCCTAGAAAGGGAGGCTCTAGCGTTCGTTCCATATAAGCGGGCCCCGCCGGATTTTCGGTGCGACCTCCCGGCTCCAAGCGCCCCGGTCCCCAAGATTTGCCCGTGGTCCCAATTTTATAGCCCGCCTTCCGCAATTCATCCGTATAGGTAGCGAATTTCGCCGGCAAGGTGCTCCAAATATTGGCCGCTTCTTCCAGGCGCCAAATCGGCTGGCCCGTCAGAATCGCGCTGCGGGAAGGGCCGCAAGTCGGGGCGTCGCAAAACGAATTGACGAATCGCAGTCCCTCGGCCGATACGCGATCAAAAGCGGGCGTACTGACCACTGGGTCGCCATTGGCTCCCGTGTGCGCCCAGGACTGGTCGTCAGAAATACAGAAAAGAATATTGGGACGAGCCGCAGCAAACGGTACGAAAAGCACGCAGACTAAGAGAACGCAAAGACGTGCTGGGAAAAGCGTATTCAGTCGTCGCATTGCAACCCACAATCCCCCCATCTCTCCATCTCTCGATCTCTCCATCTCTCCGCTTCTCAATCCCGCTCTCACGGCTTTTCCTCCACCGTCCAGCCTTCGGTCTTAATTCGCCCGTAGTACGGATAATAGTCCCAATCTACGTTGCCACCGACGACACGCGGATCCTTAGTTTTCTTCAACTGGGCAAACAGCTGGTCGCGGAGCTGAGCCCGCGTCGACTCGTATTCAACCGATCCTGCCACGTTAACCATTTGCTCGGGATCCTTGTTCAAATCGTACAACTCCTCGGTCGGACGAATGCCAAAGGAAAGATAGGCGAGATCCGCGATTCCGTGCGTGTGGCGATTCTCCATCATGAAGGTCTTGGTCGGCGACGAATCGATCTCTCCATACGGTAATGCTCGAGCACATACAGATGCATCGGGCGAACCCGAAGGCCAACGTGTCGGCTCGAAATTGTAGATGTACATGAAATCCGCCGTGCGAATCGCCCGACACGGATAGCCCTTTCCGCCCGCGCGACATCCGTCGTGACGTTCCATGGCGATAAACGCCGCGTCGCGGCCCTTCGGCTTCTTGCCTTCGAATACATCCACCAGGCTCTGAGCGCTCATCATCCTAGGAGGCTTCAGACCCGCGGCATCTAGGAACGTAGGAGCGAGATCGCTCAGATTGACTAAGGAATCGACCACCCGACCCGGATTATCAATTCCCTCGGGCCAGCGAATCGCCAATGGGATCCGTGAACCCAAATCATAGAGGCTCGCCTTAGCTCGCGGAAAAGGCATGCCATGGTCGCTGGTCAGCACGACGATCGTATTATCAAGCAGTCCTCGCTCTTCCAAGGTCGCAATTGCTCGCCCTACCATCGTATCGAAATGCTCGATCTCGACCAGATAGTCAGCGATATCGCTGCGGACGATCTCGTTGTCCGGAAAGACCGCCGGTACGACAATTTTACTGAGATCCTTCCCTGTCTTTAGACCCGAGCCCGCTTCAAAAGCTCTATGCGGTTCGCTCGTTCCCAGCCAAAAGCAAAAGGACTCGTCTCCGTCGACCTCCGCCATGAAATCGTCGAAATTCCCAGCATAGTCCGTGTTGCGCATCATCCTGAAGGGAGGATCGAGCGTTCTCCCCTCGAAGAGCGGTCCAGCGGGATTCTCCGTCCGGCCACCCGCTTCCAAACGTCCCGGACCCCACGCCTTGCCCGTGGCTCCTACTTTGTAGCCAGCCTTCCGCAACTCGTTCGTGTAGGTCGCGAACTTCGCCGGCAAAGTGCTATGGATATTGCCCGCTTCCTCCAGGCGCCAAATCGATTGCCCCGTCAATATCGCGCTGCGTGAGGGACCGCAGGTCGGGGCATCGCAAAATGCATGAGTAAAACGCAACCCCTCGTTGGCGACCCGATCGAAGGCGGGCGTCTTAATGACTGGGTCCCCATTGGCACCCGTGTGCTGATAAGATTGATCATCCGAGATGCAAAACAGGATATTCGGGCGAGCGAAACCAGTCTGTAGTGAAACAACAAGTACGGTTACAACAAGCAGAGCCTGCAGTAAAAACCGCAGAGGCGAGCGGCCGCCCGCAGGCGAACGACTACGATAAAATAGGGTGAGTGTCATGGGTAGGGGTACGGGACAGAAGTGAAGATGCTATTTCAAAGTAAACTCGGGCATTTGTTTGAGCACTCCGCCTTCCATCGCGGACTCGTGGGCCAGAATCCCGACGCAGGTGATATTAGCCGACTCAGGTGCGTTCGGGTACGGAGCTCGCTTCTCGAGCAGGGCGCTGACAAATTCGTGAACCAAATGCGGATGCGACCCGCCATGCCCGCCTCCCTGCGTGAACGAGAGATGCTGGTTGTCGCCGGAATCGTAAACGCCACGACCCGTGAATGGTTGAATCTCCACCGGTAATCGATCCGCGAAATCCGGCACCTCCACTCGTTCTGGAATTTCCGGCTCAGGCTTGCCTATCGTGTGGATCACCGGATTCTCCCCTTCCACTAACGGCCACTCGTAACTCTTCTTCGAACCGTAGGCATCAAAGCTCTCACGGTACTGGCGAGCCGTACTGTATAAGGACCGTATGATCCGTGCCGATACATCTGAATCCTTGAAGGTCACCTGACAAGACTCTATCGCGAAAGGAGAGCCATGGATTGGAATCATTTCCTCCTCTATTCGTCCCGATCCGAAGCAAGACAGCGTTTCCGCCCGATTTCGTTGTAGAGCCAAAACCGGCCCCACGCAATGAGTCGCGTAGTGCATAGGGGGGAGGCCATCCCAATAGCTCGGCCAGCCATCCATGTCTTGCTGGTGGCTCGACTGCAAATACTGGATACGTCCAAGCTCGCCCTTGTCGAACAGTTCCTTAACAAACAAGAACTCGCGACTGTAGACCACCGTCTCCATCATCATATAGGTCAACCCAGTTGATTCACACAGCTCGCAAATCTCGCGGCACTCTTCAACCGTCGTGGCCATCGGCACCGTACAGGCCACATGCTTGCCAGCCTTCAATGCTTGGATCGAATGGGGGGCATGGCTTCCAATAGGTGTATTAATGTGCACTGCATCAACGCCAGGGTCCTTGAGCAGCTCCTCGTACGAAGTGTAGCGCTTTGACGAGTCGATTCCGAACTCGTCTCCAATCTTGTTTAGCGACTCCTCATTCCGCTGGCAAATCGCGGCGATGTTCGCATTGGGGTGCTTTTCGTAGATAGGAATGAACTCAGCTCCAAAACCGAGACCCACGAGAGCGACATTAACTTTATCCGACATATAGTGCTGTATCTAATACTAAATTAATATTCATGAGGGGAAAGTAAAACCGGCAGATTAGAGCGGGTTTCAATCCATGCAATCTTATCCTAACAGAATCCGATTTATTCAGCTTGTACTATTTGTGCGTAATAATAGTATTTTTTCGCCATGAAGTCATTCGAGTCCTGTTTAGAGAATTTTCGCTTAGGGGGAGAATTCTACCGTCTTTTCGAACACATCCCAAAAATCATGTTCTTCGCCAAGGACCGCAAACGCCGGCTGTTCATGGGAAATCAGCGGTTTCTTGAACACTGCGGATTCACTTCCGTCGAGGAATTAGTGGGGAAATCCGATATCGAAATGTTTCCAAAATACATGGAGGACAAATTCGCTCGGGACGACAAAACGATACTGCGTTCCGGAAAGCCCCTTCTCAATCTGGTTGAACTGTTTCCCTCACGCGATCGACTTCCCGAATGGTACATCACAAACAAGTACCCGATTTTCAACAAAGCTGGATCAGTGGTCGCGATTTGCGGGCTCATTCAACCGTATCAGCTCTCGTTTGACGATCCCGATGACCCTATTTCCAAGGTAGTCGACTTAATCAAAGGCAGCTTCGATCAGACTATCAACATTCCCGAACTCTCTCAACGTGCAGGTCTCTCTCAAAGGCAGTTGGAGCGGCTATTCAAAAAGCGATTCAGTATCAGCCCACGGGAATACATTCTCCGACTACGCGTTCTTATCGCTGCCGACAAATTAAAGTACACAAATAAAATCATAACTGAAATCGCGCTTGACTGTGGATTTTACGACCACAGCTCTTTCACGCGCCAATTTAAGCGGCACATGGGAACGCTACCCTTGAAATTTCGCAAAAGCGAAGGCCGGTAGGTAGGTTACGGTGCACTCCAGGCGGGGAGGACCTACGGGATCGCTGTGTTCCAATAATCTCCACACGCGAAAGTTAAGGAGCTATGCCTCGCTTAGGGCCCTATTTTCCGGACCTTGCGCCTGGGCATTTGCATCTGAGAGTTTTGACATTGTTCCGGTGTGCATTTTTGCATTTATCGCTGCACATGCCGTGGGACAGGGAGCGGTTATCTGGTATTTATCTCGGAGATATTTCCCAATCTTCACCGCGCCTAAGATCAATCACTTGGCAGTGGTACTCATTGGGTTTTTGCCGCTTTGTTAAACCTATTCTTTCCTTCAATGGAGGATGCTTTTACGGCCAGCGTTGTCTTTGGCTTCTTCTGCTTTATGATAATTCTTAAGCTGACCTTGGTAAAGTTGTTCGTTCCAGAAACCAAAGGAACCTCCCTGGAGGAAGTGGAATCAAGATTTGTGAGTTGAATTTTTTTATAAAATAATTGATAGAATTAGAATGATCATGAAACAAACCCATATCCTATTGATATTGGCTGTGAGTATCTCAGTCACTGCTTTTGTCGCAGCCCAGACTTCTCCTAGTCAATACGCTTCCCCGGTTCCCCGGTTCACCTTTTCGGAGACTCTTGAGAAGCAGGAAAAAGAACTGACCGACAACTCTTTGCTCAAACGCTTTCATAAGTCGCGAGCAAAGCTACTAGAAGATCCCCATTACCCTCGTTACCATTTTAGCAGTCCTGAGAACCGCCTGAACGACCCCAATGGACTGAGCTATTGGAACGGTCAGTGGCACATGTTCTACCAAGGCTATCCGCCAGAATACCCTCGTCAGCACTGGGGGCACGCGGTCAGCGATGATCTGATACATTGGCGGGACCTGCCCTACGCCATTTATCCTGATCCGGAACGAGCTTGCTTTTCGGGTAATGTAATCATCGAGGAGGACCGTGCGATTGCCATGTATCATGGCACTGAGGTGGGAACGATGGTTGCCGTATCCAGCGATCCCCTACTCTTGAACTGGGAAAAGGTCACTGGCCAAGCAGTGATTCCCGAATGGACTGCTGGGCCTCCGCCTCTACCGAACCGGATATTCGATCCGGCCATTTTCAAAGAAGGTGATTACTACTACACCCTCACTGCTGGCCAAACTGCAGACGGCCCGGGAGGTAAAAACGTTCGTGCTACGTATCTACATCGTTCTTCCGACTTGGAAAACTGGCAATACATCCATCAATTTCTGGAAGACGACCATTACGGGATGGTGGGTGATGATGGGGCCTGCCCTTACTTCTGGCCGATCGGGAAGAATGAGGAAAAGCACATGCTCATTCACTACAGTCATACCAGTGGCGGAAAATGGATGCTTGGAGATTTTGATAAGGAGCGCCTGAAATTTAAAGTAACCGATGGGGGAGACTTTAATCACGGGCCATCTGCTCCCGGTGGCGTGCATGCTCCTTCAGTATTTCCGGACGGTAAAGGCGGCCTCATTACCATCTTCAATATGAACCCTGGTTACCCTAGCAAGGGCTGGAATCAACTAATGTCCCTACCGCGAAGGATCACTTTGGAGCCAAATGATATTTGGGATCCCATCCGTCAGGAACCGGCCGGAGATTATGCTTCGCTACGTGGAGATCATGAGAGAGTCAAGAACCTCAGCTTACCGGCCAATGAGGACGTGGTCCTGAAAACCATTTCTGGTAACACCATGGAACTGATTGCGGAAATCGATCCGAAGTCAGCGCAAACGATAGAGCTGGAACTACTTCGTTCTCCAGGAGGTGAAGAAAAAACCCGTATTATCATCCAGCCTGAGAAGGGTTACAGCCCAAGAACCTTCGGTCTAGATGACATGCGGGCTCGCAGAGCTGCGGGAGAGGTCATGTCCGACACCGTGGTTACGCTCGACAATACACGTTCCTCGATTCTTCCAACAGCTGCGTCCCGTCCACCTGAGATGGATAGTTTCAAACGGGGCAAAGGAGAACCGCTCAAACTCCACATCTTTATCGACCGCAGTGTGGTCGAAGTTTTCGTAAACGGAAAAGCATGTGTGGCGGCACGCACATATCCGGGACGCGAAGACAGTCTTGGAGTTGCCTTGCGTGCTCAGGGTGCGGATGCGAAACTGGTCTCACTCGATGCCTGGCAAATGGGCACCATCTATTAATCGGGATACTATGAGAGCGTTGGTTTTACTGATTATGTTTCTAGGATTGTCTGCGGCAGTCGCTGCAGACAGGCCGAATATCATTCTTATTCTGGCCGACGACCAAGGCTGGAACGCGCTTTCCACTCGGATGCATCCAGATATCCCGGGATCCGGCAGCACTTATTACCAGACGCCGAGGCTCGCGCAATTAGCCAAGGAAGGTATGCGCTTCTCGCAGGCCTACGCTCCAGCACCCACCTGTTCGCCTACGCGCTATGCCATCCAATTTGGGCGCAGTCCCTCCAGTCTGCAGATCTGGGGAGCAGATAATATCGGCAAGAATGTCGATGCGGCCGTGACGGACTCCCTGGCCAATCGCCTTAAAAAAGCAAACCCGGATTACGTATGCGCGCATATGGGCAAATGGCATATCGAATGGGAGCCTTCGGAACTCGGCTATGATGTGGCCGAATATGGTGATGGGCACGACCCCAATGTAACGAGGGGGAAAAATCGGAACAACCCGGATTCTCCACACCCGAGAGATCCGAGATTCATCTTCAGTCTGACTCGTAAGGCCAATGCCTTTATGGAGAAGCAGGTTCAGGAAGACCGACCCTTCTTCCTCCAGATTTCTCACTACGCCAATCATCTCACTTACCAGGCTCTCCCAGAAACCATTGAGAGGTACAAGACTCAGCACGCGAAAAAGGCAACGCCCTACCAAAACAGTCCATTGTGGGCCGCCATGAATGAGAACCTCGATGCGGGCGTAGGAAGCGTTCTAGACAAAATCGATGAACTGGGAATTCGGGAGAATACCTACGTCATCTACACCGCCGACAACGGCTACGAAGACAAACACGATTACCACAAGCCTGTTGACCAGCGAGGTTATTACAAAGCCTTCCCGCAACGCAGTCACAAGTATCATGTAAGCGAAGGTGGTATTCGTGTACCCTTTATTGTCCGTGGACCAGGAATCCCTGCGAATACCCATTCTGCTGAACCGGTGGTGGGAACGGATATCTACGCGACTACGATGGATATCATCAATGGCACCCGTCAGTTTCCAGATACAGTCGAGGGTGGTTCCCTACTCGATCACCTGAAAAGCAGCGGTGAACAACCGATCCGCCGCAAAGACCCCTTCCTCGTTTTCAAATATACCAAGCCCAACAACCGTCACGATCTCACCATCGTTCAGGGGCGGCACAAGCTCATCAAGGATGCCGACTCCGATCAGCTACTACTCTACGACCTGGTGGAGGACATTGGAGAAAGTAAAAATCTGGCTGAGGAAAAACCAGAGATGACCAAACAACTCTACGCTCAACTGACGGCCTACTTCAAACGCCTCGAATGGGATGAATCAGAAATTCCAAAAATCAATTTGGAGGGCCATAGGAATTAGGACCTTACCAACTACTCGCATGCACCATAAGAAAACGTTTTCCGTATTCCTAATACTTCTTTACACCTGCTTGACCTCNCTCNCGGCGGACAANCCCAACGTGGTGCTCATGTTCATTGATGACATGGGCTACGGTGACATAGGTCCGTTTGGCAACACAGTGAACCAGACACCCAACCTGGANCGGATGGCCCAGGAAGGAAACCGGTTAACTCAGTATTATACTTCAAACACTGCNTGTACCCCGTCCCGNGCTGCTTTGATGACCGGAACCTATGCCGCNCGTATCGGAATGGATGGTACGGTCTGTTTTCCCAACGAAAAACGGGGGCTCAACCCAACCGAGTTAACNATTGGCGATGCCATGAAATCCGTGGGTTACAGAACCGGTATATTTGGCAAGTGGCACCTTGGCGATCAACGNGAGTTTCTCCCTTTGCAAAACGGCTTTGATGAATATTTTGGAATCCCCTACTCCAACGACATGTGGCCCTTTAACCTGAATGGCCATCGGCATACTAAAGAAACCTACACCCCGCTTCCGGTCCTCAGNCAAAACAAAGTGGTAGCCTATGTAAGTGANGGNGCCGACCAATCCCTCCTTTGTGAGGTGATCACCGATGAGGCGGTTAAGTTCATAAAGAAANACAAAGACCAACCTTTCTTTCTTTATATACCGCACGCCTATGTTCATNTGCCACGTTTCGGANGATTGGATCTAGCNAAAAAGGNGGAAGGNGATATTGATCGAGCAACTGTTGAGGAAGTCGATACNAGTGTGGGACGAATTCTNGATACATTGGAGGAACTGGNAATCGATGAGAATACCCTCTTCATTTTCACTTCTGACAATGGTCCCGCACGCGGCATGAGCGCCGGACCGCTTCGNGGAAACAAAGGCGGTCCGAAGTACGAAGGGCATATGCGNGAGCCCACCCTCACNTGGTGGCCGGGAACGATTCCCGCCGGTCAGGTCACTGAAGCNATAACCGCTTCTATCGATNTNTTACCCTCCTTGGCCAAATTGGTCGGAGCCGAAATGCCCGCCGACAGGATAACTGATGGGAAAAACTCCCTGAATGCCCTGCTCGGGAATGCGAAAGCTAAGTCTGCACATAAGGTCCTTTTCTACGAAATCGATGCCATCCGCCGCGGGAACTGGAAACTGGTTCGCGGAGCTAAAGGAAAGTTCGAGCTCTACAATTTGAAGAACGATCTNGGTGAAACNAGGAANCTGATCGAAAAACGCCCCGAGCTGGCAAAGGAGTTGAACGCAATCCTCGATTCCCATGCAGAAGAGCTTGCNGCCAATTCNCGCCCTCCCGGAATGCTGGACCACTCAGATTTTCTGATCAGCGAACCAGGGAACTTACCCAAACTNCGAGACTATTTAGGGATGAAAAATTTCGAAGNGTTGGAGCGATCTANTTTNATCCTTATGAAATAAATCTATGAAGAATATCAAAAACTGTTACCTTATGNTTCTTGCGCTTTGTTTCGCGCTTTCTTCTACCCTCGCAGCAGACCGTCCCAACGTNATCCTGATCNTGACCGATGATCAGGGCTANGGTGACTACAGCTGTCATGGGAATCCATTGTTGAAGACCCCGGAACTCGACAAACTCCACGCAGAAAGCATCCGTCTGACAGATTTTCATGTGGCTCCCATGTGCACTCCAACACGTGGCCAATTGATGACNGGAATGGACGCNATGCGAAACGGAGCGACAGCGGTTTGCCAAGGACGCTCTATGATGGGGAATGGAATTCCATTAATGCCNGAGTACTTTGCTAAAGCCGGTTACTCGACCGGNCACTTTGGCAAATGGCACCTCGGCGATAGCTNCCCGCACCGTCCACAGGATCGTGGTTTTCAGGAGACACTGCATCATCCGGCATGGGGCATTACCTCNTTGGCCGATCACTTTGGAAACTCCTACTGGGACCCCTGGNTGCAGCACAACGGTGTAGAGAAACNCTACNAAGGCTACTGCACCGATATCTTTTTCGATGAAGCGATNGACTGGATGAAAGANCAGAAGAAAGCGGANAAACCNTTCTTTCTCTACCTTCCGACCAATACACCCCANGTGCCCAACTGGGTGGATGAAGAGTATTCNANACCCTACNCGGAGGTGGGGACCTTTAACGGGGTCGAGGTTCCGGCCGNNTTTTATGGCATGATCGCCAATATTGATGAGAATATGGGCAGGCTCGAAACNTTNCTCAAAAAAGAAGGATTAAAAGACAATACCCTNCTGATCTATCTGAATGACAANGGNACGCAGAGTAAAGCGGCTTCAGAAATTTACAATGCGGGCATGCAAGGATNCAAGCGGGGCATGTTCGATGGAGGGCATCGGGTTGCCAGTTTCTGGCGCTGGCCTGANGGATTAGATGGTGCCCGAGACATCGGTGATCTGACCCAGGTTCAGGACATTCTTCCTACNCTGGCGGAGTTGTGCGATCTGCCGAAACCATCGGCTGAAACCAACGGAGCCAGCCTCGCGAAACTGTTGCAGGGAAAACAATCCAAATTGGATGACCGNAAAATCGTGATTCAATACTCCAACCGCAATACCTCAGCCGTTCGCTGGGATCATGCCATTGTGCTTTGGGACAAGTGGCGTCTGGTGGGACAGGATACGCTCCACAATATTGCCACNGATCCGCATCAGGATAANAATATCNTTAAGCAATACCCGGAAATCGCACAGGAAATGNGGGATCATTACGAGCAATGGTATGCCGAAGCCAAACTCCGTTTCGANACGCCCCGCTACATTACCGTAGGGAGCGATNCAGANCCAAGTTTGACGCTCTTTTCCAACGACTGGCAGGGAGGTTACTGTGACAACCCACCCAACCTGGTGGCCGCCAANACCACNGGATACTGGGACATCGANNTAGCAGAGGCCGGNACCTATGAATTTGAACTGCGTCGTTGGCCAGAATCGGCNAATTTAGCTTTGAGCTCGGGTGTTGAGGGAGAAAAANTTAAGGCTCACAANCCNTTNATAGGNTATGTAGGGGAACGCCCGATACACTACGCAAGCATTCATGTCGCTGGGTTTCAGGAGACAANAGTCCCGAGAAAGGGNNCGACNCATGCNACCTTTACTGCGAATTTGGATGCTGGAANGACGAAGCTAAGCACTCTCTTTTCAGATATNGANGGAAACGAGTTGTGTAGTGCGATCTATGTGAAGGTTACNCGTAAGTAGCCTNCAAAATCTTTTTTCTTTTTCCGGTTTCAAAATTAATGATCAAAACAAGANTAGAAACACGGCTGAGTACATCTGTGGTTATGATGGTGGCGGTTCTAGTNGCCTGCGTTGCTCNAGGACATAAGAGCGTNTTGGCTGNNAAGATACCCGAAGAGTTNATCGNAGTAACCGATAGAGAGGTCTATGTGGAGGAACTNGATGTANCTGATAAGCATCATCATGACCCGTCGAATATTATCAAGTACAACGATCAATACTATCTATGGTACACCCANCATCCGNAAGTGACCAACGGCTGGGAAGGTCACATCCGNCTGGCAACTTCCGCCGATGGACTAGATTGGACCGCCCAAGGCNNCGCCATCCCGGTTGGCGAAAGTGGCGATATAGATGANAAGGCCGCCATTACATCTTACGTCGTTCCCTANNACGGGAAGTACTACCTCTTTTACACCGCTTATGGAAGCGCTGCAGAACTGAAAGGCATCAGCTATGNCGTCGCGGANACACCGNANGGCCCCTGGAGGAAGTCAGGCAAAAAACTCCTGTGGCCCAGTGGCAATAAGGAGGAGTGGGACGGTGTTCATATNGACGATACCAACNTCATTTTCTTCGATAATAAGTGGTTTCTCTATTACAAAGGGAGACCGTTTGGAGCAGAGCCATCCGAAACAAAAATCGGGGTGGCAACNTCTGATAATCTTCTTGGTCCCTACGAGANATATGAAAAGAGTCCNGTGTTTCCTGGCCANGCCTTCACAACNTGGGTTCACCGCGGTGGGGTAGCCGCTTTTGGATACGGTACATTCTGGTCGGAAGATGGATTCACCTTTGAAAAGNCCTCTGATTGGACACCCAGAACGGTAGGACTTTACTGTCCNGAAAATTTTNGNAACGGGGTCAACAACAACGGCGTTTTATGGGGAATGAAGGTAAAATTCCCTGAGGACAGATGTCGGTATATCACTCGAATGGAACTTCCTGTCCTTGATNTNTCAAATTNGAAAAAGACAGCCCCATAGGAAGNAGGATNTTCTGGTNGAAAGGAANACAANATATATAGAAGGCGGGCNATTCNTNAATCTAAAATCATCTAACAACAACNTGAATGTTANCTCANTNTTTTTGGCTCTCGTTNTNGCTTTTNTTTTTCCGCTATCNCTGCTAGNCAAGGNNCGANCACCTGNGGTGAGCTTGTCGAAGCCAAACGTCCTCTTCATCGCCATTGATGATATGAATGATTGGACCACNCTCTTTGATGAGGGGAATCCGATCCAGACACCCAATCTCAAGAGACTNGCAGCACGAGGAACNTTTTTCAGCCGTGCCTATTGTGCGTCACCGGGTTGCAATCCATCGCGAACGGCGATCATGACCGGCTATCGTCCGACGACCTCTGGTGTTTACGGGAACCGTACTCCNTGGGCAGAGNTTATGCCCGACACAGTAACNATCCCTAAGTACTTTGAGCTAAACGGTGGTTATGCCACGCGAGGTGCGGGAAAAATTTTCCATCACGGTGNAACGGGAAAGGAGCCTAAAGGCAAACCCGCCTTCCAAGAGTTTTTNNAGAAACTGGATATACGTGGACCTGGAGCCGGAAAGAATTACAACGGTTACAAGCCCGACCAAAATCCTCGGCTGGGGAAAATTGCATTCGATTGGGGGGTTCATGATCAAAAGATGATCGATGACGACATGTGCGAGTANGTNGAGGCCCAAATGGAGAAGTCCTGGGANAAGCCGATCTTTCTGGCCGCCGGAATTTTCAATCCGCATCTTCCGTTTTACGCGCCTCAGGAAACCTTCNACCGTTANCCTTTTGAATCCCTCCGNATGCCTCCTATGCCGAAAGGTGATCTCGACGATGTGGGCGAGATGGCCCGACGTATGGTGCGCAAGGAATACTGGATCTGGGACAACACNACGAATCAGTCACGCGGAGCACCAGGAAGCCTTCCAAGTATGGTGCAGGCCTACCAGGCTGCGGCGGACTACGCCGACCAAATGGTGGGGCGTTTACTCGACAAGCTCGACGCAACCNGCATGNCTGANAATACCATCATCGTGCTCTGGTCNGANCANGGTTATCATTTGGGCGATAAGGAAACTGCAGTAAANTTNACACTCTGGGAAANAGNCAACCGAGTCCCGTTTATCATCGTTGCTCCCGGTATCACAATTCCGGGTACTCGAATCGAGCAACCGGTNGGACTCATCGACATCTATCCCACTTTACTTGAGCTGGCCGGTTTACCACCCAAGGGGGACAACGATGGACTGAGCCTGGTACCGCTCCTTAAAAATCCCGATNGNAAATGGGTTCGCCCTGCCCTCATGAATGAAGGACCTGGGAACCATGCGGTACGCTCGGAGNGNTGGCGTTATATTCGCTACAACACAGGAGANGAGGAACTCTACGACCACCGCAATGATCCCTGGGAGCACACCAACCTAGCGAGCGATCCACGCTATGCGGGTGTCATTGCNGAACACCGAAAGTGGTTACCCAAAAACGAAGCTCCNGGCGTAGCCATGGACCACTTGCTCNGGCCANTCCCAGCTCCNGGAATNGGACTGCCGGAGAATCTGTCGAATCGGCCTTAGTTTCTAGNTATGTTCNTTTCGCTACTTATTGATATTCTGANCCAACTCCCCTTTCACTGGATTTGCGGCAATNTGCGTGTACTGCTCGGCGAAAAAGGANAGAAACTGAAGTCGNATAATTGGATATGATTAACCACCAACCCATCGCGGTAGGTCTCGGAGAATTGCTCTGGGACATGCTNCCGAAAGGCAAACAGATTGGTGGCGCTCCATTTAATTTCGCAAGGCANTGTAACCANTTGGGGTTAGAAGGGTTTCCGGTCAGTCAAATTGGNATAGACGAATTGGGGAATGAGANAGTGTCCTTGCTAAAAGATTGGGGGATTACTCCNGACTTTGTTTCTAGNGACCCGCAGCATGAAACAGGAACCGTAAACATTCGACTAGATGACCAGGGAAAACCCAACTATGAGATCCGCGATGATGCCGCCTGGGATTTCATACAGCATAATCTGCTCCTAGAGCAACTTGCCCCAAAAGTAGATATAGTGTGCTTTGGGACGCTTGCACAACGAAGTGATGCTTCCAGATTTACCATTTATAGCTTTCTGGATCGCATGTCTTCAGATGCGATCAAACTGTTTGATGTAAATTTGCGTCAACATTTCTATTCGATTGGATCGATTGAAGCTTCGTTGGAACGAGCCAGTATTCTCAAATTGAGTGACGAGGAACTACCCGTATTGAAAAACGCATTCTCGCTCAGCGGATCGGTGGAAGTACAGCTGTCTGAACTCAAGAACCGATTCGAGCTCAAGCTCATTGCCTACACACGTGGAGCGGAAGGGAGCTTGCTCATCGATGGCTCGGGAACTGACGACCATCCTGGTACCACAATAACAACTATTGATACGATTGGCGCAGGAGATTCTTTCTCAGCGACTTTGTGTGCGGGTTTACTGCAAGGGCTACCCCTCGCCCAGCTTAATGAAAACGCAAATCAGGTGGCTGCCTACGTTTGTTCCCAACGAGGTGCGACTCCCGCGTTACCCGAGTCCATCGTCAAGAATGTATCGTATTACACAAGTAGCGTACCCAAAATATGAACTTTTCTCGATAACGATCAATCGCTTGATATCTTCTGCTTTTTGAATGAATCAGACATCCAACTATTCCGTCTGCAAATACAAGAATGTCGTAATCGTCACTTACAGCAACTAGAACGAACTCGAAGATCGTCGTTTCAAGTCAAGCGATGCAAAAGTAAGCCAATGAAGAATCTATTTCTCCAATTTCTCATTGCTGTCATGGCATTACTCTCCTGCTCCGCTGCAGATCGGCCAAATATACTAATTATATTTACCGACGATCAGGGCTATGGCGATGTCGGTTGTTACGGCAATGAGCTGATCAAAACGCCTCGGCTGGATCAGCTGGCTCGAGAAGGGACGCGCTTCACGGATTTCTACGCTCAACCGGTGTGTGGGCCATCGCGCTCCGCGCTGTTGACGGGACGCTATCCGATTCGAAGCAAGGGCTGGAATATGCCGACTGATGAAATCACCATTGCTGAACTGCTGAAACCTGCTGGCTATCAGACTGCCTGTATTGGCAAATGGGACGTTTCGAACCGTAAGGCCATCCTGGATCGTATGCCGAACGCCCAAGGCTTCGATTACTACTTTGGCCCGCTCGGAGCGAACGACGGCGGGACTGTGAAATTTCATCAGAACAACGAACCCGCCGGGCAAACTACCAACATGGGAAGCCTGACTCGCTTGTATACCAATAAGGCCATCGACTATTTGGATAACAAACGGATTTCAGATCAACCCTTCCTGCTTTATCTGGCGCATACAATGATGCACACCAACATCGATGCCTCTCCCAAGTTCAAAGGAACCTCAGAAGGAGGGCTGTACGGTGACGTGGTGGAGGAATTCGATTTTGAAACCGGTCGATTGCTAGACCGAATCGATGCACTCGGATTAGGCGAAAATACGCTAGTCATTTTCACGTCCGACAATGGCCCCTGGAGTCAGCCTCGATACACCCTCGTAAAACAGGGTCGCATCGGAAGACCCAACAGCAGCAATCCAAACTGGTTTATGCCAGATGGCACTGTATTCTGGGGTGACCCAGGTCCTCTAAGAGGCGCTAAAGGCTCCGCATATGAAGGGGGCTCCCGAGTTCCCTGCGTTGTTCGGTGGCCGGGAAAAGTTCCAGCTGGAAAGACCTCGAGTGCCCTTTGGGCTACCATTGATTTTTTACCAACCATCGCTTCCCTAGCCGGCGCCGATCTGCCTTCGGGCAGAGCGATCGATGGCCAGGATCAAAGCGATCTCCTTTTTGGAAAAACCAACCTTGGCCGCGAAACGTTTATCTACGATCAAACAAGACAGGTGGACAGTCCTTATCTGGGAATAGGCATTCGCAAAGGAAACTGGAAGCTACTACTTCCGGGTCGCGAACCATCAAAACCACACCGATATGTTATGGACTATGGGACCAATAACTACGAGCTCTACGACTTAAAAGCCGACATCGGAGAACGTTGGAATCTGGCACATGACTATCCTGAGGTTGTCAAAGCGCTCGAAAATGAGCTCAATCAGTTTAAGGCAGCAATCGAAATAGAATAATTGTTTTGAGACTACATATGAATTTTTCCCCATCCAGAAATGCATTCACAATAGCTTTATTGATAGCGGGCATCGGCCTGCTTTGCGGATGCGCGAACCAAAACCAAACGGCTACCAAGCCCAACGTGCTGTTTATCGCCATCGATGACATGAACGACTGGACCACTTTGTTCGATCCGAACAACCCCATACAGACGCCCAATCTGGAACGCTTAGCCTCCCGCGGC
>PBMN01000029.1:0-22625 GCA_002722675.1 Opitutaceae bacterium
AAATAAGAATATAGTAGCTCCCATTGTTCGTGGGTGTAGGATTCGGCGGCACCGTTAATAATGGGGAAAAATCGGCTGCCCACACACTTGAAAAAGGTCGGCAACAGCCCTGTTAAAATCGTTTAAGCTCAAACCAAGGCAAAAAAGGTTTACAAAATCCTGAGATTGGGCGTCTGCTGCGCTCTCGAGATTTAAGGTAATATGCATGACCTCGATGTCATTGGGATTTTCTCCGATACCATTGTAGTAATCAGCTATCCCTGGGTCGATCTCAGTCGCTGCCGCCTGGCAAAAGGGACACACCTAGAGCGATTTTCTTAAATTGATGGTTTTCCAGTTTCATTTATTCTTCAGTAGAGAGCCTTTTGAGAGGGGTTATATTCTGAGAAATAGGCTCAAATTTAGAAAAGCAACGGGTTTCTAGCTATGGTTCGTCTAGAACAGACGAATAGATTCTGGATTCGGTCCGAGCGAAACGCGATTTTGATCGCGGAAACCCTAGTCTGCGAGTAAGGGCAGTGCATTCGTTTTATGAAATGCGGAGCGGTATCGACTTCACTCAAATCAATTGGCGAATGACGAAATATGAGTACTATTTGGATTCTCCGATTTACCTGCCTCCTTCAGATAGCGTCCATGGGCATCTTGTTTGTCTTTGAGGCGGTTCGAATGAAGGACGTGGGAGTGGGCGAGTCCGAAATTGGGTTAATTCTAGGATTCAGCAGCGGGGTCTTTATTTTGAGCTCCATCTTTTGGGGCCGATTGGCGGACAAAAGGGGCTGGCATAAGCGGATTGTGGTCTGGGGAACCCTTGGGTTCACCGGACTCTTATTCTACTTTGCTTTGTGTACGACCCCTTGGCAGTTTTTCGTGTACGGGATACTACGATCAGTCTTCATGCCCATGATTGCGGGAATCATGCCGACGATTGCGGTAAAAGCACACGGGGAAAAACAACAAGGACGGAAATTTGGGATTTACCGAGCCTTTGGCTCAGTCGGATTCATACTAGGGGCGATGGTCCTTCCGCTGGTCTTCAACGATATTGCGATTGTGGCTCAAGCTTCTTCTGTTTTCCTGATCGGCTCGCTCTTTCTTATATCCAGGCTGCCTAAGCCGGAAGCCAGTCACATTCATAGAGCGCCTCTGGAAATCCGAAATCTGGATTCACTGATTAAGCTCTTCCTCTTCTCCACGTTTTTTATCTCGCTCGCAGATCCAGCAGTGCACGGATTCTTCAATGCCTACGCTCGCGATTTGGGGGGAAGTACGCGATTGCTCGGGCTGCTTGCCGGAATGTTTGGGCTGGTGGCGTTTTTCTTCCTGCCATTGATGGGAAGGGCAATCGATCACTTTCGCCCAAGTTCGGTCCTCGTGATTTCGTTGTTGTTCCAGCCGTTACGGGTGTTTGTTACCTCTACACTGGATAATCCTAATTTCCTCTGGATACCGATTCTGTTTCATGGAATTTGCTGGGGAGGGATGGAAGTTGCCGCAGTCGTGTACTTGTCCCGACGGGTTGAAGATGGGCAAAAAGCAACAGTCCTTTCTTACTATATGGCGGTTCGAATGCTTGGAACACTCGTTGGGGCCAGCGTATGTGGATATGTGGCAGAGCATTTTGGATACGTAACGATGTTTCGCACGATATCTGCTGCCGCGCTTGTGGGAGCTCTAATTTATACATTGGGGATTGTCATTAGTCGAATTCGAGAACGGAGTAATCGGGGGATTTCAGGAACCGAGCACCAGCTAAAGTCAGATCAGGCGAGGGGAAATGAACCGTTTTGATAGTGCATTTGCCTAAGCTAGAAAGAGTGGATTGGGGGGAACCACTTCAATGGCGAATTAGTTTGCCTACAGGGGGTTCCTGTCAATGAATCTATAAAAAATGAGTTAAGATCGTCGAGTGGTTATCGAGCTTATTTAAGCAAAGGATTCATATTGCTGCATCCGAGGGACATAAGCGCGTAAAATTCTGGCATTGACGGTGGACGGTGTCGCACGCACAAGTGGCCGTTTTTTGAGAATCGCTCGATATCGGGGCGCTATTGACCACTTTCCATGATCGCATTGCAAAAAATTCGGCTCCAGTACGGGGAACGCCACCTGTACAAGGATATTAGCGCCACGATTGGGACCTCCGATCGGATTGGGCTGGTCGGCAGCAATGGAGCGGGTAAGAGCACTCTACTCAAGGTGCTCTGTGGCCTAGAAGAGGTTGACGGTGGAAAGGTCGACAAGGCGAACTATGCCACTTTCGGCTACCTGCCTCAAGACGGGATCGAAATGCATGGGCGAACTTTGTTCAAGGAGACTGAGTTGGCGTTTGCTGATGTGCTGGGACTAAAGGCCAAGGTGGAGGAAGCGGAGGATCGTCTTGATAAGATGGATACTTCTTCGGAAGAGTTTTACGAAACCCTCGAATTGATTGGTGCGTGGGAGCATCGGCTAGAGGACTTGGACGCGGGCAAATTGCCGTCTCGGATCGAATCGGTTCTCTTGGGGCTCGGATTTTCGAGTTCCGACATGAATCGTAAGACGGAAGAGTTTAGTGGGGGCTGGCAAATGCGTATCGCACTGGCTAAGCTTCTCCTTGCGAACCCGTCCTTGCTCCAGCTTGACGAGCCGACGAACCATTTGGATGTAACTTCCCAAAAGTGGCTGGAGGATTTTCTTCTTCGTTACGAAGGGTCTCTTTTAATGATCTCTCACGATCGCGGATTTCTGGACATCATCTGCAACCGAACCTTCGAATTGTCGATGGGTTCGCTGCATGTTTACAGCGGTAACTACAGTGTTTTCGAGACTCAAAGTGCTGAGAGAAAAGAGTTGCAGATGAAAGCGTACAAGAGTCAGCAAAAGGAGATCCAACAGGCGGAACAATTTATCAACCGTTTTCGAGCCAAAGCGTCGAAAGCCAAACAAGCACAGAGTCGTATCAAGGCGTTAGATAAGATTGAGCGGATTCAAATTGAAAAAGAGGAGGATGGCGTATCCTTTTCGTTCGCTCCTCCCCCTCGAAGTGGACAGACGGTCATTAATTTAGTAGATATATCCAAGTCCTACGGAGACTTGCCAGTCATTCGAGATGCCAATCTTCGCATTGAACGCGGTGATCGGATTGTAGTAGTGGGAGTAAACGGAGCCGGTAAGACGACCATCGCTAAGGTGATAGCGGGGGTGGAGCCTTTTCAGTCGGGAGAGCGGGAGATTGGCCAGAGCACCCATATATCCTACTTCGGCCAGCACCAGGCGGATGAGCTGGACAAGAGTTTAACCGTCCTCGCGACGCTCGAGGAGTCCGCTGAGGGTAAGAATACGACCAATATCCGGTCGATCCTCGGTACATTTCTCTTCAGAGGTGATGATGTATTCAAAAAGGTGAGTGTGCTTTCTGGAGGGGAGCGGAATCGATTAGCCCTCGCTAAGATGCTAGCGCGGTCGGCCAATTTTCTTATTCTTGACGAACCTACCAATCACTTGGATATGCGTTCTCAGGATGCCCTGCAAAACGCCCTCAAGGATTATACGGGCGCCTATTTGATCGTTTCCCATAATCGGGCATTTGTAGATCCTTTAGCGACGAAAGTACTTGAGATCCGTAAGGATGGACTTTCCCTGTTTCCTGGAAATGTATCCGATTATTTGAGGCATCTCGAAGTCGTCGAAGCGGTGGCGAGTTGATGGGGTGAAGGTAGCGACGGCCCTTGCTTTTGAAATGTTCTATATCTGAGTTTGATCTTAGGAGCGGCTTTATGCCGCGATTTGTTTTTACGGCTGTCAAGCTGGGGCTTAATGTCCCCAGAATCGCGGCATAATACCGCTCCTACGGATGTCAGTCCTTTTCTCGGATCTTTTTCAAAGCTTGAGCCCAAGGATCGGATACGCTTTTTTCGGGCTGGACCTCGCGGGAAGGCCGGGGTTCTTTTCTGGCAGGTGGCGCGACGGGTTCTGCTGCTTGCTCAGGCAATTTTGCCGATTCTGCGGGGATGGGTTTTTCGATTACCCTTTCTTTGGGCGTCATTGCAACCTGCTCTTTGGTACCTTCTTCGATCGGTTCCGGCAAAGGGGTCTGAGTCGAATCGAGTTCCTGGTTTTCGGTTGCTCGGCCTCGTGACTTTCGGGCGGCCGCTTCGCGGGATTTGTCCTTTTTGCTCTTCCGTTTTCCTTTTATGGGAGCGGAGGGTGAGGGGAGGGCGTTCGGGTCCCATTGGGTTGGAATAAAACCTTCGATTCGCTCCCGTTCGATTTTCATTTCGTGGCGTTTCTCGATCAGTTGAAAGTGCTGATGGTCTCCGATGCTAATAAAGCTGACTGCGATACCGGACTGACCTGCACGGCCGGTTCGACCTATCCGATGGACATAGTCTGCGGCCGAGCGTGGGAGGTCGTAGTTCACGACGCACGGCAGGTTCGCAATATCAATTCCACGAGCCGCCAAATCAGTGGCCATTAGAACTTGGGTTTTACCCGCTTTAAAGTTTTCCAATGCCCGAGTGCGGCGTTCTTGCTTAAGGTCGCCATGAAGAACTGCCGTTCGTATTCCGTGCTTAGACAGTTTGGCGGTGATGTTGGCGGCTCTTCGTTTTGTCGCTACGAAGACAAGCACTCGGGACCAGTTCTCGGTTTTGAGCAAGTGGCGGAGCAATGCGGTACGTTCGCCCTGATCCACTTCGATCGCCCGTTGTTGGATATTCTCTCCTGGGGTCGATTCAGTCTCTAGTTGGATTTTCTCGGGATCGCTGAGGATCGCATTTGAAATTTCAACGACCGCTGGAGGGAAGGTGGCAGAGAAAAGGAGATTCTGACGAAGCGTAGGGAGTTGCTTGAGTATTGCATCGATCTGGTCAGCGAATCCGAGGGCGAGCAAACGATCGGCCTCGTCCAGAACGAGTAGCGTCACCTGCGAGAGATCGATCGCCTGACGTTCGACGAGGTCGAGTAGTCGACCTGGTGTGGCGACTATCACGTCGGGCCTTGCTTTTGCGGCTTCGATCTGGGGATCGATATCTACCCCTCCGAAGATTGCGAGGTATCGAGGAACGGGTGTCATCGATTGACTGTAATCTCGAAGCGCGTTCTCAACTTGATCGGCAAGCTCACGGGTAGGAACGAGAATGAGGCTACTTTCCTGGATCTCGTTTAGCGATGAGTGGGCGAAACGCTGCAGTATAGGAAGAACGAAAGCCGCGGTTTTTCCCGAGCCGGTTTCAGCTGCGGCGATTAGGTCCTTTCCTTGCATGACAAGTGGAATAGCCTTTTCCTGAATGGGAGTCGGGATAGCGTGGCCGTGCACTTCGACAGAGCGGAGTAATGAAGCCGAAAGTTTGAGGGAATCGAATGACACGCCCTAAAGTTTGGGGTCTAAACGGCCCTCAGCAATGGCAATCGTATCGAGCTATCAGTTATTCGCAAAGCAAGCGGTCAATCTCTGGCAGTCGTTTTAGGACACTGATTTTCTCGATGTCCGCTCGTCTGCCGCTTTCATGACTGCTTGGAAGGGGACTTGGTCCAGGGCGCCGAAAAGGGGATCACGAGTGGTTCGGCTGCGGCTAAGTTTTGGGGAGGATATACCGCAGAGAAAACGAGCGTATTCTCGTGGAGATTTTTGACCCACGGGCTGTTGCTTCAGTATCTGGTCGATTTGAGTCAGTTCTTCGTCGCTAAGATCGCGTTCGGGGTTGAGAATGGGTGCGTTCTGGTTTGTTTGGCAATAACTGCAATGTCCGCAAGGTTGGCCTAGGTCCTCCCCAAAATATTTCAGGACAGCACTCGTTTTGCACGATTCGATGTTGAGCAGCTCGATGACCTTTTGCGTGCGTTCGATATTGAGAGTCTCATTGCGAAAGACCTTTTCCGAAAGGGACTGGACGACGACCTCAAGCAGGGGCCGCTCCAGCAATCGCAATCCCTGTCTCAATCCACTTACCCCAACTTCCAAGTTTTCGCTTTCTTCCAGGTAGTTGAAGGCCTTAACGATTCGGTTTCGGTCTTCCCCAAGATTTGAAGCAGCAGTATCCAGATTTATATAGCTCCACTTTTGCTTCTCGACGGACTGGTCGAATAGTCCCTGAAGGAATTTCTGACGAACCGGGTCGAATTTATCTAGTATTTCGTTTTTGGGAACGATGTAGTTGAATTTATATTCGCTATAGAAAGGAGCGGTAAACTTTATGACTCCATCGAGTTCCAAATAAGTTAGCAATGTGCTTAGAACGAGGGGGCGAATATCGGTTTGCTGCGATAGCTGGTAGAGTGATATGTCGAACTCCGTTTTTTGGGAAAGAATGAATGCGCCGAAGTCACGGATGCTTTCCTCCGTCGGGGTGTCGCCGTAGATGAAATTCTCCAACACGATTAGGTCTTCCGCGGATCCCAGAACTTCGCAGTGGGAGGGTAGGCCATCGCGGCCAGCTCGGCCAATTTCCTGGGAGTAGTTCTCAAGTGTTTTAGGCAAATTGAAATGGTACACGTTCCGAATATCCGATTTGTCGATACCCATTCCAAAGGCGATAGTGGCGACGACGATCCCGTCTTTTGACGCCATGAACCAGTCCTGTATTTCGGAACGTTTATCGCTTTTCATTCCGGCGTGGTAGGCACGGGCTGAAAAACCCGCTGTGGTGAGGAATTCGGCGACCCTTTCCGCTTCCCCTTGCAATGTTACGTAGACAATTGTCGGTCCAAGGGATGAAGCGGCGAGTTTCTGTTTGAGCGTTTCATCGCGCTCGCTGAGAGAGGTCGGCGTAAACTCTAGAAACAGGTTGGGCCGGTGGAATCCGGTGTTCACGTAGGCTTCCGGGGGAATCGCGAATTCGCGCCGAATGTCTTCAACTACGGTGGGCGTAGCAGTAGCGGTCAGAGCGAGGACTCGATCGACTTTCAGGTTTCTTCCGGCGATGGCCAGCTTGAGGTAATCGGGGCGGAAATTGTGACCCCATTCGGAAATGCAATGGGCTTCGTCGATGACCATGAGGGAAATGGGAACGTCTTCAATGGAAGCGAAAAAACGTTCGTTGGAAATTCGCTCCGGTGCGACGTAGAGGAGTTTGAGCGATCCACTGTTCAAGTCCTGGTAGACCTGGCGGGTTTCTTCGGCGGTGAGGGACGAATCGAGTCGGGCCACGGAAATCGAGCGCTTCTGCAAAAAGTCGACCTGATCTCTCATAAGAGCGATCAAGGGGGAGATAACGATTGTCAGGTCGGGAAGCAACAGGGCGGGCAATTGGTAGCACAGGCTTTTGCCACTTCCCGTAGGAAAAACGGCGAGTGCGGATTTCCCATTCAGGATTTGGTTGATGATGGTTTCTTGCCCTTCGCGAAAGGACTCGAAGCCGAAGGTCTTTTTGAGCGTTTCGAGAGGATTCATTGGGGCCAGTCGCGAGGCTCGCAAAAGTAATGGGGAGTAGCAAGTTTCTCGATTCGCTTTCTCGACAATCGGCTCAATTCGCGCGTTATCGGTCTCATCGAAAAGGAAACACAGTCTGAAAATGAAGGGGCTAGCGACCGTTTCATCTCTCCAGAGCTTGACGGAGCTCGATTGGACAAAGCGGTGAAGATTCATTTTAACCTGCCCTGGATAAAGGCAAAGTCTTGGATTGATACGGGGAAAATATTCGTCAACGGATCTCGCAATACGGCCAAGGATCACGCGGTTGCTGCTGGAGATCGTATTGAACTGAGGATGAGCGCCCCCAAGACGCAGGCATCGTCGGCTCTCGATCCGAAAGAAGTTCTAATGTTCGACGAAGGAATCGTGATCGTCAACAAACCTGCGGGAATGATGACGGTCCCTCATCATTCCAGCGAAGAGGTAGAGACGCTTGACCGGCTCACCCTCGACTACCTGAGAGCACGGGATAGGGGTGGAAAACATAACCGCTCGAGTCTAGGCGTCGTCCACCGAATCGACAAGGAGACCAGCGGATTGATTGTCTTCGCTCGTACCTTTGCGGCTCAGCAGGAGCTTTCGCGACAGTTCCGTGCTCATACGATTGAACGGCGGTATTTTGCGATCGTGCACGGACGTATGAAAAAGCAGACGATCCGTTCGCGGCTGGCCCGCGATGCGGGTGATGGGCTCCGCGGCTCGGTGCGACCAGGCAGCGTCAACGATGCGGGAGAAGAACTGGGAAGAGCCGCAGTGACCCATGTTGAAGTCGTAGAGTACCTGAATGGAGCGACTTTAGTCGCCTGCCTTATTGAAACCGGTCGGACTCACCAAATTCGCATCCACTTGAGCGAAGCGGGCCATCCGATTATTGGGGAGAAAGTCTACATCCGAAGGTTCAAGGAGGCGATTATCCCTGCCTATCGAGTGATGCTGCACGCAGCGGAGTTGGGATTCCACCATCCTATTTCAGGTGAGTCAGTAAATTGGACGCAACCCTTGCCAAAGGACTTTAAGAATCGACTGAAGTCCCTGAAAATTCGCGGATCGAAAGGGAAGCCCGATAACAGTGAATAGACGAAATAGGTCGAGGGGTGGCGAGATCCGAATCGTAATAGGATTGCCAAGACGGGCGAACCCGATTCACTGTTAGGATTATGGCATTTACCCTTGAACTAGGAACCTGCGCTCCCGATTTCGAACTCCTCGCCACGGATGGCGAGTCTTACAGTCTGGAGGATTTCGATAAGCATCGATTTCTAGTAGTCTTCTTCACTTGCAACCACTGCCCTTACGTGACAGGCTCCGACGAAGTCACGAGGGAGACTGCTGAACGGTTTAAAGGGTTAGGCGTTGGCTTTGTCGGGATCAACTCCAACAGCAAAAATACCTATCCTGAGGACGACTATTCCCATATGGTCGCCCGAATGGAAAAGCATGCGTTCCCGTGGACCTATTTGCATGACGAGACCCAGGATGTCGCTCGCGCTTACGGGGCGTTGCGTACGCCTCACTTCTACGTTTTCGATGCTGAACGGAAACTGATCTATACGGGACGTGGGGTGGACCAGCCGCGAAACCGATCAGCGATCACGGTGAACGATCTGGAAAGGACACTTGAAGAAGCAACGAGCGCTCAGTCCATCAGTGTGCCGCAGACTAATCCTATTGGCTGCAATGTAAAGTGGGATGGCAAGGATGCTCACTGGATGCCTGGGGAGGCGTGCGATCTCGTCTAGGTTGGAATAGCAGTTGCCCGTGCGAGGCCTTTTCCCGAGTGGATAGTTGCCTTGTTTGGGCGAGAATTTCATCTTCTCCAATCGAATGAACCCGTTTTTTAGCCTTACCCTCCTCGCTTCGATTATCCTTTCTAGTTCGGGCGACCTCAGAGCTGCGGACCGTATCTCCGTTACCAGAGACGAGTACCTCACCGAAGGCCGCAATCTGCAGGCGTCTTACACGCTTAGATATTTGAATCTAATTGAGCCGCGAGTGCCTTAGAGCACTCTTGCTAATTTTTCAGACAGCTGCCTTTGGCAGCTGTCTTTTTTTGTGGGTAGTGGAATCCAGTGGTTCTGATTCGATTCGATTGGGGCACCTCGAATCGCTAATCGAATGAAAGCGGGAATTTTGAGCACGGGCTAAAATTGAATTCCCTATTGCTAAACTCCGACTGAATTCGCAATGTTGAGAGATGACCTATCCCTGTATGAATAAGCTTCCGTTACTTTTATTTGTTGGATCGATCGTGGCCCCAGCGAGCGTTGCGGCGGCTGACAGTCGTCCCAATATTCTTTTCTGCATCATGGACGATGCGTCTTACATGCACATGAGTGCTTATGGTTGCGAGTGGACGGACACGCCTTCCTTTGATCGATTGGCGAATCAAGGGCTCCTTTTTCAAAACGCGTACACGCCCAATGCGAAATGCGCTCCCTCTCGATCCAGCATTCTAACGGGGCGAAACTCGTGGCAGTTGGAGGAGGCGGCTAATCACATCGTCAACTTTCCCGCCAAATTCAGGACTTTCCCGGAAGTGTTACGGGCGAATGGATACCAGACCGGCAAAACGGGCAAGGGATGGGGGCCAGGGCTTCCGGGTGAAATCGATGGAAAGCCCCGCGTTTTGATCGCGAAGAACTATGGTTCTGAGAACCTGGACAAGAAGCCCGCGAAGGGAATGTCGATCGAAGACTACGCAGGCAATTTTGAAGTCTTCCTTGAGGAAGTCGATTCAGAAGAACCGTGGTTTTTCTGGTATGGATCGAAAGAGCCGCATCGGCGATATGAATACGGATCGGGACAAAAGCTCGGAGGGAAAAGCATAGACGATATTAAAGAAGTCCCCGGATTTTGGCCTGATAGCGAAGTGATTCGCAATGACATGCTGGACTACGGTTTAGAGATCGAGCATGCGGATAGTCATTTGGGAATGATGATCGAGTCATTGGAGGAGCGAGGTCTATTGGAGAATACACTCATTGTCATGACCTCCGACAATGGGATGCCGTTTCCGCGCGGAAAGGCCCAGGAATACGAATACTCGAATCATATGCCCCTCGCCATGATGTGGCCTAAAGGTATACGAAATCCGGGACGTACCGTTACTGACATGGTCAGCTTTGTCGATTTCGCCCCGACTTTCCTCGATGTGGCTGGGATACGATTTGAGGACTCAGGAATGCAACCTTCACCCGGCCGAAGCTTGATGGATGTCTTTAAATCCAGAAAAATCGGTCAAGTGAATCCAAAGCGTGACTACGTGGTAATCGGAAAGGAGCGGCATGACTATAGTCGGCCCGGCAATCAAGGGTATCCGATTCGAGGTATCGTGGGGAATGACTATCTTTATCTTTACAACTACAAGATCGATCTGTGGCCTGCAGGTAATCCGGAACTTGGATACCTTGATGTAGATGGTTCACCTACGAAAACGGAGATATTAGAGCTGTTTCGCTCCGGGAAAGACCGCTCCTACTGGGAGCTGTCTTTCGGTAAACGCAAGGCCCACGAGGAATTCTTCGACCTCGCGAATGATCCCGAGTGCTTGAACAATCTTGCGAACGATGAGCGATTGACCGAAGTGAAGCACAAGATGAAAGCCCGCTTGGATGCGACTCTGGCGGAACAGAATGATCCTCGATTTCTGGGGAATGGGGACGTGTTCGACAAATACGGTTTTTCGCAGGGTCATGCATGGAACTTCTACGAGAATTACATGGCCGGGAAAGAATCAAAAAAGAGAACGGGTTGGGTGAACGATTCGGATTACGAGCCCGAGCCTCTGGATTAACAATAGTATCAATTCGTCTGAAATGAAGTTGTCCTCACCTTTTACCCACTTCGTGTTTTTGCGGATTAGTTTGGGTCGGCTGCTATTAAGCGTCGTGCTCGCCTTTAGTCTCGGAGTTAAAGTGTTTGGGGATGTTAGACTCCCTGCGATTTTCGATGACCACATGGTTCTGCAGCAGCGGATGGCTGTACCCGTTTGGGGGTGGGCCAGTCCGGGAGAAAGCGTAGCCGTATCTGGAAGTTGGGGTAGTGAAGCCACGGTAGTTACGGATGCCAGTGGACGGTGGATGGTAAACTTAGAGACTCCTGCTTACGGAGGACCCTATTCGGTTGGAGTCCAAGGACGCAATCGGATCGTTCTAGAAAATGTGATGATCGGGGAAGTCTGGCTTTGTGCCGGCCAATCGAATATGGGTTGGAGGTTATCAGCAACCTCGGAAGGGTTTGAGGATTCGGCATCGGCCGACTTGCCGAATATTCGCATTTTCCGCTCAGAGCGTGCCCATAGTCCTCATCCTCAAGAAGACGTTTTGGCGAAATGGAAGGTGTGCAATCCCGAATCCGCTGCCCAATGTTCTGCGGTCACGTTCTATTTTGCCCGAAAGCTTCATCAGGAATTGGGAATCCCGGTTGGGGTTGTCTTGCAGCCTTACGCAGGCACACCGATTGAAGGCTGGATGCCGAAAGACATACAATTGTCCGATCCTCGCACTCGAAAAGTTATCGAAGAATTGGATACGGAATCGGATAATTATGATGTAGGAAAAGCGCGTCAGCAGCTAGCCCGAGCCACAGAGCTATGGAAATTAGGAAAGCGTGCGGGGGAACCCAAATTGCGGACGCCAAGCAACTGGGGGCACCAATATCCGGGCAATATATTTAATGGAATGATCCATCCGGTGCGACCCTATGGAATTAGGGGAGCGATCTGGTACCAGGGTGAGCGAAACGCGAAGGACCTAGCTCAAGCGGCAAATTATGTGAACCAACTCCCGCTGTTGATCGACTACTACCGGTCCTCTTGGAACGAGCTCTCCCATGGCGCGGTTGCCCGAGATTTCCCTTTTTACTTTGTCCAGCTGCCCAGTTGGCTTCAGGATCAGTCAGAACCGGTGGAAGCAGACGCTGCCTGGGCCGTGAGTCGGGAGATGATGCGTCTGGTTTCGAATTCAGTTAAGAACACGGGCGTAGCGGTATCGGTGGATACGGGTGACTCAATAATGCTTCACCCAATTGATAAAAAGCCTATTGGGCTACGTTTAGCCTATCTAGCGTTGAAGGAAACTTATGGACGAGATTTCGTTGGTTACGGACCTCGATATCGGTCTTACGAAATCAAAGGTGACACGTTCATCATTACATTTGATTCTATCGGTTCTGGCATGAAGGCAGGTCGCAACGGGAGGTTAGATACGTTCGCGATCGCTGGGGAAGACAGAGCGTTTGTATGGGCGGACGCAAAGATAATAGGGAATCAGGTAGTTATCTCAGCAGATGAAGTACGGAATCCCGCTGCAGTGAGGTACGCCTGGGCGATGAATCCCACCAAGCGAATTTTGCTGTACAATCAGGAAGGAATCCCTGCTTCACCCTTCCGTACAGATGACTGGCCGTTGTTTGATGAAGCTAGTTATGTTCCTTCGGTTCAGGATAAGCCGAAGAAGCCAGAGGGTTATAAGCAGGTTACCACAAAACGGCCGCCTATGACCCAGTAAGGAGTGGCTCAAGAATAGTGATCTGATTTCTGTTTGATTCGTCCTTTATCCGAGGGCCAATCCGTTTGGGGTGTATTACTGAGCCCGAGACCGTCCAGATGTTTGGCAATGGCTATCGCTTCCGTATTTGGCACTAAGTATTTTTTTGGCTAACAACCGCGTAAGGTACAAGTGCCTCCATACGGACGCTCATCGACGACCGCTACGTTTTGACCCGCTTGATTTAGCGCATTGATACAATGGTAGGCCAAGGTACCTGAGCCTATTACGATGGTATCGAAAGAATTGGGGGACATAGATGAGGAGTAAAGGGCTTCCTGCCAAACGATTAGCGAGCAAACTCGCTTGCGCCTTTTGGCAGTGGAGTGAGCGTAACGCTTACACCGCTTGCCTATCTTGCCCGATTGTTTACGGGACCAATCCAATGGCATCTCTGATCGCCTCGACCCAGCCGTGAGGACCAATTCCCGAGATTTGCTTTAGTCTTGGGATATCCATCTCATTCCACGATCCATCGGTTTTTTGAACCAAATAGCCTTGGTCGGCAGATTGAAGCATGTCGTGATCGTTGGCGCTGTCTCCGATTGCGATGGATTTCCAATTTCCTCCACTGCTGGCTTGATAAGCATCCAGAAGCATTTTCATCGCAGTCCCTTTATTGTACTCCTTTGATGTGACGGTATAGAAGCGACCGCCGCATAGGCATTGGAGATCGACTTCGTTAAGCTTGGTGTTTACCTCTTTCCATACTTCATCGTCGAGTGAGGCTGTTAGCGTTTCGCTAAACTCGCGATTCAGAGCCCGCTGGGTAGCTGCTTCGCTGAGTCCTGTTATTTTCGAGATTTTTAGAGGCGTTAGCTTTGAGTAGGGACGAAAATCGATTCCCATATCGAGAGACAGTTTAGCGATCGCTTTCTGTATCTTTAGATCAGATACGCCGAGCTTAACAAGTTTACCAAATCCCGGGATAGCCTTTGATGGCTGATCGGAAAGCAAATCGAAATTCTTAGGCACGAAAATTCCACATCCATTCTCTACGATGCAAGGGGTTGATAAACCCATTTCCTTCATGAGATGCAATTGCTCCTCTAGCGTTTTTGAGGAACAAAAAACCAAGGGAATTTTTCTGCGAACTAGTTTCCGGGCTAGTGGTCCTGCTGCTTTGGGCGAGTAGCTCTCAAAGTCGATTAGAGTGCCATCCAGATCCGTGAAGACAATCGTTTTGACAAGCGTTGGCGTTGATTGAGGCACGGTACTACGCCCGAATGCTGGTCGCTTTAAAATTCAAAGCTTTGTCGCATCCCGCAAGGAATGTATCCAGATCGAGTTTTGCCAGTGATGGATACATTCTCACGGGAGCAATCTCTTCGGGACTTCCCTCCCCGCGACGCAGTTTCACATTTTCCATAATCTCGCGCTTGAGAAGTTCGGGGCACAAGGGCGAATGGTAGATCACCGATAGCGAGGCATCGATCATGTCTTCGACATGATCGTCTCCCTTGGACTCGTGCATATGCGGATTACGAGATTCAATTTGGCAAATCGTGATTTTTTCCTGCAAGGCTTTCGGATCATCGGGCTCGATAACGCCACCGTATTTTTCCAGAAGATTGATGAAATGATGGGTTTCCACAGCGTAGCCAGCGGCGTATTCCAGCTTCAGCGCTAGATCCACGGTTAGCGCATGCTCACCCGCGTTTCCCGTTTTCACAATCTCCGTCTCGAAACCGCTAAAATGAGTGAGTAACCGATTCAGCATCATGTTTGAATTCACTGAACTGCGACCCCATTTGGCGAAAAAGAGACTGCTTTCCATTATCTTCGGTTTCGAGTGCCATGAGATCCGGACAAAGGTGTTGGTGGATCCATTCATCGCGAAACCGGCGGCGTATTCGTAAACGTACTCCATAACCGCCCCTGGGAAATAGTTGTCGCTGTCAACAAATCCCAAATACTTTTTACCGAGCCATTTTGCCATAAGCGTACCGACGATCATGCCTTCGGCTTTGCCAGAGCGAACGAGGCCCTGCTCGTCGATGAGCTCCGAGTATCCCGCATCCACGAATGCTTTTGCGATTCCCGGGTCCTTCTGGTGGACAACCATGATTTTCTTCCCGGTGAACTTCCCATAGTTTTCCAGAGCCTCTTTTTCGAGGTTGAAACGGTCGACGGGGCCCCGGGGGCTGTTGGAGACAACTATGACTTGGCAGGGGCTGGGAATGCCCACTAGAACGCCCTCGATGAGCTTGAGTCGTTCATTCTTGACAGGAACCACGATCGCCATTTCCCGCATTCGGTCGTACAGCACCTCGGAAGGGATTCGCTCGATTACAGTGTCATGGCCGTGGATTCCTTCACCCGCATCGAGTTCATAGACTTTTTGTAGTCCGTATATCTGCAGGGACCCAATACGCTCACATTCTCGTGGAATTTCGATTCTCATAGGGATTTTTGATCTAATTTGAGCGCTTGAGCACTGTTACCGCCATAAAGCAGATGGAGTGCCAACGAATTTCTAGTCTGAAAGCCTTCGGCGCGAGACGTGCTAATCGGCTCTCTGTTAAAACCACCAATGGGAAGGAAACCCTCGAAGCCTTAGGTGGTTTAGACTGACCGACAATTGCTCAATGAAATCCCAAATTCTCGAAAAACCCTTCTCGGATGTTGAACTGGATCAACGTGCGATCGCAATTCTCAGGGAAAACGAATGGGGAGGCTACACCTTGCCCACTCGCGGGCTTTATCCCTNTCAGTGGAATTGGGATAGCATGTTCGTAGCTCTCGGATTTTCAGAGTTCGATTTGGAACGGGCTTGGACTGAGGTGGAAACGCTATTTCAGGGACAATGGCAAAACGGNATGGCCGCCCACATTGTCTTTCGTCGTGACGACCCNAGCTACTTTCCNGGACCATCCATTTGGGTATCNGGGCAAAACCCTNCNACCTCTGGATGCTCCCAGCCCCCAGTGGCTGCAACNGTAGTGCGAGATTTGTACGAAAAGGATCCTGNGATTGGGCTAGCCCGACTCAAGGAAATCTTCCCNAGGCTGATGGCATGGCATCGTTGGTTCCATNNGATGCGGGTAATCAGTGGAGGGGCNGCGATTGCGGTAACGCACCCATGGGAGTCGGGCCGAGACAATTCACCGGATTGGGACAGGGCTCTAAGCAACGTCGACCCATCGGGAATAGCGGACTACACCAGGAAGGANACNGGCCATGTGGACCCGTCTATGCGGCCGACCAATNAGGAGTATGATCGATACCTGAAATTGGTCGAGTACGGNCGTGAAACCGGCTGGGATCACGCCCNCATCACGCGGGAAGGTCCCTTCGCGGTAGCGGACCCNGGGGTGACCTTTATATTGATGCGAGCGGANAGGGATCTTCTGGAACTTGCTAAAGTANTGGGGGCCCAGGATTCGGCCCACGAGATTGCCACATGGCTTTATCACGCGGAGGAGGCAGCCGACTATTTGTGGTCGGANAGGTTAGGGGCTTATGCAGCCAGAGACTTGCGTACGGATGANTCCGCAACAGGTGTGTCNAGCGTCGCATTCCTGTCCTATTACGCGGGNATCTCCATTCCGCGTCGNGATGCCAGACTNCAGGCGACCCTCAGACGGATACTNGAGGTTTCTAAGTACAGTATTCCCAGTTTCGATCCCGAGCATTCTCGATTTGACTCCAAGCGNTATTGGCGAGGTCCGGTTTGGGNGATNATCAACTANATTGTGGCCCGTGGGCTNGCTGAGTACGGGTTCGAGCGTGAAGCNAATCGTATTCGNCTCGATACGAGAGAGATTATTAGAGGGTCGGGNTTTTATGAATACTTTGATCCNATATGCGGTTCCGGGGCGGGTGGGGGACATTTCGCNTGGACTGCTGCNATATGGCTCGCNTGGGCATCGCCCATGACAGANTGAANGCANTGCATCGCCTAGACNTNTACTAGCTCTGCTTTATNTCNTCTGGGNAAATACTNCGAAGCTNATGACTNGCGGNNCCTNAAAGGNGAATACTNTTGTCGGTGGCTTCGTATCTGNCTTTGGTAGNGGGNGTTCTCCNAACGCCCNCTACCTTAAAATACCNNGGGGCTTGTCNGAGGTCGTTGNCCTACCTAGTAAAAATCGTTCGATATCNAACCCAGTAGATTTAAGAAAGTGTTGCCCTNGATAAATCCGAGNNNCAGTTNATGGCGGNCCGATTTTTGTGCNAGGATGAAACAAGTTCGTNTNGAAATAGTTTTTGTATTNANGNTTTTGCTCGCCGCTTGNAGCTCGAGTGATCGACTTTCAAAGGACTCGNGGAGCCGTGAGTGGCCNACTTACCAAGGAGATGAAGCNAGGAACCAGTTTTCCTATCTTGAACAAATCACNAAGGACAATGTGGGCACTTTGGAGGTCGCTTGGACCTACACGAGCGANAATGTTGAGCTAGGGGAGCGATCGCAAATGCAGTGTAATCCCATTGTNAAAGACGGNATTCTTTATGGCACCTCCCCCACGTTGAAGGTTTTTGCCTTAGAAGCGGCAACNGGAAGTCCGCTNTGGGAATTNGATCCAAAAACCTGGCTTGAGGGCGAGGGCGTGTCTTTTGGAATCAGNGCNAATCGAGGGGTTGCTTTGTGGGAGGGCCCGNNAGAAAAGCGCATTCTCATGTCAATCGGCGGTTGGCTTNTATGCCTAGAGGGAAATACAGGATTNCCAATAGAGTCTTTTGGGGAAGGAGGCCGGACCTCACTCAAGCTCGACCTAGGTGAGAGAGCCCAGGATTTACATGTTGAATCGAGGACTCCGGGAACCGTTTTTGAGGATCTCTTGATCATGGGGACTCGTGTNTCCGAAAATNTCGACGCGGCACCGGGTCATATTAGAGCCTTTGATATNCTGACGGGTGANGTTGCTTGGACATTTCATACCATTCCTCANAAAGGNGAATACGGATTGGAGACTTGGCCTATNGGAGCCTACGATTGGGCGGGTGGNGCNAATTCNTGGGCAGGGATGAGCGTNGATCGNGATCGNGCGATGGTATATGCNCCNACGGGCTCNGCATCGTTCGANTTTTATGGAGGNAATCGTGTNGGGGATAATCTATTNGCAAACTGTATTATAGCTTTGGATGCNCGGACNGGANAGCGCAAGTGGCATTTCCAAACGGTTCATCACGACATTTGGGACNGGGATTTACCCGCTCCGCCCAACCTCGTGACANTCGANATTGATGGTGTNAAANGAGATGCGGTGGCNCAAATCACAAAGTCGGGACATGTCTTNGTTCTNGATCGAGACACAGGAGCGCCNCTTCACCCCGTTGAGGAAATGCCTTTTCCCCGNTCTGACTTGCAGGGNGAGGTTTCCTCTCCNACTCAGCCGCTTCCGATTAGGCCAGAGCCTTTTGCCCGGCAGCGTTTCGATTTTAAAGACGTGACCAACATAANCGAAGAAGCCNATAGNTATGTGACTGGAATCCTGGCTAACCTTCGATCGGATGGGCAGTTCATTCCGCCGAGCAAAGAAGGGACGGTCATCTTNCCCGGATTCGATGGNGGTGGNGAATGGGGTGGNGCGTCGGTNGAGCCNGATACTGGAATCATGTATGTGAATGGNAACGAAATGCCCTGGATTATGACNATGGTTGAAACCAAACGGGCTACCGCTCGNGCAGGGGGCTCAGTCCGTCTGGCCNACTTAGGTGAGGAGATTTACCAAAATAGATGNGCGTTCTGTCACGGCCCTGAANGGCAAGGAGATCCNACGGGCACCTTCCCAANNATTCAGTCTNTGGGNACAAAANTGAAGAAANATGAGATCCTGACCNTNTTGATGGAGGGCAAGGGNTTTATGCCCTCTTTCANGCAACTGGGTGAGGGGCGGCTAGAAGCGGTAATNGCTTTCCTGCTCAATTCANNNGAAGAGGTGGATCCACANGCTCTGGGTCTAGCTTCNAATGAGGCTNCACTGCCATATTCTCATACTGGATACAATCGTTNCCTGGANCAAGANGNCTNCCCTGCCGTAAAGCCACCNTGGGGGACGCTTAACGCGATTGATCTCAANAAGGGAGANATCCTGTGGAAGGTTCCCTTNGGGGAGTTTGAAGCTCTCACNATGAGAGGGGTCGAGAAAACNGGTACGGAAAACTATGGGGGCCCCGTCGCNACGGCGGGAGGACTCATTTTTATTGCGGCCACNAAAGATGAGCACATNCGGGCCTTTGACAAGGAAACGGGTGAAGAACTNTGGAANCACAAACTTCCCGCCGGCGGNTATGCNACGCCTTCTGTTTACGAAGCGGGCGAGCGGCAGTACGTNGTCATCGCTTGNGGAGGAGGGAAAATGGGGACGGNTNCCGGAAGCCGTTATGTCGCCTTTGCTTTGCCCGAAGAGTTGAAATAGATTATTGGCAAGANCCATGCGGAAGCCTATCNNNTTTGGNCTTATGCANANNCCANCACGAACCTGTACNCNCTGTNTANTTTTTTTNACGCTTGTTTCTTTTGCTGCTGACGCNGCCACACCTTCCGTTCNTGAAACTGATGCAAGCATCACNNTCTCNATCGATGANCGNTCNATTNTAACCTACCACAAAGCGGACGTGCCACCNCCCGAGNGTGCNGACCCTATTTTCACTCGTAGCGGTTTNATCCATCCGGTCNATTCGCCTAGCGGGACGGTNGTTACGGGGATTCATCCANNCGATCACTATCATCATTTNGGACTCTGGCANGCNTGGGTGGAGTGCGAGATNGAGGGAGAGAATGTCGACTTTTGGAATTTGAAGGAANAGACAGGNAGGGTGCGNTATGCTAAAACGCTCTCACTATCTNGGGGGAGTGACTCNGCGGGATTTACNGTAGTGCAAGAGCACGTTGCCTTTCCNGGGAACCAGGANAAGGAAAGAGTGATTCTAAGAGNAGTNTTTACGGTGGTAGNCCGGTTNATTGATGGNGCTTATGAGATCGACTATNAAACGGTCCAGACGAATGTATCGAGTTCTTCNTTGAAACTTCCTGCCTACCGNTATGGTGGNCCCATCGCTTACCGNGCACCCCATCATTGGGATAGGTCCAATAGCGACTATCTTAGNTCTGAGGGCAAAAACCGTAANGATGGCCATACNACACGGTCGAAATGGATTGCGATGTGGGGAGAAAAGAAAACGGGTNCTGNAGCGGATACNTTGACGATTCTTTGCCACCGCGAAAACCACGACTTCCCCCAACGGATGCGCGTTTGGCCGGAAACATCCAACAANGGAGCCATATTTTTCAACTACGTTCCGATTCAGGAGTTCGCCTGGNAAATCTCGCCAGGCCAAGTATCTANCATGCGATANCGNTTAGTNGTNCANAATGGANAACCGNACNCCNACGACCTAAATAAACGTTGGAATCGGTTTGTCCGATAGTNTTTAGGATTTTGCANATCGATTGNTTGCGGGATTGACTAGNGNNCCCACAATTGATGNNNNCGGGANTACCTTCCGTCGCCGGTGTAGGTTATTTTTCCNTCAACTGGGGCCTGAGGCCAAGGAGTGGTCCCGGGAGCCCAATCTTTGGGTTGGGTCGCNCGGACTTTGCGAACTNCCTCTTTTACCCAATTCGGTGCGGTGGCATTCTCCTTTTGACCNTAAACCCANGGAAGGGCGGGNGACATGAGCTGCGACATATCNGGCAAGGNCGNTCGNTGCNTTCCCGCCTCTGCTACCCGTTTTGCGAGCCGCTCAACAATGNCTGGATACTNGTTTGCGATATCTTCCGTCTCGCNGGGGTCCACCANGATATTGTATAGCTCCTTGCCTACGAGTTTGTAGTCGCCCAGTCGAATCGCGGGAAAACGCACACTGCCTGACACCTCGTAGATAACTTCCTCTCGTGGAGCGGGCTCGCCAGCGAAAATTGTACCTGTTATGTCGATACTGTCTACCATTCGCTTTTGCTTGTGGCTACCGCCTGCGAGAGTTATGAAGGTGCTATAGAGATCGACGATGTGCATCATGGCCTCGTTTGAGGTTCCCGGCTCGATCTTACTCGGCCATCTAAAGACGCACGGTACACGGACTCCTCCCTCGTAATTGGTGTTTTTGTGACCGCGGTAGGGAGCGTTCATTTCGTCCCTTAGTCCTCCATTATCATTGGCGAATACCACCAGAGTTTCATTCTTATAACCATATTGATCCACCGCTCCAACGATGCGGCCGACTGCATCGTCGAGACATTTGAGAGCCGCATAGCGCTTTTCATATTTGTCTGTGTAGCGTGGAATTTCTTCCAAGGGGCCATGGATGGCATTGAAAGGAACGTAGAAGAAAAAGGGTTGGGGCTGGCGTTTGCTCGACGACTTGTCTTTGTGCTGGGCGATCAGCCGGACAGTCTCATTGGCGATGAGGTCAGTCGTGTAACCTTGCTCGTAAAGCGGCTCCTGATCCCGATGCCAGTCATAGACTGCGTAGCGGGCAGGAGCATTGTGCGGAATGGTGTAGTTGTTGTAGTCTATACCCCAGGCGTAGTGTCCGTATTGGTGCGTGAATCCCTGGCCCATGGGAAGGTGCTCCGGAAGCCATTCCCCACAGTGCCACTTTCCGATTAGGGCGGTGAGGTAGCCGGCGCTCTTCAGGGCTTCCGCCACAGTCCTTTCATTGGTATCCAATGCGTGAATGCGACGAGTCTCTTCACCTTGTTCATTGGTTGGCAAGGTGAGACCCAGCTTTTTGAGATAGCTTGGTTTACCAAAGTCCTCGGAGCGCCAATCGCTCCAGGTTCGAAACGCGTACCGTCCGGTTAGGAATGCGGCCCGAGTGGGAGCGCAGACGGCATGACTGTAAAACTGAGTTAGACTGACCCCTTCGTTGCGAAAACGATCAATGTGCGGGGTGTGCTCAGGGTTGCCCCCGTTGAAGCCTGCTTCATTCCAGCCCATGTCGTCTGCCAGGATGAATACGATATTGGGTCGAGAGCCCGCTACGTCTGCTGCTTGAGATGAATTGAATACTAGCAGAGATGCCGCTAAAAGTACGGTCGTTTTAAATTGAGGGAAAGAGGGCTTTGGAAGAGTTGAGATCAAAAGGGTTTTTGGTATTTGAAGGTTAGTGTGATTAAAAATCGGCTGAAGTTAATGATCGCGAAAATCGATTTCTTGCACGCAGCTGCGTAGCAATTTCCAATGAGGATCTAGCTTGGATTCCCAAGTCAATTCTTCTTTTGGAAATGCCGTCTGTGCGGATGCTTGCAAATCCTTAAAACTGAAATTTTCGGGAGCGTAGCTATACTAGGCTCGCTTGCTTAGAAAAGTCTCCATGAGTACGGGCCAAGGCAGTCCGGAGAAAATATGCTCATCAAGCGGTACGAGGGACTGATGGAGCTCATCGAAGGAAAGTTCGATTTCCGGAAACTCGGTTTGTGTGTAGGTGCCCCATACGAGTAAATGCAGCTTTGGCTGGATGTCTTCGTAATTTTTCTTCGGGGGGTAGCGGAGACGGAGAAGACGCCCCTCCCGTTCCTCTGCCTAAGAATACCATTTTTCGGTCTTTTTGGACATCTACGGGTTGAGGTAAGGATAGTTGAGTTTTTTTGAGGGACTTTGTAATCGAAATCAGTGAGAAAGCAATCGCACTTCTTGCCACCATTGAAGGGGCGATAGGGGTTTGTGTGGTAAGGGAAGAGTTCTTTTCGTTGAATTAAGACTAGTAGACGAATTGATCGAATGTTGACGCCTGGGCGG
>PBMN01000030.1:0-17133 GCA_002722675.1 Opitutaceae bacterium
AGAACCCTCTATATCCACAATTTTTATACTGAGCTCGGACTTTTTCGGCAAGTCTTCCCTTACGGCTAAGGTGATCGTCGCCAATCCCCTTTCCGCATGAAACGAGTAGCGGCCCTTTTCTCGTTCAACGATTTGATCCCCGGCCCAAAGAACACTTTCATCCGGTCCTGATAATCTCAAACCCACAGCCCCTGCGGTACGAACATCCATTTGGAAACGCAAATAATGGAAGTTTATGTGCCCGTGCTGGCGGAGCGACGGAATTCCGTCCAAGGGAAGCGTTCCATCCACCTTCGTGTACAATGGCCGCCATTCGAACAGAGGGTCATCGGAAGTGACGTAACCAAAGGGCTTGTGCCGCACAAGATCCGCAAAACCGCTATCCCCATCCTGATCGTGCAGGTATTTAAAGGTCCTCGCTATTCGTCCGGAAGAAACCTTATAGGGTCCCTCTTTCCCCAGTTCAGAGAGGAAGGCGACTAGATCAGCCAATTCATCTTTGCGTAATCCGCCCGTCAGTCCGGGCGGCATCAGCGAGACGGGACTGATAGTCTGGGAAGCGATGTCACTTTTGGATACAACAACGATACGATCGGAGGCATCCCTAACCGTAATGGACTGGCCATCCTCCTTGGCTAGCGTGCCTGAAACCAATCCCCCATTCTTTAGCGATACGCTAATCACATGGTAGCCTTCCTTAATCTTCTTCTGTGGCTGAAGCAGGGAATCGATAATGTAATCCATGGGAGCACTGGCTCCCAGACTGGTTAAATCGGGACCCAGTGATCCTCCAGATCCGCCAATGGCGTGACAGGTATAACAGAGGAGAGCGTCTCGGCGATAAGCGTCTTCCCCGCGATGCGCATTGCCATTCGATTGGTTGAAGGCGATGAATGCGGCCATTTCATCCGCGTCCAGCGACGGGTCGACAGGTTCAATTCCAGCAGCGTCTTCGATCGCTTTCTTCAATTCGCTGGCATCTATAGGCGCCGAACCCAATAGGCGTAACGCTTTTGTAGCAACTTGTGTATCGATCGATTTTCCCTTCAATTCCTGGGCCAGTTTGTTAGCAAGCTTCGTACGTGTTACGTACGGGCGAATCAGAGACAGAGGATCGTGGTCTTTGTAGGCGATGCTAAACGCTTCCGCCACCAAGGAAGCTACCGCTCCCGGACTAGAGCGAGCATACCCAGCTATCGCTCGAACCCGAACAATAGCGGGATTACGGTCGCTCACCAATCAATTCAAAGCGGGACGGGCTTCACTCGCTCTCATTCGAGCCAGCCCCTCGACTGCCGCATCGGCCAATTTCTCTTCGGTGTCTGGATTTACAGCCAACGCTTCCAGTCTTCCTATAACTCCAGATACATTCCAAATTCCCGCGAGCTCGGCTGTCTTAATTTTTACGTCCTCCTCATCGCTACTTAATAGAGCCTCAACATCAACAACCGAAACATTGGGGCTGCGTCTCCCGCGCCCCGATGCTCGCAATAGCGCATCGAGTATTTCCGCAGAACCGGAATCTCCTTCGCTGTCAATCTGTACCGTAGCTTCGAATACAAGCGCTAGGACAGAATCATCTCCCAATTCACCCATTAGTTGAAGTGCGGGCAGAACGGCGTTTTGGGAAACCCCTCCCTCCTTCCATAAAGCAATCAAAGGCGAAAGCGCTTCAGTGTGATTGAGACACTTTATGGCATAGACGAGTTTTCTAGTGTCCTGTCCAAAGAGCAAAGGGTCTTTCTTTGCTTCAGAGAACCAGTCTCCCTCAAGGGCCTCCATGGTTCGCCAGAGTCCGAATTCAAAAGTGTCGTCCATCGACTCACTATAGGACTCCATCGCTAGTTTAGCAGACCGAGTACCGCCCAACGCTCTTAATCCGTGCAGGGCCTCCAACCGTACACGTGGGTGTGGATCGCGTATCGCCCTCTCGAGAAACTCGAATGCTCGATCATTCTGTCCTGGATTTTCCTCTAAAACGCGTACCCCTCCCGCTCGGGCATTGAAATCCTCTGACTCAATCAAAGCCTCCACCAATCCCAAATGGACTTCCCGGAGCGCTTGCGTCACCCAAAGAGCCTCCAGTCGATGGTGATCCCCCTTTTCATCTTCTGGATCAAGCCCGGCGACCCATGAACGCAGAGCCGGAATAACCTCACTCGTGCCGCGGTGCTTGAGTTCCCATTTCGCTTGGGTGCGCGTCCACGACTCAGGAGCCTTCAAGTAGTCGAGCAACTCGTTTACAGAAGCCCCAACAAGCGTGGGGGGTGCGACAAGAGGCCGTTCCTTCGCCGCAATTCGCCAAATACGTCCCCGTGTTTGGTCGCGGCGCTCGTCCCGAAAATCCACTTCCCCATGTTGAATAATTGGATTGTACCAATCCGCCAAATACAGCGCCCCATCGGGACCCAGCTGAACGTCAATCGGCCTGAAGGCTCCATGCGTGCTCGTTACTAAATCCTCTTGCTGTACGGACAAGAACCCGCTCTGCGAGTCCTCAACTTTGAACGAGCTAACTCGGTTACCACGGAAATCGCAAACGATCAGCCTTCCTTGCCAATCATCAGGAAATTGTCGCGACTGAATGATCTCCAGACCGCTAAACTTCGGCTGCCCCGGATTCAGGCCTGGCAGAATTCGATCCACCCCAACAGTGGTGCGAAAAGCGGCGCCGGGGAAGGCGTAACTTATTCCCTCAAATCCGGCCCCGTCCGATTGAAAGGACTGTCCCCAAAAGTCAAATTGGTGCCCCCAGCTATTAACCAGGCCATGATCAAATATGTCGAGCTCGAGCGTCTCCGGTCGCAGTCGCCAGACGCCCCCTGCCTTCAATTCACGAATCCCGTGGGGAGTTTCCAAGTAGGAGTGAATATATATAGACTGGTTAAAATAGATTCGTCCCGCCGGCCCCGCTCGAAGCGTATGGACGATATGGTGCGTATCCTCTGTTCCAAGCCCGGATAAGAGCACTTGTTCGCTGTCCGCTACTCCGTCATCATCCGCGTCCTTATAGAACATCAGGTCCGTCGAATTGCCAACGTATACACCTTCTGGCGTAGCAAGGATCGCGGTTGGGATAAGGAGATTGTCGACAAAAAAAGTTCGCTTGTCAGCCGCTCCATCCCCGTCTGTATCTTCGATTCGGTATACTTTATCCGACGGCAATTCCCCAGGCTTGATATGTGGGTACGTCGTCGTACTCGCCACCCACAATCGGCCTTTCGCGTCGAAACTAATCGCCAACGGCTTGTTGATCAAAGGATCGGACGCGAAAAGAGAAATTTCAAATCCTTCCGCAGGAAACAATTTGCTTAGCTGGTATTCGGGATCTGGATTCGGAATATCGTTTAGAGCGCGCTGGGCGAGGGAGCTTGGTAAGGATAGTAAGGCGAAAACCGCAATCAGGCAGGGCTTCTTATCCCAAAGCAGCTGCAACACGCCAATTTTCTCGGCTGCTTGAGAACAAGCCGCCCTACCATTTGATAGCCGCGCCTTCACCCTTCACCGCCTTTCACTTTTCTTAACACCAAGGTGTAAGCTTTCGGTTTTTTCAGATCGGCTATCTTCGATTCTTCCATTTCGATAAATTGGTCGTAGAGCGGAATCTCGGCCGCGTTCCGTCCTTGCTCGTGCTTGCGAAAACCACGCAGATAGGTTTCGTTTTGCGGTCGCCATTGGTGAAAGAAATGCCGGTTTTTGCGGTTGATGGCCTCTCGCAGCTGAGCGGCCCGATCATTCGAAGGCTCCCAGGCGAGTTGAACGCCTCGTTTCCACTTCTGAGCAGTGCCCGTGGCAAGCACCTTCCCCTCATAAACGAGCTCAAAGTTCCCTCGTGGTAAATTTGCTAGAGCGAGCTTTAGGTTCTCAGAATAGTCTCCACTCAATGGTGACAGACTCAGTCGCTCGTCCTTAAGGCGAATCACAACTCCCGCATCGGATTCTTCAACCTCGACTGCCTCGATTCCAACCGCAGCTGAAACCGCATTTTTCCGACCAATCGAGATGGACTTAACCGTGGATCTTCCAGAAAAGCTTTGAGCGATTCGCTCCGCTGCGAGAAAATAACCGTACTCGTTCAAATGCACGCCGTTCGTCGTAATCGCCTTAGTGTCACTTTGCCGTAAGCGAGTTTCGATTGTGTCGAACAAATCAACAAAAAAAGCACCTCGCTTACGAGCAAGGGACCGCAATGCGTCGACATATAAAGATAGCTCATGGTTTTGCGATTCCGGATTGGATAGCTGCAATCCCTTGAACTCACGAGGGATGGGTGATAAAATAGCAATTCGAACCCCAGACTCCTCAATCGTATCGATAAGCGTATTCATATTATCGATAAAAACGTCCAATTCTTCCTTGCCTTCGTAAGCTGCCATCGACCCATAGGAGAGGATCACAACCGTTGGATCCGCTAGCTCGATATGCATCTTCAGATTCTCGGATCCCTGCTCTACCGGATCGAAGAACACCCGAGCCCGTCCCTCAGGGCTGTCACCCGCCCAGCCGATATTTCGAAAAATGATATTTCGCTCTGGCCAGCGCGAAGTGAGGGCCATCTCAATGTGTCCATAACGAATCGCCTGCTCAAAGAAAGTGTCACCGAGAAACGCAACTCGATCTCCGTCTTTTAACTCAAAGGTGGCTGTGCTCTGGGCAACGGAAACGAAAATCCCACAACCTACGATCAAAAGCAGCGTAGTCCGGACTGGTTTGAGTCTGATACAATATCGAAGCGACATTCTTTTCATTTATTAAACATTTATCTTTAGTTACGGAGACGTACGAACCACCTGAATTTACCAAAACTAATTATGAAGATTTTAGTGAAATTGACTGTGTGACTTGTCTGTAGGGTGCACTTTACAAGAGCAAGGAACGCCTCATTGCTGTACTGAATCATCGCTCGCAATCAATTAAAATATTCAGTGCCGTTAACACCATACCGCATATGCTGTTTGTTAAAAGAACCTATTCCGAATCCCATTTTGGCCCTGTTGAGAGCGGTTTTGGGATGGGTTCTAGTGAAATCTTAGTCTTGATCGAGTTCCTCCCGTCGTTTCGCCAGATCGGACTGGATGTTGAGTACGCGTTCTTCCGTTAGCGAGTAGCGTGGCAGCAAGAGAAGCCCCACGGTTCCGATCGTTAGGAAGATGCCGCAATAGATGATTCGCAGGTTACAACACGGAAACAGGCGGAAGAACTCATACGTTCCGCCTCAATGTTCAGAATGCCTTAGACGGTCTTTACTACGATCGAACGGAGACCTTCGCGCTCGGTCGCCGCTGGTTCCTTAGCTGGGGATTCGATCTGTAGATTTTAAACTTAAAGTATAGGTTTAGTAGTAGTTTGATTCAAATTGCCGGGTGTAATAGCCCGGCAATTTTTCGTTTAGGTAATAGCGTGCGGAATCCTATTATTGAGAGCAGGAAATTAACAGGATGTACTTGTTTCCGTTTTCTCCAGCGATTGCGGGATACGCCGAGACAAATGATTCCCTTTCAGGGTAGCATGAAGAGCTTTTTATTTACTCTCCTATAAGACCGAATTCGTTCCGAAGAATCTCTGTGATCTCCGCTTTAGGATTGTCTGACAGGATGATCTTCTCACCGGTGATTTTTTCGGCGATACGTGTGTAGGTTTCGGATACGGACATAATGATCTCTAGCGGCAGTTCGTTGCTTGTCGCCAGAGCATTGCGTTCCTCCATGCGAGATTTGTTTAACAGGATATCAGGTTCGGGAAAGTAGTTTAGGAGTGCCTGGCGGAAACCCTCTTTAGAGTTTTCCACAATCTTGCCCGCTTGGTAGCTGGGTTCGTCCCAAATGCGCGAAGAATCTGGCGTGCCCACCTCATCCATATAAATGAGTTTCTCCTTGCCGTCCCTGTCGGTGACGTAGCCGAACTCGAATTTGGTATCAACGAATACCTGGTCCAGTGCTGCGAGGGACTTGCTTATAAGATTAAACCCTTCGGATAGCAGCTTCTCGTAAACATCGACATCGGCCACGCTGCGAAATCGGAACGCTTCGAAATTGTCCAGGATGTCCTGGCGAGTGACGTTTGCATCGTCTTGTTCCGGTACACCAGGGATTCCTTTGAGGATTCCTTTAGTCGAAGGGGTGATCAGCAGTTCGGGCAGCTTCTGATCCTTACGGATTCCTTCAGCGACGGAAATACCACAGAAATCGCGTTCTCCCCTCTCGTAGGCACGCCACATGGAACCCGTGATGTATTGACGGGCGATTGCTTCGATCATGACGGGACGCGCCTTTTGCACGATCCAGACGAACGGATGGGGAATTTCCAGGATGTGGCTATCGGCGAGGCCCTGCTCGCGGAATAGCCTGAACCAATGATTGGAAATCGCGTTCAAAGAAGCTCCCTTGCCGGGCACACCACGCATGCCGCCTTTGCTTTGCCAGATGCACTCAAATGCGGAGATGCGATCGCTGATAACCATGATTGCTAGTGCCGCGTCAGCCGCTACGGGGTAGTTTCGCTCTGAGATAAGTCGAGTGCTGTCTTCCTTTGTCAGCCAGTACACCGAGCGTACTTTACCGCTGTGAACGGGCTCGTCGGTGCGGATCGGAAGGTCGTTGTTAACCTCCAGTACTTTTTCAGCAAGGCTCATAATCGGAAGACGCTATTGATGGTAATTCTGTGGTTGCGGTAGGGCACGTGGGGAAAGTTGAACGGCCTATTCCGGCTTGGCAATAGAGGAAGATCGGGGTTGGAAGAAAACGATCCTTGGGAGGATTCCTGTCCAAACTACTTGATTTGGCTGAAACTAGTGTGCAACGTGTTGGGTCTTTGAAAAGTGCTGTCACTATACGTTATTTTCGAAGGAGAACCACTACCAATCTGGTAGCTACCTTGAATCGCTTTCCCCTCTATGAGCTCTCGTTTCGTTGTTGTTTTGGTATGTATTACATTGTGCCTAGGGCATGCAGCTTCGCCAACAGGATGAGAAATCGTGGATTTAGTCATGTTCACGCGAAGCGGGATCCTGCAAGTGAGGTACGATCGCATCCTGCTTGAATGCCGATATCGAATTCTAAAGCATAATTGTTACCATGAAAAAATATTCCTCAGTTTTGATTTTATTAGTTCTAGGAAGTCTCCTTTCGACGGGTGCCGAAGATCGGCCGAATGTCGTAGTCATTCTAACGGATGACCAAGGTTGGGGTGATTTAAGTATCAATGGGAATACGAATCTAGATACGCCGCGTATCGACTCGCTGGCGAAGGAAGGTATCAGCTTCGATCGATTCTATGTTTGTGCGGTGTGTTCACCGACCCGAGCGGAGTTTTTGACAGGACGCTACCATGCTCGTAGTGGGGTTTATAGTACTTCCGCGGGTGGTGAACGGATGGATCTCGACGAAGTTACAATTGCCGATTCGTTCAAGGCAGCAGGTTACGCCACTGGTGCCTTTGGCAAGTGGCACAACGGAATGCAATATCCCTACCATCCGAATGGACGAGGATTCGACGAGTATTACGGTTTCGCCTCGGGGCATTGGGGGGACTATTTTTCGCCTCCGCTCGAACACAACGGAAAGATTGTCCAGGGAGAAGGATTCATCATCGATGACCTAACCAACAAAGCGATGGCCTTCATGGAGGAAAACAAGGACCAGCCTTTCTTTGCCTACTTGCCTTACAACACACCACACTCTCCTATGCAGGTGCCAGGAGAGTATTGGGATCGGTTTAAGGATAAAGAGATTGTGATGCGAAACCGGTATCCAGAAAAGGAAGTCATGACCCATCTTCGGTCGGCTCTAGCAATGTGCGAAAATATCGATTGGAATGTAGGTCGTGTGTTGGACAAGCTTGATGCCCTCGGGATTGCCGATAACACGATCGTAGTCTACTTTCATGATAACGGACCCAATGGGGTCCGCTGGAATGGGGACATGAAAGGGCGTAAAGGCTCTACGGATGAAGGGGGCGTTCGTACCGCTATGCACCTGCGTTGGCCCGCTCAGTTCAAAGCGGGAAAGGTAATCGAGCCCATTGGCGCGGCGATTGATTTGCATCCGACTCTGGCGGATTTGGCGGGAATAGAAACCGTGAACAATAAGCGTCTCGATGGACGCAGCCTGAAGCCGCTGCTTCTTGAAGACGATCCCGATTGGAAAGGCCGTATTATCATCAACAACTGGAAGGACAAGATCAGCGCCCGTAACCAGCGCTATCGATTGGGAAGCGACGGAGGCCTCTACGACATCAAGCGAGATCCCGGTCAACGGAANGANNTTTCTGCGGANAAGCTGGACATTGCNAAGCGACTACANGCGGCGATAGATCGTTTTANGAAGAACAGCATGAAAGGCTACGGTGAAGATAANCGNCCTTTTATCATNGCTCATCCAGATTACAAATACACGCAAATTCCAGCGCGTGACGGAACNGCTCATGGGGCGATTCAGCGATCCAATCGTTTCCCCAATTGCTCGTATTTTCTGAATTGGGTNGANCCTAAGGACACGATTACNTGGGACGCGGAAGTCGGAGAAAGTGGAAAGTATCAAGTGGAGATCGAGTATGCCTGCCCCAAGGCGGATGTGGGTTCCACCTTTCAGCTCAGTTTNAATGAAGCCAAATTAANGGGGAAAATTACCGAAGCCCATGATCCGCCGGTGCGTGGNGGCGAGAATGACCGNCATCCAAGAANGGAGTCNTACGTAAAGGATTTNAAGACCATGAATCTAGGNGTTATAGAACTNAANAAAGGCAAAGGNACGCTCACNTTAGCCGCTCTCGACATGCCAGGNTCCCANGTCATGGAATTCCGGCTATTAATGCTAACNCGNGTGAAATAGNNGCTGCTCACGAAGAAACACGGAACTAACTGCACAGAAATTATTTTTACAAAATGAAGNCTTGGTCCTTATCACTNCNTTTCCTTTTATTAGTNCTNNCCGNGAANGGTGCCACCAAGCCCAATGTNGTCATNATCCTCACTGACGACCAAGGTTGGGGAGACCTTAGTATNCACGGNAANACAAATCTGGATACGCCTAATATTGATAGCCTTGCCNATGAAGGGATNGAATTNTCGAATTTCTATGTGTGCCCNATTTGCTCGCCNACGAGAGCCGAGTTTCTAACAGGACGCTACAATCCTCGCGGAGGTGTTCGATCTGCCAGNCGGGGGGAAGAAAGGCTGGACNTCGATGANGTCACCATCGCNGAGATATTCCGAGATAACGGTTACANGACAGCGGCCTTCGGAAAGTGGCACAACGGAATGCAACCNCCTTACCATCCAAACGCTCGGGGATTCGATGAGTATTACGGATTCTGCTCCGGGCATTGGGGCAACTACTACAGCCCGATGCTNGAACACAANGGCGAGATCGTAAAAGGAGATGGCTTTGTCATCGACGACTTTACGAATNGAGCGATGGANTTCATTGAAANAAACAAGGATGAGCCNTTNTTTGTCTATCTNCCCTACAANACGCCCCATTCACCNATGCAGGTNCCGGGTCGGTTCTGGAAGAAATTCGAAGACAACGATCTNGGCCTNCGAGCNAGGCCCGANGACAAGGAGNACCTGCAACATTCNAGAGCGGCTCTCGCCATGTGTGAGAACATTGATTGGAATGTNGGTCGANTGACTCGCAAACTTGAGGATCTNGNGTTATCGGAGAATACGATCGTNATCTATTTCAGTGACAATGGNCCCAATGGGTATCGCTGGAATGCGNATATGAAAGGAANAAAGGGGAGCGTTGATGAGGGTGGGGTGCGGTCTCCGTTTTTTATCCGCTGGCCCGAAGGCNTAGNNGGAGGACGAACGATTGACCGGATTGCCGGAACNATTGACTTGCTTCCCACGCTAACCGATTTAGCAGGTATCGAAANTNACCGTACGCTTCCATTGGATGGGGTNAGCTTGAGNCCNCTGATGTTGAGTAATGGTGTAAGTTGGNCTGATCGGCTNTACGTGAACCATTTCAAAGGCAAAACNAGTATTCGGAACCAGCGNTTTCGTTTGGACCAGAATGGAAAGCTCTACGATATGGATAGCGATCCCGGTCAGAGAAGAGATGTTAGCCGTCAGTTTCCTGACGTTTTAAAACGGATGGTGGCGGNGCAAACGAATTTTGACAGGGATGTGGCTTCTNTGGTTGCGGAACCAGANNANNGNCCCTTTACNATTGGGCATCCCGNCTTNGACTTCACTCAGATTCCGGCGAGAGATGGTCAGTATNCGGGAGGGGTAGAGCGATCNGGNAGGGCCCCAAACTGNTCTTTCTTCACCAACTGGACCCAGTTGGAGGANCGCATTTTCTGGGATGCGGAAGTTTTGANAGCGGGTNATTACAAGGTCGNAGTTTACTACNCNTGCCCCGAGGATGATGTGGGGTCTACGTTTGAGTTGGCGTTNGGAACTTCNCGATTAAANGGCGAAGTTACCGAGGCATTCGACANTNCCATGAGAGGAGCTGCNGAAGATNGAGNCGTACGAAAGGGTGAGTCNTACGTGAAGGAATTTAAAGCGATGGANATGGGCGTCATCCAATTAAANAAAGGTCGCANCCGATTGGAGCTNAANGCGCTAGNNATTCCAGGTAATCAAGTNATGGAANTGCGNCTNCTGATGTTCCATCGAGTNGATTCTTGANNNCCAATATTNATNCCGANTTTAANNTATGAGATTATNTAGANGATNNATNATCGCNNTNATTAGTNTTGNGTGTGTTTGCNANTNTAATACNCTAATTGCCCAGNTCGNGAGGNCNCCNAATATNGTNCTTATCTTTATNGATGATATGGGCTATNCGGATATTGGACCGTTCGGNGCCCGTGNCTACCCCACGCCAAATCTGGATCGAATGGCTACCGAAGGTCGACGTTTTACGGATTTCATGGTNAGTGCNCCNGTNTGTTCTGCGTCNCGGGCAGCGTTGATGACNGGAACGTTCCATATTCGTCTAGGGGTTAACGGCGCNTATAGCCCGAAAGCAAAAGATGGATTGAATCCNAGNGAAGTGACGATTGCGGAANTGTGTAAGCAGAANGGATANGCGACTGCTATCTACGGGAAATGGCATTTGGGACATCATCCAAAGTTCCTACCCACNAGCCAGGGTTTCGATGAGTACCATGGGATACCGTATTCGAATGANATGTGGCCNTGGCATCCGCGNTATGAGGGCCTCGCANCTGANGATCCCAAGCGCCGTGAAGTGTATCCGGATTTGCCATTGGTGGAAAACGATCGTGTTGTTGACGCCAACGTAACTGGAGANGATCAGAAGTATCTCACCCGGTGGGCNTCGGAGAGNGCCGTCGATTTTATCGAACGCAAACGNAANCAGCCATTCTTCCTCTATCTNCCNTACTCGATGGTGCATGTGCCCCTTTTTGCCAGTGACGCGTTTNNAGGAAAAAGTGGTGNGGGATTGTTTGGNGATGTCGTTATGGAATTGGATCATGGAATCGGAACCGTGNTCGCCGCCCTNAGAGAGAATGATCTAGAGGANAANACACTAGTGATTTTCACNAGCGACAATGGTCCGTGGGTGGGTTATGGAGATCATGCTGGATCAGCGGGACCCTACCGTGAATCGAAGCAGACTTCCTATGATGGAGGAGTTCGTGTNCCAACNCTCTTTTGGTGGCCCGGTAAGATNCCAGCGAATACGAATTGCGACGAATTAGCGTCCACTATCGACGTANTNCCGACAGTGGCAAAGNTCATCGGNNCGGATTTGCCGCAGCACAAGATCGATGGTAAAGACATCAGNGNGCTCNTGTTCGGGGAGNAAGGCGCTCGNTCTCCCCATGANTTTTTCCCNCATTACCATCACGGNGAGCTTCAAGCGATACGAAATGATCGATGGAAANTGGTGTTCCCGCATAGTTATCGNTCCTTGAATGGTCGCCNGGGTGGAANNGGTGGNTTNCCGGTGANATACGATTCGAATATNGCAGAGCTAGCATTGTATGACCGNGCGAATGATCCTGGCGAAGAGATTAACGTAATCGATCAGNATCCAGAAGTATATGCTGAGCTTTTAAAAGCCGCAAAAATATTNCGAAAGGAATTGGGTGACAAGCTGACTAAGACGACNGGAANGGGGATCCGATCGGTAGGNAAATTGGGNCCTAACGATAAACAGCTANCTTGGTAAATNAATGAATTATAGATCCGTGCTCATTGTTCTCACCGTTGTTCTCTTCTTCNCTAGATCCGGGGGGCAGCAANCTCAGAAGTCTCAGGCTCAGCCGAACATAGTCTTCATTATGGCCGATGATATGGGCTATGGTGATATTCAGGAATTAAATCCAGAGTCTANAATTCCGACCCCTCACTTGAATCAATTGGCCCGNGANGGNATGACTTTTACGGATGCNCACTCCCCATCGTCGGTTTGCACTCCAACCCGATACGGAGTCATGACTGGTCGCTACTGTTGGAGGAGCGAACTGAAACGAGGGGTCCTCAACGGTTATGGAGCTCCGCTCATTGAAACCAATCGTGAAACGGTTGCATCTGCTCTCCGTAAGGAAGGCTACACTACGGGTGTGGTGGGAAAATGGCACCTTGGTTTGGGATTCCAAAAGACGAATGGCGAATGGGACTGGTCCAAGAATTTGGATTATTCACCGATAGACATAGGATTTGACTACTCGTATGTGATTCCTGCGTCGCTAGATTTTCCACCCTATATTTATATTGAAGGGCATGAGATCACAGGTCAGCCGGATAGAGAGCAACCCGCCAGGAAGTTTCCCGCCTATTTAAGAAAAGGAGAACTGGGTTCGGATTTTTCGATCATCGACTGCTTAGATCAACTGGCTATCAAAGCATCCGATTACATCGTTGAACGTTCAAAAGAAGACGAGCCCTTCTTTTTGTATTTTCCCTTAACGGCTCCTCACAAGCCAGCGCTGCCACACCCTCGATTCGTAGGTAAAAGCGGTTTGGGGCCTTATGGTGATTTTGTCATGCAAGTGGATGAGACTGTGGGCAAGATTTTGGGTACCATAGACGAATTAGGGATATCGGACGACACTCTAGTGATCTACACCAGCGATAACGGATCTTACATGTACCGCTATCAAGATAGTGAGAAGCCGGACCACGTGAGCGATGAATCGGTGCAAGGTTATTTTGAAGGGCACCACACGGCAAATGGAGTACTTCGCGGAACAAAGGCTGACATTTGGGAAGCGGGGCATCGTGTTCCTTTTCTCGTACGCTGGCCTCGTAAAGTGAAACCGGGCAGCGCCTCGGGAAGGACGATTACGCATACTGACTTTTTCGCAACTGCTGTATTGGTTGCCGGAGGACGTATTCCGGATGCAAAAGTGGCTGCTCAAGATAGCTTTGATTTTTCTCCATTGTTTCTGGGTAAAGATAAAGGCTGGAAGCGAGCCCCGGTTATTCACCATTCCGGTGGAGCGATGTTCGCAATCCGCCACGGCGATTGGAAGCTGATTCTAGGAAACGGTTCAGGAGGACGAGAAAAGCCTTCTGGAAAACGATTTGATAGGCCCTGGCAACTCTACAACCTGAAGGAGGACTTGATAGAGCAGACTGACCTCTATCGGGAAAATCCAGAAATTGCCCAAACCTTAGAACTAAAAGCCCTCGAAATTGTGAGCAACGGTAGGAGCCGTTAGGTGTTAATTGTCGCGAGCTTTGGGTTCTGAGATTGCATTAAAGTAGCGATTTCCACGCAACCTGCTTTTTTGTGTCCGTATCACAATTCTAGAAAGTCTCAGATCTAACCGAACAGTGGATTTAGCATCGCTACAGGCGTGAATGGACAAAAGAAACAAGAGAAGAGTAAAAAAGGCTGAACCCTCAGGTTCAGCCTTTGAAAATTAAAGTTGCGACGGATTTCCCTATGCGTTCTTAAGGTCGTTGAAGAGCTCCAACCCCTCCGCAGGTTTTAGTCCGTCGTGAACCACTCCCGCAACCGCTTTGATCATAGCAAGAGGGGCTTCGGACTGGAAGACGTTGCGGCCCATGTCGACGCCAGCAGCCCCGCATTGGATAGCGTTGTATGCAAGCTCTAGAGCTTCGATTTCCGGAAGCTTCTTTCCACCAGCGATCACAACAGGAACCGGAGTAGCGGCGACCACATTTTCGAATCCTTCCGTGTAGTAGGTCTTGACGATGCTGGCACCATTCTCAGCGCAAACTCGAGCAGCGAGGCTGAAGTAGCGAGAATCCCGAACCATGTCCTTGCCCACTGCTGTTACCCCCATAACGGGAATGCTGTACTTGTTCCCTATATCGACGAGACGACTGATGTTGGCGATCGTCGAGGCTTCCGTAGCAGGATCTCCGACGGCTATCATCGCTGCCATAGCCGTTGCATTCATGCTGATGGCTTCCGCCTCATCGAGGAGGACATTATGGTTCATATCAGTGAGAATAGTTGTTCCGGTGTCGGTACGAAGACAGATCGGTTTCGTATTGTCAGCTGGGATACAAGAGCGGATCATTCCACGAGTTCCCATAAGACAGTCTGCGTGCTCGGCGAGGGGAGCGATATTGAGATCGATACGCTCGAGCCCTGAAGTGGGCCCCATGAGGAAGCCGTGGTCAAACGCGAGCATAACAGTGCGTCCTGATTTACGGTTGAAAATGCGCGACATACGATTCTTTATACCCCAGTCAGTGCTGTTCATCCCTTTAAGGTAAAAGGAGTTGGTATCAGCGGGTGTATTAAGCCCGAAATTGTCGCCGTCTCTTATGTCGTCTAGATCTGCCATTTTTATAGAATGTTATTATTTTGAGAATTTAGTTGTTTAGGAAATGGTGTTATCGTGCACGAAGGGTGCTGATTATTAGTATATATATTTTGGATTCTTATTAGCTTAGTTTCTATAGTCTGAGAAGCTGTGGAATAGGTGAATTTGCTAAATCGCCCAGACTATAGGACTGAGCTACTAATTTACGTATTCGTTCATGGTGTTGAACATTATGGATACGGACAAGGCACCGGGATCGGGATGTCCGATTGATTTTTCACCAAGCGTTTTGGCACGTCCCATTGTGGCGATCATGGCCTTGGTTCTCTCCATGCCGTCGGTAGCTCCCGCTGCGATCGCGGCGAATGCTTCGGAAAGCGATTTGTCTACGCTAGCCTGACCCGCTTCCTGAGCTCCGGCAAGTGCATCGACCATGGTTTTGTCGCCTGGCTTGGCTCCTCCCAGATTGCAGACTCCATCTCGGGCCGCATCGAGAAACCTAGAGAGACCCGGAGCGTCAAGGGCTTCGCATTCGTTGAGAGCTGTGCCACCACTTTGGTAGAGCATCCCCATGACAGCTCCCGAGGCCCCTCCCATTGAAGCCATCAGGGCCATGCCGGTGGTGGAGAACACTTCGCCTACTGATTTCGGATCGAGTGCCTCGATCTGTGCCTTGGCGGCCGTGAACCCACGTTGCATTCCCAGGCCATGGTCACCGTCACCGAGCTTGCGGTCGGCTTCTGATAGCTCGGCCTCACTTGCGATGATTTTATCGCAAATCGAAAGGATCATTTCTTTAACTTCTTTGGGGCTTAAGGTGCGGTCGGTCATAGTTGGGTGTGTGTAATAGCGAGGGAAGGACTACTTATCCTTAAGGAGCTAAAATAAGGTTGCTTAGGGATAAGCAGCCCTGCCTCTGACCTGAGTGCTGTGTGATTCATGGCTGAGGTAGGTTGAGTTGATTAGAGCTTTGTGTATCCGAGGGATGAACACGGCGTATCCCAAAGAGGTTTTAGCGTGTCGTCGAGCTTGGTGAAGCTGATGGAGAGTCCGGCCATTTCCTGGCAAGTCACCAGTGGTCCCAGAAGGACGTCGTAAATCTTAATATCTTTTTCGGTTAGGATGGCTTTGACCCGTTTCAAGACAATGAGGCATTCCATCATAGTGGTGGAGCCTAGGCTGTTAATGAGAACGAGTACCTCGTCTCCCGAACCGATGGGAAGATCGTCGGCCAAGACGAGATCGACTAGCTTGTCTGCCAAGGCGTCCGCGGTCATCATCTTTTCCACCCCGACTCCTTGCTCGCCGTGGATACCCATACCGATGCCGATAGAATCTTCATCGAGTTCAAAAGTGGGCATTCCGGTTGCGGGAATTGAGCCAGGCGAAAGGGCGACACCGACGGAGCGCGTGTTGTCGCGGGCTAGCGTTACAAGACTGACCAGTTCGTCGAGATCCTTGGCTTTGTCGGCCGCAGCGCCCGCGAGCTTTACGATCGGAATGAGTCCGGCGATACCGCGCCGGCCTTCTTTGTCACTGGGAGGAGCAGACGCGACATCGTCCCAAATCAAAACAGTTTCAACCCGAATTCCTTCCGCGGCAGCGAGCTGAGCGGCGATCTTGAAGTTCATGACATCACCCGCGTAGTTGCCGTAGAGGAAAAGGACCCCGTGGCCTTTGTTTACAGCTCTCGCAACGTCAAGGATGATATTGGGAGGAGGAGCTGCAAAGATGTCTCCGCATGCGGCTCCATCAGCCATGCCAGGTCCGATAAGGCCGTGGTAAATGGGTTCGTGTCCGGTACCGCCTCCGACAAGGAGGGAGACTTTGTCAGATGCGATTTCGGTAAGGGTAATCGCGCCAGGGCCTACTTTGGTTACGCTACCGTTGTAGTAATCGACGAGGCCATCGATGAGTTCCGCTGCGGCTTGATTGGGATCGTTGAGTAATTTTTTCATTTAGGAATAAATTTTAGTGCCCTTAAATATCACGAAGATTCACGAATGGAATCAACGCGAATTAGTGGTTTTAAAATTAATAAATTACAGAGAGAACGGAAATTGTGAGAAGATTAGGGTTGATTCCTGGAAGGGATTAAATGATCCGGTCGTTCCCACCGTCGACTGGGATTTGAGCTCCGGTGGTTTTAGCAAAGGCGTCTGAGGCGAGGGCCACGACGGTATTGCCAACGCTTCGTGAGGTAATTTCCGTTTTCATGAGGTTACGCTTTTTGTACTGTTCCACCGTAATCCCATAGCGTTCGGCAGAACGTTCGAGGGCTTCCTTGGTCCAGAGCTTGGTGTCGAAAACGGCATCCGGGTGAATGATGTTTACCCTCACTCCTTCAGGAGCCAGTTCCAGTGCGGCCACGCGGCAGAGCTGGGTTAAGGCCGCTTTTGCACAGGA
>PBMN01000031.1:0-84046 GCA_002722675.1 Opitutaceae bacterium
GAGTCAACTGTAGACTCTAACCTTCCTTGTCGGAAGAATCCCGTTTGCATAGCCTTTTACCTGAACTCAATTTCGCAAGGAAGCTGACTAGGCGACCTGGTTCCAAAATTTACTCCACGGAGGCACCCCTATAACTTCTATGGTCATGAGACCTTACACAATTCTTATAATTTGCCTTACAAGTGTATCCACGGCCTGGGCCCACGATTTTGGTACTCTCATTTTCGAAGATACGTTCGACCGTACCGAATCCCAGGAGGAGAAAGACGAACCGGGTAATAAGTGGACCACTAGCAGCGACAAGACCGCCAAGGGCCACAAAGAGGTCGATCTACGTGATGGGCAAATGTACATCTACACTCATGCGGAAGCGAACCATGCGACTTCGGTACGTCAAGCTTTTGAGTTTAGAGATGGAACCCTTGGGCTTCGTTTCAAACTCGAGGAGGAAGACGACTCCCTAACTCTCAATTTTGCGGACCTGGGACTCAATTCCGTCTGGGCCGGACACTTATTTAAAGTGACGATCGGCTCTGACAGTGTTAAGATTACGGATCAGAAAACCGGGGAAATGAATCTCGAGATTCGCGATGCCCGAAAAGAAAACCTCCATTCCCCAAGACTTAAAGCGCTCCTCATAAAAAAGAGCATGACCTTCCCTCACAAAATAACGGTAAACGAGTGGCATCAAATATACACGACCGTAGCGGGCGATAAAATCACGTGTTCGATTGATGGCGTTACCCTCGGCTCATTTCGCTCAGAAGGATTTGCCCACCAGACAAAGCGACTCCTACGACTCCTCGTACCCAAGAATGCGTATGTCGACGACGTTGAAATCTGGAGACGCAGCTAGGCTATCGACTCTCCAGCGAGTCGCTGATCGCTCATTGGTCTGGCCCTTCAAAGTCTGGGGCTTCGGAGAGGGCATAGCCCTTCGCGGACTGCGAGCCACCCATAGCGTTACAAATCATTCCAAATATCATGGATTCGTTAGTGCGATGCTACGGTCCTATGTCGTCCGAGGGGTCGCCCAAGGCAATGAAGAACACATTGCTCCCGGAACCGAGCTCCTACAGCTTTACGAAGAGGGCGGAGAGCCCGAGTTACTCGAGGCCGCTAAGAAACTGGCTGCCTTGAATGCCTCTTTTCCATTGAATACTTTTGGCGCTCGGATGCATCGTCCCGACTTACCCGGCTGGCGAAAGCAGATCTGGGTTGATTCTATGGACGTCGACGCTCCCTTTCTCCTCAGACTGGGACGCATCACCAACGACGAGTCCTACGTGGATCAAGGGTTGAATGAAATCCTTGGATACGCAAGGGCACTACAGGTCGAAAGCAACACCGAAACCGACGGTCTCTTCTGGCATGGCTACGAAGAGGATTGCGGCACCAACGGGCAGCTATGGGCGCGCGGCAATGGATGGGCTGTGATGGGGCTCGTCGAAACATTGAAATTTCTGCACGATTCTCATCCCGCAAGAAAGGAACTTCGGGAGCGACTCGATCGATTGATCCACGCCTTGAGGCGGCATCAAGACAAATCTGGGTTGTGGCACACCGTTGTAACCCACCCTGAAACCTATTTGGAATCCACACTCGCTGTGATGACCGCCTTCAGTCTCCACGAGGCGTTTACGGCAGGATTAACCGACCCCAAAGCGTTCGGGAAAATGGAGCGGGATGCCCGTTCCGCCGCAATTAGGTGCATTAAAGACGATGGAGGGTTGGACCTGGTAAGTGATGCCACTCCCATCGGCGAGTTGAAAATGTACGCCACGCGACCCTTCGACGTATTCCCTTGGGGGCAGGGCCCCGTGATGCTAATGCTAGCCCAAAACACTTTATGAAAATAGCCAAAATTGAAACCTTCGCGGTTCAGGCAAAACCGATTGACAAGAAAAGCTACTGGGGGAGCCGAGGCTGGGGCGATGAAAACCGCTCGCCCGAACTCTCCACCGAGTATCCTCCCCCACTGCGTCGGCGCTTTATCTATTCCAAGACCATCGATACCGTTATCGTTAAAGTGACGACGGATGACGGACTCGTTGGATGGGGCGAATCGAAAGCTCCCGTGGCGCCGCAGGCCACCAAACAAATCATCGATCTTCTTTTGATCGACATCGTCATGGGCGAGGATCCTCACGATGTAGTCGTTTTGTGGGAGCGCATGTATGCGGGCATGCGCGTCCGTGGCCATCGGGCAGGTTTCTATCTCGAAGCGATTAGCGGGATCGACATCGCTTTGTGGGACCTGATCGGAAAAGCGTCCGGAAAACCCCTTTTTCAACTGCTGGGAGGATGTTTTCGCAACCCGGTTCGGATCTACGCCTCTGGATTGCCTGCCCTCAGTTACGATATGCCGGAAGAAGCCTTCGAGCAATTGGCAATGGATGCTAAGGATTTGAAAGATCGTGGATATAATGGACTGAAAATGGCCATTGGCCGTGGATTCAAAGGTGATCTAAAGAGTATCCGAAAAGTGCGCGAAACCCTGGGCCACGATTTCCTGATCTACACCGACGCAGCAGGCGTCTACGACCGTGCCCAAGCCATGCAGATCGGGTACGAGCTTCAAGAGCTTGGCTGCATGTGGTTTGAAATGCCAACCGCTCCCGAGGATGTGGCAGGATACGGCGAGATCGCCAAGGCTTTGCGTATACCGATCGCGACTGACTCGCTCACATCGCGATACGAAACAGCGGAATTCATTCGTGCGGAGGGGCTGGACGTCGTCCTGCCAGATGTATGTCGGGCTGGTGGTCTCACTGAGTGCAAACGGATCGCCGAGATGGCCGATGGGTTCGGCCTCGCTTTTGCCCCTCACATTAGCATTGGTTCAGCTATCCACTTCGCCGCTAGCGCCCATCTGGCAACCGCCATGCCCAATACTATCACCTCGGAGTACTGGTTCGGCGACAATCCGCTCGGAAACGGAATCCTCAAGGAGCCCCTCCGTCTCGAAAACAGCTACATGTATACCCCAGAAAAGCCAGGTCTCGGGATCGAGATCGACGAAGCGGCACTACAAGCCGTGATGACTTGATTAAACGCTAAATTACCTTGGCTGCGGTACCAGCAGAGCGCTGAGCAAGTGAAGTTCTTGTTGCACGATCCATAGATGGTCCCTAAAGTTATCTCCAATAGTAGACCCCAACGCCCATGAATCGCCGATCCTTTTTGAAAGCCAGCTCCGTCGTCGGAGCAGCCACGACCATTTCAGCTCCCAACATCCTGAGAGGGCACAATCTAAATGAACGACTAAATATCGCGATGATCGGTATTGGTAACCGCGGTCAGCGAAACACGGGCTATTTCTCGGGGGAAAACATTGTCGCCCTTTGCGATGTGAACGCGGACAAGGTCGGGATTGCGGCCAAGTTTTTTCCTAAAGCGCGGCGGGCAACAGACTTTCGCCGTTTGTTTGACCATGAGAAGGAATTTGACGCGATCGTTGTATCCACTCCTGAGCATACACACGCCTTTGCCACTCTTCCAGGACTTCAATTAGGCAAGCATGTCTACTGCGAAAAGCCTTTGACTTATAACATCGAAGAAGCGCGCATCATTCGGATAGCGGCCCGCAACGCAAACGTGGTCACGCAGATGGGAACGCAAAACCACGCCAACGACAACTATCGCCGCGTGGTCGAACTCATTCAATCCGGGTCGATCGGCGCGGTTCGGGAAGCCCATGTCTGGAATTCACGTGCTTGGGGCTGGCATGCGAGCGAACAGGCGGCTCGCGACGCGAAAGATCGCTACATCGTTGTTCGTCGTCCCAAAAAACCTCAGCCGATACCCGTTAGTCTGGACTGGGACCTATGGGTAGGGCCCGCGACAGAAACTCCTTTCCACAACGTTTATTTCGAAGGCCCTTTGTGGTATCGCTGGTGGGACTTCGGCAACGGCACCATGTCCGACTTGGGAAGCCATTGGATTGATCTTCCTTTCTGGGCTTTAAAGCTCGAAGCACCCCTCACCATCGAAGGCAAGGGACCAAAACCACACGAAGCCATGGCGCCCGCTTCCATGCAAGCGATTTATGAATACGGTGCCCGAGGCGATATGCCACCGGTAAAGCTGACCTGGTATCAAGGCTTGCAAAAGCCGCAAATCTGGAAAGAGCATGGAATCCCTCAGTGGTCCAGTGGCCATCTATTCATCGGTGACAAGGGAATGCTGTTGTCGGACTACAATAAGCATATCTTGCTCCCCGAAGACAAATTCGTCGGTTTTAAGGGGCCGGAACCGTTTATTCCCAGATCGGCCAACGGTCATCATCAGGACTGGGTTGACGCGTGCAAAGGGGGAGCTCCGACCCTTTCCAACTTTGAATATTCCGGCCTGCTAACTGAGGCCAACCATCTTGGCAACGTCGCGTATCGTACCGGCAAGAAAATCCATTGGAACGCTAAGGAAATGCGAGCCACCAATGCGCCTGAGGCCGAGCCATTCATACGACGCGAATACCGTAGAGGGTGGACGCTTAGTTAACAACGCCAAAAACTCTTAATTCAGGCAGTTCGCTTCCGGCAAACAAACTCCCATACAGAGTATTCAATAATCCTTTACTCAGCGTACTTATCAACCGTTAGGTCGTCGCAGTCGTACTCCAAGAAGGGGTCGCTGGTCAGCACGGAGGTATTCTGATGAGTGTGCTGCTGGGCTAGGTACACGGGATCGACGACCGTGTACTCACGCTTGAGTTCATTACCTGCTTCATTGAGATAAAAACGTTCGGTGATTTCCATTTGCTCTCCGTGTCTAATAGCCGGACCCGGTCTTCCTCCTGGGGCCCGTAGGAATCCGGGACCGAAACCCTTCGTTCTGACAACCAGGGTGTCTCCTTCCCATTTGCCAACCGAATAGCCTCTTACGCTGGGTTCGATCGTTTCGGGAAATTCACCGTCCAGGTGGATGGTCCGGACCACATCCATAAATCCGTAGGTGATCACAATCTTGGTCTCAGACTGCTCGAACTTATTAACCATTTGATCAAAATTGTAGTCCAGTATGATATTGGTGGGCTCGCACATGAACCTTGGATTGTCCGCTTCCGTGTAGTTAACTCCTTCTTCCCTCGCGATCTGAGACATCACATAGCTAGGAGGCCTAGCGCCACGACCTCTGCCTCTTCCTCTTGGGAGCTCGGTCCAGTTACCTTCAAGATTGGGCGTACCGTCTTCGCGTTTAAGTTCGCGTTCCCCGCTCACCACTTGCCCCGCCTCGTTGAGCGAGTCGCGGCGGTTCACTATTTTGCCATCCGCAAAGGTGATGGTATGAGCATAGCAGGTTTTCGAGTCCCGCCGGTCCGGCGATCCGTTGACAGTGATTTTCGTTCCTAGAGCAAACATCTCCTCAGTCCAGCCCCTTCGCTTTAACAAGCTTCCCGAACGCAATTCACATCGCCATTGTTCCTCTTCCCCAGCTTCGTTGATAACCTTGAAGTAGACGTAACCATGCGGATTCACAAAACGAACGCGATTCACGGTACCGGTCACTGTCACATTCTGATCAAGGTTGAATTGTCCCGTGACTCCGTGATGCGAAAATACAGTCGATGAGGCCAAAATTGACGCACACACAAATACCAAAGCGCCAGCGAGATAGGATTTATTTATAGTCATGGTCATTATTCTGTGGGTGTTTAGGCCCTAATTCGCTGAAGCATTCAAAGAGACAGTTTCTTAAACCGCCTTCTATGAAATGCCTACACTAAGGTCTCGGTTACAATCAATGTGCTAAATCCCTAGGTTATGGCAAGAAAGCTCTAACGAGGATACCATTGCTTTGGTAGGGTGTATCTGTATTTCAATATTCTTTGAGCATTGAACGACCGTCTAGGATTTCAGGGCTTCAGAATGCTTGCACCTTCTGTATTTTGTGTTTCGGTACGCACTTAGTCAAAATACCTATGGACGAGCTACCCTTGTTTTCTCGAGTGGGTAACTATGGTGAGAAGGTCGCCATTAGTAATACCACATCGCAATTTACCTATAAACAGCTACTAACGGATTCCGCCGCACTGGCCTCAACGCTATTGGGGGATGAGGCTGACCTGGAAGAAGCTCGTATCGCCTTTTTGGCTCCTGGTGGCCCTGAATATGCAACCATTCAATGGGGGATTTGGCGAGCAGGTGGAACTGCAACTCCCTTATGCCTTTCGGCCGCAGAACCAGAATTCGAATATTCAATCACCGATTCGGAAGCCAGTCGAGTTATAGCGACACGGGAACAGGCCACCAAAGTGGCATCCGTCTGCGAGCGCCTAGAAATTCCTTTGCTGGTTCTGGAAGATCTGCAACTTGTATCTGAGAAATCGCTACCAATGCTGGAACCCTCGCGGCGAGCTATGATTCTGTACACGAGCGGAACCACCAGCAAACCAAAGGGAGTGGTCACAACGCACGGCAACATTCAGGCGCAAATCGAATCGCTAATCGAAGCCTGGGAATGGCAGGCCAGCGACCGCGTCCCTCTCTTTTTACCACTACACCATGTTCATGGGATCATTAACGTTCTCTCCTGTGCCCTCTGGATGGGAGCTTCGATCGAAACGTTTTCAAAATTTGAATGCGGTTCCATCTTTAGGCGTGTGGCGGAAGATGCCTATACGGTTTTCATGGCCGTGCCAACGATCTACGTAAAGTTGATTGAGGCTTTAGAAGATTCAGATTATCAAGAACGCTCGAAAGTAGTCAAAGGCTTCAATAAGATGCGATTAATGGTATCGGGATCGGCCGCCCTACCTGCAAGCGTTCACGTGAAATGGACTGAGCTGACCGGACAAAAGCTTTTGGAGCGTTATGGGATGACCGAAATCGGTATGACGCTGTCCAATCCCTTTCATGGCGAACGTCGACCTGGATCGGTAGGCCAGGCACTACCTCTCGTCGAGGTCCGCCTAAAAGCTGAGTCAGGTGAACTGGTAACGGTTGAAAATGAACCGGGTGAAATTCAAGTGAGGGGGCCTTGTGTATTCGACGAGTATTGGAATCGCCCGGAAACCACCAAAGAATCCTTTGACGACGGTTGGTTCCGAACCGGCGATATGGCTGTGTTGGAAACTGGATACTACCGAATCATGGGAAGACTTTCGGTTGATATCATCAAAAGTGGAGGATACAAATTGTCCGCTTTAGAAATTGAGGCCGTGCTATTACAACATCCTAAAATCAGAGAATGCGCGGTCATTGGTCATTTAGATGATACTTGGGGAGAAGTCGTAGCCGCTGCCGTAGTGCTCGAAGCGGGATCTAATCTCGACTTGGAGCATCTAAGAGACTGGTGCCGAGATAGACTGTCCCATTACAAACTACCTAAAAGACTATTAGCGGTAGACGCCCTACCTCGAAATGCCATGGGCAAGGTCACAAAACCAGCGGTTAAGGATTTATTCTAGATCCGAAGGCGTACAAAGACAAAATTCTACAAACCGGAGGCAATGCTCAATTGCGCGCCCCTTCCATTCCTGTTCGGAATGGAGCATATAAATATCCATCCTGAAATAAATAATTGGACAGGCTGTATCCGTATCGCCATTTGACAACTATGCCCCCATACAGACTCCTGATTGTCCTAGCTGCCCTAATTATATCGCCGCTTCTCGACGCCAAAGATCGACCGGATATTTTGTTTATTGCGATCGATGACTTGAACGACTGGGTTGGGCCTCTAGGGCACTCCCAAGCCAAAACGCCCCACATGGATCGACTCGCGGAGGGAGGCATGGTGTTCACCAATGCCCACAGTCCGTCCATGGTTTGCAATCCTTCTCGCACCGCCATCATGCTGGGGCTACACCCCTCAACTACCGGCATCTTTGGGAATGGGCCGGATTGGAGAACGATTGAAGGGGTGAAAAACAAGGTATCCATTCCTCGATTTTTCAAGGAAGCAGGCTACCAGACTTTCGGAGCGGGAAAGATATTCCATGCCTCTACTTTCGCCCCGATGTCGTTCTATGGGTACAACGATCCGAATGGCTGGGATGCGTTTTTCCCGTCACTGGATCGGCAGCTACCGGACGAGATCGGTCCCTACGAGCGGCCGGCCAACGGCGGTCCAGAACGAAATTTTGACTGGTCCCCCGTTGCTGCGCTCGATTCGGCAATCGGTGACGGGCAAGTGGTGAGTTGGTCCATAGAAAAGATTCTGGCACAGGGAGAGGGACCTAGGTTCAACGCCGTAGGCATTTATCGCCCACACGAGCCCTGGTACGTCCCTCAAACCTACTTCGATCTCTATCCACTTGAAGAGATCCAGCTTCCACCCGTGATCGCGGATGACTTGGATGACGTTTCCGAAGCTGCCAAATCTGGTAGACGCCCCCCAAGTAGAATCTCTCCCTATGACCTTCATAAATGGGTGCTGGAAGACGAAACCATGAATCGCTGGAGAGAAGGCGTTCAGGCTTACCTAGCAAGTATCAGTTTTTCCGATACGATGCTTGGACTAGTACTAGATGCACTCGAACAGAGCGGTCGGTCGGACAATACCATTATCGTCCTTTGGTCGGATCATGGGTTTCATCTGGGGGAAAAGGGCCGCTGGCGCAAAGCTAGCCTCTGGAGTGAATCGCACAGAATACCGTTTATCATTGCCGCTCCGGGGATCACCACCCCTGGCAGTGTTTCCAACTCGCCGGTCAGCACTCTCGACATCTATTCCACGTTGGCAGAACTCACAGAAATGGAGGCGCCAACGCACGTACAAGGAACCAGTCTCGTGCCGATCCTCAAGGATCCAAGCAAACGTCCAAACCGGGCGGAAGGCGTGCATGCAGGCCCTTTCCTCTATTTGGGCGCTAAGCACATGGTCACCGGTTACGACCACCTTCTCTATCTAGCCGGGGTCATCTTCTATTTACGGGCACTGACCGACGTGGTAATGTTTGTGAGTCTTTTCGCGCTCGGCCACTCTATCACGCTGCTCTTCGGAGTGTTGTCTGGCATTAATATCAGTCCCTATTTCATCGATGCGATCATCGGACTTTCAATCTGCTACAAGGCTCTGGAAAATTTGGGAACGATTCGATTTATCGACCCAAAACTTGCGGTGTTTGGATTTGGGCTGGCCCATGGTTTTGGCCTTTCAACGAAATTACAGGATCTGGCACTATCTCGAGATGGACTCATTGCCAATATGATCAACTTTAACATCGGAGTCGAGATCGGCCAAGTAATTGGGCTTGTGATTCTATTCATCGGTTTGTCCTGGCTTCGGGAGCGCCAAGACTTCGATACCGTTTCCCGTAATGCCAACGTAGCGTTGTTCGGTGCCGGTTTGGTATTTTTTGGCCTGCAAATGACTGGGCTTTTCGTAAACTAGTCTCGTATTATGAAAGAAGAAAAATCATGGACTACTCCAACAAAGCTTGGCCTGGCTGCGACTGGGGCCGCCGTCTTGCTGATCGCCGTTATCTTGCCAGCGGAGTACGGCATCGACCTAACCGGGTTCGGGCGTCTTACGAGTATTAGTGCCTTGTCTGAAAATACCCCAGCCCCAGCCCGCGATTTCAGTCAGACCATGGTATTCAACATCGAGGAATACGACCCCACCGCAGAGCAGATCGAACAATCGATCCAAGGACTCATTCATCTAGAGGAAAAACCGTTCCTTACAGAAACGATCGATCTAAAGATCGAGGACTTTGGGGAAATCGAACATAAGTTTATCATGCCAGCCGATACCACCCTACTCTACTCTTGGGAGGTGCTGGACGCCAAAGGCGATGGGGTTTTCTTTGAATTTCACGGTCATCCATCCAGTGCCGATGCGCCGAACTATCCAGAAGGTTTTGAACAAGCCTACAGTAAGGGTGAAGGCACCACGCAAAGTGGATCGTTCACTACTCCGTTTCCTGGCTACCACGGCTGGTACCTCATGAATCTTGAAGAAGGTCCCATTACCGTCCGCTTGCAGGTCAGCGGCTATTGGCAGGAACACAAGGAAATGTACCGTGCAGTCGACGGCAAAATACTGAAGGTAGTCGATTTTTAGCTATTGAATTTGAATCAGGACCCCAAGGAGCCTGCAGGAACAGACGTTCCAACTAAAAGGTCATTCCCCTTATCAAATCGATGCCTCTGGGCTAATATTAATTGGACTGGAAAAGTACTCGAGAATTCGTTCCGAACAATTGATCGTTGGCCATCTCCATCCGATGTTTATCGGACTAATTTGAGCCGAACCGATTCAGGAAGGCCTGGGTGGAGAAACCGACGAACATGGCTTTGTCCAATTCTGGATCCGGGTCTAGGGGTGACGTATCCGGTGGACGGATTGTTAGCATGCGGGCATTGCATGCGGTAACTGCAGGTAGCGCCTCAATCGCCTTCTCGCCGAGAAGCTCAATTACCCGGGCCGCGTGTTGAACCGCTGCGAGATTCTCTTCTTCCAAAGCACTAGCGAGGGCTGAAATAGATTTTTCATTACGTCCTTGACGAGCAAGCGCATTGGCAGACTCGATGCGAACATTCGGAGCTGCGTCCTCTAGAGCCGTCGTTAGCCCATCGATCGCCTTGTCGGAAAGCGACCCGGCCGCGCTGAATCCAACGGCTCCCCAAAAACGGACGCCGGGATCACTATGCTCAAGGTTAGCGAGAAACTCATTTTCCGAGCCTTGCCCCACTTGTGATGCGGCCTTAATAAGGCGGGACTGCTGATAGGTGTTCTGGGAAGCCCGAGCAAGATCGTAAGGAGTCGAGCCCTTGCTGGTCTCCCAGGCAAGAGCCTCCGGAATGAAGCCCAGGTCGCGGCTATCACGAAGGCGCTTATCAAGCTGTGTGCGCATTCGTTCAAGATTATCCTGGTGGGCAGGCGAACCGGCGAGATTCTTGAGGTTTTGCGGATCGGCCTGACAATCGTAGAGCTCTTCTAACGGACGGGTCGGTCCCGCAAAATGCCGTTGCGGGCCCGTCATAAATTCCGTTTTGGCATGGGCGTAGATTTCGTGACGGATTTCCCCGAGATCCGGCCAAGCCGTGGGCTGATTGTAGCCGAGATGGGGCATGAAATTTCGGATGTAGAGGAAGCGCTGGTCCCTAACTGATCGGGCGAGATCATGAACTTCATCGACACGATCTCGATGGCCATAAGTGTATTCTCGGTGGGAGCCGTCGGCCTTTCCCAGAAAAGGCTTTCCTTCCATGTATTCGGGAATTGCCTTACCAGTGAGGCTGAGAACAGTGGGCCCAAAGTCGTCGAAGCTTACCAGTCGATCTGTGCGAGTACCTGATTCCGAGGGAGATAGATGCTGATACCTTTCCGGGAAGCGGACGATAAGCGGAATCTTGAGACCCGAATCCAGCAGTGCCCGTTTGTGACGGGGCATCCCAGAGCCGTGATCGGAATAGAAGAAAACGATCGTGCTATCCGCCAGTCCATCGTCTTCCAGTTGCTGAAGAATGGCGCCGACCTCCTTGTCCATGGCAGTGACACAGTCATAAAACCGAGCAATCGTTTTCCGGATAACCGGAGTGTCTGGATAGTATGGCGGAACAGGCGCAGACTTCGGGCTGTGAATTTCACTCGTCTCAAGCTTGCTCTGAATTTCCGAAACGAATTGCTCATAGGGCCAAACCATCGTCCGGCTCTGATGGGAGGTCATTAAATTAAACACGGAAAAGAATGCTTTGCCTTCTTCCCTACTCCTCCAATGAGCCTGGTCGCTGCTCTCGTTCCAGGAAGCTTCAACAATGGCTTCCCAATTACCGTTATTGTAGTCGGTCTTAACGTTGTTTGATGTGTAATAGCCCGCATCACGAAGAAGACTCGGGAATCCTTTCATGTATCCAGGAATTGGAAACGCAGAACGCATTTGCTGCGTACCCTGAGAGGTAGCAGGCAGTCCATTGATGATACACGAACGGGATGGGGAGCAAACAGGAGCCGAAGCGAACGCATTGGTGTAGAGGACACCGTCGGACGCTAGCTGGTCAATATTGGGAGTAATCGCGTAGTCATCTCCATAACAGCCCAATGTCGGGCTCATGTCTTCGGCGGTTATCCATAGAATATTGGGTACAGACTCTTCAACTACATGGGGTCCGTCGGCGGCGAGGGAGGAAACAATCATAAGAAGCAGCGCGGAAATTCGGGTCATTTTCAAGGATGAGGGATTCGATTTGGGAGCAGCGACAACGTATTAGTCGCTGGACGTTTCCCTTATTCTAATGTTGCGGAAGGCCACGGTACAGCCTTTGCCATGGTCTTGGAAGGCAATCCATCCCTTTGACCTACTCATTTCTGAATCCTGATCAATCAGCGTGGCAAAGTGGACGCCATTGATCTTTTGAATGACCATGTCACCCGAAGCAATAATCTCCATAGTATTCCACTCATTTTCGATATAATGGGCTTGGATTGCGGCCGCATCTTCGAGCTTCGTGTTTACCCGCGTCCCATCACTAACAATCAGAGCCCTTTCTCCCGCAGTGGTCATTAAGAACCGGGCTTCACGCTTTGGATGCTCCCGATCAATCAAGGAGTGATGCCAGAGTCCCATGACTTCTTGCCGTGCAATTTCTACTTGGTATCCAAAAACCTGCAACTCGCCAAGATCGTCACTACGAACCTGCACACCTGAATTTCCCTTGTCCCAGCGAAACTCCAACCTGAGTGTAAAGTCGGTGGGCTGGCCACCCCGCCAAATAAGCCAATTCCGATTTTCGGATAAGCCGGTACACCAAATTTCGTCACCACGTACTTCCCAAGCCCCAGGCTTGCCATCCCATCCATCGAGATTCGCTCCGTTAAATAGCTGGACAAAACCCGATTCGTCATCGGAATGCGATCGAGTCACTAGAATGAGACAGAAAAAGACGAGAGCAGATTTCATAGTATAGCTTGGGATTAGTAGATGTGTTCTAATTCAGGCAACAGAATCAATGACATTATAGAATCTCTGTTGAGATTCTTGTTGGGTCGAACAATTTCGGCGGAACGCGACTCCATACCAGTCCCTATTTCTCCGGAGTTAGTCGCAGAATCATGCCCCTTCGATCGATCAATACGTATAGGGATCCATCAGGACCGGTCTTGATTTCCCTGACTCGCCCCGACTCCTTCATAACAACTTCCTCTTTTGCGACAGTGTGTCCGTCGAGAACGATACGAACGATTTGCTGATGCTTGAGGAAGCCCACGAGGAGATTGTTTTTCCAGTCCGGGAAAAGCGGACTGGTTGAGAATTCGATGCCCCCAACGGCAGGTGATGGAATCCAATAGTGAATCGGCTCCACCATGCCGGGCAGCGACTTGTGAGGTGTTTGTACTGTTCCATCACGATCCAGTCCTTTGGTAGCTAAGGGCCAGCCGTAGTTTGCCCCTGCCTTAACGACATTGATCTCATCACCGCCCATAGGTCCATGCTCAGCCGCCCAAACCTCGTGGGTTTCTGGATGGAGGGCCATACCCTGGGCGTTGCGCGTCCCATAAGCGTAGACCGTGGGAAGGACACCATATTTTTCCAACGAGTTGTAGGGGTTGCTGTCAACGGGTCGACCATCGTCATGCATACGGTGAAACTTTCCTTCAGGACGAGCCAGGCTTTGGGAATCGAGCATGCGGCCGCGATCGCCAATGGACAGGTAAAGATAGCCCTCGTGATCGAAAAGCATGCGAGCGCCAAAGTGGTCGTAAACAACCGTGTAGTCCTCTGGTCGCGGATCGTAGACAACCTCCTCGTCTACCCATCTATGGTCAACGATACGGCCTCGAACAATGCGAGTGGCGCACCGTCGGTTCGGTTCATCGCCAACGATTTCAGGTACCTCATCAATACAGCACAGGTAAATCCATCCATTTTCCGCGTAGTTGGGATGGAGGGCGACATCCATGAAGCCAAAGGATTGGCCCGATGGACGGGTTGCTGGCTTGGGAGTATTCGCAATCGGCCGGTAGTCTACCTGCCCATCTACGAGCAAGCGCAATCGACCGGGAAACTCGGAAAACACGGCCGTGCGGTCATCGAGAAATTCAATCCCCCACGGCTGCTCCAAGCCCTCCGCCAAGACTTCGACCTTGAGATTGTAATGTTCGGTTTCCGAAAGCGGATTGGGCGGCGGAGGCTGGACCCCCATCTCTTTCTCGCGTTCCAGAATAAAGTTGAGGACCGCTTCGATCTGCTCGTCTTTAAGCACGCTTCCCCAGGCGATCATCTGCGTACCCGGGATACCAAATTTGATATTGTCCCGGTGCAGATTGTATCCAGAAGCGTAGTTCCATATCCCGTCTAGAAAGCTGGAAGCCTGTCCCCCCTCCAGGTTCGGGCCATGGCACTGGGCACAGAAAGTCGCGTAAATTTTAGCTCCATCGTCCAGATCTTGCGACGACCCATTCGGCACAAGCCAAAGAATAGGGATTAAGGCACCTAACAGTCGCCATTTTTCAATAAAGCCACCTCCTCTGCGTCTCCAATGCTCGCTCGCTGAACTGTTTACAACATGAGTCCGGTTGCTGGAGTAAGAGCGGACAAACTTACAATTAAGGTCTCGACTAAGATTTAACTGCTTTAACACCTCTCAGTTATCAAAAAGAAATCGAGGAAACTCAAGAGAGGATGAGCCAGTTAGCTCACAGTTCTCATCGCTTCTGTGTCTAGCAGCCGACGAAAACACATGACCTTAGAAAACTAAGCCCTCGCCACAAAGCCGATCTACCTACCTCTGGCCGCTCTGTTTCATGCCCTCCAACTCGTCTTCAGGAAAATCGTACGCAGAGCGTAGACGATTGAGTTGTACCAATAGGTTTTGCTGAATTTCAGGATTCGCCTGACCGTAAATGTTCTCCATTTCCATTGGGTCGTTCCTAAGGTCGAATAGTTCCCAGGTATTGTTTTCCTCGTCCGGGTAGCGAATCAGTTTAAAGCGGCCATTGGTCACGCCGAAGTGAATCGGGACCCCATGCCCGCCGTGCTCATAGTAATGGTAATAGTGATACTCGCGCCAATCTTGCGGCGTTTCATTCTTGAAGATCGGCACCAAGGAGCGGCCTTGCATGTCGCTTGGTATTTCAGCACCCGCTAAATCTAAGAAGGTCTGAGCGAAGTCTAGATTAGAAACGATGTCCGTATCATTGACCGTACCGGATTTTGCGACGCTCGGCCAACGGACCAACAAGGGTGACCTCAGAGACTCTTCGTACATCCAGCGCTTATCGAAAAGTCCATGCTCGCCCAAATAGAATCCCTGGTCCGAGGAATATATAACGATAGTGTTGTCAGCTAGGCCACTCTCATCCAAATATTCGAGCAGCTGGCCAATACTCTCATCTACCGCCTTCACGCACCGAAGATAGTTTTTGATGTAGCGTTGGTAGTTCCATTTGGTGCGCTCGACATCGTTTAGATTGGCGGCCAACATAGCCTCGTTGCGAGGGCGAAAGTAGTCATCGAAAGGCTTAAGCTGCTCAGGTGTATGCTTGGAGGAATACTTGATCATGAGTCGGTGATCGTTCATCTCCTCCAACATGCGTGCCCGATTTTGCGAGATGGGCCGTGCTCTGCCTGTATAGTCGTCGAATAATGTCGACGGCTCTGGCATTTCAATGTTGTCAAATAACTCCAAGTGCCGAATCGCCGGTTCCCAGCGACCATGCGGTGCCTTCTGCTGAACCATTAACAGAAACGGCTTATCTGGATCGCGCTCCTCCTGGAGCCAATCTAGGGACCGCTCGGTAATGATGTCCGTCGTGTACCCAACATGGTCTACATTCTCGCCATTGGTGATAAGCATTGGATTATAGTAAGCGCCCTGCCCTTTTAAGACCTCGAAGTGGTCATATCCGGTAGGCATCGATGCCAAGTGCCACTTACCGATGACTGCGGTTTGATAGCCCGATTTTTGCAAATACTTGGGGGCCGTCGGCTGGGTACCGTCGAACTGGTCACCGTTTTGCCGAAAACCGTTCAAGTGCGAATACTTGCCGGTCTGGATAACCGCTCGGGCAGGTCCGCAAATTGAATTGGTTACATAGCACTTTCGAAAAAGGATCCCCTCACCGGCAAGCCGGTCTAGATTAGGAGTCGGGGCTATATCGGCCAACATCCCTCCATATGCGCTGATGGCCTGAGTAGCATGATCATCGGTGAAAATGAAAAGAATGTTCGGCCGCTCTTCCTTGCCAGCAAGACTCAACAAGAAGGTGCATGATAAAAGCCCTAGCCTCGAGAAGGCACGGACTATGAACGAAACAGGAAGTATCAAATTCTGCATTGTTTGACTTTCTCGCTAGCTTAATCGTCTGGCAAGGCAAGACCTAGAGCATGCTCGAAAAGATGCGCTGGCACGGGATTTCCTAGTCAAATGGATTTATTCCTTATTTTTCGTTAGACCATCGTATTGAATGGTGTCTGGAAACAAGGTGTGAAGTCAGATTTCAAGGGATCCTTCAAAACCTCGCTAATTTGACAATACGCGAAAAGACCCCAACAAAAAAGAGACCTAAAGGTCTCTTTGAAATTGTCTAAGGATTATCGGTCCTCGATAAGAGGAATCAGCTAGCCGTTGAGAGCCCATCCCTTGCGGTATTCCTTCCGCAAGAGGCGGTTCGCTTCTGGGCTATTCGTCACTTCCATCTTCTTCGCGTTGTAATCGATCTTTTTCCCTACATCGTAGGCCACAGCTCCAAGAAGTAGTTGCTCGATCAATACACCCGAGTAGTCAAAGTTGCAGGACGTCTTCAGGTCCGTCTTACAAGCATTAGTCCACTCTTCCCCGAAATTAGAGACCTGCCTTTCCGGAACCTTGATTTTGCTCGAATCGTAGTACGAAAGGTCCGCGGATTTTCCGTATGGGATAACCGTGCGCGTCTTGAAATCAGCTACAATGAATCCCTTAGTTCCTTTGAAAAGCGCTCCGTGCCCGATTTTTGTAACGTCGACGTAGCTAAGCGGAGATTTCGGCATATTACCACCCTGATGCCAAGAAACTCGAATCTTGCCGCGCCAGTCGTTGGCGGGATTGATACAGCTCGAGCTCATACGCGATGGTGCGACGTCCGGATTATAGGCCTCTCCCTCGGCTTGGGCTGAAATGGGATAGTCGGCATCAAGCGGGTTGAAAGCCAAATCCATGGTGTGGCTCCCCATGTCACCAATCTGCCAGTTGCCAAATTCGCGATACATGTTCCAGGAGAGGCAATTCGAACCCGTCGGCCATTTCGCTGAGTCCGTCTCAAAATAGGAATGCGTCTTTTGGCCAGTGCGCCAATTGAGTGCGGTGAAGTAGTCCGAACTAAAGGGTCTCTTTTGAGAGGGGCCGACCCAGAGATCCCAGTCTATAAAATCGGGAGCGGACCCGGTTGCCATGGGGTAACTTTTTTTATTATGGTAGCGATCACCCCAGGCATGCACATCCTGCAGCTCGCCAATGGCTCCTTCTCTGATGAGCTCGCGTATGTAGGCGAAATTAGGATCGAAATGGCGTTGAGTACCACATTGGGTCGCGACCTTGTTCTGGTTCTCCAAATAGGTCTCACGGACCATTCGTGCTTCTTCCACGGTATTCGCCAATGGCTTCTCGCCATACACGTGTAGTCCTCGATTCATGGCCCAAATAGAAATGAAAGCGTGATGATGATCAGGCGTACAGCAAACCACGGCGTCTAGATCTTTCTGGTCCAGGCATTTCCGCCAGTCTTTATATTGCTTGGCCTTGGGAAACTTCTGTCCGGCGGCCGCTAGGGCCTTGGAATTGATATCGCAGAGAGCGACCACATTCTCCTGCTCAAGCATATTGAAATGGGCTTTCGCACGACCCCAGCAGCCTATCAGAGCGATATTCAGACGGTTACCGGGCCGATTCTGCCCGAAAAGCGTACCGCTCGGCAGAAAAAGGAGACCCGCACCTGTCGAAGCGGAGGCTGCGAGAAATTGACGACGATTTGGAGTAGAAGATCTATTCATGATATTATACGTTAGAAATCTGCCTCTCTACGTCAATGAATTTACACGTCCACCATTCAAGAAACCGCAAATAATAAATTATGAGGGTTTTATTGCCGATTTCAAGCTGATTGGCGAAAAAGCGAAATAGGGTCTTTGATATCCTCTTTTAATGGATGCTTGATTCCTAAGGACAACGCCGCCATCCCTCCCAGTAGAGGCGGATCGGGTTCGCTGCTTTACAAGGAATTCGAAAAAGACTCGAGAAGCTAGATACCTCCTATCCCGGCAGCTCCCCTTTTTCACGATTCACCAAAAGATAGCAGAGGATTTAAAGAAGATCATATCAAAAGCTTAGATTGGAATAATCTGCCGACAGATAAAATGCTAGAGTCAGAAAGCATTCCCTTTCGTGCTAACTGATCCACTTTGAGTACCCCTGAAGTCGAGGAACCTTTTCAGACGATTGCTCAAACGAAGCCGTTTAACTAACAGGTTGACAATTGACCCCTTCGTACTTTTCCGAGATGGGTACTGCCTAAATGACAAGATCAATTCTAGCAGGGCCAGCAGTGTGGAAAGGCGATGGGCTGTCGCAAAGTCCGGATTGGAAATGGGATTTTTCCAACACCGATCGAAGAGCAGTTCGCGAAGCACTGGAGAGTGGCCCCGGAGCGTTAATGCTCCACGGTTTTCCTATTGATCAGTACGATCGAAACGAGGCCCGCGAGGCATTTCGGTCCTGGTGTGGCGAGCTAGGGAATTTGCTCGCTCAGAATGAAAGAGGCGACACTGTATTCGAGGTTACGGATGCAGGGTTTGGCTCCAGTGACTTACGTATTCGCGGACCAAATACTAATAAGAAACTTTCATTTCACACGGATCGTTGCGACGTCATCGTTTTTCTGTGCTGGAAGAAAGCCCTAATTGGGGGAGAGAACGAGGTGGTCAGCTCCATGCACCTCTACAACGAGATTGCCCAGAGGCGTCCCGATCTTCTAAAGATTTTGATGGAGTCGTTTACCTACAAGCGCCACACGGTGGATCTAGGGAATGAAAGCCGCTATTGTCAGCAGCCAATTTTTTCATTCCGCAACGGATTTTTCGCCTGCAGCTTTCTACGGGTCTTGATTGATCGGGCCCATGCCGATCCGGAGCTGCCAGATCTGACCCCACAGCAGATCGAGGCCATTGACTTTCTTGAAGTAGTGGCGGGCGAGCCGGGCCAGTCCTGTCGTTTCATGCAAGAACGAGGCGATATTCTAATTCTCAACAACTGGGTGACGCTCCACCGGCGAACCGCATTCGAGGATGGGGAGAGTCCAGAGGAGAAACGCCGGATATTTCGCACTTGGCTCAGCATGCCCAATAGTCGGCCCATCGATGAGCGATTCGAGGCGAATTTCGGGGCTACAGGCGCGGGCAAAGTGAGAGGCGGTTTCCCCGTCTTGCGTGATGAGTAGGCCGAATTTTCGAAAGACCAAATCGGTTACAAGCTAGAGTTTTCCCTGCGTCAATTGAGCCTGGACGTTTTCGCAAGGAGCATTTCCTTTAACTCTTTAACTAATACCGGGTTTTCTTCTGCCAAGTTCTGAGTTTCCTTCTTGGGAGAGGTGTGATCGTANAGCTCAGTGTAACCGTCTTTGTGAAGCACAAAGCGATAACGATCAGTACGGAGNGTTTGNGCTCTTCCGGTGTAAGCNAGAGCAGTGTGGCCTTNGGCATTTGGCTTTTCGATCTGAGGAAGAAGCGANGTGCCGTGGGCGAAATCCGGTTGTTCCAANCCGGTGAGTTCACAAAGCGTCGGAAAGAGATCGACGGTCTCTACCACCNCGTTCGATTTGGCNCCCGGNTCTTTCATGCCGGGGGCGGAAATGATGAGTGGGGATCGCAGGGCTTCTTCGAAGAGGCAGTGTTTTCCCCAAATGCTGTGCTCTCCCAGATGCCAACCATGATCGCCCCAGAGCACGACAATGGTGTCTTTGTTCCGGCCGGTTTCCTTTAGTTTGGCGAGGATCTCCCCTACGTGATGGTCGACGTAGCTCACGCAGGCAGCGTAGTGGCGACGCACTTTGTCCGCGTACGCTTTGTCTTCCCGCGGGTCCTGCCCGTGATGGAAGTACTGGTTCATGAATTCTCCAGAGGCATGCCAGGTGCTTTGCCAGTCCGGCTTCTCTGGATGAGGAATGGGCGGCAACTCGACCCCTTCGTAGGGATCCATGTAGCGCTTAGGCGATCCAAATGGGAGGTGAGGCTTAATAAAACCGATGGCGAGAAAGAAAGGCGTGTGCGAGTTGGCCAAATTTTCGAGTTGTTCGAGGCCGGCATCGCCAATCAAGCCATCATGGTAGTCGGTGTCCTTGCCTTCGGCGCTCTGCATGACTTCCATTTTATTTTCAGAGAAAGACCCGATGGGTTTGATCTCACCGTGAATCAAAGAGTGCATGGCGCCTCGTGGGTGCTTCCATCGGCCGGTGGGCATGAGTTGACGATCCCAGGCACCCGGCATTTCGAGAACGTTATGGTCGTACCAGTCTTCACCGCCCCAACCTCCTGGATGGTGCGAGACTTTTCCGACGGAAACGGTCTTATATCCATTTTTCCGAAACCACTCCGGCATGCTTGGAGAAATGGATGCATCGGGGGAATCCAGCTTATCAGCCCGAGCGAAGAGGGATTGATTTCCATAGGGACCGTACTGCCCGGTTAGCATCGTGTAGCGGGAGGCACCGCAGGTGGGGGCGTTGACGTAGTGCTTGTGAAAGGCTCTGCCGGAGGCCGCGAGTCGATCGATATTTGGTGAGTGAATGTAATCGACGCCAAAGGACTTCAGCTCGGGACGCAGGTCGTCGACGCAGATGAGCAAAATGTTCTTATTGGTCGATTCGTGCCCATCAGCTCGTGCTGATTGGGAGCAGATCGAGAAAAGGAGAAGTGCGAAAGCAATTAGTGTGTAACGTTTCATTATCAGGACAGGGGAAATTTAATAGCTCCCGTTTCGAGCTCCGGTTAAACTGAAGGGGTGATTTCTAGGTATCAAGGTATAATGCTCATCCGCTATTTCGAAAAGTTTCCGAAATTTTTCTGGCCCTACGAAAAACCGCGAAACAACTTCTTTCGAGGGACGAATGAAATCACAAAGCGATGTGGCTAGATGATCCAGATTTGACCCCAGTAAATGGAAATTACGGGACGATCTCGTCAATTCGTTTGTAGCTTTCAAATTCACCCATCATGGGCCTCAGAAAGACCAATAAGTTGCTTTCGAGGTCTTGAAGTTATGTCGAGGATTCAAGATTGGGCTTTTGAGCTGAGTGATACTCAGAAGGTATTGCGATGCCATTTAGCGAATTTTTGCTTCAAATAGGAACAACAAACGAAGAAATTGGATTTGTAGGACAGTTGCTTAATCTCAACTTTCTGATTTTCCGCCCCTGAGCCATTCGTTGAAACTGCAAACCGCCCAACGGCAACTCCAGTTTGCTATCGTTGCGGTTATCACACTAGCCACCGGAACCACGTATCGCTCTCTTCCCAATTATGCGCAAAATCTCTCAGAAACAATGAACAAGTAATAGCCGATTTTGAAGACAATCCCCCAAAACTACCGTCAGTTTTTCCGATTAATCCGTAGGGCTTTGCGTAGCAGCGGTTCGAAAGCGCTGGCCTGACGTAGGAAGCCCAGGTCATTCGGGTGGGATCCATCGGTCGCCCCGTCGCCATCCTGGCCAAGGAGATTATCGCCGGGAAGGTAGAAAATGTTTTTCGCTCCTTCGGCTTTCAGAGTATCGTAGGCCTCCCGCAAGGCGGCATGGTTGCCGTCATGATGCTTTTTGCGAGCCGGTAGTATCCAGGAGTTGGTATTGCGGCGATCTTCGACGAGAAGGATCGGTGTCTTTGGATGAACGTCCCTGAGCTGTTTGACGAGTGGTATGGTGCGCTCCCGGACTTGTTCCGGTCTAAGGTTTGGGTTGCAGTCGATGACGTAAACAGCGGCGTCAACCCGGGTAAGCAGGGCGCCAACCTCGGTCTCCATACGCCCGTTACCGGAAAAGCCTAGATTGAGGACCGGATGGTCGAAGCGGCGACCGAGGATAGCGGTGTGGACCATGCCGGGTCGTGAGGCGCAGGCGCCGTGAGTGATGGAAGTACCGTAAAAGACAATGGGCTTGGCCTGACGGGGCTTGAGACCCTTGAAAGACGCACCCGTAGGGACGCCAATTTTCAAATGTTCGACCCCATTGTAAAGAGGTAGATAGGCGGCGTATTCACGATTACCGGGTGCTAGACCTTCGATAATTAAGGTGCGAATTTCCTGAGAGTCTGGCTTATTCACCATGACCCAGCGCCACTTACCGTTTTCGTCGCGAGCATAGAGATCGATGCCGCTTACACCCGTCGCGGGCATGTGCGGCTTGTCCAGTTCCGCTTTATGGAGCTTGTAGCCGATCCAGATTTCGGAGGCATCGCTTTCAAAACGTACCATCATACCGGCACTGTCGCGGCTAAGATTCCAGACGGCTTCACGCACTTCCTTTTCAGCAGACGCTGGTAGGCGGTCAAACCAACGTTTCCTCGGCTCATCCTCCCAGGCACGACCTTCGACACCCCATTGAGTAACGTCGTGCCAGTTCAGCTCTAAGTCTGCGGGAACCGGAAAATTCTGAGCAGGACCACTGAGAGTTAAATAGAACAACAAGCAAGCCGGGACAATAAAGTGCATCATGATTTTGGTATTTTTGAGGTGAGATTTAGAGGGCATAGAACAGAAGAAAGAATGGGAATGGAAATCTAAAGGGATCCTGTTATTGAAAACTGAAAATATAGATTTAAGAATCCTTAGTGAGGGATTTTGGTTCTAGCTCGATAGATTCATCATACTACTATTTCCGAGATGCAGTCTACAGGGCCGTCCGTTTGCTGAACCGGACCACACTCGACTAATCAGTTCCCAGTTCGACCGACTCTTCTTAGCGAGTGTCTAATTAATTAGAGAGTCGCGGGTAGTAAGGCTGCTTATCCGTTCGATTGAGCTCACGATCTCACCTAAGGCGAACGCATTCGTGCTGAACAGGGTTGAGACCGCAAAAATCAAAGAGTATTTCAGTTTCGGCAATTTCATGGCCATTGAAAACGAGTGCTCAAGGCACCGATTGGCCAAATTTAAATGAGAATATTTTTACAGGAATGGAAACGTTTTACAGCTCGGGGAGCAGTTCGAGGACCTCATCGAGCGCATAACGAAGGATCCAGGCTTTGCGGGTGCCGGAGGTCGTGAGAATCGATTTGTTGAGTGCTCGCAGCAGTGCGGTACGAGCTAACTCCGGGACTGCTATGGATTCGAGGAGAGAACGGCAGGTGATTTCGTAGATGGCGGCACAGGCGTCGGGGTTACCTTGATTGAAGATTGGAACACCCCGGGAAATAGCTAATTCGATAAGAGCTCGGGGCCCCTCCATTTGCGAAACGGGAGTTCGAGAAGAACCCACGGTGCTATCTGGGGAAGTACTTGAAGTGGCTCTGACGTACTCGATCTCAAGTTTGAAGGGGCCTGGGTTCTTGTCAGACAAAGTGAAGCCGATGGAGTTAACGTCGCTAGGGTTTAGGGGAATATCAGAAAAGGGGCGGCCGAAAGACTGTCGGACAAACTCTGACCCCGGGAGAAAGGTTTCCGTCCATATGTTTTTTTCGGTAGGGAAGGCAGCACGAAAGGAGCCGGAGGTCGTTTGCCCATTAACCCGGAGGTCAAGGTAGTAGGTCCGACCATCACCCCTTGCTTTGATGTTGAAGCCTTCGACATTTTGCAGATCAAAAGAGTCAGGCCGACTTCGTATGGATACGAAGCCGCCATTGTTTTCTAGAGAGAGTACACCTTGGAAGAGAAGATTTCCGTCGTCAGTTTGCTCGAAACGGCTGGTTGATATTCCACCCATGACGCTGTCGTTGACCACTCCCCAGTTTCGAAGGTCACTGGGATTTTCGAAAGAAGCGATCGTTTGAGAGCGAAGAGGATTGGAGTTCACCGAGATAGTAAGCATTGTCAGAATTATTGTGGGAATGCAGTTCATACTTTTTGATCAACGCTTTGCGTCGGATATTTGAGGAAGAATACAACGCAAACGAATGAGTTTGTGTCGTTCAAGGATTGTTCTAAGGCGAGAAAGGGAATGTGTGAAGCCCTTCGCGGCGGAGCAAATGAAGATCCTCGCCAATCGAAGAGAGGCTTAATGCAGAATCTCAGGCCTGCTTTTGTGTCAATTGATTACTCGGTCTAACCTTGTTCCAGCACTTTGGGATATAGGGATGAAATCAGTCGTTTCGATATCTATTGTGGAGATAGTGAATAGTAAAAATCGACCCAATCAAATTCCAGCCTGCTTTTACAAACTACCTGAGGAAAGAACTGATTACTAATCCAATTTCTGTTGATCTAGACGTTCGGCCGCGGATCCCAATCCGAGGGCCTTGAGCACGGTGCGTCGGTCAAATTGATTCTGTGTCTTCTTCATAAGGAGGTGAGGCTAACAATTTGAAGAGGATGTGACTCATCATCGCAGAATCAAATCAGTTCGACTTGAACGCGTTATACTAGTCCGCTAGGGACCCACAAATTAAAGGGACGCGGTCCTATTAGCAAACTACTTGGACAGAAAAACGTCGCTTTGGGTCACTGCATGGACCAGTGATCGGAAACCATAGTTCTCTCCTTCTAAATCTTCCACAATCTGATCCACTTCTCTGCGATCAGCGAACTCGATTTCGGCACCGGTGGCGTAGGTCATCACTTGATTTACGAGATTGCGAGCAATCTGCTGCACATCGGAAAGTGCAAGCTCCTTAAAGCCCTTTATATCCGAGAATGCTCTGCCATCCGGCACGGAATAACTCGCGTCAACAACCGGTCCGTGTGCCCATCCCTTGTCATCTGAGCCAATAGCTCGATAATTATCTCTCCAACCTCCGATGACATCATAGTTCTCAAGAGCGAACCCAGGTGGATCGATAATTCTGTGACAGGCCATGCATGATTCAGTAGAACGATGTTTATCAAGCTGATCCCGAATCGAAACCGCGCCACGAATGTCCGGCTCAACGGCGGGCACTTGATCTGGTGGTGGCGGAATATGTTTCCCCAAGATACGCTCCAACAACCAAACCCCTCTAACGATGGGCGAGGTTGTCGTCCCATTGGCGGTCACTTTAAGTACGCTAGCTTGCGTAATAATACCGCCTCGCCTTGAGCTTCCATCAAGCTCCACTTCTCTCAATCCAGGCTCAAGCCCAAAATCTATTCCATAATGCTTGGCGATACGCTCGTTGAGCACCGTAAAGTCCGAGTCGATTACATTCGCCACACTAAGGTCCCGATCAAGAAGATGTTGAAGAAAAGAGTAGGTTTCATCCAGCATTGAATGGAGAAGAATGTTGTCATACTCTGGATACAGTTTAGTATCCGGAGTCGTGAAAGTGATATCCCTAAGCTCGAGCCAACTATCCGCAAAATTCTTCACAAACGACTTTGCTTTAGTGTCATTGAGCATTCGCTCCACTTGCGCTTTGAGAACATCTGGACGTGAAAGTAACCCCTTCTCAGCCTGCACGAACAGTGCGTTGTCAGGAGGAGCACTCCATAGAAAGTAACTCAACCGCGTCGCAATACTGTAATCATCTAGCTGACTCGGATCTTCCTGAAAATAAAGGAAACGGTGAGATGAGAGAATGGCTCGATAACCGGACTTTACCGCCTTAATGAGCGAACCGCTCGAATCGAGCTCTACTTTTGCGAACTCAAAGTAAGGCTGGATGTCAAAATCGGTTGCCGGACGGCGAAAAACGCGGTCTGCAAATCGACGTAGCAGCCGCTTAAGGTCTACTTCCGGAGCTTGGCTTACGAGTTCTGCACCCCTGATAGATAAACCGCCAAATAGCTGTTTTCTAAGTTCAGGAGTGTCCAATCCTGGATAGATTCTCTCGACCTCCAAACTTTCGACCGCAATTCCAGAGGAACCGTCATGAATCACAGAGAGATCTTGAATCGCTTTTGACGAAACCCACTTGAGGGTTCTATCTGTCGGGCGGATTCCAATGATGTGATTTTTCCGAATCCAGGCATCAAACACAAATTCTTGAAGCTCTCTCGTGGCCTCGAACTTCCCTACCCAGTAGACGGCTGGTGCCTTGGCTCGAAGAATCCCAGTTTTAATACGACCCCAAACATTGCGTCCTTCAGGCGGATTGTGAGCCTTAGCTTTTACACGGATACGATACCAACCGGTTTCAGGAACCTCCGTGCCTGCCATTCGTCCGTGAAAACCTTGTGTGGTAGGGAAGCTTAAAAGCTGGTTTTCGTGATAGATCGCCTGCCGCTCATTCAAGATTCGCTCCGAACCAACACCTAGCTCATTGGGGTGGTAGACTCTCTTATACGGTAACTTCGAGAGCAAATCAGCGATCTTCGCATTCTTCGCGACCGTTCCCTTGAGATCAAGCAGCGAATTCGTATCCACAAATTTCCCACTTTCGTATCGATAGGTTTTATTCTCGCTTCCTAGAAATGTCACGTAGCCTTCGTAAAAAAATATCGTTGGCAGTTTTGAAGTAGCAAACGGATCGATCTCAATGATTCTCAGGTCTTTCGGCAAAGGTGAGGAAGCCGGGACCGGTGGATTGATAGCCCGCTCGAAAGATTCATCCAGCATAAGGTCCACTACCCCTAGGTATTTCTGAAGCAGGTGATAAGACACCTGCTGTGCCTCCGCGATGTTGCTAAACCCATCCGTGGTCTGATCTTCAGGCAATAGTTCCAGTAATGGAATGTCTACGCCCAAGAGATTATGCAACGTATTTTCATACTCGATACGACTTAGTCGCCGTGACTTCACGCGCCCTTCTGCCTTGATTTGCGTGTAAGAAATCTCGTGCAGAATATCTTCAAACTCATCCAAGAACCCGGCTCTTTCACTGGGCTCCACCAACGAATCCTTCGGGGGTGGCATTTCAGCTTCTTTAATGCGGTCGTGCACGAAGGCCCATCGATCCATGTTCGAGTGGTCTGAGGGATCGAAACGAAGCGATTCAAGATCGAGTTCCCCCTTCTTATCCACATTATTGTGACACTCGTAGCAATTGAGATCGAGAAACTGGGTTATTGAATCAGGCAGCTCGAAATCGTTTTCCGTTTTCCCAAAGCAGGGGAGAGCGAAAAGGATTAATGAAGGTATTATAATTCGAATCATGCTATTTAGCTTCACCCATAAATTGGCCCGAATGGAACGGTCTCTGAAAAGGCAAAATTCAATACTTTCGTTTGGCCAAACCCAAAAACATTCGTGTGAATTAGCACGATTGGTGGGTGATAAATATTTCTCTAAAAATTTCTGTAGTTAAAAACCAAGCACTACGCTATTTCCAGACCGGTCATTTCACCTGTGCTGGTGGCGAAGCGTTCGTCTTCCAGTCCGTGTCGACGAAGAATACTAACGAACAGGTTCGGCAGTGGGTAGTTGTTCGATTTGTCAAATGCAAGGTGCTGGCCATGTTTGAATCCGCCACCCGCTAAAACCACCGGCATGTTGCGATTGTCGTGAGAGCTCGCGTTACCCAAATTTGATGTCATGAGGACACTGGTTCTATCCAACAGCGTTCCACTGGATTCCTCCACCCCTTTAAGTTCACGTAGAAAATCTCCCCATTTCCGCATTAGCTCCGTTTCGACGATCGTGAGCTGATCCAGTTTTTCTTCATCCAGTCCATGATGGCTCAAGCTGTGGTAACCCTCGTCAACACCTTCAAGCGGAACCGCACCGCCTTCACCATTCAGGTGGACCGTGATAAATCGCGTAGAGTCCGTCTGGAGAGCCAGAGACATCACATCCAGCATCAATTTTTTGCGATCAATGATGGCGTCGCTGTTATCGATATCGACCGGCACCGCGACCCCCACCTTTGGCTTGGGCCGTAGCGTCCATTCTTGGGCCTCGCCCAGCCGCTTTTCGAAATTTCGAACAGAGGTAAAGTACTGATCCAGCTTTTCCCGATCTCCCGATCCTAGAGTTTTCTCAACCCGTTTTGCGTCCGCAGCGACCACGTCCATAATGCTCCGACCCTGCTTGAGCCGCTCAACTTGGCGCACTTTCTCTTTGGGCGTGTCCGGAATAAAAAGCTGATTAAATACTCGCGACGGAGACTGCTCCGCGGGAATCATGCTCCCTGATTCTGTATAGGAGGCACTGGTACTTCCATTGATATCAAGTACAAGGGAAGGGAAACGGGTGTGGTGCCCATGATGTTTGGCGAGATACTGATCGATGGATATTGAGTTCTTGAAAGCGGCACTCCGGGAATACGGAGCAGCGGTGAGAATACTTCCCTCAGCTTGGTGCCCGCCGCTTACCCCGGGGTGAGACGAACCTGTGACAACAGTCATATCACCAAGAAGATCCTCGACCTCTGACAGGTACAAAGAGGGCGTGTAGTTCCGACCGGTTTCCCTGGGATTTAAGTTCGGACCGTGAAGTCCTAACGCAAGCGTAACGGCCACAAAACGCCTCGGGGCTTCATAGGCTGAAGAGGCGGCAAACGCTGGAGTCATCGCTTCGAGCCATGGGAGCGCCATCGCGGCCCCCGCCCCTTTTAGAAACGAGCGTCGGGAGAGTGATTTTGAGAAACTAAAATGTACGTCTTTCATCTCGTTTGTATAACTAGTTCATTTACCATAATAGTGGGATCTATTGGAAACAAATTTCACTAAAAACTAAATTGAAACACAATTTGGGTCTCAGTCTACAGTTGACCTATTACGGTAGCGCGCCTCCCAATCCACAAGCGGATTTGCAAAGAGCTTACATCGAAGTACGCAAGTAGTCCCGGTATTTCGGCTCCCAAAAGTTGTCGTCGATCGCCCGATCCAGGGCGAGTTCAGTCCCTTCGCGAGCTACTCCGTCCCGCATCGCTTGGCGCCCCACTCTCCTGGCAATGGCTTTGCTTAAGTCCCGAATTTCATCCAGTGGCAGCAGTAGACCTTGATTGGGCTCATCAGCTTTGGGCGAACTATCCGCCAATGCCTCACTCGCGGCGATCAACATGTTTTCAGTAATCCGCTTCGCTCTACTCGCAACCACACCTAGACCTACCCCGGGGAAAATATAGCTGTTGTTACACTGAGCGATCGAATGAGTCCTCCCTTTATATTCAACCGAGTCAAAAGGGCTTCCCGTTGCGACGATTGCCCTACCTTCTGACCATTCGATCACGTCTTTTGGTGTCGCTTCCGCCAGGCTAGTCGGGTTCGAAAGCGGAAAGACAATCGGCCTTTCCACGTGCGTCGACATTTCCCGGATCACTGGCTCGGTAAAGAGATTGAATTGCCCAGAAACCCCTACCAGCACTGTTGGCTTCACGTGCTTCATCACACCCAGCAACGACACCTGCCCACTCTCTTCTAGCCACCTACTAGCTTCCTCATGGTCACGAGCGAGTTCGTACTGGAAGTCGAGCAAGTCATCCGAGTCCGTAGTCAGCAAACCATGACGGTCCACCATATAGATTCGTTGCTTTGCCTCATTTTCGCTCAATCCTTCCTTCCGCATGTGAGCTATCAGATGCGAAGCGATGCCACAGCCTGCTGAACCCGCGCCCGCAAAGCAAATTTTCTGATCGACAAGCCGTTCATTCTTTTGCTTGCACGCAGTGATCAAGGTCCCTGCGGTAACAGCAGCGGTTCCTTGTATGTCATCGTTAAAACAGCAAAGACGATCCCGATAGCGTCGCAAAAGCGGCATGGCGGTTGGCTGAGCAAAATCCTCGAATTGAAGCAGCGCATTCGGCCAAAGGCTTACAACACTCCCAATGAACTTTTCCACAAAGTCGAAATAAGCTTCGCCCGAAATGCGTCCGGTTCGTTTCCCCATGTACATAGGATCATTGACAAGTTCCTCGTTGTTGCATCCTACATCAAGTGTTATCGGAAGAGTGTGAGCAGGACTAATGCCCCCACAAGCTGAATACAAGGCAAGCTTCCCAATTGGTATACCCATACCTCCAATTCCCTGATCACCGAGACCGAGGACTCGTTCGCCGTCCGTGACCACAATTACTTTGATATTCTGCTTGGTCGCGTTTCGCAGAATTCGGTCGATCTTGTCACGGTCATCGTAAGAGATGAATAAACCCCGCTTGCGCCGGTATATCTGAGAAAACTTCTGGCACGCCTCTCCAACAGTTGGGGTATAGATGATCGGCATCAGTTCCTCTAAATTGTGAACGAGCAAGCTGAAATAGAGGGTCTCGTTCGTATCCTGAATCGAGCGCAAGTAGATGTGCTTGTCCATCCGGCTAGTGAAAGTGCAGAGCTGCTCATAAGCCCGTTCGCGCTGCTCATCTATTGTCTCGATACGATAGGGAAGCAGCCCGTCCAAATTGAATTCGCGCCGCTCCTTTTCCGTAAAACCACTTCCTTTGTTAAGCAGCGGCGTCTCAAGCAAAATAGGCCCTGCATAAGGAATATACAAGGGGCGCTTTGATTTCTGCATTTTCATCACTGTAGGTAAACCAAGTTTTTGCCGTCAGACGCAACCTTCTTTGCTTTCCGAGCAAGCGGGGACGAGTGGGAATTCACACTTAATGGGAAGCAAGTTGTATTTCCGCCCGAACTGCCCTCTCTTCGAAAAACTACTCAATATAGGTATCCTGAGAAAAATCGGTGTCTAGGCCGCGTTTTTCCCAAGACTCTCGAAAAGTCTCTAAATCATATCCAAATAGTGGCGACACTTCGATCTTCCGCAAGGGAACTCCCTCACTATCTTTTTCAACTGAAACCCCTACATCGGTTAGCCACTGGGCAAATAGCCGCTGCTGGTCCGCACGGCAGGTAACCGCCGAATCCACGCCTTCGGCATTCTTAACGGGACTGAAATCGCCCAATCGTGTCGTCTCGATGATCATCGGTTTCCCCGCGAAGGGCAACGCATCAAAAACGAAGAGCTCAAATTTGAGCCCATTCGGCTCGTTTGGGACAACCTTTTCCCCGTTTGAACCTAAACAGGCTATCTTCTTCAAAGCCTTGTGGAAGGGCAAAGCGATGGAGCTATTTTTGCCCGTCAACTTTCTAATGAAGTCAACCGAAACGATATGGATCGCCACACTTCCGGCAATGAATCTCAATTGCCCCTTTTCATCCCTTTGGGCGATCAACTCGTCGGGCATGTCGCTGTATTCAACGATTTCAAGTCGATCTCCCAAAACGCAAAAGTGCCCCAGCTTTTCTTTCTCGTAGGCCTTCGGAAGCATTTTGCTCGACATCGAAGAGCCCGAGAGAACATGGAATCCAAGAAAATAAGGGTCAATCACTTGGACATGGGGGTTATCCACTTGGAAATAACTCATCAAGTCGATCCCCTTGGCCTCCATCTCATCGAGGATCCCATTTCTTTCCAATGCTCTTAAGGCTCCGCCGTGACCATCGGGGCTCATCGCGATACTCCTTTTGGATTCCATCAAGATTTTGCCTTCAAAATCGACGGCCGGCATACGTCCTTGCCTAAAGAAACGTACACTGCCTTCCCCAAGCCCAAAGTGATTGTTCTCCCGAAAGAAGGAGACGGTTGCCTCGTGATTGACATGGCTGGTCATGAGGTACCAGGGAATTTCACAATCATACCGACACCTGGCTGCCCTTATTTTTTCTGCAAACAACTGGAACAAGGTTTTATTATTGACGGGCGAGATTGGATAAGTCCCCTTTGGCCCGTCGTAACCCAAACGTGTACCTTGGCCACCCGCTACGGTGAACGCAGCCACTCGTCCAGAACACAGAGCAGCTTCTCCATCTATTTTCGCCTTCTGCCACTTCTCGTCTCCAAGAATATCACCGGGGAGGGGCTCGTAGGGAGCGGGATCTAGGCTGCTGAAGTCTATTGTAGAGCTCCCTTTTTTCGAGAGAACCAATTGCTTCACTAAACCGTCTAACTCCTCGAGATCGATTTCATCCGCCTGCTCCTGCAGGACTCTCTTTTCCTCTTCGTCAAGCGATTCCCAATACTGAAAAACATGCCCCTGACCCTTCTGTTCGAAAAGTTCCTTGGTATCCATGGTATTCAAATCGAAACGGGCGTATGCAACCCACCGCCCTTCTAGCGGTCGTCAAACTCGAACTTGAAGACCGTTTCTTCTGCCTTGGCGTAATTCAACTTCTGGCGAATGACCTTTTCCACGTATTCAGGATCATGCTTCAACCGTTCGAGAGAGCTTTTCTTAGACCCGATTTTGGCTTCGATTTCCGCAAGCTGGCTCTTCGCCAATTGCTCTGATTCTCGAGCCGCCACCAGCTTATCGTAACGCCCATTTAGATGGGAAAGTGCGAATCCGCTCGCCAAAAGGAAAACTATGAGGAAAAAGAGATTTAGCATTCGGGTGGTACTCATAATCGACGAGCCCTAAATACGAATAAACCTTTCTCGTTTGCAAAAATATAATTGCAGCCTTCCCATAATTTAAGAAGAAATTTACTCAAATGTATCAGATTTTCTACGGCCTCAAAGAGATGCCGTTCAACATTACCCCCGATCCCAACTTTCTCTACTTGAGCCCGACTCACCAGGAGGCCCTCCAGCACCTGAAGTACGGCATAGCAGAGAAAAAGGGATTCATAGTGCTGACCGGAGAAGTAGGATGCGGAAAGACCACGCTTTGTCGTCATTTCATTAACGAGATTGACGACGAGAAGTACGAGAGCGCCTTGATCCTCAACCCTCGTATCACCGAGACCCAGCTCCTGAAAACGATCCTCTCTGAACTCGGAGAGGAAGGCTCTAGCCGAAGTCGTAGCGGCCTCGTAAAACAGGTTAATGACGTCCTCTTGGACCGAATCCAGCGGGGGAAAGACATCCTCCTGATCATTGACGAGGCCCAGAACCTCACCTTTGACCTCCTTGAACAGCTCCGTCTGCTCTCGAACCTGGAGACCGACAAGCAGAAGTTGCTTCAGATCATCCTCATGGGACAGCCCGAGTTTAAGCGGATCCTAGGTGAAAATAGACTGCGCCAGCTCCGCCAACGAATCCTCGTCCACACCGAACTAGTCCCTCTAAATCGCTATCAGGTAGAGCAATACATACACCACCGTATCGCGATGGCCGGTGGCCAAGGAATTCCGTTTTTCACCAGTTGGGCAGTACGTTGGATCCATTGGAAATCACGAGGGGTACCTCGGATCATCAACAATATTTGCGACAAGGCTCTTCTTTCAGCCTATATCAGATCTTCAGAGGTCGTGAAGGTGAAGGACGTGCGTACCGCTCTCAAGGAAATCAGCTCCTTGGATTTTGGCTGATACTCCCAGTCGGCTAGAGGATAGAATCCCTCTAATAAAGGAAGGATTCTTGCTAATAGGTCCCTAAATCTGGGGTTGAAAGGTCCGTTGTTAGTACCACGGGTTCGCCCGGGCCAAGCAACGAAACCGATTACCGACTATGAGCCTAATCAACCAGGCCCTTAAAAAGGAGTAACAGAGACGAAGTCTAAATCTTAACGAATCGATTTCCGACATTCCAACTTACGGTTCTGGAAATGTCGTAAATGGGCTGTCTCCTTCTGTTCGCCAAAACAACCGCAGTCTTTCGATCCTCCTTGGATTTAGCGTTGTTGGGGATTTCTTCTCATTTTAGGCATCGGCTTTGTCTACTTCGGAAAATCCTACCTGAACCAATTGAATTCCAATCCGATGGTTTCACAGGTGGATACCGGGATCTCATTCGAGGCAGAATCTTCCGAAACTCCCGAACCGAATGTTACCAACATGGAGAGCAAGATTCAGGTGGATGGAAAGAATCCCCTAACAGAAGTTATTACCAGTGTGGAGTTTGCAGACGTAGAATCGCCTACTGAACCTACCCCGGAGATTGAAATGGGTGAGGTAGTCGGTACGGGAACTCTATTAGTGCAAGAAGAGGAACCCGCCCTCGCAGAAGCAGAAGTCTCCAAACCCGAATACGAGTTCAAGATTCAGAACCTCATCGATGAATTTCAGGTGCTCGGATACCGCTAGTCGGGAGCTAATTCCCGCCTCTTGATGAATGGGTGTGTCTTTAAGCTAAACGACATCGTCGACAACGAGCGGGGTCTTCGCTTCATTGGTTCGAATGGCGAGAGAAACGTATTTGAGACCCTATCCGGATATCGGTACTGCAAGCCTCTTTGATTCCCCGGGTCGTAAAGCCACTCCTCCCAGAGGCCTAGAATTACACAGTTGAAGTTTGTTTCCGAGGAGCCATGGTTTCGGCATCATAAACTCAATTTTCTACGAATCTCCCATCGGCGGACTCAGAATCAGAGCGAATCAAACGAGAATCTGCTCGATCGAATTCATGAATCAGCCCGGTTCGGCCAACCAATCGGCCAACCAATCGGCCAACCAATCCTCCAATCCCCATCTTAAGAGTGCTATTAGGGAGCTGGATCTTTATTTTGCAGGAAAATTGAGCACCTTCAAGACCCCAACCGCCGCTAAAGGAACTCCCTTCCAAGAAATCGTCTGGAGTGAGCTCCAAAAACTCTTAGCCGGGTCAACTATCCATTACGGCGCAATTGCGGAGCGAATCGGAAACCCCAAAACATCGAGAGCGGTTGATCTCGCAAACAGCCGTAATCCCCCGCCCATGCTCGTCCCTTGCCATCGAGTTGTGGGAAAGAGCGGTTCCTTAATCGGTTACGCAAGCGAACTTTGGCGAAAGGAATGGCTGCTCAAACACGAAGGAGCTCTCATTTAGCTCAGGGACCCGTGATTTTCCAGAATCCATGGATTTGTCCTCATACGTCGTAGCCATATGGCCCTACTTGGGTACCTACCTCGGGTTTGGATTGGCGTTCGTTTTAATTGCTCGGCTCATGCGGGAGAAAAGGCGGCCCAGTGCTACCGTCGCCTGGCTGTTGGTCATTTGGTTCGTTCCTCCTCTTGGCGTACCTCTATACCTGATCTTCGGAGGGCGAAAGATCTCACGACTCACTCGAAATAAGAGTCCTTTGAATATCGCTTTGCCAAACGAAACGGGTACGATTAGTTCGTCCGCCTTCGGGGTGATTTCGAAAGGCAATCTAACAGAGATGCAACCCACTGGCGTACACGCTTTCAAATCGCTCATAAGAGAAATTAGAGCGGCTAAAGAATCGATAGAGATCACAACGTTCATTCTTAGCCACGACACTATTGGGCGTAATGTGGTAAAGGAACTCTCACGTAGAGCCCGGGCAGGAGTTGAAGTGAGACTACTCCTCGACGCCGTGGGTTCATTTGGCATGAAAACTCTCTATATGTTGGAGCTGGCGAAAGCAGGAGGGAGAATTGAGCGCTTTATGCCCGTCTTGCCCTTTCTATCGCTTGGCAGAGCCAATCTCAGGAACCATAGGAAACTGGCCATTTTCGATCGAAAACGGGTAATAATCGGAGGACGCAACATTGGAAAAGAATACATGGGGCCCATACATTCGCCGAAGCGCTGGAGAGACTTAAGTCTCCTCATTGAAGGTCCCGCGGTCATGCAGCTTTCAGCAATATTTGAAGCAGACTGGGCATTCGCTTGCCGGAAGAAGGGCGAAGTCCAAAGACCGATTAAGAGCGTTCCTGAATTCCAAGGAAGTGAGCCAAGCACCGTTGAAATCATGGTCAGCGGCCCCGATACCCGAGGGGATCCTCTATATGAAAAAATCCTCTCAATTATCCAAGAGGCTGAAAAGAGTGTCACCATCGTTACGCCCTACTTTATACCAGACGAAGTTCTGCAAAGATCTCTAATGGTAAAAGCTCGCTCTGGCAAGTCCGTCCGCCTCCTGATACCGAGGCGCTCCAATCACCCGATAACCGACCTCGCTAGAAATGACTTTCTACGTGAGCTCTCAGAAGCCGGGGTAGAGGTACTGCTATTTAATGATGGCATGATGCATGGTAAAGTCGTCCTCGTAGACGAGGATATCGCTATGACCGGTTCAGCCAATATTGATTTGCGAAGCCTGTTCGTGAACTACGAACTCGCCGCGTTCTTCTATTCTCAAAAGGAAATCGGTGAAATTACCAGCTGGGTAGATGAACTCTGCCAAAGCACTGAGCCATTCACTGACACTGATGAAAACGAGCAGCCGCTGCTAAAATCAATCGCCGAAGATCTCAGCAGACTGATCGCACCTTTACTCTAGGATACTAACTAATCTCAATAATCACTTGTTCCCATCGAGCATCAGCTTGTACTCGACCGAGTCCCGGATTGCTTGCCAGCTGGCTTCGATAATGTTATCGCTAGCTCCAACCGTTCCCCAGATTTCCTCTCCATCCGCAGATTCAATCAAAACCCGTGTTTTCGAATTTGCTCCCGCTTGAGAAGCCAATATACGTACCTTGTAGTCCTTCAACTCAAGATCCTCGAGTTTTGGATACGTCTTGGAAAGGGCCAACCTCAAAGCACTGTCCAGTGCTCCAACAGGACCGCTCGATTCCGCGACGGTGTAGTGGGGTTCACCATCAACATTCACCTTTATGGTAGCTTCCGAAGTTGTCGGCACATCCGGCGATCGCTTCTCAACGATTACGCGGTAGCCCTCGAATTCAAAATGAGGTTTATGCTGCCCGATTAATTTATCTAGCAGCAAACGGAGAGACGCATCCGCCGACTCATATTCATATCCATTATACTCTAATTCTTTAAGCTTCTCAATAATGGCTTTGGTTTCCGGAGAATCTCTATCGATGTTTACCCCAAGCTCCTGGGCCTTCATCAACAGGCTGCTTCTTCCCGCCATATCTGAAATAAGTACACGCTGCTTGTTGCCAACCTTCTCCGGCTTTATATGCTCATAACTATGGCCTACCTTCTTTGTCGCATCAGCATGAGCACCTCCCTTGTGGGTAAACGCTGAAAGGCCGACGTATGGGGCCTTTTTATCATGAGATTGATTAGCCAAGTCAGACAAGAACAACGATATGTCCCGCAAGCTATCGAGATTGCCGCTGCAATTCATTTCAAAGCCAAGCTTTAATCCGAGATTGGGAATTATCGTAGTTAGATTCGCGTTACCGACTCTTTCGCCGTAACCGTTGAAGGTCCCCTGAACATGCGTCGCGCCGGCTTCAATTCCCGCAAGAGATACCGCTACCCCTACTCCAGCATCATTGTGGCAATGTACTCCAACCTGAGTGTCGGGAAATCTTTCAACAACCGCTTGGGTAGCGCTCGCAAGGGCCCCAACCATCATTCCACCGTTCGTGTCACACAGAGCGATGCAATCCGCGCCGCCTCTCACGGCTGCTTCGAGTGTCTTTAGTGCGTATTCGGGACTATCCGTGTAGCCATCATAGAAATGCTCGGCGTCATAGATGACCTCCCTTCCATTCTCCTTGAGGAATCGGACCGAATCCTCTATCATTCTCAGATTCTCCTCAGGCTCGACTCGCAAGACTTCAGTGACATGCAAAAGCCAGGTTTTTCCGAATATAGTTACAACAGGAGTTTCCGCATGCAGTAAGGTCTGCAATTGCGGATCGTCCTTTGCTGCAAGATTTCCTCTTCTTGTTGATCCAAACGCAGCGATCTTGGCATGCTTTAATTCAAGCTTTTTCGCCTCCTCGTAAAAGGCCATGTCTCTCGGATTCGACCCAGGCCATCCGCCTTCGATATAATCGATGCCAAACTGATCGAACTTTTTTGCGATTCGCAATTTGTCCGTAACCGAAAAAGATACCCCCTCTCCCTGGGTTCCGTCTCTCAGAGTTGTATCATATATAAATACCTTTGCCTTGCTCATAATGCTTTTACGATTGACCTGGTTTTTGCTTGGAGGCGATGAATTCCTTTATGGCATCTGCATCCGCAGAAATGGGATGTTTAACGATCTGGCGTTCCTTCAATTTATCGAGGCTTGGATGCGTAACCGAGATGCCAAGCGTTTCTTCAATGATTTCAGGAAATTTTGCAGGATGAGCCGTTGAAAGTATGACGCAATGCTCAAATTCATCTAGGTCTTTGAATGCGCAGGCCGTGTGCGGATCTGCTATGTATCCATATCTGTGGTATACATTACGTATCGTTTCGAAAATCTCAGAATCGTTCATCCGCGAACTCGACATCGGTTTTATAAGAGAATCGTCACGCGATTCGAACTTCCCTTTTTGCTTGAATTCCGACATGGTTTCACGGGTTTTATCCGCATCTTCACCAAGACCAAAATAAAGATACCGCTCAAAATTCGACGCAACCTGTATGTCCATAGAAGGAGCCAGACTCGCTGAGGCATTATCTACGGAGTAGTCCCCGGAAGAGAAAAAGCGGTGCAGAATATCGTTTCGGTTGGTAGCCACCCTAAAACCCGCGACCTTCATGCCCATCTGGCTAGCCATCCAACCTGCCAATACATTGCCAAAGTTACCCGTCGGTACAACGAAAGTAGTCTTTTCTCTTTGGCCTTCGGGCAATTTAAGCCACGCGTACAGGTAGTACACACACTGAGCAAGGATCCGGGCAAGATTGATGGAATTTACGGCGGATAGATTCACTGCCCGACTGAAATCTCGGTCACCAAAAACCTCTTTCAGTGCCGCCTGCGCTTCATCGAAACTTCCCGTGATCGCCATAGGGTAAACATTGGTTTCTCCCGTACATGTCATTTGCCTCTCCTGCAAAGGTGAGACACGACCATCTGGATACAAAATGAATAAATTAACTCCCTCCTTGCCTACGAGTCCGCTAATCGCTGCCGCGCCCGTATCCCCAGAAGTCGCGCCCAAGACATTGATTGACAATCCCGTCTTGGACACTTGCCGCTCATATAGCTTCCCCAGTAATTGCAGGGCGAAATCCTTGAATGCCAATGTCGGTCCATGAAAGAGCTCCAGAACGCTAATGGACTCGCTTAGCGAGACCAATGGCGCGTGCTCATCGTGATCAAAGCCTGTATACGCTTCTTCAACAATCGCCACTAGTTCTTGCTCATCAATATCGGTAGCAAATTCACGAAAGAACAACGCACACAAGTCCGGATAAGGCTTCCCCTCCCAGCCAGACAACTTCAACCTAAGGCTTGGCAGTATCTCTGGAACGAAAAGACCGCCATCTGGCGCAAGACCGATTTTCACCGCTTCTGAAAAGCTATGAGGTTCGGACAATCCTCTTGTACTAACGAAATTCATACATGATGAGGATTATTCAACGTCCAAGCCAAAGGCTGAGTGAACGGCGCGAGTAGCATGGTCCGACTCGTTCTCATTGATCACTACCGAAATCTTTATTTCAGAAGTGCTAATAAGCTGAATGTTAACTTCCGCATCGCTTAAAGCTGAAAACAACTGGCTTGCCACGCCTGAATGCGTACGCATTCCAACCCCCACTACAGAAAGCTTAGCGATATCTCCAACAAGAGTAACCTTTCCTCCACCCAGTTCCTGCAGCACTTCCTCCACGGCTTGAGAGGCACGGTGAGTGTCATCCCGCGGAACAGTAAAAGTGAGGTTTGCCACTCCGTTTCGCCCAATGTTCTGCACGATCATATCGACCACGACGTTTGCCTCAGAGAGCGACCTAAAAACCCGAGCGGCTGTTCCCGGCTTGTCCGGAATGTTCGCAACCATCACTTTTGCTTGATTCTTATCGAGGGCGACACCGCGCACCACGACGTCTTCCATAGAACTGACTTCCTCTTTCACGATCGTGCCTGATTTAATTTTAAAACTGGATCTAACTTCAAAGGGAACATTAAATTTGCTCGAAAACTCAACTGAGCGGGCCTGCATGACTTTGGTACCTAAGCTGGCAAGCTCAAGCATCTCTTCGTAACTAATCTCTGGCAGCTTCCTCGCCTTAGGGACAACGCGAGGATCTGCAGTATACACACCCTCCACATCTGTGTAGATCTGACATATGTCCGCATCTACGCCTTTGGCCAAAGCGATTGCCGACAGGTCGGAACCTCCACGGCCTAGGGTTGTTATTTGGCCTTGCTCACCTGCCCCTTGGAACCCTGCGACAATCACAACTCGATTCGAATCCAAATGTTCGATCAGGGTCCTGCAGTCCATACTGACAATTCTTGCTCTGGTATGGTAAGGGTCCGTTTTGATGCCTGCCATTGCCCCGGTCAGGGAAACCGCATCCACGCCCAATGCCTGCAAGGCCATAGCGGTCAACGCGATTGTCTCCTGTTCACCCGCAACCAGAAGCATGTCCATCTCCCTGTCGGCTGGATTCCGATTGATCGCCTTTGCGCGATTGATCAAATCGTTGGTTACTCCTGAACGGGCGGATACAACCACAACAATCTGATTGCCCTTATCATGGTCTTCCTTGATTAAGCGTGCCACATTCTGGATACGATCTACGTCTCCTACGGAGGTTCCACCAAACTTTTTTACAATACGCGCCATCTCGTTAATTCTCTCAACCTCACGAAATCGTGCCAATCGGCATGCAAAAAGGATCTTCCTCAAGCGTCGCTAGACACCCTAAATCCGCCACTGCTCGCTGGATTGCTTCTTCTGTTGTCGAGTGCGTCGTTATTATTAATGACGCCCGTTCCGCCTTCTCAGGCACTTCCTTTTGAGTTACGCTGGCAAGGCTAACCTGGTGCGGTGCAAAAATCGAAGCGATCTCAGCCATGACGCCCGGTTGATCCATTACCACTAGTCGGATGTAGTAACGGGATTGGATTTCACTCGGCCTCGCTACCTCTATGCCTCCACCGTTCTTTGGAGCTAGATCCAAGCATGGAAAACGACCTTCCGGCCCTCTGAATATCAGTAGTTTCGCCGCATCAACCACATCCGAAATAACGGCGCTAGCGGTAGCGTGCCGACCCGCTCCCGGGCCAATATAAACCGTTTCGCCAACCACATCCCCGTGGACTGAAACCGCATTAAAAACGCCGTCTACGCTTCCAAGAGAGCTCGTTTTTTCCACCAGTGTTGGCAGAACGGATACATGCAGTGCCTTTCCTTCTCTTTCCTTGTTAACGACAGCAATCAGCTTCACAGCATATCCATTGTCTTTCGCAAAACGTATGTCCTCTTGTGAAACATCCTTAATCCCCATCAAACGAACATTCTTGAAATCGACCCACTTGCCATGGGCAAGGTACGCGAGCACAACCGCCTTGTGAGCCGCGTCAATTCCATCCACGTCAAGCGACTCATCCGCTTCTGCATAGCCCAGCTTCTTCGCTTCAACTAGGATTTCCTGATAACTTAGGCCTTCATTGGCCATTCTTGTTAGAATGTAGTTACAAGTGCCGTTCAGGATTCCGTAAATGCTTGAAAAGTCGTTGATAACCAATCCCTCACGAATAGCTTTAATTACTGGAATACCACCCGCCACACTGGCTTCGAAAAGCAAATGCCCTCCAAACTCCTGCACAATCGAAAACAATTCCCTACCATAGTCACAGAGAAGAGCCTTATTGGCTGTCACAACGATCTTACCCGCTTTGAGAGCCGCAATCGTGACCTCGCGAGCGATCTCGGTCCCTCCCATTAATTCGCAGACGATATCGATACTCGGATCAATGGCTATGGCGATCGGATCGTTCGAAACGGAACTCTTGCCAATTTCTACGTCCCTTTTTTTGGACAGGTCCCTGACTGCGATTCGGGTTACAAACATATCAACACCGAGAAGTTCTCGAAGTGCTTGCCGCTTGCTATTCAAGTGGTCATACACACCCTGCCCTACCACTCCAAAACCGCAGAGCCCAATATTTATAGTACGATTGCTCATTGGTTTACCTCTTTTCTAGCCGATTTTCTTTCAAAACGGTTTTCCTCTCCTTTTAGCAATCTGGAGATATTCGATTTGTGCCGGACGATAACCACCAGAACCAGTGCTATCGACATCCAAAATAAAGATACACTTGAATCGAAAATACGGTTCGAAAAAGGTAACGAAACAGACATCAGTATAGATGCTACGGATACGTATCGAGTCGTATAGAATACTATAAGCCAAACGATTATTCCAATCAACGCAGCATAGGGCATTAAAGCGACCAGACCTCCCAGCATCGCGGCGACGCCCTTTCCTCCACGGAAACGGGTAAATACAGAAAACGAATGCCCGATCACCGCAGCAAACAGGCCAATCAATCCGTAGCTTTCTGAGTATTCTAGTTTAGAATACTCGATTAAAGGCCAACCAGTCGCCAGTATACCCTTGAAGAAATCCAGCACGAAAACAGCATTTCCTGCCACATTGCCAACAGAACGCTTAACATTGGTCGCTCCTGGGCTTTTGCTTCCGACCGAAAAAATATCTACCCCATTGGCTTTGGCAACCCAGTAACCAAACGAAAGTGAACCGACTAAATAGCCAATTCCGGCTGAAAACAAAGCCGCTATAGGATCCAGCAACATGGAAAAAACCTCAACATTCCAGATAGACGAGCTTTGCCTGCTTGATCGCCTTAATGGCGTGGATCTTCTCCATCGTCACGTCATCCACCTCGCTATCCAGACCCGCGATATTCAAAGCGATTCCACCAATCTCATTGCGGCTCAGGGACATCGAAGCAATATTCACTCCGGCATCGCCAATGATGGTACCCAGCAGACCGACGATTCCCGTTTCATCGCTATTCGCAATCACAAGAAGATACCCACAAGGCTCGACTTCTACGTCGCGGCCATTAATCGCCACAACCCGTGGCGAGTTTCCCTTGCCCATCAAGGTACCTTCAACTGAAACAACTTCCCCGCAATGGCACTTCGCTTCCACTTTAATAAGTTCGGTAAAATCGGTCTCCGCGCTCGAGCGAACGACTTCAACGCCTACACCCAGGCGCTCCACAAGCACCATAGCATTCACGAAATTGACATTGCTTCCTGATATATTCTGGAGAAATCCCTTCAATACGCCTCGTGTCAGAGAGTTCGAATCGAGATCCACCACTTTCCCATAGTAGGTAATGGTGAGACTCTCGATCTTGTCCAATGCGAGTTGCTGAACGAACGTTCCAATCTTCGAGCAAAGGTCGAGGTAGGGACCCACCTTCTCAATCGTGGAAGCGTCCAGGGAAGGCATGTTGATCGCGTTGCGGATTTCTCCCCCACGAACGGCATCGGCAACCGCCTCCGCTATTTCAATACCCACACTCTCCTGAGCTTCCTGGGTCGACGCTCCCAAGTGAGGAGTGAGATTTGCGTTCGGGTGAGACCGGAGCGGATGATCACCGGCAGGGGGCTCGGATTCATAGACGTCCAAACCTGCGGCAGCAACCTTTCCACTGTTCAGCGCATCGACCAAAGCAGATTCTTTGATAATGCCTCCTCGAGCGCAATTGAACACGCGAACGCCATCCTTCATCCTTTCGAAGGCAGCTTCGTCGATCATGTACTTTGTCTGGTCCGTCAAAGGCATGTGAACCGTTATGTAATCGGAACGCCTGAAAAGCTCGTCCAATTCGACCGGTTCAACGCCCATCGATTCCGCGCGTGCCTCTGTAAGAAAAGGATCGTAGGCGATGATATCCATCCCAAAGGCTTTCGCCCGCTTGGCGACTTCACTCCCGATGCGTCCCATACCGCAAACACCCAGCGTTTTACTCAGCAACTCGCTACCACCCAGAATCTTCCGATCCCAGCGTCCATCTCTCATGGACGCGGCTGCCTGAGGAACCGGTCTTGCACCGCAAAGCATATGCGTGAAGGTCAGCTCAGCTGTCGCGATTGTGTTTCCAGCGGGGGTGTTCATCACCACCACCCCGTGGTCCGTAGCCGCAGGAATATCTATATTGTCAACTCCGACTCCCGCCCGGCCGACTGCCTTCAGATTTGACGCGTTCGCCAATACTTCCTTCGTGATCTTTGAGTCGCTCCGAACGATAATGCCTGAGACCTCAGGAGCATGCTCCATCAGCTTTGCCTTCCGCTCGTCTTTGGGCAGGTCAAAGATCTCAATTACCTCGAAGCCTTCTTGGCTCTTGAGATAATCAACTCCTATGGGAGAGATTTTATCGGCTACTAGTATCTTCATTGGAAAAAAAGAGGACCCATCAAAGGTGATGCCCACTAAAATGCAATAGATAATACTGTCATGAATCGGACAGCAAACAGGCTCGATTATAGCCCCGATTTGGACCCACGCAAGAATTGCTCGATCGCCGTCCAGTAGGCGAGACCTCCGACTCGATCCACATTGCGATGACCCGCTTCCGGAACCGTGAGTAAGGAGACATCCCCACCTTCAAATGACTCCCGAAGCGCAATGCTGTTGGCTGCGTCAACGATGCCGTCATCTTCACCATGGATCAGCAAAACCGGGCAACCTACTTTCGATGCCTTATTCTCGTTCTCAAACATATCTCCAGGAATCCATTTTAGAGACAGAAGATTCTGGTAAACGCTGGTGAATGTGGACTCGAGAATGAGACGGGCTGGATCGCGACTCGTTGCGAGCTCAATCGCTACTCCTCCTCCTACTGATCGACCATGCAAGACCAGTCTGGACTCGTTGACTACCTTATACCGAAGCAAATAGTCGTACACCAGACCCGCGTCTAAGTATAGGTTGGATTCATTCGGGGCCCCTTCTGTAAAACCATAGCCACAATATTCAAAACTGGCTACATTGTATCCTTTCAGCTGGTAGTTCCGGAGTTTCGGCATCGCCATCGACAAATCTTCCTCGCTTCCGCACAAGTAAAGAACGGTCCAGGCATCCTCGCCCGCACCTTCCCAGAATACATTCAGCTCAACCCCGTCATCCGCGACGACATATTCAAAACTTGAATCCCTTTCGTAGGATACTGGAGGTGGCCGAAACAGAAATTCGTGGGCGGTCTGACGGGCATAAATCGCGAAAAACACTACGCCCGCTGTCACGAGAACCATGAGAGCGTTAAACGGATTATGGGTCCTGCGCGAATCCGTACGCATTTCAAAAACTAGCCTAGACGATCCCTCAACAACAGAGGCAGTTGGGTTCTCGGCACTTCCTCTTCACTTCGGTCCGACAAATTCCGAATCTTCACGACGCCTTTTTCGAGTTCGTCCGATCCATAAATGAGAGCGAACCTCGCCCCAGAAGCAGAAGCTGCTTTAAACTGTTTTCCAAATGCCTGGCTCTTGAATGAATAGTCCACAGAAAATCCGGACTGCCTCAGGACGTTGGCATCAGATAGGGCAGCGACCTGCTCTTCTTTTCCTCCGACCACAAGATAAGCATCGAGAGTGTCAACGAACCTGGGCATGAGCCCTCTTTCCCGCAAAATGTCAGCGAGCACGACATCCCCCAAACCAAATCCCACAGCCGGCATTTCCGGGCCGCCCATTTTTTGAATGAGGCTATTATAACGTCCCCCACCTGCGAGTGCTCGGTTTTTCTTGGCCCGATCAAAGACCTCAAAAACGAAGCCGGTGTAGTATGCCAAACCCCGTACGATGCTCAGGTCCATCTCTATGTAACCGCCGATTCCCATCGCATCGAGTCCGTCAAGCAATTCAGTCCAGTCACGAATACGGGCCTCGAGGGCCTCGTCTAGCTCAGAATTGACGGACGCGGACTGAAACGCCTTTGAAAGTTCCGCAATCGTCCTCACCTCAAGAAACGCCCGAAGCGATTCCCACACCTGAACGGCAGAGTCCCCCACGATCGACTCGAGCTTCTCCTTCGCCGCCTCCTCAGTCATACGTTCCCACTTGTCCACGATTTCGAGAATCTTCGCGGACTGTGCGGCAAATCCCTGGGCTTCCAAATACAACATCCAGAGATTTCGGTCGCTGAGGCGGATAAAAAAGTCGTCTTCACCTAGACCGAATCCCTGAAAAATCTGGACGAGTAGCGCCAGCAGCTCGATTTCAGCGGCGGGACCCGCCTCACCCAGTATATCAGCATTGAACTGAGTGAAGCATCTCAATCGGCCCTTCTGCATTCGCTCGTAACGAAAATTATCGCCAACACTAAACCATTTGATCGGACGCTTTAAAGCGTTCGCCCGAGCGGCGACCATTCGCGCGAGTGTCGGGGTCAATTCGGGTCGCAGCGAAATTTCCCGGCCTCCTTTGTCTTCAAAACAAAAAAGTTGAGATTCAATTTCGTCGCCCGACTTCGCCTTGAACAATTCCAGCGATTCCAGAACCGGTCCATCGTATTCCTGAAAACTAAAACGTCGGGCAACTTGACGCCAAACCTGGAGGAGGAAGCGGCGCTCCGCAAAATCCTCAGGATAAAATTCACGGAATCCTGGTAGTGATTTGAAATTCGACATCGTTAATTACTGACACGCCCTAGGGCGCCTACCACGTGTGTCAAGAATCGAGCCACCGTTCCCCCAAGGGGCCGCAGTCTAAAGAGAATCCAAATCGATGTCCTTGATTCTCGCTTTGAGGACTTTACCGGCCTTGAACTTCACCACAGCCCGCGTGGGAATAACTACGTCTGTTTCTGGGCGGTTCGGGTTCCTGCCAACGCGAGCTTTTCGCTTCTGTATTTCGAAAACACCGAAATTGCGCAACTCAACATTTCGGCCCTCTACCAAAGCATCTAGCACGATATCCAACGTCATCTGCACTGTCTCTTGAATCTTGCTCTGTGGAATATCTTTCGACTTCTCGAAAATCTTTAAGACAATATCACGTTTTGTAAGATTATTGGACATGGGGAGCGTGTGTAGAAGTTACCAGATATGATTCAACCTAACTTACTTTCTCAGTTTAGGTTGCGTCAACCTCAAAGCCATGCAATTTGCTCAACACAATGAGCCAAGACAAAGAACAGCTAGATCCGATGGAGGAGTTGAAGAAGAACCTGGATCAGGCCTTTAAACAAGGAAAGTCGTTTTTCCCTATGGGAGGAGGCTTCAACCCGCAAAGCGGTATTTCATCCCCTTCTGAAAAGAAAAAAGATCCGGAAGTGGTCGAAGAACGCGAAGAAGCCTTGAAGCGCATTCACGGATTCAACCTTAAGCCAAAGGAAATTCGAGACTACCTCGACCGATTCGTCATTCAGCAAAGGGAAGCCAAAAAAGTGATATCCGTCGCCATTTGCGACCACTTCAATCACGTACGCCGTTGTTTGGAAAATCCAGATCTCAAAGAGCGAGACTATGCCAAGCAGAACGTTATCCTGCTCGGTCCAACCGGGGTTGGAAAAACCTACCTCATGCGAAATGTCGCTAAACTGATTGGCGTACCATTTGTCAAAGCTGACGCTACCAAATTTTCAGAAACGGGCTACGTTGGCGGGGATGTGGACGACCTCGTGCGAGACTTGGTAAAAAACGCTAATGGCGATGTCGACCTCGCCCAATACGGCATTGTATACATAGACGAGATCGATAAGATCGCCCAGAAAGGCGAGCATGGAAGAGATGTATCCGGCAGAGGGGTGCAAATCAACTTGCTCAAGCTTATGGAGGAAACAGATGTAAACCTCCAAAGCCAAACTGACTTACTAGGCCAGATGCAAGCCATGATGGACTTTCAGCAAACGGGAAAACCACGACAGAAGACGATCAACACTCGGCATATTCTCTTTATCGTTAGCGGTGCCTTCGACAAACTGGGCGAATCCGTAAAAAAGCGCCTGGCCAAAATCACAATGGGGTTTGGAGCGTCACGAAAGAGCGAGGAGGAAGAGAGCGAGGATTTCCTAAACAAAGTCGAGACACGCGATTTCATCGACTATGGTTTTGAACCGGAATTCATTGGTCGACTCCCCGTTCGAGTGGCCTGTCAACATCTGCTTCCAGAAGACTTGCTCCAGATCCTGACATCCTCGGAAGGAAGCATACTCGCTCAATACCTGACGGACTTTGATGGCTACAGTATAAAACTGGATGTATCCGAGGAAGCCCTGGAAAAGGTTTCCCGCCGGGCACACAAAGAAAAAACAGGAGCCCGCGGATTGATGACGGTTCTTGAACGCGTGTTTCGGGATTTCAAATTTGAGCTGCCTTCCACTGGAATCAAGCAGTTCAAAGTCACAGGTGACACTGTCGACGACCCCTCAAGCGATTTGAAGAAACTGCTCCGAGAAAATATTTCCGAGCAACGCAGCGTTTTGATGAGCGAAGTCACCACTTATGGGCAGCGATTCGAAAACCAGCATGGCTTTACCCTCGATTTTGACGAGAGGGCCGTGCTAGCCCTCGTTGAGGAAAGTCTGGATACCGACAAAACGATACGGGCGTTGTGCGAACTGAAGTTTCGAGATTTTCACCATGGCCTCACTTTGATTTCGCGCAATACGGGGCAAACCATTTTCCCGATTACTGGATCAGTGGTCAAGAATGCCGAAAAGGAACTATCCGATTGGGTCATCAACAGTTACCGCCAACAAAGCGAGGCAGAAGCTGAATAGCCTCACTTGATAAGGCAAAATTTCACGAGTTTGTAAGCTCTCATGCCCGACGCATCCAAGGTAAATTCGATGTTCGCGAGAATTGCTTCGCGGTACGATCTCGCCAATCGTCTTCTCAGTTTTGGGATCGACCAGATCTGGCGCAACCGCCTCGTTGAAGAAGTCGACTACCGGAAACCAACTACGGTCGTGGATCTTGCGACCGGCAGTGGAGACGTGGCATTTGCCCTGCGTGAAGGCCTTGCAAAGTCAACGGTTATTAAAGGTCTAGATTTCTGCGCCCCCATGATCGATGAGGCGAAGAAAAAGCAAGTCGAGTTCCAAGAACCTGAAATCGAGTTCGGCATCGGAGATATACTGGACTTGCCATTGGATACCGGCTTGGCTCAAGCGGCGACGATCTCTTTCGGTTATAGAAATCTGGAAGATCGCCACAAAGGACTCCTCGAAATCCGACGTATTCTCGACCCAGAAAATGGACACATTTTCATACTTGAATTCTCCCAACCGCATCCCGTGTATCGGCCTTTTTACTACTTCTACCTGAAACGCGTCCTTCCGATCGTGGCCAGCCTGATAACGGGAGATCTTCCCGCCTATCAATATCTATGCAACTCCATCGAAACGTTTCCAGATCGCGAAGGTATTAGTTCCGAATTGGAACAGGCGGGATTTAGAGAAATTATAGCGATCCCGCTCGCCCTCGGCAGCGTGGCCTTGCACATCGCTAAAGCCTAGTGGCTAGGACCCGACGCAGCACCCGCTATCTTGACTCAACCTATGTGGTTCGCCGGGCCATCGAACCCTGCCATTGGATGACAACCAACCGTAAACGCGGGATTGATGTCTCATCTACGTTCTTCGGTACCGTCGGGACGGCACTCGCGACGTGAACCGTTTGTAGCGTCCGGAATGTACCCCTTGATCAAACAATGCCGGGTTGCGTCGACGCTTCCAAAACAAGTAGGCCGAACTTCCCGGCAACGATTCAGGTACTACATCACCTTAGCTGAAAGACTTGCCACAACCGCAAGTGCTGTCGGCATTGGGATTCCTAATCTCAAACCCCTTGCCCTGCAGACCGTCATCAAAATCGATCTCGCTGCCTTTCATATATTCGATGCTTGCATCGTCCATTAGAAAAGAGACTCCTGCGCTTTTGAGTGTGTGGTCGTCGTCGTTCTTCAGATCAAAGGACATTCCATACTGGAAACCTGAACAGCCTCCAGACTCGACGAAAATACGAAGTAACTTCCCCCCTCCACCTTTTTCCTCCTGGAGTTGCTTGACCTTGTTTGCCGCGTTTTCAGTAAGTGTGATCACAAACCGAAAATCCTATTTTTAGACGATCCTGTCAAGAGACGGAATCTGAATTGTAAACCAATTATAATATTACAGAGCATAAATCGCGCTAATTATGTCATGCGGCTTGCAATGATCAAAAATTCTCTGTAAAGATCTGCTTTGATAGTACTTTGAGCGTGAAGATGCATCTGGTCCGCGCGGTAAATCTTTCGACGAGAAAATGGCAGCACAAGGTTTCAATCAAGAACTGAGACAAAAGCAGACGCAGTCTCAAGTCCTTGCCCCTCAACTGCGACATTCGCTTAAGATTCTGCAGGTTGCAGCACAGGATCTTAACATAACGATCCAGGAAGAGCTTCAAACAAATCCGTCGCTGGAAGAAATGCCGATGGATGGAGTAAGCCTAGACGACGGCGCGTTTAACGGGTCGGATGGCGAGAATCCTGAACAGGAACCTGCTAGCCAGAACGAAGAATTAAAGTTCGACGAGACATTCGAGATTCTAAGCAAGATCGACCAAGACTGGCGCGACCACCTGTCCGAGGCCAGCAGCAGTCAGAGCTTTACCTCTGAGGATGCGGAGCGTCGCGATCATTTTTTCGACTCCCTCGTGAATGAGACTTCATTGCAGGAGCATCTTCTTTCCCAAGCGTCTTTGTCCGATATCAGCGCCAAGGAGTGCGAAGCGATCGAATACCTTGTCGGCAGCCTCGACAACAACGGGTTTCTGAACACACCTCTCTCCGATCTCGCCTTAGTTTCCGGCATGTCGCTCGGCGAGATGCAGTCTGCTCACCAAACGTTGAAGTCATTCGACCCTCCTGGAATCGGCGCATTCGATTTCCAAGACTGTCTGGCTACGCAACTGGAACTGCAGGGCCTCAGAAACTCGGACGCCTACGAGATGGTCCAGAATCATTTTAAGCTTCTCACCCGAAGACGTATTCCCGACATCGCTCGGAAAATGGGGATTAATTCCGATCAGGTTCAAGCGGCTATAGACGATATCGCGTTGCTTGACCCCGCTCCCGGTCGCCGCTTTTCCGAGGACACCAATCGATCCGTCCTCCCAGATGTCGTCGTGGAAAGAGATGAAGACAAGTGGAAGGTGACCCTAAATAGCGACCATATTCCTCGTCTTCGCATCAGTCCTTCCTACAAGGAAATGATCGCCAGGGGCCAGCTTTCCCGCCAGGAGAAAGAGTACATTCAGGGGAAGATGCGATCCGGCAAATTTCTCATCAGCTCGATCGAGCAACGCCAGCAAACGATCGAGCGAATCGCGAACGAAATCGTAAAAATACAAGTCGCCTTCCTCGAGGATGGAGTAGCCAAGCTGAAACCTTGCACCATGACCCAGGTCGCTGACACGGTGGGCGTTCACGAAACGACGGTTAGCCGGGCGATCGCCAACAAGTACATCCAGACCCCGCACGGGGTCTTCGATATGAAGTTCTTTTTCACCCCCGGCTACAAAGGGGGAGGCGGTGAGGATATCTCCAATACCAGCGTCAAGGAAATGATCCAGCAATTGGTGTCAAACGAAGAACCCGCCAAGCCATTGAGCGACCAAGGAATCGTCGCCCTTCTCAAAGAGAAGGAAATCAACATCGCGCGACGTACCGTAGCCAAGTACCGGGAAGAGCTCGGCATCCTGCCGAGCAATCTGAGACGGCAATACTAAGATGCCGACAGCCCAGCAGGGCTTAAGTACAGTCCATTAGTATTCTATTTTGCAAAAGACTCCTGAGCTGCCTACCCAATACATACGGCATTGTGCAATCGGAAATCGCCCATTACCTAAAAATACTCCGGAGATACTTTATTCACTTACTTGCGATCGATGCAGCAGGACTTTCGATCCCCTCTAGCGCATCCAGGACGATTCCCGGGTTCAATAGCTCAGGCAAGATTTTCGGCGTATCCGATTTTCCATCATACAGGACATACAACGGTACTCCTGAGCGACCAAACTCTTCTAGAGCATCAGTGATAACGGGATTCCGCTTCGTCCAATCAGCCTTAACCATCACGAAGCCTAATTCATCAAAACGATTTCTTACTTTGTCCGAGGCAAACACGACCGCCTTATTCGCTTTACAGGTAAGGCACCACTTGGCGGTGAAATCGATAAAGACGGGTTTTCCATCCTGCCGAGCCGATGCGACCAGCTCCGGAGAAAAATTTCTCCAGACTACGCCGTATTTGTCAGGACCACCCGCCTCTTCCGGAACCACTGCCGATGTCGCTTCTTCAGAAGGCATCAGCATCCATACTCCAATGACAGCGATCACTACCGCAAAAATGGTCGAAACTCTGCGAGTCTTAACCGGTTTCACTGGCGTCGACCAACGTCCGTAGACCCACGCCCCGATCGCCACAACGAGCAATCCCCCAAGAACCATCATAAGTCCGTCGTTACCGACATGAGCTCCCATCACCCAGATCAGCCAAATACAGGTTGCGAACATCGGGAAGGACATAACCTGTTTAAAAGTCTCCATCCACGCACCCGGACGGGGGAGCTTCTCTATCAGCTTAGGAAAAGACGAGAGAATCAAGTACGGGACCGCCATTCCTAATGCTAAAAATGTAAACACTGTCATCGACTGGACGGCCGACAAGGTAAGGGCAAATCCAAGCGCAGGCCCCATGAAAGGACCGGTGCAGGGCGTCGCGACCGCAGTGGCCAGAACTCCGGAGAGGAAAGAGCCTCCATAACCCTCTCCTTTGACTTTTCCCGCTAGCCCTATCGCAGAAGTCCCTATTTCAAATACACCCAACAAACTTAACCCCAGCAGAAACATGATCAAAAGCAACGCCCCCACGAAATAGGGCGACTGAAGCTGAAATCCCCAGCCAAGGCTTTCACCACCCGATCGTAAGGCGATCAACGTGCCCGCTAATACCCAAAAGGACGCCAGCACCCCCCCCGCGAACGTAAGTCCGTGTGCTAAGACCTTCTTATTGTCCTCTCCCGACTGATGAACGAAACCAAGCACCTTTATGGATAAGATCGGGAACACGCACGGCATCAAATTGAGAATCATTCCGCCGACAAACGCGAACAAGAGGGCTTGAGTAAAACCGATAGTCGATTCCCCGGCAATTGCGTAAGCCGTGTTTGCATCCGCCGCCGGCTTGATCGCCGAATCCAGAAAAATCGCCTTCGCATCGCCAGCAGCAGCAAAGCCCGCCTCGTAAGAAAGCACCCCAGAAAGCCGATCGACTGAACCTTCATGGTATTCCGACTTCTCCATCGACACGATGAGGGTCAAATCAGTAAGGGCGAAGTTCTGGGCCGTGGCTGAATTGATCAAACCTTCTTCCTCCGGATAGAAATAAAGGGATTTGGTGTCGATCCCATTGAAACCCGCCCAATCGATGCTAGCCGAGATCGTGGATTCGAGCGCTTCGAAAGTAAGCACTGCCCCGTCTGGCGTTTTCGGGATGTTTGCCCGTGCCACCGCCAAAGCAACTCCCCACTGCGAGGAATCAGCCGATTCGCCAGACACCGGCAATTCCAGAGTGAGCTTCGCCCCTCCCGGGATACACATCTGCTCACAAGCCAGCCAACTGGCATCGGCATTGAGCGAAATAGTCTGCCCTACTCCGAAATCCTCCGGGATCTTGACCTTCGCCAGAAAGAACACCTCCCCCTCATAGCCGTACGAGACAAAATCGGGTGGAGTAATGATCTTCTCAGGAGTCGGAAACTCCAATTCGCCCACTTCTATTCCATCCGGAGCATCCCAATCAATCGACGGAGCTAACCCCGTATCCCCCGGGTTTTTCCAATAAACGTGCCAATGCGGGTCCAACTGGAGGCGCAGTGCCACATCGATGGTCTGCCCAGGTTGAACGGCTGTGACTCCCGATACTAGCTCAGCAATCGCCTGCTCCGTATCAACCGTACCCTTCTGGAAGTCCTGACCGTAGCTCAAAAGGGGCATTACCCCGCAGATGAGTGCGAAAAGCTTGAGAACATTCCGTTTTCTATACATAATCATCTCTTACTTTGAAGGTGATCTAGCGCTTATTCGTACACTAATCCACTCTGTATTCATGCTTTTCAAAACAACCAAGCAGGAGAGGAAAATCCTGACACTGCTCGCTATCCTTATAATCTTAGGGCTAATCGGACTGGCACTTTATTAAGACGCTGGACTCGGTAGGACCCATTTCCAAAACGTAGCCATTATACTCCTGATTGCGATTCGTGCAGGATTGGATTGGTAACGATTCAGTCATAGGCTCTGATGTCCCTGTCGAATTTAACTGGAATAATCGACCGATATTTCCCAAATAAAGGCTGACAATGCTCAAAGTTCATCTCATCAACGCACTCCCTGTAATTCAGCTAATACCAATTTTTTATGATTATTCGTCCCAAAGTAAGAGGTTTCGTCTGCGTCACAGCTCACCCAACTGGCTGTGCCGCCAATGTCCAGGAGCAGATTGACTATGTCAAAAGCCAGTCCCCTGTCGAAAATGGGGCCAAAAATGTTCTCATAGTCGGGGCATCAACCGGATACGGCCTCGCATCCCGCATTGCGGCAGCCTTCGGATGCGGTGCCAACACTCTTGGAATCTATTTCGAGCGCCCTTCGGAGCGAGGACGAACCGCCACACCGGGCTGGTACAATTCAGTCGCCCTGGAAAAAGCGGCCAAAACAGACGGCCTCTATGCCAGTAGCATCAACGGCGACGCCTTTTCAAACGAAATCAAGGAACAAGCCATCGAACGAATAAAGTCGGACATGGGGAAAATTGACCTCGTGATCTACTCGCTCGCCTCGCCTCGCCGCACCGATCCGAATACAGGTGACACCTATCGTTCCGCCCTCAAGCCGATCGGGGCAGACTACTCGAACAAATATTTGGATACCGACAAAAGGTCGATCCAGGAAGCGACCGTGGAGGCTGCTACCGATAAGGATATTCAAAATACTGTCAAGGTGATGGGGGGTTCTGACTGGGAATTATGGATACAGGCCCTCAAAGACGCCGACCTGCTCTCCGAAGGCTTTAAGACAGTAGCCTACGACTACATCGGACCCAAGGTAACTTGGCCTATCTACAAAGACGGTACCATCGGGCAGGCCAAAGTCGATCTCCGTCGGGCCCAGGCAGCGATTAATGAATCTGTGAGTGACTTAGGCGGTGAAGCCCATGTCTCGGTAAACAAAGCCGTCGTGACCCAAGCCAGCTCCGCCATCCCAGGGGTCAATCTCTACATCACTATTCTCTTCAAGATCATGAAGGAACTCGGCGGCCACGAGGGCTGCATCGAGCAAATGCAACGGCTGTTTTCCGATCGTCTCTACAACCAAGGTGGCAACGTCCCCATCGACGAGCTTGGCCTCATCCGCATGGACGACTGGGAGATGGAGGAGAAGATACAAGACGCGGTCACTAAAGTGTGGCCCCTCGTTTCAACTGAAAATCTGGAGGAGCTGACAGACTTCGAAGGATACCAGACCGATTTTCTCAGGCTCTTCGGTTTCGGCATAAAAGGTGTGGACTACGAAGCAGAGGTCGAGCCAGAGGTGGATTTCGACTGAGCCGGAACCACGTCCCGCCCCCACAATCTCCCGCCAATCAAACTAAAAGTCCTCTAACCGCATTGAAACACCGTGAAGAAGGCTACACTCTTTTAAGCGGGAAAGGCATTGAAATTGGAGCCTTCGGAGAACCGGCTAAGCTTCCAAGCTCCTGCCAGGTTTCCTATTTCGACGCCATTGGTCCGAAAACCGCATCCGTGCGTTTCCCCGAAATTCAAAGTAGCGAATTGGTTCCCGTCGACATCCTTGGGGATGTGGACAAGCGCGACCTACGGAAGCTGACGGCCAACAGCCAGGATTTCTTCATTGCCAACCACGTCATCGAGCATGTCGCCTGCCCGATTGCCATGATTGAAGACATGTTTTATGTTCTCCGAAACGGCGGCAGGATCGCCATCGCGGCTCCAGACAAACGCTACACCTTTGACAAGGAGCGCCCGCTAACCAGTTACGAACATCTGGAAACCGAGTACATAAATGGCGTAGACGAAGTCGACGATGAACACTACCTGGACTTCCTTCGACATGTCGGTAAACACGTATTCGAGGAACCGGGACGCGACATCAAAGGCGACATCGCATTCGCCCGCTCCCGTCGCGAGCATGCTCACGTTTGGGACAGCCATACTTTTTTGGAATTTCTTATGGCTTGTAAGAAAACCCTCGGGATTGAGTTCCAAATAGAATTCCAATCCACCGGCGAGGAAAACGGGATCGAGTTCTTCGCCATTCTCAGAAAGCTCTAATCGTGAAAGCAGTCGTCCAACGAGTAGCCGAAGCCTCCGTATCAATCGACGGTAAAGAGCACACATCGATTGGCCGAGGGCTGCTTGTTTTCCTAGGGATACACAAACTGGATACGAACGAAGACATCGAATGGATGGTCCGGAAGATCTCCCATTTACGCGTGTTCGAAGACGACAACCAACAAATGAACCGCGATCTAAAATCGATCCAAGGCGAATTGCTGATCGTAAGCCAGTTCACTCTGATCGCCTCCACCAAGAAAGGAAACCGACCCTCCTTCAACGACGCAGCAGATCCCCAAAAGGGAAAAGCCTTTTACGAAGACGTCTTCCAGGCACTCAGCACAACGCTTGGCTACCCGGTAAAGACCGGAGTTTTTGCCGCCAACATGCAAGTCTCGCTCGTAAACGACGGCCCCGTCACCATCGCCTTCGATACGAGAAATCGAGAATAGTAGGCGGTCGGTTTTTTCTCGATGTGCGATAGAAGACTGTCATTGGAGTAGAGTTCCATTCCTTCTTCATTGAATTCCTGAAACGCTTTTTCAGCATCCAAATCCCTGGTCGCTTCTTCGATTGTGACAACAGCTTGGATTTCCATCAGCGATACCGCTCTCGAAGCTATTTCATCGTCACATACTTGGTTTCGGCAGAAACCATCATTTGCTTCCATTCATTTAGAATCGTCTCGTACAAAAAAGGAGATTCCGGCTCGGACTCCTCGTGGTTGCGCGAGTCCCATAATCGCGCCATCGTCCTAAGTCGTAAACGGATAGTCATCTTTTTGGTATCCCTTATACTCGTAACGTAAAAAGTAGAGTTTTTAGATCGGGTGGCAAACTGGCCTCATATCTCTATTAATGCAGAGCCACCCACTAGCGAGTGCCCCCTCTTGCGTGGGGCTAGAACGAGTCCAAAATGAACCGTCTTGTTAAATACGCGAAAATAGAAAACTGGGCCTTCCATGGGCGCGGTTTATGCTAAATTTAGACTGGCCGACGAAATGTCGGTCCTTGGANAATAACACGAACATGATAAAGGGAATGGGAGTAAGAAACGTCCTGTTTGGTGGCACGGCCACTATTCGGGACCCAGGAACAAGAACGCTGACTCGTCCGAGAAAGCGCTGAAAAAGAAAATAAACGGGGGGAGGCGCAAGCCTCCCCCTTTTAGCCTCTCACGCTGAGGCTTAGCGAACCGGCATGACAATTTTTAGTCTAGTATCAACAGGTCGACGACCCAGCCTAAGATTTTAGAGTATTTGTCTTTTAGAAAGTCTCAAGAACACGGCCCTTTAAAAACCATGCTTAAGCGATGATCTGCCCCGATCGTTCTTTGTGTCTTTTGTACCTCTTTGTGGCTATCGATTTCTTGAGCGGACCCGTCCCATGGGAAACGCGGCATTGAGCAAGTGCTAGCCCTACCTTCGTAGTCTGCCAGAGAAAAACGATTCTGGATAGGGACAAATCCCTACCACAGATAACTCAGACAACACAGATCCATTGAGATAAGGATTCGAATCGTATTTTTCTAATGACTATTCCCATGGCCAAAGAACATCTGTGCTCATCCGTATAATCCGTGAAACAAAAATCTAAATCTTCTTAACGATGACCAGGCTAAAGCGCTGAGCTACTCGAAGTCCGTGGTTTAAAGGCTACCATCTCTTTAAAGCTTTTCCGGTTTCCGAATCCTTACACTTTTTTACCGTATCCACTGTTCCGGCACAGACAATTTTTCCTCCATGGGAGCCTCCGCCCGGGCCGAGATCGACGATCCAGTCAGCCAGTCGCATGAAGTCGAGGTGGTGTTCGATCACGATGACTGTGTTGCCCTGGTCTCGCAGTTGGAAAAGCAGGTCAGAAAGTTTCTGGATATCCGACCAGTGCAATCCGGTCGTGGGCTCATCTAGAATATAAAGAGCGCTACCCGCGGATCGCTTGGAAAGCTCCAACGAGAGCTTCAATCGCTGGGCCTCGCCACCACTCAATGTGTTAGCAGCTTGTCCCAGTTTCAAATACCCGAGCCCCACCGCGTCGAGGGTCCTCAACTTATCCATAACCCGTGGCACATTCTCAAATTGCGCCAAGGCTTCGCTTACCGAAAGATCTAGAGATTGGGCGATATTCAATCCTCCATATTGCACTTCCAAGGTTTCCCGATTGTAACGCGTACCTTGGCAGCTGGGACAGTCGATATAGGCATCACTCATAAAAAGCATATCCAACTTGATCGCCCCTTGACCCTGACATCGTTCACAGCGACCGCCACGTGCATTAAAACTAAAACGCCCCGCTTTATATCCGCGGGCTCGCGACAGAGGAATTTTTGAGTACAAATCGCGCAGCAAATCAAAGAGTTTGGTATAGGTCGCCGGATTAGAACGCGGGCTTTGCCCGATGGGATCCTGACTCACACGCACTACCCTTTCGAAGTGCTCCAGCCCTTTCATCCCCGTATGCTTGCCGGGGATGTCCTTGGCCCGGTTAAGCTTTCGGGCAGCCGCCTTCGCCAGAATCTCATTCACCATGGTCGACTTACCCGATCCGGAAACGCCGGTCACACAAGTCAAAAGACCAACGGGGAACTGGGCATCCACCTTTTGCAGATTGTGCTGGCTCGCCCCTTTAATCTCGAGCCACTTCTTTTGTGGCAAAAGTGTTTTGACCGACTTCGTAAGCGTCTGTCGTCCCGAAAGGTATTCTCCAGTCTCGAAGCCGTCTTTCTTTTGCCCGGCACAATCCTCCGGCGTCCCTTCGAAAAGGACCTCTCCTCCAGAAAGCCCCGCTCCCGGACCCAGCTCGATCAGATGGTCGGCGGCCCGCATCGTATCCTCATCGTGCTCCACCACAACAACCGAGTTGCCGCGGTCCCGTAACTCCTTCAGTGACTCGATCAGCTTTTGGTTGTCCATCGGGTGCAATCCAATGCTGGGCTCGTCGAGCACGTAGATGACTCCCACGAGACTCATACCCAACTGTGTCGCTAGCCGCACTCGTTGGGCCTCGCCTCCACTTAACGTACTGTATTGACGATTCAAAGTCAGGTACTCCAGACCCACCTCCTTTAGGAAACGCAACCGCAACTCAATTCCTTCGAGAACTTCCCCGTAGGTTGAAACACGATCCTTGCTGGGTGATAGGCTGCTCACGTATTCGTGGGCCTGACCTATATCCATCGAAAGGAAATCGGGCAGACTCTTACCCTCTACAAATACATTCGCACTCCGCGGACTGAACCGATGCCCGTCACATGTCGGGCATTTCTGGTCAGTCTGATAGGTCATAAGTCGAGCCCGAAATCCGTCGCTTTTAGTCTCCATGTAGGACTTTTGCAGCAACGCCATAAAGCCTCCGAACGGTTGGGGAGGAGGAATCGTCTTACGGCGAGTTAGTTTAAAATTGAAAAGCCGGTCTTCAACCCCGTAGAGTAAAGCCTGTCTGGTTTCCTCATCCAACTCAATCCACGGCGTCGTCGGATCAAAGGGAAGCTGCTCTGCCAACTGGCGCAGCATCGCATTGTTGCGAATGATCAGCTGCTTTCCTCCAATTCGCAGAGGCTTCAAGGCCCCCTTTTTCACTGACTTACTCGGATCGGGCACGATGAGCTCTTCCAAGAAGCGCCGCGTTTTCCCCAATCCACCGCACTCTGGACAGGATCCTTCCGCCGTATTGAACGAAAAATGACGGGGAGAGATCGGTTCATACACCTCGCCGCACTTCGAGCACGCGAAATTCCGGCTTAGACTGAGCTCTTTCCAGTCCGAGTCTTTCGATGCCTGATAGAGGACCATCGCTCGGTCTTTCCCTTCGCTAAACGCCAGCTCGAGCGAGTCCGCGATCCGACTTCTCTGCGCCTCTTCTACAACAATGCGATCGACCACGAGTTCAACGGTCGCATTTCCCCGTCCCTTTATCTCGATATCCGGATCATCAATACTTTTGACCTCATCATTGATTCGAATACGCTGAAAACCCTTTTGCCGCAACCGGGGCAACTCCTCCAGAATAACTGCGGCCGCCGCGGCCATGTAAGGAGCCAAAATCATAGCCCGCGAACCTTTCGGCAGTTTCAAAGCCCGATCAACGGAGCTATCGAGCGTTTGCCGCGAAATGATGCCTCCGTCCTTCGGGCAATGCTGATCTCCTCGAAGCGTCCACAGAAGACGGGCATAGTCCGCAATTTCTGTAACCGTGGCAATAGTGCTCCGCGGAGAAGAACCTGCTGCCCGTTGCTCTATTGCCAAAACCGGTGAAAGGCCGTGGATGAAATCCACATCCGGTCGTTTGAACTGCTCCATCGCTTGGCGGGCCTGCGTGGAAAGGCTCTCCATATATTTTCGGTAGCCCTCCGCATACAGCGTGTCGAAGGCCAGTGAGGACTTTCCGGAACCCGATACGCCTGTGATTACGACGAGTTTCTCTCGAGGGATCTTTACCTCGATATCCCGCAAATTGTGCTCGCGAGCTCCTTTTATGTGAATGTGACTAGTGTGCCTCAATGGGATCCAGAAGGTTTAGACCCGCACCCTCTTAGTTTCCCCTCAAAGGTCAATCTTTCGAGCACATGAACGGTAGCGGGCGCTCGGAGATCGCCCACAATAAGAGCGCCGCACAGGTTCTCCACGGATCCTGAGCCGAGCCGAATGAACAGCCTGTTGCAATTCAAGGTACGCAATAATTCTGCCTGTCCTACATTGAATAGGGACTTGGCCTAAAGACAGGTGGCAGGGTGGTGCGCCTTTTCGAACCAAGCTTATGAACGCAGTTGCCACGTGATTCACTGAACCTAACATAGGCGGCGTGCCGGGCCGTCACTGCCATTACCAAGAGAATTTTCTAATCAGTCGCTTTCTCAAAAGTCTTAATTGCAATTGCCTATATGGATCCTTCAGTGAAGTCTTTTGTCTATATTGGAATTGCCCCGTTCGCCCTATGAAATTCTGCTCCATTTTTACGATCTCAATCTGTGCATTGCTCGCTCTCTGTGCTTACGCTGACGAACACGAAGTAGAATCATCGATCCTCGAAGTCTCCCTTTTCCGAGATGGGGCTTTGGTCACTCGCCAAGGCACTTTGAACGTGCCATCGGGGAAATCGACCTTGGTCTTCAAAAATCTGCCCGGTCAGGTGGACCCAACAGCGCTTCAGGCAAATTTCGTAAACACCGCTAATGGGCTAATCCGGAACGCAAAGATATTCCAGCCGCAGAATCGCGACGAGAATTCTATAATAGAAGAAATCCAAACGAGACTCTTCGCAGCCAAAAAGGAAAAAGAGCAAACGCTGCGCACGCTTTCCAATGCCAAAGCGGATGTTGTCTTCGCCTCTGGCATGCGCACCTCCTTCGCTAAGGAGTTTGGCAAGATTAACGAAGGCCAAACCCTCACTCTAGCTCAAGCAAAGGAGCTGGCCGAGTTTGTCGGACAAACCCAGAAGAACGCCAACGAGCAGATTGACAAAGTTGAGATTGAGATCAAAGCCGTCGACAAGACCATCAAGGAGATCGAAAAGGAGCTTAGGGAGGCGACAGAGAAAGCGATGCTCCTTTCCTCTGTAGGCGAAGTAGAAATCGAGATGGACGCGGCAAGTGAAATCGCAATATCGCTCAGCTACATGGTCAACTCTGCACGCTGGGAACCTCAGTATGAACTACGCGCCTACCCTGACCAAGGGAAACTGGATTTTGGATACTTTGCCTCAGTTTGGCAATTCACCGGCGAAGATTGGTCAGACATCACCCTTTCGCTCCACACAAATCAGGCCAACCGCCAGGGCAACGTCCCTGAACTCTTTCCCCTGAATGTTGGAAAACAGGACGACTACTACCGGAAAGGGAGTTTCTCTTCAGTGGCGGAAAGAGCTGCTCCTCCCCCGCCCCAAACAGACGTATTTATGGCCGAAGAAGCGGTCGGCTCAGTGCTCAGTGCTCAAAAAGTCGCCATCACGGCATCAACCGTTTCCTTCCAAGCCACCATCCCCGGACAAATCACCGTTCCCAGCTCTGGCGAGCACAGCTCATACAAAGTTCTCGAAGCCGGTCTGGAAGCCGAGTTCTGGTCCGAGACCGTGCCGCGAGCCCAGCTCGACGCGTACCTTAGAGCCAAAATTCGCAACACGCTCGAGCTTCCGATTCTCCCGGGGCAAGCGCTCGCGTTCGTTGACGGGAAACTCTCCTCTAAAGTCTCCCTGAATAAAATTCTACCTGAAGAGGAAACCAAACTATCGTTGGGAGTTGACGGAAACATCGTCGTTAAGCGGATAGAGGGGGCCCAGAAAGACAGCAATTCCGGTTTCATCGACAAGACCACGACCCTAAATCGCGAGTATAAAAATGAGGTCGCCAATTTGCACACGGTGCCACACAAACTCATCGTGGTCGGCCAGTTCCCCATCGCCCAAAATTCGAAAATCGAGATTCGCCGCAAAGCGCCCCCAACGAGTGAGGTCGAAATCGAGGACGAGAATAGCGGAGTTTTTCGGTGGAAAGCCACGCTTGCTCCAAAGGAAGAAAAAGTATTTAAAACTGCCTACGAAGTTATCTATCCCCGTGACTGGGATCTTTTCCCCGAATTGTAATCGAGTCCTTACCAGCCCCTCTTCTCGTCTTCGCTGATATGTAAGCGGTCGGTATCGGAGCCAAAATCAAACCTTACCGAATGGTCGCGATCATTGGCCTTACCCTACCGCTCTTCCGTCTGTTCGTCTACGACATCTGGGACACCTTGATTCGAATTATCGCCGTCGCCGTTCTAGCCCTTCTATTCATTTTCGTAGGCTACCGTCTACCTTCGATTTCAATCGCGAATCGAGTAGGACCCTCTTACGGCACTTAAGTATTGGCCGTTATATTCTATTGACGCTATTCTTGAGTCGGTTACCGAAGATTTCGCTCTATTTTATCCGAGAATATTATGACCAACACCCATTCGAGAATCATCTACACGAAAACAGACGAGGCCCCTGCTCTCGCCACTTATTCTCTCCTCCCCATAGTCGAGGCTTTTACCAAAGCAGCGGGAGTCAAAATAGAAATCAGAGACATTTCCCTTGCGGGCCGGATTATCGCCAACTTCCCCGAAAGATTGACCGAAGAGCAGCGCCAATCAGATGCTCTGTCCGAACTGGGTGAGCTCGCGAAAACTCCGGAAGCCAATATTATCAAACTCCCCAATATCAGCGCGTCGATCCCCCAATTGACCGCCGCTATCAAGGAACTTCAGACGCAAGGCTACGCTTTGCCCGACTACCCTGAGGAACCGCAAAACGACGCTGAAAAGGAGATTAAAACCCGATACGCAAAAGTTTTGGGAAGTGCCGTTAATCCCGTTCTCCGCGAAGGCAACTCTGACCGCCGAGCTCCCGGTGCCGTCAAACAATTCGCGAGAACCAATCCTCATTCTATGGGCGCTTGGGATCCGAGCTCAAAATCCCATGTTGCGAGCATGTCCAGCGGGGACTTCTATGGCAGCGAAAAGTCGGTGACCATCGACGAGGCAATCGATATTCGTATCGAATTTGTTTCCACGGATGGAACGACAACCGTGCTCAAACAATCCACTCCATTACAAGCTGGCGAGATCATCGACGCCTCCTTAATGAGCAAGAACGGTCTCTGTGATTTTCTTGCATCTCATGTGAAGGACGCCACTGAGCAGGACGTCCTATTCTCTTTGCATCTAAAGGCTACGATGATGAAGGTATCGGACCCGATTATCTTCGGTCATGCGGTCTCCGTTTTCTACAAGACCGTCTTTGAGAAGCACCGTGCTACTTTTGATTCGCTGGGAGTGGATGTCAACAATGGGTTGGGTGACGTCTTTGCCAAGATTGCGACTCTTCCCGAATCTCAGCGGGCCGAAATCGAGGCAGACATTCAGAGTGTCTATGAGGATGGTCCGGATCTTGCCATGGTGAACTCTGACAAGGGGATTACCAATCTCCACGTCCCTAGCGACATCATCGTCGATGCATCTATGCCCGCGGCCATCCGTGCTTCTGGACAAATGTGGGGGGCAGATGGTAATCAGAAGGATACGAAATTCATTATTCCTGACCGGTCCTATGCAGGGGTCTATCAAGCTACGATCGATTTTTGCAAAGAGCACGGAGCATTTGATCCCACCACAATGGGAAGCGTACCAAACGTTGGCCTCATGGCTCAGAAGGCGGAGGAATATGGCTCGCATGACAAAACTTTCCAATCACCCGGTACCGGAGGTATCCGCGTTGTGGATTCGAATGATAACGTTCTGATTGAGCAGCCGGTCGAAGCTGGCGACATCTTCCGCATGTGCCAGGTTAAAGACGCGCCCATTCAAGACTGGGTAAAGCTTGCCGTAAATCGATCTCGGGCTACCGGTTCTCCCGCGGTATTCTGGCTCGATGAAACCCGGGCCCACGACTCTCAATTGATCAAGAAGGTCAACACGTATCTGCCGAATCACGACATCGACGGACTTGACATTAGGATACTCGCACCCGTAAAGGCCACCCGATTCTCGCTGGAGCGGATCAAAGCGGGTCAAGACACCATTTCCGTAACTGGAAATGTCCTACGCGACTATCTGACCGATCTCTTTCCTATTCTCGAGCTGGGTACCAGTGCAAAGATGCTATCGATCGTTCCTTTGATGAATGGAGGGGGCCTCTTTGAAACCGGTGCTGGTGGCTCCGCTCCCAAGCACGTTCAACAATTTGAATCTGAGGGTCACTTACGCTGGGACTCTCTTGGAGAATTTCTCGCTTTGGCGGTCTCGCTGGAGCACTTGGCAAACACTTTTGGCAACGCCCAGGCCCAGATTCTCGCTGAAACCCTCGACGAGGCAACTGCCGCATTCCTCCAAAATAACAAATCTCCCTCGAGGAAGGTCAACGAGCTCGACAACCGTGGCAGCCACTTTTACCTCGCTCTCTACTGGGCCCGGGCCCTCGCCGCCCAAGATAAGGACGCGGACCTCAAGACTCAATTCGCAGTACTAGCTCAACAACTAGCTGACAACGAGGCGACCATCATCAGCGAGCTCAATGCGGCTCAAGCATCTGCTGTCGACATCGGAGGCTACTATGCTCCAGACGAAGCGAAAGCAAACGCCGCCATGCGTCCTAGCCCAACGCTCAACGCCGCCATCGCTTCGGTGGATTAACCCCTTAAATTTAGGGAGGACCGACTCTTTCCTCCAAAAAACCAGGACCACAGCAAAAAGTGACGGGCTTTCAAAAAAACCGTCACCTACGGTAGCTCGAAAATTTCGATCAGGACAATTCCAGAAGTGTAGTTGAAATCGTTTACAATAACGGTATATAGGCCCGGCTGGAATTCACGCACCATAGCGGCGTCCTTGCTTTCTTCATCCAGCTGTGAAGCGCCTACTTGTTTAAAGGCCTCGCGCATTTTGAAAGTGAATTCACTCTCCCAGTCATCGTTGGCCGCCACCGGACCCGAACTATCGTAGAGAACCATATATGGATCCGGCATGGGGTCTGAGACTTGTCGCTTTGTCAATTCAGGTCCGAGAGCCCGTATCAAAACTCGCTTCGGATCCTCCCCGGTAATTACGAATCCTCCGATGGCTACTTGGTCCCCAGCGGCCGCTTTAACACGAGTCGAAATATTTACGAGGCGAGTTTCGATGCTTTCACTGGAAGCATCAAAGACTTCAACCAGTCCAATACCCGTACCTCCATCTTGTCCTGAAAGGTGAGCCGTATATAGTCCGGGATCAAGTGTCACAAGAATCGCCGATTCATTGGGCTCCGCTAAAGGGGCAGCTCCCACTGCCAGGCTAACCTGCTCAATCTCTTCCCCGTTATCCTCCTGTTCCCAATCATCTACTCGAGCGACTTCCTGGCCCTCTATATCGTAAATCGCCAGACGTGGATCTTCGAGAACTCCCGAAAGCCCCCTTTGCTCAAGTGACTTACCTAATCCCCGAATCAGAACTCTTCGTGGACTCGACCCTGAAATAATGAAGCCGGCAATCATGATCTCGCTTTGAACCCCGACATATCCACGTGTCGCAATATTGATAAGCGCCTCGCGAATCATTCGAACTCGTACGGGCCCTGCCAATACAGATCCGTTTTCATTGGTGACAATCACCGAATAATCGCCTTCATCTTGAGAGCCAATCGAATCAATCTCGACCGATGCCTCAACGGCTCCTAATAATACCACTTCGTCCTTGAGCCACTGATACGTTACACCTGTCTGATCGAAAACATCAACTTTCAGGGTCAACAAACTTCCCTCGATCCCCTTCATTTCGATGGGGAGAGGCATAATCACAGGGGAGCCGGGCAGGGGAGCGACCTCTAGTACATAAAGATAGGATCCTGTTCCTTCCGCATTAGTCGCCTCTATCAACACCTCAAATCGGCCTGACCGGGAGGGTGTTCCAGAAATGGCTCCCGTATTGGGATCGATTGCCAGCCCCGCGGGCAATCCTTCCGCCGCAAACGAAATTGCGTTCCGATTCGCATGGATTTGGAAACTTACAAACTCCCCCGCCACAAATCCTGGATCTTCCGGTTCGGCAATAACCGGAGTTACCCAGCTGGCATCCTCCTCCACGAGAATATTTAGGCGCGCCAGTCCATAACTACGGTCTCTTCGAAAGTCATTCCCATCGACTGCTACCCAGTACGAGCCTCCTGCGACAACATCCAGAGCCAGCCGACTTGACAATGCTCCTCCACTGTCATCGTTCGCGCCCAGGAGAGACAAGCTCGCCAAAGACTCTCCTTCGTAAACAGCGAGAATCGTATCGAAATCACTACCAAAGGTAGTCAGCTCCGCCTGCCCCGAGCGGGTGGAAGTCCACTTCCACCACAGTGACTGGCCAACCGCATCGCCACCATGCGACGGCTCGCCAATTTCCTTTGTCGCCTGATTCGTAAATGAAATGTCGTCCAAAGTATCGGTATATGCAGTACGGGCATCTTCTCTGTCATCATGCTCCGCCATCGCCACCGTTAGAGCGATTTGCCCATAGCTTCCATTCCAACCGTCGACCGCTATTTTGTACTCTGATCCTTCCTGTACGTAAAAATTCAGTACACTTGTCCAGACGCCGGTCCTATCATCGTCATCGTTCGAACTGACAAGCTGCAAGTCCTCTAGAGAGTCTCCCGTGTAGACGGCGAGGATCGTATCAAAACTGTTACTGGCTGACGTCGACACAGTGACATTGCCGCTCAGCGGCGCCGTCCACTTCCACCAAACAGACTTTGAGCCAAAGGCGTTTTGGATATGCTCCGGTTCACCAGACTCTCTCGAAGCCGCGATATTCTCACTCGTCGTCCTAAAGTTGATTCCTCCAATTTCCAAGGCGCTACTAAAGTCGTCGTTGATCACGGACTGACCCAAGCTCAAACTCACATTCCCACTATCACCCTCGAGCCCGTCAACGGCGATTCTGTAGGAGACTCCTGCAGACGCCTCAAACCCGACAAAAGCTCCGTTATTGTTGGGCGATTCGTCGCGATTCTTGGCGACAAGTTGGAGGGCATCCAGACTGTCGCCTTTGTAAACAACGATAACCGTATTAAAGTCACTGCCTTCTGTGGATATCTCGGTAAAGCCACCCTCAACAGCTGTCCAATTCCACCAGATTGATTTACCAGTAGCATTAACATCATGTAAAGGTTCACTCGCCTCTGACGATCCGATAACGTTGGACCCCGACAAGATAAAGTAAGAGTTGGATACAGAAAATGCATCCTCGAAATCGTCATTGAGTGGTGCTGGCGTTTCCGGTTGAAGGGCACGGGCCAAATTTAGCCGACCTCCAACCCGACAGCGTCGAGCCAAGCTTTCGAGTGTATCCGTCGAGGAAAACAATCGATTCAATATGGACGCCATAGGCTCCTCTGGAAATTGCGTTAGGAGCAAAGCAATCGCTCCACTTACAAACGGAGTCGCCATTGACGTTCCACTCAGAGCACGGTAGCTCGTATCCGAACTGAAATAAGTGGAGTGGATACCAACGCCCGGAGCGGCAAGTTCCACTTCAGTTTCGCCATAGTTCGCAAAGGTCGCAAAACCATCACGCTTATCCGTGGCTGTCACGCTCACCACATTGGGGTAGGCGTAGGATGATGGGTAGTTCGGCTGGTCATCATTGTTGCTGCTCTCATTGCCCGCTGCTGCCACGAAATAGATGCCTGCTTCATTCGCCTCCTCAATTGCGTCTCCAAGCAATGGATTAAAGTCTAGACCACCCCAGCTGCTATTAATGATATGGGCTCCTTGCTCTCGGGCATAGTTGATACACTCAATCGCATCCGCGTCGGATCCTTCTCCTTGAGGATCGAGGAATTTGAGTCCCATCAATTTGACGTTCCACGCTACTCCGGTGATTCCGACGCCATTATTGCCAACCGCTCCAACGATCCCCGCAACGTGAGTCCCATGACCTAGATCATCCATGGGATCCCCTTCTGTCTCAGGCGTCCTTTCGCCATTCACTCCGACGGTATTGATGCCGTGAACATCATCAACATAGCCGTTGTTATCATCATCCAGACCATTCCCCGCAATCTCTTCCGAGTTCACCCACATGTTTGCCGCTAAGTCCTCGTGCGTATAGCGGATTCCCGAATCCAGAACCGCCACAAGTACTTCAGAAGCATCATTCGCAATCTCCCAGGCTTCCTCCGCACTCACGTCGGATCCTCCAATCCCACCCAGTTGGCCCGCATTATCGATACCCCATTGCTTGCCATCTCCTAGTAGAGGATCATTGGGGAGCACCGAAGCTGTGCGGATATAATTGTACGAAACACGCTCCACCAAGCCCGACTTCTTGTATGCAGCGATAGCGGACTCCAGGCTGCCGTCTTCGTCGAGGGCAACCAAGGCGAGGTTCGGAAAGGTGGAATAGGTCCGTTTCAGTTTGGTACCCGCGACCTTGTGAGTGCTGCTCAAGAACGAGAGTTTTTCCCCAGCCGATTGAGGTAATATCAGGTCTTCCCTCATTTTTACCAGAAATTCCCCGGCCACAATCCTCCTGCCATAAGGGTCCAAGCCATCCTTGTCGCCGGCCCACATAAAAGCAGGTGCCAACAAAACGAGCCAAAGAGCCCAGAGACCTTTGTATCTTAACTTACTCATTTCATATGGCTTATCTAGATTATGCCCGAGGGTGAGCTCGGTCGTAAACGGCCTTCAGGCGAACCAAGTTCACGTGTGTGTAAATCTGCGTTGTCGAAAGCTTGGAATGTCCAAGGAGTTCCTGAACAAGCCTTAGATCGGCGCCGTTATCCAAAAGATGAGTTGCGTAAGAATGCCGAATTTTGTGCGGAGTGATATCCATCGGGAGCTCCGCCAATTTAAGGTACTTTTTTAGCAACAACTGGATCTGTCGAGAAGACCAGGGACGACCCGAATTGCTCACCACAACAACGTCCGAATAGCCCGTTTCGGGAGCATACTCGGATTTCCACGTTCGCAGTGCCGTCATGGCCACTTTTCCCAGCGGGCAAATCCGCGATTTACCCCCTTTACCCACGATTCGGGCAACTCCCTCATCAACACTAATATCACCGTACTTCAGATTCACTAATTCGGATACTCGAAACCCCGCCCCGTAGAGTAACTCGAGCACCATCCGGTCCCGCCACGCTATGAACGGCTCGATGATCTCCTGCTCTAGCAGCAACGTCGGTCCTCTTAAAAGACGGAGCACTTGCTGTTGGGTCAGGAATATCGGGAGCTTTTTGGCGGGCTTGGGCAAGATTAGCCCATCAAGCGGATTGCGCTCGACCTTTCCCTGGCGAATCCAAAATTTGAAAAAGGTCTTCAGGCCGGAGACGTAATTCCGCAGCGTCACCCGGCTCACTCTTCTTTGCTCCTCAATCACAAAATCCCGGGCATTCCGAAGTCCAACTCCACCCAACTTTCCATTCCAAGATCCAGCGGCCTCAAGATGGCCAAAAAATCGCCCAATCGCAGTCGAGTAGTTTCGGACCGTGTAGTCAGACAATCGCCGCTCCTTGCTCAAGTGCTCCAAAAAAGGCGGCAACCATTCTCCCCGCCAGCGTTCAGGCGCTGCTTCGACTGCCAAATCCCTCGCTTTGCTTCGAGACGTCACTGCTTAGAAAGATTTCAGCTCTTCGGTTGGGTGGCAAGCGCTTCCGTCTCATACTGCACAGTGCGTGCGTAGCACCTTAACGCCGATTCCGGATCTATGCCTTTTGATCGGCAAGCCGCCGCAACTTCGAAGAGCAGTGCCCCCGCTGTTTCTTCATCCATCAAACCCGCCATTGTCTGGATCGATTCCTGATCCACGAGGGGACCCGTCGAAAGCTCCTTCTTTTGGATCTGCTTGAATATATCCACGGCGAACATCAATGCCGGAAGAGAAGGAGGGAGGTCTTTAAAAACCGAATCGGTTTGGGGCATATTCTTCTTTTCTAAAGCCTTGATGGCGTCCCACTGATGGAGCACTTGATCTGAGGTATCGAGGGAACCCTCTCCGAACACATGCGGGTGGCGGCGTATCAGCTTATCGTTGATTTCACGAGCGACGGCTTCGAAATCGAAGTGCCCCGACTCTCTCGCCAATTGTGAATGGAAAACGACCTGCAAGAGCACATCGCCCAGCTCTTCACGCATATGGTCCATGTCCAGCCGGTCGATTGTCTCCAACAGCTCGCTACACTCGTCCACCAAACACTCAGCAATGGACTGGTGGTCTTGCTCACGGTCCCAAGGGCATCCTTCTGGTGCCCTAAGCCGAGCCATTGTTTCTAAAAGTTCGTCTATTGCACTCACAGCAATACATTTATCTGCGATCCTAAAATCAGGGCAAATACAATCCTCGACAGTATGCGTCCGAACTTCCAACCTGACTTCCTCAATCAGACTGAAATGGATAAGCTGACGGAAATAATGAAATGGAAACGGCAGGAGATCGCTGCTGAGATTCGCGAGGTATCCTCAAACGAACTTGAATCGAGCCGAGGCGACTCAAACCCCGGACGGTTTCTAGAGGCACTTCAAGGGCCGACGGGGCTCGCCGTTATCGCAGAAATAAAGCGTCGCTCTCCATCAGCTGGTGAAATTAAAAAGTTAGCGGCCGCTACAGATCAAGCTGCAAAGTATGTCGAAGCTGGAGCAGATTGTCTGTCTATATTAACCGACAAGGAATATTTTGGAGGGTCTCTGGCCGACTTGAGATCGGTAAGCGAACAGTTTAAACGCCAAGAGTTAAGCGTTCCCTGTCTGCGCAAAGACTTCATGGTTCACCCGATCCAAGTTCTCGAGGCCGCCCAAGCTGGAGCTTCAGCTATTTTGATTATTGTTCGAGCTCTTGCAGACGACGAGATGAAGGTGCTGCGCGAAGCAGCCGATCACGCTGGGCTGGACTCTCTTTACGAAATACACAGCGAGTCCGAGCTAGATCGGGCCGTCGCACATAACGCCCGCATCATTGGCGTTAACAATCGGGACCTCGCGGTGTTCAAAACTGATCTTTCGTTTTCCGAAAGACTTATCCCTCAATTTCCGACCGACGTCTTGGCGGTTTCAGAAAGCGGAATCTGGAATCAGGAGGACGCCCGAAGAGCAAGAGCGGCGGGAGCGAAAGCCATTCTCGTCGGTGAGGCTTTGATGAAAGCCGATTCAACCAGCGACTTAATGGGGGCTTTTCATTCGGCTTAGACCCACACATGTCTTCGCCCTTATCACCCACTGAAACACGGGCTTTGCTGGAATCGCTGGGTCATCGTCCAGTCAAAAATCTTGGGCAAAATTTTCTTATTGATGGCAACATCGTCCGTAAGTCCCTAGAGATCGCTAAAATTGAGCCCGGTGATAACGTTATCGAAGTTGGGCCTGGCCTTGGGACTTTGACACAGGCTCTCCTCGATGCAGGAGCGAATGTGTATTCAATCGAAAAAGACAGGAGACTGGCGGAACATATCCGCAAGATGGAACTGTCCTCCAATGGCCAATTGAACCTTCTGGAAGGAGATGCCATGGATTTTCCTTTGGCCGGGCTTCCTGCTGACGTTTCCCATTTTAAGATCGTAGCCAATCTTCCCTACGCCATTTCGACTCCTTGGATGGAATCGATTATAAACGGCCCCACTCCCCAAAGCATGACCCTAATGCTCCAAAAGGAGGCGGCCCAGCGATTCGTAGCGGCATCCGGGACGAAACAATTTGGAAGCATTAGCATCTTTCTCCAAGCTACTTTCGAGGCTTCCCAATCTCACAACGTAGCTGGAAGCTGCTTCTATCCGAAGCCAGATGTTGGCTCTTCTCTTCTCCATCTCAAAGTGAGAAAGGACCCTTATAAATTTCCTAAATCGGATCGAACACTCATCCGCGACTTATTCAAACAGCGGCGAAAACAAATAGGATCCTTACTCCGAAAGTCATCTCACCCGAAAACAAACGAGTGGTTAAAAATGCTCAATAGTCTTAGCATAGACCTCAAGACTCGTTCAGAACAAATCGGCATCGATACCTGGATACGGCTGAGCCGCTCCTAGGAGAGTGTTTAGCAATTTGGTTTCCAAGAAGCTTTCGAAAGGTTGGTAGGACTGCTTATCTGTTCGACTGAGCTCACGTCCGAAACCCTATGCAACCCCCGCAATTCGCGAATCCAAAGCCGACTGAAGATTGGACTTCGGTAAGGCTACGACTGACACGTGGTCAGCCCTACCTCTGAACTAGAAAATTAACATTGCCGGACCCTCTCTTAGTGGCCAAGGCAGCAATTAAACAACTAGCGGATCCAATTTCGCCTGTCTGCCAGCTCCGATTCGCCGCCTAATTTCAAACTTCGAAGCAATCCGCCGTTCGCCAATAGCATCCATCTTTGACGTCGTGATCGATCCTGGTCTGAAATGTCTAGCAAGCGACGCAGCATGTTTTCACTGCGACTATCCCTAACAATGATGTCTTTAAACCGTTTATCCATAGTTCTACCCTATTAAGTCGTACTTTTTTTCCAGATACGTAATCCAAACCCCCAGCTCCGAGACATTCTTTTCCAAGCCATCCTCGTCTGTAACCTCCGGCAAGTTAAGCCTCTTACTGATCCCATAAGAACCGGCACGTTCCGCAACCCTCGAGACCATCTGCTGACTCAAAACTTCCGAAACAGCGTGGCAAGCTGCTCGACGACCACCAGTGGCGTCTGTCGAGCAATCGACAGAGCGCAACCAATGGCTCCCCATTCTCTCCCCATTCGGAGCCAGTGAGATCTCGCTGGCTCCGATCAATGGAATACCTTTCTGGTCAACGCCACCATAACGCCTTGCACAATAAGCTCCATCGCTGGAATCAGGTCCGGATAAGCAGGATTCTCCGCCTTCAAGAACGGTCGCCCATTATCCAGTACAAAACGTTTTAACGTCGTTTCTCCATCGATCAGAGCTGCAACCACATCCCCATCACGCGGCTCCCTATACTCCAACACAACCACATCTCCCTCTTGAATATGAGCCCCAATCATCGAATCTCCTCTAACTGTCAACGCGAACGTCCGCGCCCCCTCCGGCAGGCCAATCGAAGAGAGATCTACCGCCACACCTCCCTCCGAGTGTTCCTCCTCAAAAGTTGGCAAACCTGCCGGAATCAATCCCAGAAGTGGAATCTGACTGAACCGGTCGGAGTTCACCGGAAGCAGGTCACCTGGCAAACGACGCAAACACCCTTTTCGCTCCAGAGCTTTCAAGTGATTAACGGCGGCCGTTTGACTCGCGAACCCAAAATGCCGCTGGATCTCTCGAGTCGACGGTACTTTCCCCTTTCGAGAACGCTCTTTCCGAACGAAATCGAGAATCTCTCCCTGCCTACGAGTAAGCGAATCCTTATTAGTGTTCATGAACACTATTGGGAACAAATCTTCGAGCCTCTGTCAAAGATCAAAATTCAAAAACTCTCATTTTCTTGAAAAAGCACACCCTCAAAGCACCAAATCAGGTGCGTTATATCCATTGTGCATCAGATTGATCCCATTTCATTCCAGACTCTGAATACGCATATTCGCTTAGATCTGACTTATACGAGTACGTAATCTCATTATTAGATTAGGAAAAACCCCTGACTTAAGCAAACCAAACATCCGAATACCAGCCAAAGTGCAAATTCAGACGACAAGACTGTACGGAAGTGCTTGAAATCAAAGTGAAAGGCTCGTAAATCTCTCATCATACAACATTTTCCCTCCCAACACACCCACACCTGCCAGGCCGCTATTTATAGTGGCCTGGCCTTTTTAATGATGTTGGCTTTCATTGAGCCCGGCACTGTCTGAGCGGTTTTGGTCCCAACTGGCTTCAAGAACTGAAGCATCCTCCGATCGTTTTCAAACAGGTCCCCGAACTTCAGATGTAATCTGAGACTATTCTAAGGCGCCAATCACAAGCTCAACCCGTTCTTCCTCACGGAAGTACTTTGAAGCAAAATTTGCCAGATCCTGAATTGAGACCGCGTCAATTCTTTCATCATAGGATCTCCAGTCATTCGCCGGAAGCCCATACGCCACGTTCAAGGCAGCGTGGCTCGCGCAGGAAGAGTTTGTCTGCATACTCATGCGACGCGATGCCTTCAACCGTGTTTTACACCGATCAAGTTCCTGCAAAGCGATATCGCCATCGCTCACACGCTTCACCTCTTTAATTAACTCCTCAATGACTTCTGGATAACCTTCGGTTGAGGTTCCAGCATAAAAATAAAACATCGCCGTGTCCAAGCCAACGATACGGCTCGAACGCACGAAATAGGCCAAACTTAACTCCTCTCGAATCTTCTCGAACAAGTTGCTAGACATACCGCTAAATATTTCGTCCGCCAATTCCGACACATAGAAATCCTTCTCGAGCAATCCAGGGCCTAGATAGGCGTGAAAGACAACCGCTTGCTGGCGATCCATTGGCTCTCGATGTTCTCCCGGGGACGAGGGCTTTTTGAATTCATGATTAGCAACCGGCTTTCCTCCCGAGGGCAGCTTTTCCAGCAAAGCTTCGAGACGCGGTTTCAAGGTCTCCCTCTCAAATTTCCCCGAAACCGCTATCGTTACATTTCCTGCGGTCAGTAAACTCGATCGCAGTTCCTTGATATCGTCCGTTTCTAGACTTCCGACTGACTCCAATGAACCCGCCCCCCCGATGGAAAACGGGTGGTCGCCAAAGAATCGTTTTCGCAATATTTTTCGCCCAGCGGTAACGATCTCGTCCAGGTCCTCCTTGATCGCTGCCATATGGGCTGCTTTTTCCAGAGTAAACGTCTCGTCTTTGAAAATCGGATGCAGGAGGGCTTGCTCAATCAAGTCCAAAGCCAAGTCCACATTTGAAGGAAGAAGATCCAAGGCCAAGCCCAAGCTGTTATTGCCTGAAAACTCATAAAAGCTGCCTCCAACGCTCTCAATTGCTTCAGCGACTTCCACCGAACTTCTCTTTTCGGTATCCTTGGTCAACAATGTTGCAAGGAGTGAAGTCGCCCCCTGCTTCCCGGGTTGCTCGTACAAGGAACCCGCATTCATCACGACTCGAAAATGGGTGTTGGGGAGGCGGTCGTTTTCGCGTAGTAGAAGATTACTGCTGTTACTTTGCTTAAACTCGATGAAATCGGTTTCGCCTTGCTTTTCCTCTCCTGACTTCAGATCCGAAACTTGGGCAGATTTCGGGTTTAAGGTGATTATGGTCAAGCGTTCTTTACGTAACCATTTCTTTAACACACTAATCAAGTCTTCAGGCGTTACTCGCGAAATCTTCCGCAAATAATTTTCCGCATATCCAATATCCCCAATCACGACTTCCGCCGCCCCCAGTTTCGACGCCTGACCGCTAACCGTTTTACGGGCATTTATTTCAGCCACGATTAACTGCCGCACCGCTTTATCTACGCGTTCGGTGGAAAAGTCTTCAACCGTTAAGCTCCCCAAGTAGGAATGAAGCTCATTAATCGCCTCATCCCGTTTGTCTGGATCGCATACCAATGCCAAATAGAAAACGCCCACTGAACCGGGCGTCCAATTTGAAGCATCAATCGCATGTACCAATTTGAGCTCTTCTCTTAGATGGGTTGAAAGCATAGAGCTATTCCCATGTCCCAATATCATCGAGAGCGCGTCGAGAGCTGGTGTATCCGGATGGGTTAGACAAGGAGTTTGAAATCCGATTCCAGCTCTTGTGATTTGAACATCCTCGTACAGATGACATTCCCTTTCCGCAAGTTGCATTGGCTCCGAAGGTATGAAAACGCTCGGAAGAGTCTTGCGTGTAACCGAACCAAAATCCCGTTCAATCCGTTTCTTCATATCGCTAGTTTCAAAGTCTCCCGCAACAATCAAAACCGCGTTATTAGGGGAATAGCGACGGTCATAATAGGCAACAAGATCCTCACGGGTAACCTGCGAGAACAAATCTTTATACCCAATAATTGGGTACCTGTATGGGTGTTCTTTGAACGACGTTTCGAACAAAGCCCGTGATAGCTTGTGGTCGGGATCATCTTCGCCCATATCAATCTCTCGCATTATGACTCCCCTCTCTTTCTCCACTTCGTCTTCCGGCAAAGTGGATCGAAACACGGAATCGCTTAATACATCCATTGCCACATCCACATTCTCTGATGGAATATCAATGTAGTACACGGTGCGATCGAAGGTGGTGTAGGCATTGATATAGCCTCCCGCTGACTGTACATTCTCCGAAATCTCCCGTCCTCCCCGTTTTTCAGTTCCTTTGAAGAGCATGTGCTCCAAATAGTGCGAGAGCCCTGCACCTATCTTATCATCTTCATGAATACTTCCCGTCTTGACCCAAACTTGAACCGAGCAAATCGCGTTCGATCTGTCCGGCTTCAAGACTACGGTCAACCCGTTCTTCAAGCCGTAACGCTCCACTGGCTCCTTTAGAATAGGGTTGATTAGGGACTGATTCGCTTCCAATGAGCGATGGGGATTTTGACATTCAGACATGGATTCAAATGAAATTGGAATCTGTCTCCAAGAGAACTGCGGAGACGGGAAATTCAATAAGCAGGTAGCCGGCTCTCTAAAGCGATTTAATTACCTTGTATCGAGGTCGCTTAAGACGGCGCTTTTCGGGCAGGAACGGTTTTAAAAACGCTTCCTCAAAATCGTAGATAGAGGCGAAGTCCTCCTTCGAGTCCTCGTCGTTTTTACTGAAAACGCCGTACTCAATCAGGTTGAAAACGATCTCTCCAAAATCTTCACACATCTTCAGGCCCCAGGAGGTCAAAACGGTATAAGCCATCGGCCCATATTGCTCGAGCGCATATTCTCTGACTCCCTCAAGAAGCTCTTGCCCAGTAACGTGCCGCTGATTCTTGCTGACCAGCTTCCCCTTAAGCTTTTTTCCCTTACTCATGGTGAAGTCCAAGGCTTCCTTGAGAAACCCATAGGCTTCCTTGGTATAACGGTCGTCCTCCTTGACTATCAGGTTCACCATTTCGTTGAAATTTTGCTTCTTCATCCGCTCTCGCTATTTCCCCGCCATATCCAAGGCCACCGCGTATTTAAGTCACTGGTCTCAGCCTAAACTGTCAATCCCTCAAGTTGTCGACAAACAGGATTCAAGGGGGTTATCAACCGATTGACCCCATCCAAATTGGTTCAAACATAAGCGTGAGCACTCCCCAAATCTACTCATTTTTCCCATTCATCACCGTGGTTTAATTTGGCCAATCTGACAGAAACGCTTTAATCCTCGTCAATTACCATCAAGATCCCACAAAACCTTTAATCTATAATCCGTTCGTAAAGCCCAATCAGATCCATGTCAGCAACCGCAACTATAGGCGTCATAAACATATCAGATCGAGCATCGCAAGGTGTCTACGAGGATATTCCAGGGAAAGCATGCGTCGATCTTTTGAACGAATGGATTCTCACTACATTCCAAGTCGAATATGCTGTTATACCCGACGAAAAGGATCAAATAGAAGCGACCTTAATCGACTTCTGCGATAACCGGAATTGTAGCCTGGTCGTAACAACTGGGGGTACCGGTCCAGCAGTAAGGGACATCACGCCAGAGGCGACTGAAGCCGTTTGCGAAAAAATGCTCGCTGGTTTCGGCGAGCAAATGCGTCGCTCTTCCCTCCAATTCGTTCCAACCGCTATCCTGTCTCGCCAAACGGCCGGCATCCGAGGACACGCCCTCATTGTGAATCTCCCCGGAAAACCCAAAGCGATTCGGGAAAACCTGGAATCCGTTTTCCCCGCGATTCCCTACTGCATTGATTTGATTGGAGGATCCTACCTTGAAACAAATCCATCCGTGATGAAGGTATTTCGCCCTAAGAGTACCTGAATCTTTCGACCCTTGGCTTGCTGTAGCCTGACCCACAAGATTGGTCTACGAAAGTCCAGACTGGCGCCGCGTCAGCAGCTAATTAAAAACAAAAGCCACCGCCGGCTTGACTATTTTTTCGTCGAACAAGTCTTCGAGACAATACCTTTGTACACCGCTCAATGATATAATTCGCATTTCAGATTACACTGGCTGGCTACGGCAATAACTCGCCAGCTCCTCCCGTTCATCACTGGTGAAGAAATATCAAATACACCGAAATCGAAAGTGCCAGCCGCATCGATAACTTCAATCGCAGATTCCGCATCCCCTGTTTCCTCTACCTCAATCCCCCATTGGATCATGTGCCCCTTTAATACTTCCCGATACAACTCGTTGCCTTCAACTAAAAGCAATCACTTTTCTTTGAGACAATCAGATCCGACCGGCTCATCACGACTTATCGAGCTCGAAATCGACTTCGCAAACCGCATGAAAAAGGCCAAATATATTTCTCCGTTGGGCCCATCCAACTTGACCATTTCTATGCCTAATTGAGAGCATAGTTCATCCATCATCCGGAATTCCGATCCATCATTTTCCGCGTTTCTGAAAGATCGCTGCTGATAAAGAAAATCGTCCTAACTCACCGCTGAACGGTTTTTACAAAAAATAAACTACACCTTCAACGACTCATCAGATTCACTGAACCCTTGTACTGCGACATCGAGTCCGCCTCGCTCCAACGTATCCCAAGTATAGCCGATGACGATCGTAAGAAGCTCTCCCAATTTCTTTTCTCTTCCCAATAGGGACTTGGAAATCTTCTGAACGTATTCAAATTTCAAGCCTCTCTCATCTCCTTCGGTCACTATTCGGCAAAGCCGGGAATCGACTAGCTCCTTCAAATCGAACCGTTTCAATAAACCCTGAGCGATGCGCATCCCTTGTTTACCATTTGATTTTTGAATCTCTACTTCCCCAAAGATGACTCATAATTTCAATATCGACACTTGGTTTCAAGCGAGCAACCGCCCCTTCCCCTCTAGGGGTTTTAAGTCAGAAAACCTTCCTTTATGTTACAGAAGCCAATCCAAAATGGACTGAACTATTCAGAAAATGCGGGTGATTGAGCTAATGGCTGTCAACTTCGGTTTCTGAAATTGTTCATCAGCTGAGCGAGGATTTCTGAACACTCTAGCGATGCTTCTTCAGCCGCCTTTTGTAGGGCTTTACTATCGATATACAACTCTTCCAGGCCAATGGCCATGGCCGTATTGGAAATGTAATGGGCCTTATCCTTAACGGAGTCGAAGTCGCTCCTCTCAATAGAATCCGCCATTTCTGCCCCCAGCGACAACACCTCCGCTAAGGCTGTATTAACCATTTCTTCAGAAAAGATTCCCATACCTCGAGACGCGAAAGCGGTGGAGGACTCCTCTCCCATCGTCTCTTCTGCGACTTCGGATTCGTCATTCTCCACTTCAGTCAACCGTTCCAGCCACGGAATTGCCCGAATCCGCTTTTCTAAATCCTCTTCGAAAAACGGTTTTCCAATGAAGTCGTTTATACCCGACTGCATAGCCCGCTCAATCTCTACTTCCGCCAATGTCGCTGAAACCCCGATAATCCAAGGCTGTTCGTTCAGTCCTGATTTTCCCCTTACAATCGACGCAGCGGTGGGTCCATCCATACCAGGCATTCTCAAATCCGTGATAATTAGATCGTAGGCGGCTCCAACCTCAGACGCTGGCTTTCCATCTTCAACTTGGTCGGGTGAATAGCCTAAAGACTCGAGGTATTGAACGATCAGGCGTCGAACCATCGGATTGTCATCCGCCACAAGCGTCTTTAACGGGTAACGCTTCCCTAAACGCGATGCTTCCAGAGAAACGGTTTCTCTAAGATCTAGGGAATCCTCAAACTCAGTTCCAAGTTCATCGATGATCCTAAAATTGAATGATGCGGTAAAAGAAGAACCTTTACCGAAATCACTCGTCACCGAAATCGTACCTCCCATCAGTTCCACAATTCTCAATACGATGGCGAGTCCCAGCCCAGCTCCTTCTCGAGGCGAAGAACCGACATGCTCAAGCTGCACGAATGGCTGAAATAGGCGCTCCATATCCTCCTTCCTGATTCCAACACCCGTATCCGAGATGATGAAATCTAAGGCACCTATGCTTTTGCTCGATTCTCGATTGCGAATTGTGAGGCGAACCGCGCCCTTTTCTGTATATTTGACTGAATTCCCATACAGATTAAGCAGGACCTGCCGCAATCGAACGCCATCCGCCCTGATGACTGCAGGCAAATTTTCGTCTAGCGATAGCTCAGCAACCAAGCCCTTTTTTTCCGCCATCGGCCGAATCGTTCGGTAGGTTTCGTCGATGAGGCTTTTCAGGTTCACATCGTCTTCCTTCAAAGCGGAATTCGCCTTACGAAGGTTACTGAAGTCTAGAATATCCTGCACAATTCGCAATAGGATCTTCCCTTCTGACTGGATTGTATCCAAGCACGCCAGTTGCTTTTCATCCAACCGAGTATTACGCAGAAGATTGCTGTATCCAAGAACGCTTTGAAGGGGGGTTCGTATCTCATGGCTGATGACCGCAAGAAATTCACTCTTCGCCCGGTCCGCCGCTTCCGCTCTCTCTTTGGCAAGAGCCAAGTCAGTCTCCGACTCGTTCTCAATTTGGTAGTAAAGGAAGAAAATCACCAAAGCTAAGACCAGGCCGGCTATAATGACGGTTTGCAGCCGAGCCAAGGAAATGTTTTTCATCCATTCGCTCGCACTGAAATCAATTCCTAACCAACCGGCAATCGATCCATCCCCTGTATCCAAAATGGGTGAACTTGCATTTAGGACCAAATTCGGCCCGATCCTAACCGGCCGCACGAGAATCGAGTTTCCCTCCTTGAAATCCCGCATTCCACCCACGACGTCAAAGTAATCCTTAATTACCGTTTTCGAGCTGTCCGCCAAATCTCCTGCGACTCTCACTGCCTCGTCTCCAGCGTTCCAAATATAGACCTGGTCCACTTCCTCGCCAATCGCCCGGATCAAACTCAAGTTCTTTTTAAGATCGGAACTCAACTGCACTCCCGAACCTAAGGCCGTTCTCACCAAATCCACTTCTACTGACAATGCCGCCGTCTTGGACCGGGAAAGGAAATCTTGCTCCATACGGTCGCTTTCACGATGTCCGTTCCAGGTAGTCACGAGGTAGCTAGCCAAAATAATCGTCACGACCGCTCCAGGCAACACTCGGTATCCCCACACCCTAAGCTTCTCTTCAGCAGGATCTCCCACATCCTCAATCCGAGCCTTCAAACGGTAAATCCAGAATCCACCCAGCGCTAGCCAAGCGGCAATGATCCTCAGCGAAAGCAACAGGAAGCCGTAAAATGGAAATTCGCTGTAGGTTACGAGGGTTTCACTTCGAAGGAAAGCGATGTGGTCAGGATGCAAAATCCATGCCGGTATGAGGAGCAATAGACCTACGAAGACGATACAGAGCTCATAACGTCTCTGCTCCAATGCGAGCTTTCGTACGCTCAAGGCGAACCAAACGCAGGCCACCGTTGAGACCGCAAACGCTACCAGAAGCGAATAGAGCATCGAGCCGACCTCGATGGCAAATCCCAGTAAACCGCATGAGATTGCAATAACAGGGGGGAACGTCTTGCCCTTAAATCCCTTTGAGCCTCTAATCGATGCCTCGATCAGACACCCCAGCCCCAGCATTTCCAAAGGGATCTCAATGGAAAACGTTCGAAAGAAAGGATCGGAAAACGAGAGCGTGCGAACAAAGTCTGCCATCGCTTCCGCAAATGCAAAATAGCCAAACCAAACCCAAAGATACTCACCCTTCTGCCGGTCGCACAACGGTTTTATCCAGGCAAGAAGACCCAAGAGAACCCAACCAAAAAAAGACAGGAACACCATGTAGTCCTGTTCGAACAACCATTCTGGGAATCGTAAATCTGAGGGATCTAAGTTAGGGGACATCCTTGACGCTACCTTTCATCGAAAGCCCGACCGCCGACAGTCACAAGGTCAAAACGCAGGAATATCTTCATCTCAATCTGCTCTATTCTTAGCGACTTGCTCGATAGAAAGGGCAATTAGGAAAGAGTAGACATATACATACTGGGTTCAATTTTGAAACCAATTCAAAAAAGAATCAACAGCACACAGGTAAATTCTGGAATGAAGGAAAATAAGCAGAAACCGAAAGTCTTCCATTCCCAGCAGGAGCTAATCTGCATTAAACCAGTGCGTAGTTCTCTTACAGATACCAACGAGCATGATCATGACAGGCACTTCAATCAAGACCCCCACGACAGTAGCCAAGGCAGCTCCTGAAGAGAGACCAAACAGCATAACCGCGGTGGCAATGGCGACTTCGAAGTGGTTAGAGGCCCCTATCAAGGCGGCAGGAGCGGCATCCTCATATTTGAACTTGAAGAGGACTGCGGCTCCATAGCCCAGGGCGAATATGAAAACTGTCTGCAGAAACAAGGGGATAGAGATCCACAGAATAGTCATCGGATTAGCCAGAATAACGTCTCCCTTGAAGCTGAAGAGCAGTACCAGGGTCAAAAGCAGGGCACTGATAGTAATGGGTGTCAGTATGTGCAGAAACTTTTCCTGAAACCAGGTTTCGCCCTTATGGCCGATGATCCATTTTCGCGAAAAGTAGCCAGCCACCAGAGGGAGCGCAACGTAGATGCCAACGGACAGCAGCAGGGCTTGCCAGGGAACGGGAAGCTTCCCCACACCAAGCAGGAAGCCACCCAACACGCCGTATAGTAAAAGCATTGCTAGCGAATTGATCGCCACCATCACCAGTGTTAGCCCATCGTTGCCTCGAGAAAGGTATCCCCAGACCAGTACCATGGCGGTACAGGGAGCAATTCCCAGAAGTATACACCCCGCAAAGTAGCTGCGCCACAAAGGAACCTGAAGCATTTTGATTCCGTCCTGTATTACGACTGTGCCCGCCCCGTGTTCGGATCCTACCGGCAGGTCGAGACCAAAAGGCATCTTTACTAGGTCGACGGCTTCTTCACCGATAGTTCCTTTTAGCAGCATGCCAAGAAACACAAACGCAATGGCATACATCGTGAAAGGCTTGATGCCCCAGTTGATGAAGAGGGTAAGAAAGACGGGCTTGCCGCTTTTACCGGCTTTGACTACCTTGGTGAAATCGATCTTCACCATGATGGGGTACATCATAAAGAACAGGCAGATTGCGATCGGGATTGAAACAACCGGAGCCCCGTTCACGTTGATGGACATGCCGTCAAGGGCTTTGGCAAATCCCGGGGCAATTGTTCCGAGCAAAATTCCTGCAAGGATGCACATGCCAACCCAAATCGTCAGGTAACGCTCAAACGGATTAGTCATTTTTCGCTCATCGGCGGGACAGATTTCACTACTCATCAGTATTTCCCTTCAAAGATTCAGGCAGGGTTGCCACAAAAGCTCTAATTTCATCCCGGACCTTCCGGTAGCAATCCAGTTGCTTCTCTTCCGAAGCCCCCTGAGTCGCAAGAGAGCGCGCCATTTTGGGAGGATCCTCAAACCCAACATGGACTAAGCGAGCATCACCCGGAAATATCGGACAGGTTTCATGAGCATGGCTGCAGACCGTGACGACCACGTCCAGAGGAACTTCCGCAAACGTATCAATCTGCTGGGAACGATGTTCCGTTATGTCCACGCCCACTTCCGCCATCACCTTGACCGCATTCGGATTAAGTCCGTGGGTTTCAATGCCGGCCGAGTAGGCGTTTAGGCGATCGCTTTTTAGCTTCCGGGCCCAGCCTTCGGCCATCTGGCTTCGGCAGGAGTTCCCCGTGCAGAGGAATAAGAGGTTCAGTTTTTGGCTCATGAAAATGTTTCCTATTTCCTATAAGAAGTTACGGACAACACCCCGCT
>PBMN01000032.1:0-58620 GCA_002722675.1 Opitutaceae bacterium
ATGATGGGCGTTAGCCTTGGACTACCTGCCCGCCCTTAGCTTTCGTAGCAAACGTACCCCAGCGGCTCCCGCCCCGAGGAGAGCGAGGCCAACGATGCCAGGACCGCTGTCTGGAACTCCAGCAACATTTCCTTGCCCAGCCACGGCTGCTATGTTCAACGTAGAGTTGTAGCCATAGCTGCCTAAAGTGAAACTGTTCCCAGATTCTCTGGTTACCCTCACCCAGCCATAGGTTTTATTTTCCCCTCCTTGGTCTACTCGGAATCCGTAATATTTGGTTCCGATGAAGCTGAGATCGTAGACCAAGTTAGAAGACCAACCACTAGCTCCACCATCGGTAAAAATGGAATCGTTTGCATTAAATACTTCCACCAAAGAATTAGATGAATTCGCAAATGAAGTATTTGTAAGATTCCTTATGTGTAAGGATTCTCGCATTTGAGTAAATGTGGTACTAGATCCAGGATATATCCCACTAAGATCTAACGTGTATTCGGTTTTGTTTTGAGCATCCGTTACGATCACCTTGATCATGGCAGCATCGACATCTAGGGTGCTTACCGCAGCCACTCCCGCCGCCGCTACCGAGTACCTCGCCATTCTGGAAGCACGTGAATTTGTGATTTTAACTTCGTTTGATTTAATCTCTACGTTTTCGGATAACGTAATAAGTCCGCAATTTTACCAAATTTTCCGCCTACTGTCACCCTGATTGTGCTATCAGGATTACTTACAAAAAAAGAAAAGGAAGATCACTTAGACGACCAACAACATAGGCAACCTACCCCAGCCTTCGCCTAACAAAGGCTAGAGCCACAACCCCAGCTCCCAGAAGAGCTGCTGTGGAACCTGTGTCGGGGACGGCGGTTGCACGGACGAGAAATGATCCCGTGGTGGGACTTGGAGAATTTTTATACCTATAAGTGCCTGCCCCTGGGGGTTTACAACTCCTTTGCCGTTATAAGTGTAGCTGAACTGTATTCTATAAGCGTCAGTTAGCTCGGAACTGTCTACGTAGCCAAGTGCGTGTTTCTCGTAGAAAGAATCATGAGTGTATTCAAAAAGGTCAATCAACGTTACCATCTCGGAGTAGATCTCTGGGTCAGAGCCATTACTACCCACTGGCGTGTAGGAGCTTCCGACTGCGGCATCAATCAATCCGTAAAATTCCTCCGTCGTGGCGAAGCGCCATCCAACAAGTTCCCCAGTAGAAATCGCAGCCAAGGTCGTGTTGTAAGAATCTCCGTCTGTGTAAGTCAAATCAAGCCAATCCAGACCTGTTGCTTCATCAGTAGTGAAGATCCCGTTGTCTATCAGGGCGGCTTGGGACAGGGAAGCTGAGATCAGCAAGCCCATCGTTACTGAGAAGAGCCTAATTTTGAGCAGATTCGCGGAAGGTTTCATCGTATTTGCCAAACGCATATCTCGCACCAAGTTAGGCAAAATACACCCTGATCGTGCTACAAGGGTATCTTGCAAAAAAAGTAGGCGTATCGGAGCCACTTAGCTCTTCCTCTTTATGCGGCTTATTCTTATTTAGTGCCGCATTATGAAAACAAACACCTTCATCACATTAAGCACAGCAACTGCCCCAGAAAAAATATAATCTCTATAGGCAACGCCACATACCTCAGCCAACCAGTACCCCCGTGTATGCGGTGGGGGCAGGGGCTTTTTGGTAACAGAAACTCAGATATGGTACCTAAGCCTATTACTATTTGGTACTTAAGAAAAGTCTTGGTTACCTATATTCCACAGATAGACCACCGATAAACTACCCATTGAAATACACCCAAAAATCCACGTCAGATACCCTAGAAATTCATCAATAGTAGAATGGGACTCGCGATCCTCGGACGATTTTTAAAGAGCTTTTAGGACCCTAGTTAGGCTAAAAACTGCATCCCTCGCGGCGGTTATGAAGAAACCTAGACTAGCTGCTTCATCCTTTCTCTAGCTTTAGCTAGTGTCTTCTCATAGTCTTCTTGGCTAACAACATTCCTAGTGTACCTCGTTTCCTTTCTCCGTTCCTCAATTCGGTGAGCTTGTTGCCAGCTCTTCTCTTTTGCCGTTGAAACGTAGTACACATCACGGAAATTGGGTTTCAATTTACCGCTCTCCATACGCTCTTTCAGCTTCTCAATGATGTCTTCCTCAAGGCTGTTAAGATTGAGAAACAGTTGCTTGGAGAGCCTTGCCCCAACTTCGGTCCATTTGCCTAGATGATCAGCGATGAACTCAGTCCTTGAATTTAAAATTTAGAGGCGTGATCTCGATTTTGAATTCGGCTTTTGGCAAGAAAATAAATTATTCCTATTTGATTCGGAGAGGAGATTTGACGTTTTTCACAAGACTCTCCAAGTCGGAGGGAAAAGGTCTGACGTATCAATTTCTGGATCAGTAAACCATTTAGATGGAGCTATTACATTTTTTTTTGCATTTCTATTTAACCAAGCTCCCCACCAACTAAAAGTGCTATTTGCTATAATGTTGTGTTTACAATAACTCATAAGAAACATCTCTTCATAATCAGCGGTTGCTTTAGGTAGCTTAACAAATTTAACACCTTCCAGTATTGAGAAGTTTTCGATAGCCCATTCAAGATCATCACTAAAAACAAAAAAGCATGGGTTTAATACATCATCTTTGATTACTTTAATTGCACTTTTGTAATAATCAATCGAGCATAGACCGTGAAACATATTTACCCTTTCATTTGTAAGATAATCACCACGACGAATATGTAAACTAACTGCATTGCAAGTGGAAATCTCTCTTTTATATTTAAGTGCAGTATCACAAAGCGAATTCTTAGGATTAAATTCAGCACTTATTTTGTCCCAATACTTTTTAAAGTACTTATAACTCTGCCAGTATCCTGAAAGGTAGGCATCATTTTTAATTTTAAGGACTTGAGGAGAATAGTGGAAGTTTTCTTCAAGGATAAATGATTTTCCGTAGTGCGGCCGTTTTCTACGAATTGCCAGAGAAATCTCTCTCAATAATGATACTCTCGAATATTGAATTCTCCTGATATCTTTACGAGTAGCTAAATCCCCATCAATGCAAAAGTTTGGTAATTCACATTTTCTAAATCCACCTGTCTTAAAATTGGTGACATCGTATTTTACATCAACACCATTTTTCAAACCTAATGCTCTTCCAATAGCATACTGAAAAAGTTGATTTCCAAGGCCACCGAAAATTTTTACAATTACCATTCAAAAACCTTTTTGATAAATTGACGAAAGCATTTTTTGTTTCGAAGAAAATCGTGACCACCATAATTGTCCTTGTCACGAATAATAATTTTGGGATTAATTGGAAGATTCCACCCCTCAGAATCACCGTATGATGGATCCAGAAGCTTAACGCTGCTCTCGAAATCTATCGCAAAACGATTCAAGTGTGCTTCATCATGCCAGCAGGCTAATTGGAAAAGGGAAAAGGAAACACTGCTTGATCTCATTAATTCCAGTACAGTAAGTCATTGATATTAAATATCTTTTAAAGTGTTTTGTAAGTACTTTGTAAGTCAATTTTGAACTCTGCGTTACAAGCAATCTCTATGCATCACTACTCGTTTGCAATAGAAACATAGCGAGTGGATACAAACCTTGCATCTACTTTTTTAGAGCGAGAAATATGCTTAATACATCCACGTCTGCTTTTCTTTAACGTTGTCATGGCTAACGAAATTTGTACCAACAATGAATTTTAAAAAACTTTTTCATAAGTGAAAATTTACGCTTGTCCCATTTCTCAAAACTAATAAAGTCGTATTTTTTACCAAGCTTATTTCTATAGTGCTCAAAATTATCTGAACTTCCAATTAACGAATTTCCGTAGCGATACCAGTTTTTAGTATTATCACTAATTTCTATTTCATTATTGAAGTTTTTTACAGCGTAAGTGCCCAAGGTTTCGTATTCACTAAGGCCAGAAATTTCTTTAAAATCAATTAATTCTATTAATTTCTGATACCACTGTGTGTCAATATCTGATCCCAAACTAGCCTTAAAGTCCCTAAACCACTTCACGCGATATGGTAAACATTGAGCTATGAAAGATGTTTGCACTAATTTTTCTTCGTTTAAAAGATTTTTAATTAATTCGAAGTAGGGTGGGTGAAATTCTGTTCCTTGATAGAAAAATAATTTTCCATTTCTTTCGAACGATAATGCTTTAAGTGGTATAGTGTCTGCGTCCCAAATTAAATTAATATCGCTGTCTTCGCCTTCATCTAATTCCGACATTTTGATGAATTGTTGAAAATACCAACCAAACCTTTTTCCTACTAACTTCACACGTAGAGCATCAGCGATGTGCTCATATTTATCTTCTGAAAAAATTTTGAATTTTCTTAAGTTAAGTGATGCAAAGTACTCGTAGTCTTTTTTTGGAACAAGCACTACATACATACTAGCTAATACGTACTGACAAATATACTTAGTTGAAACCTCAAAGGTAGATGCGTCTTTTTTGCAGCATACGCAAATTACTTTGTTTATCATGATGTTTATTTCCCTAAAATCGCGCTCACTTCAGCATACCAACATTAACACCATACCGCTTCAAAAAATACTTTAATCGATTTGGTATTACAATTACATTATTGCAAGCATCATTATGAAAAATTTATATAGGTACTTTGTAAATGACGAAGTTGTTGGTTAGAGTGTTAAGTTGCTGAAGGCATATGGCTTAAAATTATTTTAATACAGCACAACCATGCCACTCAGTCGTTCTGTCAAATACTCTTTCGTATGCTATAAAAACGTACGTTTTGTGCGTTTTTCGTGTGGAAAGCATCAGTAGTGCGTTAGTTCTATAACGTTCCAAGACTTCCTTGTGGCTTGATAGGCTGACTTGCCTGTTGCTTTGCCATAAAATCATTGCGTACATTTTGAATATCGCTTGCTGATGTTGATGTAGAAGACACAACATTGGATGTTGGCAAGTTCTTAGACTTAGGTATTAGAGGAGGGGTAATAGAAGGTAAGTTCTTTACCTCCTTTGCTTTGTTCTTAGCGTTTGGCTTTTACTTGATTGCATCATCCGCACTGAATCAAGTACTTGATCCCGTCGGGGTTCGCATCTATTTTCTCGAAGGTTGCCTGTACCTCTTCTATTGGGGCGATCTCCGTGATAAGCGAGTCAATGGGGAGCTTTCCTTCTCCCATGAGCTCGATCGCTTCGTCAAAGTCACATTCCTCATACAAGCGCACCCCGATCAACTGAATCTCAGACCAAAAGAACTTGAATAGATCTACTGGGCGCGGCTCCGGATGAATCGCCACCATGACAATTCGGCCCCGCACATTGGGAAGCTCGGTCATGAGCTCTGCCCCTGGCCCAGATCCTGATACTTCGAATACACAATCCGCCATATCGCCGTTGGTCATTTCACTGACAACCTCAACAACATTCCGGGTAAGCGGGTTGATCCCTTCGACACCCAACTTCTTAGCAAAACTCAAACGGGATTCGTTGACCTCCGAGAGTATGACTCGCGCGCCTTTCACTTTAGCGACTAGCGCGACCAGCAACCCGATGGGCCCTCCCCCAATTACCACGCAGGTTTCTCCTGACTTCACTTTCCCAAGTCGGACATCATGAACCGCAACCGCAGCCGGTTCAACTAAAGCTCCATGGCTCAAAGACATACCTTCCGGCAATTTGTGTAGCGTATAGGCAGGAACCGTCCACGAGGACTGCATTCCTCCCGGACGATCGATTCCGATGAACTTCATATTCTTGCCAACGTGCGAAAAGCCTTTGTCAAAGGACGCCGCTTCACCAAACAACAGGGGCCGCACCGCTACTTGGTCTCCTACTTGGGCTGTCTCGACTCCTTCGCCCAGCTCAGCCACTACGGCGGATACCTCGTGCCCAATCGTCTGAGGAAGACTAACGCGTTGATCCATATGGCCGTGATAGATGTGCATATCCGTTCCACAAATACCACAATAAGCTACATCCAAACGGACCTCCCCAGCTCCAGGTGGAATCGCCGCACTCTCGCCAACTTCGATTTGCTTACCTCCTTGATAGTTTGCCGCTTTCATCTTCTAACATTGAAATTGCACTTCCAAAGAACCCCTTGCAAGCCTCGACAAAAGCTATTTCAGAATCTCACTTCTATCGAACTATTTCCTTGTACCACTGGCGTCCGGAAGCTTGGGAGTGCCCGGTCCCACGGCTTTGCGAACCGCAAAATAGTCCTGCCGCGATAAACGGCTTCTTCTACAGCTTGGCGTCTTAACAACCCAAAGATCCGCTAATCCTGCCCGATTTATAGATCTATATTCCTCTTGAAAGAAACGCCTGATACCCAAACCCTAGTTTGATCATGGAAATCCGGATTCTATCAGTAGACATTGAACGCTTCGATGCCAGTACGCGCATGCCTTTCAAGTACGGAATCGCCACTATGACCCATCTGCCACACGTGTTTCTTCGTGCGGATGTCAACTTTGACGGTGTGAATCAAAAGGGAATCTCCGCCGACCATCTACCCCCTAAGTGGTTCACCAAGGATCCCGAGAAAGATCCATTGGAGGAGATCGAAGATATGCTAGTGGTTATAGAAAATGCGGGAAAACTTGCCCAAAGGATCACTAGCGACTCTGTATTCAATTTTTGGCGTGAACTTTACCAACTACAGGATGATTGGGCGACTAATTCTTTCACTCCTCACTTGCTCGCCCACTTCGGAACCTCTCTGATTGAACGGGCGTTGATTGATGCCTTTTGCCGCCACCAAGGGCGTACGTTTGCCCACCTACTGCACGAAAACTCATTCGGTATCCATTGGGATTCCATCCGGCCGGAACTTAAAGGGAAAGAGCCAAAGGATCTCTTTCCTGTGCCTCTGGAATCAATCACTATTCGACATACGGTTGGCATGGCAGATCCTCTAACTGAAGAGGAAATCAGCGAAGACGAACGTATACACGATGGCCTGCCTCAGTCGCTCGAAAACTGCATCCAGTTTTATGGAGTTAATCACTTCAAAATAAAGGTCAACGGGCAGCTTGAGCCAGATATCGAACGACTAGGCGCAATCGAAAATCTGTTCAATCGCCTCAATCTGGTAGACTTCGCCTTCACCTTAGACGGTAACGAACAGTTCCATGAGGTTTCAACCTTCCGCGAGTTCTGGAATTCACTGCAAGAATCCGAACGCATGAGAACGTTCTTCGAGCATCTAGTCTTTGTCGAACAACCGTTTCATCGCGATCTCGCACTTACCGAACCCATCGGAGTCGCTCTTAAGTCCTGGACTCAAGCACCTCCCATTATCATAGACGAGTCAGACGCCACCCTCGATTCCGCATTCAACGCTTTGCAGCTCGGCTACAGAGGAACCAGCCACAAGAACTGCAAAGGCGTCTTTAAAGGTATAATCAATAGGGCCATGATAAATCAGCGTAATCTTGACGCTGGCACTAGCAGATTTCTGATGAGCGGTGAAGACCTAGCCAACATCGGGCCGGTAGCTAATCATATGGATTTGGTCGTTCAAGCGTGCCTGGGAAACGCAAGCGTCGAGCGAAACGGTCATCACTATTTCAAGGGCCTGTCTCTATTCAATGCTTCGACTCAGGAAAGTGCTCTTAACAGCTTTCCCGATATGTACGTCTCAGAGAACAATTGTGTTCGCCTAAATATCCGGAACGGGGTCCTCCCCGTCCACGAACTTTTAAGCTTTCCCTTCGGCACTGACAATTCTCATTTCTGAGTTTTCCAAGGTAATGGAGGATCGTCAAACAAAGACACTACGAATCACATAGAGTTCGTTTGGAATTCACTCACTACCTGATACTCCCTACATCCTTCGCCATATTGCAGCGACACACCATTTAATTAGATTGCCCGATCTGCAAACGCATATTACCCGATCTTTAAATTGATAATAAACTGGTCTTCTGTGACAGTAGACTCTCGAACATACCTATATCTTGTAAACCTACCTAACCTAACTCCGAATGAACGACGCCACCACTCTCCCTTCATCTCCTGAGATTCTAACCACCACTGTCGGATCGTATAGCCCGATCGACTGGCTGGCTGCCTTGCCCAGTGAACAGTCCGTCGAAGATGCGACCGCCATCGTTATCCATACTCAACAGAGTTACGGAATCGACCTCCCAACCGACGGAGAACTCTATCGATTTGATGTCAATCACCCTGACACCAACGGGATGATCGAATATTTCATTTCCCGGCTTGGCGGAATTGATACCAATGTCGGCATCACAGACGCCCGCAATTTTCAGAACAAAAAGGAAATGAGCTTCCGCCTCAAACCAGCGGGAGTCGTTAGGGGTCCCATTGGCGAAGGTTCGCTTGATCTTTTTGAGGCATGCTCCCGTTCAGCAACCCTGGCTAAGGGCCCGCTCAAATTTACCCTGACGAGCCCCTATATGCTCGCCCGAACCCTACTCGATAATCACTATAAGAGCCTTGAGGAGCTCACCCTCGCCATCGCGGATGCCTTAGCAGAACAGGTCAATGACCTCCCTGCCGCTTGCGTACAAGTCGATGAGGCCAATGTTCCCGGCAGCCCTGAGAACGCTCCCCTAGCTCAAGAGGCGATCAATCGGATTCTCGACCAAGTAAACGGCGAGAAAGCCGTTCACTTTTGCTTCGGCAACTACGGAGGACAGACCATTCAGGCGGGTGGCTGGAAGCCTCTTGTCGACTTCCTCAATGGTTTGCACACCAGCCACCTGGTTCTGGAGCTCGCGCATCGTCCAGACAGTGATTTGGAGGCTCTGAAGGAAATTAATCCTAAAATCAAGCTGGGCATTGGCGTCATCGACATCAAGGTGAACCACGTCGAATCACCTGAGGAAGTAGCCTCAAGAATCGAAAAAACTGCCAATGCCTTAGGTCCCGGTCGCATTGGCTGGGTACATCCTGATTGCGGCTTCTGGATGCTGAAACGCTCGATTGCGAACCGAAAGATGGAGTCCTTGGTGAAGGGCCGAGACTTATTCCTCGGGAGATAGCCTATTTTCTCCTCGAATTGAGAATACGATTACCGATCCCGTATTAAAATGGATGGCCCCAATCCTCCTTCAATCAAGAGCTCACGCAAGCTAGCTTGGATACTTAGTTCTGTATTTCTTTGTGCTCTCATTATGGGTCCCGGTCCCGGGCTTTATCTGATCAATGATTACGCGGCTAGCGGAGGCACCATTCTGAGAGTTCCTGCCCTCTACTTTTGGGCCGTATTCTGGTTTGCGGTCGAAGCCGCGGTGATCGTTGCTGCCTATAAATTGATCTGGAAAGACGAATCTGAGTGAATCTGCCGCTACCCCTCGCCGCCATCGATATGGGGTTCACTCCTCACATCGTCCTTCTTCTCTATCTCGGCATGCTTCTGTCGTTCGGGATTATTGGATACCTGAAAAGCAAGGTATCCGAAGAGGACTACTATTTGGCTGGTCGTGGCCAAGGAGTTCTAGTCACAGCGTTGACCATTATGGCGACGTTCTTCTCTAGCTCGGCCCTGCTGGGAATACCTGGACTCGTTTACAAAGACGGGGTTGGCTTTCTTTTTTTCGTATTGAATCTTCCACTATCAGGGGCCGCAATCTATTTGCTCGGATCCCGGATCTGGAGAATAGGGCGGATACGTGGCTACGTAACGCCAGCCGACTTAATCACCGACTACTACGGGGGATCGTCCATGCTGCGAAGTCTCGTTGCCCTGGTAGGTTTTTTATATGTCATTCCTTACATAATTATGCAGATCAAAGCGGGCGGCTACCTTGCACAACGCATGTTTCCCGACGCGGAAAACCTCTCCTTTCTCGGAATGGAATATGGTATCTTCGATACGGGCACAATCGCCCTATCCATTCTGACCATGCTCTACGTCCTCATCGGCGGCATGCGATCTGTCGCATGGACGGACGTGGTTCAAGGTATCCTACTCCTTTCAGGGATGATTGTTGCCGGCCTTGCAACGATCATGGCAATGGGAGGACCGTCTTCCTTTTTCATCCAGCTTTCTGAACTCCCTCCAGCCGCCTTGTCCGTGCCGGGACCGTCAGGCGCCTGGTCACCCTGGAAACTGATGACAATCTGCATGTTCGCTTCCCTAGCCACTATGATACAGCCCGGCCAATGGATGCGCTACTATGCCGCGAAATCTGTCGATACGCTCAAGAAAAGCGCCCTTATTTTCGCAGTTGGTCTCCCCTGCTGCTTTCTTTTTGGCGTCATGCTCGTAGGTCTGGGGGCGAGAGCTCTCTATCCTCCATCCGCTGTATCGGGTACACTGCTTCCTCACCCCAAGATTGGAACAAGTGGAGGTGAGTTTGATCAAGTCGTTGTTGCCATGATACAGGAACATGTGCCACTCCTCATTGGAGGCGGACTCGGCGCGATTGTGGTTTCTCTAATACTAGTCGCTGTGATGGCGGCCTCCATGAGTACGGCTGATAGCAATTTGCACGCTTTAAGTGCCGTTTTAACACGCGATGTCTACGATCGCTTCATTCGGCCGAAAGCGAGCGAAGGAGAGAGAGCATGGTTCGGACGCGGAGTGATCATCGTGGCCACTTTACTAGCCCTTTGGCTGGTTCGCGTAGGGGGCAAGAATCCAGATTTTCAACCGTTCTCCCTTATTGCTCAGCTCATGTTCGTAGCGATGGCCTTTTCCTGCCAGCTCTTGCCGCTCGCTATTGATGCACTCTTCGTCAGACGGGGGACGCAAGCTGGCGCTATCTGTGGAATTGCCAGCGGCATTCTTGTCGTCTTTCTCTTTACTCCTTTCGCCAACATCTTCCTCAACGGAGGGCTAGAGAATTCCTTAAAAGGACTGACCTCGACACTCGGCAAGCTCTTCGATACAGGGTTTTGTGGGGCGTTTGTGAATACAACCGTATTCATTTTTGTCAGCAAATTCACAAAGCGACCTCCCAATGAACACCGTAATACATTCGCCCGAGATGCAGAAGGGATTTTTTAATCACCTTATGACGACTTACCCACTGCTTCAGCGAGCGCCCTTGCTCGAGCATCCATTTATTGACGTTGGGATTATCGTAGGTTTCTGTCCAGGCATCATGGCGGTATCACTGTAGATCGTTAGCTTCACTCTGTTTCCACTCCCTACCATCCGTTCCGATGAACTAACATCAATCGACCTGTCTTCATCTCCATGGAATACCCAAGTGGGAAAGTCCCCCAATCCAACGGACATAGTTCATCAGAGCCTCACCAGAAATGGCGATCAGAGCCGCAAATCGATCCGTAAACTACACCACTAGTCTCCACGCACTGTAAGCCCCACGGCTCAATCCTGACAAGTAGACACGGTTGCGACCTAACCTGTATCGCTCTACTATTTAATCTAACAACAACATGACAACCGTATCGTCCCGAAGACGCTTCTTGTGAGGATTCTGTGGGGCGAGCAACATAATTGGGAACCCGCGACCCGAAGCGATTTGGACCGGCGGACCGCGCTTCTTTACCTTGTTTATTTCATTGCCACTCTCACCCCCTACATGAAGAAAAAGTAGCAAAGGAAGCATCTGTTTATCCTTTTCTTCGTATTTTATAGATCTAGCACTCCGGAAAATCAGAGTTTAAAGACCGACCTGTTAAAATACATTTCTAAACAGCTAAACGACGGCAGTTACGCCATTCGAAAAGTGTAAACTCGCACAACGCTTCCGGAAAAACCTAACCTCATTTTTTCAACACTGGGGCCAAGTAAATGTTCTTATACCTGACCGCCGTATGGTCGCCCTGCAAATGGATGGGACCCGGTTTCGTTGGATCCGTGTGAATGGCACCCCCTGTCGGGCCCTCTACCGGTTGATTGTCAATTACCTTTACACCGTTGAGAACAACCGTCACGTGACGGTCCACCAAAGTAAGGTCGTAAGTTTGCCACTCTCCAGGCTCCTTACCGGCATTTACGGATGGAGCAATTCTTCCGAAAATGGAACCGACACCTTGAAGGCCCTGCATACGGCTATCCCGATCCACAACTTGAGCCTCATACATCCCCCGCAGATAGACTCCGCTGTTGCGACCGCCCTCGACTAGAAACTCGATGTGCAACCAGAAATCGTCAAAGAGCGCCTCTGTCTGCAAATTCCCATACGATCCTGTTGAGCCGAAATCCGTCTTGGGCGTATTGTTCACCATAACCCCTTCTTCAACCTTCCATCCATTTTTCTTGTTGGGATTGTAAAGGCGCCAACCCGTTAGGTCGTTTCCGTTGAAGAGCGAGATCGGGTGACCAAACTGTACCTTCGACAGATCGGGTCGCTTGGGCATAGGAGCGAATTTCTTCCCCGTAAAAGTGATGCGGTCATACGGCTTTTCCAAATCGTCATTCAAGATCAGACCATCCAGCTTTCCGTTTTTCAGACCGACTTTCACTGTATTTGTCGTGACTTCAGGGCCATTCTTCCCTTCTCGCTTTATCTTAATAGGAAACGTGAACCGCTTGTCTTTAAATTCGGTGATCTTGTGCGGACCTGCAGATTGAACGTGCACTCGCATATAAATTGCCGGCTCGCCTCCAACTTCCTCGATCTTCAACCAAGCGGGCTCATTAGTCGAGAGATCTAGAGACCAGTCACCGATGAGGCCTTTGGGAACCGATTCTTTGCCGAAAGCAGAAGGACTTGCGGCGACAGCAGAGAACAAGCAAATAAAAAAACCCTTAGTGCCATAGAAGTGCGATCGTTTTAGATTTGCCATTTTAGAAATTGGGTTTGCGAAAAATTCTTACTGTCGGAGCCTCAAAAGTATCATTTGCAACTTTGTGAGCATTCGAGGTCAACAGAAACACATCCACATCGCCGTAATAGATATGTCACTGGTGGATTGGACTCGATACGAAGCTACGAGCCTATTTGCGGTTTCTGAGTTCGAACGCTGTCCGAATCCAATCTCCACGGGTGGTCGGGTCGCTCCGTTGGTTTAAGCGGGTTGTTTGGTTGCCAAGCCCAAATCGAGAGCGATTTCCGTTCAGCGGCTTTGTAGAGGCTTTTTCTATACGGAATCCAAGGTTACGAAATGATTGAGCCAAACCTACTTAACATTATTTACCTGAGCCAGCACATCGGAGGCCCCGACCTCAGCCGCGTAAGACTCTTTTACAGGTTTCGCCAAACGCAGCAAGGTACCCCGCTCTTCAAAAGTATGCGTCTTGAGCTTTCCCTCGGCTTCCATTTGGGCCATTAAGGTCGCATCCAGATCCGACTCGATCCGTCTCCCATGGGCTCCCGCTTCCCTACCTGCCTTTAAAATAGCCGCCTGTAAATCCTCAGGAAGTCGTCGAAACGTTTTTCCACTAAAACAGAAGGGGCGGATCGTTATAGCATGCTGTGTAAGTGAAATTTCAGGACCGACTTCGTAGAACTTCATTTGCTGAATCCCTGTCGCTTCATTTTCGGCCGCTTCGATAACGCCTGTTTGGATCGCGTTATAAATTTCGTTGTAGGCGATTACGGTCGGAGCAGCTGAGATTGCCTGAAATATCTTGGTTTGTATCGGTGCCCCCATGACTCGAATATTGAGTCCTTTCAATTCCGCCATGTTCCTAACAGGCTTACTTGCAATAAGATGTCGCTTTCCGCCGCCCGCATAGCCGACAATCCTGACATCAGCCTTTTTATTTATCTCCTCTACGATCGGTTTCAGGGCGTCTCCATCGAGCACTTTTTTCCAATGCTCCGAATCGCGAAAAAGAAAAGGCATATCCATCAACGGAGCCGCCTTCGAAAAGGTCGACATATGTGAAGGAGAGACGATGGCGTAGTCTACTGAGAGACCTTGGCTCATATAAGCGAAATAGTCTTTCTCCAATCCTAGTTCGCTATTTTCATAAAGCTCGAAATTGATCGGCTTCCCATAGTACTCCTGCACCAATTCTTGAAATTTTTCTAGAGTCTGAGTATAGGAGTGGTCTCCATCAAACTGGGATGCTCCTCGAAGTGTTATCGTTCCGTCGTGATTAGAACAGGCCACGCACAACAAAGCCGAGACTATCGATAGGAAGGCGGGGAAAAGAAAACGTCTTTCAAGTGGTTTCATAGCTCTATAAAATGGGATATAGATTTTGAAAATCAACAACAAGGAAATACGGAAAAGAAAAAGTACCGGACCTCCCAATATTCAAAAGGAGCGACTCGCTCTCTCGCCATGTCACTTGGGCAAATCAGAACTAGCTAACGCGGCACTTCACCATACGACGAGCTCATAGCTCTGAGGCTCTCGAACGGCCAAGCAAAATCTATAGATGAATTTTAAGAGAAGCCAAGGCTGTTGCTTCAGCAGGCCCATTGCTAACGTTAAGTATTCTATAAGAATAGAATGGGCAGCATTACCTTGGAGATGCTAATTCGCCACAGGAAAGGTTGCCTTTATATTAATTGATTATATGAAAGTACTCAACAATCACGAAGGTAGGCCGAGAGGCTCTGTTAAAGGCACCAGAGACGGTCCGCGAGCAATTGAGGTAAGAACTTCACCATCTACACCATTCCAGTCGAAACCTTTCGACCGGTAGCTGCCACGTTGTCGGCGACGGCTTCAGGTGTCGGCATTTCCGAGACACAACAGGAAATGTTCTGGTTCTGCAGGGCCCAAAGATAGGCTTTCGAATGGATCGACATTTTCTCTGGAATAACTTCGTTCAGTTTTTGGATACACCATTGCGGAGTTTCCATCCCTGGATTGCTTACCGCACGAGCTACTTTCATAGCTACGATTCCCAGACCTGCTTGCTTGGCCTTGAGAAGGGAACGCTCGAGTGAAGCGTGGTTTCCAACATTGTAGGCAACCATCGCTCCGTCGTAATGACCGAGCTCGATCGCCTTATCCAGATTGGCCGCTACGTCGTTGTGCATGGACAACGCGGCAAACCGTACAGAGCCTTTCTTTTTCAGGTCGTCGAATACTTCGCGAATATTTTCATCGTCGAGCATCTCCGGCATGGCAACCCCGTGAGGACAGTGAAGCACGTCGAGGTGATCGGTTTGCAGAGCTCTGAGCGAGTTTTCCACCAGCTCGTGCATTCGGGCCTTTATCTTGGGTTTCCATTCCTTCCGAACGCCATATTCCTTCAACACCAAGTGTCGCATGTAGGCTGTCTTAAACTTATTGTCCTGCCCCTTAAAGTACTTGAAGTGATAACCCGGCTTGAGCACTCCCCGCTCCTCAATCATGGAAACCGCCCGCTTTTCCAGATCCGCCTTTTTTTCGAACGGCAATCCACTCAAGACATCTTCCACAAGCGTTCGCATAAATTCGTCATAAAAGCTAATCTTCGTGGAAAGAAAAAGATTATCGCGGTTTCCAGACTCTTTGAGATACTTTCCGATCACTTTCTCTGCGTTTCCTTTGCTATACGCGGGAGCCGTATCAATATAATTTATTCCGCTTTCTAGGCACGCCTCGATAATTTTAACGTAACTATCATCTTTCCAAGGGGTTGTTCCCATCACAATTTCAGAAACCATCATTCCAGTGTCGCCAAACTTTCGGTATGACATCCCTGATTGACGGTTTCTCCACTCGGGGCTGCTCGCGTCCGCTTTCGCCGCCTTAATTACTGATTTATTTTCGTTTCCGATAGCAGCGGGGGCGACACTCAGTCCTACCGAAGTAGTCACCACACTGCGAACAAAGGTTCTTCTCGAATTTTTATCACTAGCCATGATTTGTGCTCTGTTGGTTTTATACGGAGATTGACCGCCTTTGATTGCTGGTTTATCCTTTCTAGAGTGCAAGCTCTTCTTCGATGAAATGCCACAAACTAACCAGCTTCAGCCTAAAAAATTATCCTCCAATCACAAAGACGACCCCCTTTCAGGCGAACCGGATTCTCTTCTTTCAGGAAATCGCTTAACGTGACGACTGCAACATTTCGCAGGACCAGCGTTTGAACTAGAAATACTGAGATCTTAACAATTCTTCAATCTAAGCGGAAGAGCGCTACCAGAAAAGCACGTAGGTTCCGAAATATACCACTGCCACAATAATCACCCAAATCAGGAACTGCTTGTTCTCATTGGCGGTGGGCTCCATGTCGGATAGAACTCGTTTCCGGGATGATTCGAACAACTCCCTGCCGCTTTCTTTGGCCAGAAGCGAGATCCCAAATAGTAAGCATAAACTAAACACCGCTAGAAAGGCGGCAGCGTGGAGGAAGTGCATTTTAAGGAAGCCCAGCCCGATCTGGTCCACCCAGGCCCCCACCATCGCGTTGTCCGCTGCGAGCCACATGATCACTCCCATTAATGACCCAATTACCAACGTCCAGAAACCGGCTTTACGATTGGGTATCGGCGAAAGCAGGCCACCCATAAAACAGGCAAGGACTCCACCCACTGAATACGAGTTGAACTTGGCTAGGTAGTCGAAGAGAAACTTGAAATTCGGGATCACCCAAATGGCCCAGAGTATGCCTGAAAAAATTATCAGCGCTCCGGCCACTCTACCAGCAATCACGAGCTCCCGCTCGCTGGCATGTGGCTTGGCCTTTATGTACCAATCCATAGTGATGAGACTCGAGGCTGAACAGATGCTTGAATCAACCGAACTCATCAAAGCCGCCACTAGCCCGGCCAAGGTTAATCCAATTAGCCCCGTCGGCAGAAGTGTCCGGACCATCGTCGAATAGATCTGGTCTGGCGAAGACGGAGCTGTCGCAAAAAAGCCATCCTGTATCAGCATCAGGCCAATCACGCCCGGAATGACGATGATGAAGAGTGTCAATGATTTCAAAAGAGCCGCGAGCAAACCGCCCATTCGCCCTTGGTGAATGCTCTGTGCCGCCAAAGCTCTCTGGACGACCGAATGGTTCATAGAACAATAGAATAGCGAATGTACCGTTAGACCAAATACCACTCCTGTCCAAGGAACATAGCTATCGTCCGTTCCTCGAACGAGCGACATCAACTCGACTCCTTCTGTCTTTTGGTAGGTATTCACTTTGGTCATGAACGCGTCGATTCCTCCCACTGCATATAGCCCAAAAACAAGGACTAGGATTCCTCCCAAGACCAAAATGAACATCTGGATATAATCCGTCACGACGACCGCCTTCAAGCCTCCTAGTACCGCATAAACGCCGGTTGTCGCTGCCAGTATCAGAATACCAGGTACAATCGAGCTCCAACCAAAGAGGTCCATCATCACCTGTCCCCCCGCATAGAGCGAGAGAGGCACGACGTTTAGGGCGAGAAAGAGAATCTGGAAGATCGAGGCGAACCGCAGAGACTCCTTTCCGTAACGCACTCCCAGATACTGAGGGGTTGTGACGATTCCGAGTCGAATGTAGACCGGCAGAAAAATGATCCCCATCAAGGCGAATCCCAAAACCCCCGCCAACTGGTAGTTGGCCACCGCTACACCAATCACGACGGCCAAACCTGCTTGCCCCACAAACTGCTCTGCGGAAATGTTAGTAGCGAAAAGCGAAGCTCCAATCATGGGCCACCTCATCTTACGCCCGGCCAGGAAGTAGTCTTGGGTGTCCCTCACACCACTGCTCAAACGTACTGTGATCCAGAGGATGATTACGAAGTAGCCAATGACGATCGATAGATCGATTAGGGAAATATTCATCAGGGAGTATCAGTAGGGAGCTGAAAGGGACTAGAGATGTTTCTCTATAATCTAGCTAGGATAGCAATAATCATTTACTCATGCCAATGGACAAATGCATTCGCCCATGTGAGAAAGCGTACCTCGGTCCGGATGGCCGGCTGATTACGTCTTAATGAATTAGTCCGAGGACCTCCAAGGTGGTTCGTGAACAGGTGAGGTCATTTCAGAGTACGTACAAGATGGCACCGGCAACACCCAGACAGTCAATGCAACAATACAGCACCTTTTTATCACCACTCCCTGATGGTTTCTAATAACTCTATTTCTCCAATTTAATGAAACCGTAGAAATGCAAGAATGTGGGAGCTTGATTCTGACATGTTAGCAATCCATGAACGGGCTAAATAATGGCGTTTCGATTACATTGGGTGATGAAACTAGTCAATACATTGATCGTGTTATTCTCGGACCATGGAGAGTTGCTAGGAAACTTTGGAAGCTAAGGAGATAGATCGATGCTCGAAGCGTCCTGCCGCGTCCCCATGATCGCCCGCTTACCAAGCGTTTTTACCGCCAACTATCAATGCGATTATCCCACGACTCTTCTTAATTTGTTTCCAACCTTTAACGCACTCGCCGGCAGCAGAAGTGATTCATCGCGTTGGGGTTTAAGCAATTAGGGGTACTTAGATCCCGAAGCATATCCCAAAAAACGGATAAGGCAATTCGATAAACGCATCCCCAGGGCCAATCCCCTAGGCATTTACCCGAGGGGAAGTATTAACTGGAAAAGCTAGTTCATAAATCGAATATAGGCATTGAGAGAGGTGGCTACCATGAGCCAGAGAAAGTAGGGCAGAATAAAAACCGACTTCACCCGCAATCGTGAGCAGTAGCCGAATAGAAACCAGGCGATCAGAATGGTCAGCAGAATGATCACTACCAAGGCAGCTCCCACTTGGTGATAGCGAAAGAACAATGGATTCCAGGATACATTCAAAACCCATTGAATCGTGTAGAGAGTGATCCACCGCTTCTTGTCAGATAATTCGCTCCATCCGAGAGCCATGTAAGCGGTAAAGCACAGCATTACTGTTGTCCAGGCTACCCCAAACACCCAACCCGGAGGCGTCCAGGGCGCTTTATTCAGCTGGAGATACCAGTCAGATGAGGGTCCATTGCCCATCAGTAATCCCCCAACCCCCAAGGCCAGAAAATTCAATACTAGAAATGCGATGAGTCTTATCGCCACTTTCATTTACCTACTTTTAATCTTAATGACTTACCTAACCACCCTTGCACTCTACTCTTCAATGGCTGCAACAACGGTCCTCAAATATTGTATCCGCATTATGTTTACAACTTGGTGAGAGGCTTCGCTTTAAAAATGAACTCCTAATGCTCCACCACCCAGATGTTTCTGAACTGAATCTTGTTGCTGTGATCCTGGAGGGAAAGACCCCCATTTTTGCCACTCTCCCCTAGCTCGCGCCCTTTTTGAGTGTTGGAGGTCGCTCCTTTAATCTGGAAGCTGTTGTGGATCTTCACTCCGTTGTGCCATACGGTAAATTCCGCGTGATCAACTTTGTTGCCCTCCGAATCGCGACGGAGACGTTTGAATTCCACATCGAAGGTCTGCCACACACCAGGCGACCAGCACATGTTCACTCGCGGGGGTGATTGTTTGTAAAGCGCGCCACACTCGTTCCACATACCGTCCAGGCCATAACTGTCTAGAATCTGAACCTCATAACCACCCGGCAGGAAGAAACCGCTGTTGGCTCGCTTTTGTCCCCGATGCTCGGGCTCGTAGGGCAATCGGAATTCAAGGTGTACCTTCACGTCGCCAAAACTCTGGCGCGTATTGATGGATCCACCGACATTGTTGTTATCCTTTTTGGGCAAGACTTCAAAATAGCCGTCTTTAGTCAACCAGGTTGGATCTCCACCCCCTTGACGCTCCCAGGCATCGAGGTCGGATCCATCAAAAAGCACCACTGCGTTTTCAGGAGCCTTTTTACCCATAGTGGGTGAGGTGCGATGCACGCGTTTTAAGGAAAATGGAGTATCGAAGGCGACGCCGGCCTTCTTGCCGGTGAAACTGTCGTTGGTAATTTTGCCGGAGAATCCATTCTGATCGAATGTCATCTTGCCGTTCTTCCAAACTGCCTCGGTTTTGACCTTGAAGTCCGCCCGCTTGTCGAACTCCTCCAGAATCTGGATTTCGTATCGATTGTTGCCTAGACCTATAACACGGGCCACGAGGCCGGGATTGTTCCTAGCGTTGCCGTCTTTCTGAGGAGCGTCAACCCAGCCGCCTTCCCAGTCTCCCATAAACGGCGGGATGGGTTCTATGTTGGCTTGGGAAACAGACGCACTATTCATCCACAACAGGACTGAAAATACGAGAGTGAAGAGGTTTTTAACAGAGGTACGGTTCATTCGAATCAAGACGTTTAAGGTTTAGAATAGTTGATTCCGTTAGAGATGGAAATCCTTTCAGGCAATCTTCGATTGAATTCGCGAGTCTTTTAACTAGATCCTACCGAAACGAAGAGTCCATTTCGCCTATCCCGATACACAAAGTGGGGAGTTGCCCTTGAGCTGACTACTGCTGGAGGTAGGCGATCAAGTCGACCACCTCTCGTTCATCCATAGTCTGCAACAACCCTTCCGGCATCGTCGATTGCTCAGTCTGACTTTGTTCTATTATTTCGGATACCGGTATCACCTCTACGGAATTCGGACCGGCGATCGTTATAGTGTGTCTGGATTGAGCGGTGATGTTGCCGCTCAACACTCGTCCATCTTTTAGCGTGAGCAAATTCATGCGGTAGTCCTGCGGCAATACCGCGCCTGGATCGATAAGGTTCTCCAGCAAGTAGTACAGGTTCTGGCGATCACCACCGTCGAGCGGTGGGCCTAAACTGCCTCCCTCTCCAAAAAGGGTATGGCATGACGCGCAGCTTCGTTGAAATAGGGCCTTCCCATTAACGATGCTCCCATCCCCCAACCGATCTGGAGTCAGATTTGCCTGCCAACTCTTTATCTGCGCTTGCTTATTCTCTGGGCTTTGACGCAACTGCCCCCAAACCTGTTCGAGGAGAGCGTTCAGCCCATCGTCACTTAAATTGTAGATCTGGCGAGCATGAAAAGCAGACAGGTCAGACCGAGGAACCATGCCGTTCTTGATGGCCCTCAGGAGTGCTCCTGCAAAGGGAACTCTAGAACTCAGAGTGGCCATAGTTGCTTGACGGTCATCAGTTAGGTAGCGGCGATAGGGTCTCAAAATCGCAGCCGCTATTGCAGGATCGTCGAAAGCGGCCAGTTCAACTATGGCCTGATTGCGACGAGACTGATTCTCCAACAGACTCATCCAGTCCCGCTCCGTCATGGGCACGCTTTGATCAAAGACCTCCTCCAGTTCCGCGGCAATGGCACGAACGCCCGCATCTAATGACGACGCCAACAATTCCCAGTTCGCTGGTGCCTCGATTCCCTTCAAACCGTTGAGAGCTTCTGCAATCCCTTTCACCCCTGCTCGTGCCTGCAACTGGTCGCCCCGATCCAGAGTAGCGGTTATTTCCTTCACCAACCGAGGCATCAAATCGGCATTCAAATCAAAGTCAGACGCAATGCGACGCACGATGTTCTTGTAGACCTGTGAATCCGAGCACTTGGATAGAAGCCCAAGTGCTCGGGCGGGATTCGATTCCACGAGAGGAAGCAAGGCATACCAAATCATATACGGTAAATTCTGGTCGGATACGTATCCAAAATCCGTTACCAATTCTTCCGCCAACGCCCACTGCTGATCCTCTGAAAAGCGAGGAAACGTGGAGGCCACGTATAGGCGGACCAACCGAGACACTCCATCCCTCGCTAGATCATTGATCTTTCGAAACTGATCCTTAGTCGGATGCCCATCCTCTCCGATAAGCCGTATCGCCCAACTTCGAACATGCTCATCGCCATGATTCAGCAACGCGGTGAGTCGCTTTTCTCCCACTCCACCAGAACTATGCAGGGCCCACATAAATCGCAGTTGCCGATCGACGGCGTGTTCCCCCGAATCGAGCATGCGAAACAGTTCACTTCGGGCATCTTCAATATCGATTCCAGCGTGGAAACGCTCCTGCAAGAGCCGGCGGGCATGACGGACATAATAGTCATTGCGATGCAACTGATAGGAGGCTAGCTCCCGATTGGAGCCCATCCCCAGATCGAACGGACCGGAATCGTTCGCGTCTCCGTATACCACCTTGTAAATACGGCCGCTAGTGCGATGAACCCCATCGTTGTCGTGGCATTCTCCGAAATCCGTCCAATCAGACAGATAGACCCCGCCATCCGGTCCGTAGATTTGAGTCACTCCCTTATACCAGGGGTGATTGGCGATCATGAAATCATTGCCGTGAGTCGCCACGTATCCAGAGCCCGACCTTTGTAGAATCTCATTATTGATGCGTCGACCGTGAGTGTTGCTTAGGAAGAGGGTGTCGCGGTATTTCTCCGGCCAGTTATCGCCCAGATAGATCATCGCTCCGCAATGCGAATGACCGCCTCCCAAGAGGTTGGTAAGTCCTTCCGCATTGTCACGGAACTGCCTGCGATCCGTCCACTTGCCTTCGTGATGCAAATGATCGGCGGTCATAGGAATTCGATCATAAACGTGTGCCGCCGAACCTTGACCGTGCATTCGAGGATAGTAAGCACCGGGAATGACATGCCACAAGTGACCGTTCACGTTGCCCGTCATAAACATCTCACCCATATCATTCCAGTCGAGACCCCAGGGATTGGTGGTTCCACGAGCCACTATTTCCAACTCGTGGGTAACCGGATGGAGACGCCAGATTCCGCAGCTGATATCAATCCGCTCTGTAGCGGGAGTACCCGGTTTTCCGACCAAAGACGCCGCCGTGATACCATGCCTGCCGTAAAGCCATCCATCGAGTCCCCAGGTTAAACCATTGAAAAAGTTGTGTTTGGCTGATGTCGAAAATCCGTCCAACACGATCTCTGGAGGGCCATCAGGCACGTCGTCACCGTCGCGATCCGGGATAAACTCCAGATTGGGCGAATCGCATATCCAGACTCCACCAAAGCCCACCACCATACCTGACAAATGGGTCGCCTTGTCGTAGAAGATCTTTCGCGAATCGAACTTCCCATCATTGTCGGAATCCTCGAAAACTAGAATTCGATCCTCCCCCTTCATCTCCCACTCCTTGTAAGAATAAGACTCGGCCACCCAGACCCGCCCTCGGTCGTCCAGCTTCATGGCAATCGGTTGCCGGACATCAGGTTCACCCGCGAACAAGGTAGCTGAGAATCCTTCCGGCAATTGCATCGCTGCAGCCGCTTCTTCAGGAGCCAGCGGCTCTCGGCCCGGTTCCTGTGTATTGAAAGGGATGTACCGATCGGATGCCTCGAGTGGGACGAAGAACGAGTAGAGGAGTCCTAGAGCTATCAAAAAGTCTTTCATCGGGTAAAACATTCGCGAGAAGCTGCACAGGTTCAACAATGCACGGCACGGGGTCAAGGTTCGCTGGCAAGGAAAACCCTCAACTGGTTACGCTCGGTAGCATGATTTAAGAAAGATTGATATTCTTTCCGACACCACTAGTTATTACACAGAACCATGACGGAATCGAACCGCGATACTCAAGGTCAAGGGAAAGGGCGAGATTCATGAAACCATCGCAGCCCGGTTGTTTTTTCGCCCCTATTCGACTGGCCGCCCAATCCGAGGGCCTTTGTGCTAGCTCTGACTAAACGTTGGGTGACCCTGTCTCGGAACGTCCTTTTTCTTATCGTAGCATGGCTTGTCTACCGATATTTTCTACCGGATTTGTCGTCCATGCGATCGTTGTCGATCGAATGGGCCCTGCCCGTTTTTCTCCGAAATTTGCTACTAATGACCGTGATCGCCGGTGGCTTGCATTTGTACTTGTTTACCTATCGGGCCCAAGGCAAGCGGCTCAAATACGATGCCCGTGAACAATTGGAGAAGAGCGGCAAGTTTTCGTTCCGCAACCAGGTCTGGGACAACGTGTTTTGGTCGCTAGCTAGCGGAGTGACCGTCTGGTCCGCCTGTGAGGTTCTTTATCTTTGGGCATTGGCGAACGGCGTGGTTCCGAGTTTCGCCTTTTCGGATCATCCTGTTGTATTTGTAGCATGGTTACTGGCATTGCCCGTTCTGACGTCGTCGCATTTTTATTTAGTCCATCGTCTGTTGCATTGGCCGCCACTGTATCGACGGGTCCATCGGTTGCACCACCGCAACATTCAAATCGGCCCATGGTCCGGCATGTCCATGCATCCGGTAGAGCACATTATCTACATCTCTTCGGTGCTGTTTCATTTCGTACTACCATCGCATCCCATCATTCTCCTCGTGCATCTATACAGCAGGTGCTTGGGGCCGGCATTTTCCCATGCTGGATTCGAGAAGCTACTGGTCAAAGATACTGCCGTTGTCGATACGGCCGATTTCCACCATCAACTGCATCACCGTTTTTTTGAATGCAACTACGGAACCGTCGACGCCCCCTGGGATCGGTGGTTCGGCTCCGCCCACGACGGATCCAATGCAGATACTGCAAGAGTGAGAGAGCAGAGACGACGGATGTACCGGGGGCATCCTCCCGCCTAAAAGCTTTACCACGCAGCACTCGCGACTATTCCAAATTTCAGAAATTTTCTACCATCATTCATAACAACGTTTCCTTGTTCAGCTGAAACCAGAAAACACTCGGACAAAAGTCGTCATTCTCCCGCCGGGGTACATTCAATTTGAGCCAAGCTTGCTCGGTTATTTTCAAGATTTAAACGCTTTCCTAGTGATGCCTATCCTTGGAAAGCGAGGGAACGACCTTAAATGTAGACCGCGATTGAACGAAATCAATAGACCTCGGACCAATAAGCCCCATTGTTTTCGGCATCCTGTTTCAACCGCAGTATCTCCTTTCCCTCTCCAATAAAAATTTAGCTAGATATGCTGATCTTCGACGCCCACCTGGACCTTGCCATGAACGCTCTCGAATGGAATCGCGACCTCCGCTGGCCGATTCCGGACATTCGTAGATCCGAAAAGGGCATGAACGACAAGAACGACCGGGGCAACGGCACTGTATCGCTGCCCGCCATGCGCGAGGGCGGAGTCGGCCTTTGTGTCGCAACGCAAATCGCCCGCTATGTCAAACGGGGGAATCCTCTACCCGGCTGGAACTCCCGCGAGCAGGCCTGGGCTCAGACGCAAGGGCAACTCGCCTGGTATCGAGCGATGGAGTTAGCCGGAAAAATGGTTCAAATCACGGATCGCGAAGGACTGCTCGCCCATATTGACGCCTGGGAGAATGATTCAGAGAAAACCCCTATTGGCTACATCCTCAGTCTGGAAGGTGCCGACTCTATTCTCAGTTTTGATCACCTGGAGCAGTCCCGGAAGCAAGGCCTACGCGCAATCGGTCCCGCCCATTACGGCCCGGGAACCTATGCCTATGGAACAGACTCGGACGGACCCCTCGGCGAAAAAGGGCGCCAATTGATCAAAGAAATCGAACGGCTCAAACTCATACTCGACGCCACCCATCTTTCCGATACCAGCTTCTGGGAAGCAATGGATATCTTCAGTGGCCGCGTTTGGGCCAGCCATTCGAATTGCCGTGCCCTCGTGCCCAACGAACGCCAGTTCACCGACGAACAGATTCGCGAGTTGGTCAGTCGCGGAGCGGTTATCGGTGCGGTGTTAGATGCCTGGATGCTCGTTCCGGGCTGGACAAAGCGAGTGACGAGACCGGAGGAACTCAAGCCTACCCTCAAGCACATGGCTGACAACATTGACCACATTTGCCAGCTAGCGGGGAACTCCCTCCACGCTGCCATAGGAACCGATCTAGATGGTGGTTTTGGCACCGAGCAAAGTCCCATCGATCTGGATACCATCTCCGACATTCAGAAGCTTTCCGGAATTCTTACCGAACGCGGCTACAGCGAAACCGACATCACCAATGTTTTAAGCAACAATTGGATACGTTTTCTATTGGAAACCTGGAAGTAAATTTAACTAGTCAAACGAATCATGAAACACATATCCCATCAATCAAAAAGCCGCAGTATCATCCTCAACAGGGTACTCCTCTGTATCGCTTCCCTATCCCTAATACTAATTCTCGGCTGTACTTCCTCCGATAACGAGGCATTTCCGGAATCCGAAGGCTGGGTCTCTCTTTTCAATGGCAAGGACTTGAGCGGTTGGGGATTCAAAATTGAGGGAGCCAAAGAGATTTGGAGCGTCAAAGACGGGGTCATCGACTGCGAGCCGATCCTTAAGATGGAAGGTGATAAGAATATTTGGTCCAGCAAAGAGCTCAAGGACTTTACGCTTCACGCGGAGTGGCGACTCAAGCGAACCGAAGGAATATACAACACCCCCACCGTGCTTCCGGACGGTAGTTATATTTTGGATTCAGATGGGGAAAAAGTGACAACCCCTTCTCCGGGAGCTGACTCCGGCATTTATCTTCGTGGATCCTCCAAGGCTCAGCTCAACATCTGGACCTGGCCGATCGGATCCGGAGAAGTCTACGGCTATCGCAATAATCAAAAGGACTCCGTGATCCGAGCAGGCGTCACCCCCAAAGTGAACGCCGACAATCCGGTCGGTAAATGGAATACCTTTCACGTCACCCTCAAGGGCGATAGACTCACAGTGGACCTGAACGGGAAACGGGTCCTCGACAACGCTCAACTGCCTGGCATTCCAGAGAGCGGTCCTATCGTCCTACAACACCATGGTGGCTACGATTCGGTTAAGCAGGAATGGAATGGAGCTTCCAGCCTCGTACAGTTCCGTAATATCCACGTCAAAGAGCTCTAGACAACTCATTCCATGTCCGAGGAAAAGACGATCCTAGCGATTTTAGCCCATCCGGACTACATTGAGTTCTGAGCGGCAAGAACGCTGCTTTTACTTTCCCAGCACGGCTGGGCTACGCATTACTTGAATCTTTCATCCGGCGATCTCCGAGCACCCATCCAATAGATACGATAATGGGAGCCCGAAAATTGCCACTAACCTTGCAAAAGCCCGAATGAGCCATTTACAAAGCTGACGACACTATTAGCCTTTCTTTAAATTATATAACACCAACCGAACTCATGAACCAATCCATACCACGCAGAACTGCTATCAAATCTTTAGCCACAGGGGCCGCCGCCGTCGCAGCAACCCAAGCTATAACCAGCCAGGCCAGCGCCGCCCATCACGGCAGTAAACTCAAGGGAAACATCAATCACTCAGTTTGTAAATGGTGCTACAAAGGCATTGAGCTGGACCCGTTCTGCGAAGCGGTCAAGGGAATGGGGTTGAACGCAGTCGACTTGATTGCCATTGAGGACTTTCCCACCCTTCAAAAACACGGTCTGAGCTGCTCCTTAGTCACCGGAGTTCCCGGGGGCATCAAGAAGGGTTTAAACCGCGAGGAAAACCACGAAACCCTGATTGCTTGGTTTGAAGAAGTGTGTCCACAGATCAGCGCTGCGGGATACAAGCAAGTCATTTGCTTTTCCGGAAACCGGGACGGCATGAGCGATATTCAAGGTCTCGCCAACTGCACCAAGGGGCTCAAACAGATCGTCCCCATCGCGGAAAAACACGGCGTCACCGTCGTGATGGAGCTACTCAACTCCAAGGTAAACCACGCGGACTACATGGCGGACCTCAGCAGCTGGGGGGTTGCCTTATGCGACACGGTGGGCTCAGACGCATTCAAGCTTCTTTACGATATCTACCACATGCAGATCATGGAAGGCGACGTCATCGCTACGATCCGCAAGAACCACGAGTACTACTCTCACTACCATACAGGCGGTGTTCCAGGACGGGCCGAAATCGATACGACCCAAGAGCTCTACTATCCCGCCATTATGGAGGCCATACTGGAAACTGGCTTCGACGGCTACGTCGCCCAAGAGTTTATTCCTGCCGGTCCCAATCCACTGGCGTCACTCGAAGCAGCCGTACAGATCTGCGACGTGTAGACCCCAAGTTGCAGTCTGTTATACTGCAACCTCTTGTTCACTAATTATAAGAGCGGTTTCACACCGCGACATCCAATGTATGATACCATTGTCTGCAGGAGTGATCGTGGTGCAAGACCGCTCCTGCACCGACTCGTTTAAGTCTGATGCCCTACAGCGTAAGCCTAACGTATCCGAGTCCCAACTATTGCATTTCCACCGCACAGCTCCCTAGGCCGACACTGTAGGGATGAGTATAATGGGTACTCGGAGATCGCCTGCTGCCAAATAGGCTATCCCAATTTTTTAATCTAAAACTGTCTAGCCCCTTGGTCCCTAAACAGAAATGACAGGACGATTCTACGTCCAGCCTCAAGGGAATCGAAAAGACACAAACCTGCGTATTCGGGTTAAGCAGACATTCGTCCTCAAACGCCCAAAGAACAGGCCCTTTTAGCAATAGGAAGGCAGTTATACCTCACTTCCTGTGTCGCCTGTCACGACGGTGGCTGTCAAGGCATGAAACTACTGGCCCCTCCACTAGCAGGTTCCGATTGGGCCGTGGGTAATCCAGAGCCCCTCGCCCGTGTTCTTTTCCATGGACTTACCGGTCCCATCACGGTCAGCGGCAAAAGGTATGCGGCTCCGGATGTGCATCCAATTATGCCACCACTTTTAATCCTGAGTAACTCCGACACTGCTTCAGTATTAACTTATGTCCGACGAGAATGGGGCAATGACACGAAACCCATAGAATCGAAAGCTATCAGTCAGCTGCGCATCTAAGCCCAGGGTCCAACCGTACCCTGGGCTACGGCAGAGCTGAAGCCTTTTTCGAAAGCTAATTCTGAAAATGTGTCCTACAGGTCAAAAAGGTAGGGTTGACTATCCCTAGTCAGCCGCATTCGTTTCTTCCTGATTCAATGGTGCCTCAGGTAATTGGAGCCGGATTGAAGACGACCATATCATTTGCCAAACCTAAAGTGTCAGCGGCCGTCTTCACTCTTCCACTAGCTACATCGAGAATTTTGTGGAAAAGGGCTTCCCCCACTTCTTCGATTGTCGCATCTCCTGTCGCAATTGTGCCGGCATCCAGGTCGATCAAATCAAACCAGCGCTGGCTCAAGCTCGTCCGGCTTGAAACTTTAATCACCGGCGCCATCGCCAGACTGTAGGGAGTTCCTCTCCCTGTTGTAAATACCTGGAGAGCGATCCCCGAAGCTAATTGTTGCGTCCCACACACGAAGTCGCTTGCGGGTGTTGCGGCGAAAATCAGCCCCTTTTTCTTCACCCTTTCACCATGTCCCAGAACGTCCGATATCGGACTCCTTCCGGATTTGATTATAGAGCCGAGCGCTTTTTCAACGATGTTCGAAAGGCCGCCGATCTTATTTCCCGGTGAGGTATTAGCCGACCGATCTGAACTCCCTCTTTCCAGGTAATTGTCGTACCATGACATTTCTCGAATCAAAGCCTCAGCAACGTCCTCATTCGACGCCCGGGCCGTGAGAAGATGGATGGCATCTCTTACTTCCGTGACCTCGGAAAACAATACCGTCCCTCCTGCCCGGACGATGCAATCGGTCGCGTGGCCAACTGCTGGATTGGCTGTAACTCCTGAAAACGCATCGCTTCCTCCACACTGAAGTCCCACAACCAAATCGCTGACCGGACAGGTCTCCCGACGCCTTTGGTCCAGTTTAGCGAGCCTGGTTTCGACCATCGTCATGAGCCGATTTACCATGCCCCCGAACCCTTCCTCCTGAACCTCCTGCAAGCAGACCATATCATCCTTTTGGTCATGTCCTTCTCGAACGAGCTTGGCGGGCTGGAGCTTCTCGCACCCCAGCCCCAAAACCAGTACTTCACCTCCGAGATTCGGGTTCTTCGCTAGATTCATAAGCGTGCGAGTCGGAATCGCCGCATCGGGAGCCTGGATGGCCACCCCGCAGCCAAAGGCATGCGTAATCGCTACGATGTCATCGACATTCGGATACTTCGGAAGCAATTCCCGCTTAGCCTTCGCGACGACATGATCCGCAACCCCGGTGACACACTGCACGCTGGTCACAATACCCAGCACGTTTTTTGTCCCGACAGATCCATCCGCATTACGATATCCCTCAAAGGTCAACCTTTCCAAAGGAGGCAGCGTCTCCCGTTCGCGGCCGCCCCAGGACAAATCGTCCAATCCGGGCGACTCCGGCATACGAATGTTGCGTTCATTGAGCCACGATCCCTCTAGCCGGTCTTCAAGGGCCCAGCCAATCACTTCGCCAAAGCGGATAATAGGGCTGTCCTTTTGAATGAACGACAGAGCTACTTTATGCCCCTGAGGCACAAACTCCCTCAGCGTGATCCCTCCAGCGATCACAGTCCCCGATGGAAGACCCTCGTCATTGGCGACTATCGCCACATTGTCTACCGGGTCGATTTGGATAATGGTGGGATTCATGAGGATTNGTGAAGCTTAGTTAAATGCAGANTNGAGAGCNCCGATTCAAGACCCTTTGGTTGGGTCGTAACCTTTCAAAATAGTCNTCGCTTCNNCCGGATCTAGTGGCGTCGTAGACATGGAATAAAAAGGGTCATCGTGCTCTTTAATCCACTCGTCTAGCTGCNCGCNCAAAAGTTCNTTCGCCTTCGAGTGTTTCGGATGCGTTGCAAGATTTTCAATTTCCTCTGGATCTTCCTGNAGATGGTATAGCTCTTCGCCCCAATCCGTGTAAAGATTGTACTTCCAATCTTTGGTTCGAATACTTCGGATCGGATTAATCCAAGTCTGCTTCCCGTAGTACTGGCCAATTACGTAATCTCGCTCCGGGGTCTTCCCCTCTCCCGTCAAAAAGGATGCAGCCGACTGTCCATGGCATTTCGGAGCCTTCTCCCCCGCGAGCTCTAAGAGCGTCGGAACCGTATCTACATTAACCCAATTGTAGGTCGGCTTTCTAGGTCCCAAAACTCCCGGAACCCGAATCGACATTGGTATCCGCATCATATGCTCATACATGAAAGGGCCCTTAAAAACGAGGCGGTGAAATGTATCCATATCTCCATGATCTGAAGTATTCACTATAATAGTGCTCTCCCAGAGCCCGAGTTCCTTCAATTTCCCTATGACTCGCCCCACATGATCATCATACAGCTTCACTTTCTGACGATAGAAGTCACGGTACCCCTTCCAAATTTCCTCATCCGCATCGACGATGAACTCACCCTGGTTGATCTCCATAAACTCCCGTTGGATTTTTGGCACCGAATCGAAATCCTGCTTTTCCCATGACTCCGAAAGGACCACGTCTTGCGTATGCACTTCGCTCTGTCCCGGCTTGTAGTGATAAATGTCGTGAGGATCAAGATACATCAAAAACAACGCGAAAGGCTTATCATCGCTGGCATGCCTGTCTAAAAAGTTCAATCCACGTTCCGTTGTTTTAGGATCGGGACCTTTTTTAGTTTCCTCATCCCATCCTGAATTTCCCACAGGATCATTGCCCAGATGCCATTTCCCAAATAAGGCCGTCCGATAGCCAGCCGCTTGCAAATGGTTTCCAAGGGTGGGCAGCTCAAGATCGCCTCCTCCGGCAGCCCCACTATTATTCATCATCTTGGTGGTGTGCGGATAGAAGCCAGTCAACATAGACGAACGACTGGGCGAACATTGGGGGGTCGTACAGAACGCATTTTCGAATACGGTGGACTCCTCCGACAAAGCATCCTGATGCGGTGTATCGAAAAAGGGATCCACGGAACCTTGAGCCTGCCAATGCTGTTGATCCGAGCAGAGGTATAAAATATTGAATTTCTTCTGCGAAGCAGTCGTCCTTGACCGGCCCACTAGATCGGGAAGCGTCATGGCGCCCAAAGCAGTGCCTGTTGATTGAATAAAACGCCGGCGTGATTGACTTGTTTTCATGTATTGAATTTTTTTATCGGGGCTTCGCATCCCTTAAGGGACGGTTTGAAAGGAGATTTTCGCATTTTCTACAGAGCTCATGAATGCAAAATCCCATAGGCCCCGATCGAGCGCAACGGTGCCAAAAGCGAAAAAGGGTGCTGCGACGCCTAGTCCGATTTATGTGACACTCTCTAAGCGGAATCATTGATTTTCCCTTTGCCTATAGATATCCAGGAATTCGCACAATACAGAAACGTTCTTATTAAAAACGGCGCTGCTGATTCGATCCATCACTTCGTACTGGCCATTCCAACGAACTCCTGACTGCATTTTCTTTTTAAACCGATCGTTCTTCGTAATCCAGGCACCCGACGCTTCTTGTGAGGCGATGATAGCCTCCACTTTTCTGGATAAGGAAACGATTCGTTCTTCCGAGACGAGTTCATCGTCAGCATTGAATTCCCCTCCCCCTAGACCCGACACTTTCTCGAAGCGCTTCTGAATCGAGCTCAGTCGTTCCATCAGGTCTGTTTCATAAGCGTACCCGGTTCTCCGTTCGGGATGCAGCTGATCGAGCGTATCCACACGGATACGACCACGATCGTAGTACAAAGCCTTGCCCGTTCCCAATTCAACGAAACGGGCCCACTTTCCGTTCTCCAAACGGATTTCCTGGAGCCACCTCAAGGAATCGGGTATCGGATCTAGATAGGCATCATGATCCAAGGCCAAGTGGAGATCGATGAGCGAATTGATGTTATTGACCGTCACCGAAGGACAGACCGAGGGCGGCTCAAAGGTCCGAGCCCAAGCCGGCTGGAGAAACTCATTGTATTGCTGGGCCCAGCCAGGCTGCGGCGGCGGAAGCTGGGAAATCATAAGAAAACGAGCCGCCTTTCGGAGACTCGCTTCAATACGCTCATCCTTGTAGAAATGATAGGCTTCGATCATTACTCGAATGCAGTCGTTTATCCCCTCATCATTGAAAGTCGCATAGTCATGGTAGTTGCCCTGCCCCGGGTACTTGTGCGGCCATCCCCCGTTATCCAGCTGACTCATCCGCATCATATCCAGCGCTCGCCTTACTCCCTCTGAAATCAGCTCATCCTCAATCTCTTGATCTATGGCCATAAGAAAACTGATCGCTGACTGGGATTGATCGTCATCGAAGCTAACGGTATTCCGCTTCGGACCTGCAAAGTTGATGGTATGCTCCCATCCACCCAGATAGTTTTGCCCGCTAATCAGGGCATAGGCTGCACCTTTGGCAGCCGCCAAAGCTTCTTCGTCGCTAGTTGATCGATACGCTGCTAGAAACGATTGCCCCACGGCCGGTGTTCCAGGTGGCTGCACTTCAATCGTGTTGGCACCGGTTGGCACTTCACCCCATCGTAGTGAAAGGTCTGTGGTGACGTAATACACATAGCCGCCATGGATATTGATCGAATGAAAAAAAGATACCCCTCTTCTGAGAGAGTCTTCCGCCTTCGAAAGCAAAACGTCGTTCTGAGCGATGCACGCTTGTCCCGCAAAAGCGAATATTAGAAATACTAGTTTCTTCATGTATTTCTGGCTTTGGCACTACATACGTGAGCTCAAATCCTTAACTACATCAAACTGAATACACGAAAGTTCCTATAAAGCGAGGAGCGCGTGTACATGTGTCGCAATCCGATGCGACCCTCCACGATTTCCTGAGCATCCGTATTTGTCATGCGGCAATAGTAGACTTGGTTCGAATTTTCTACCCGAATATTGAGCTCCCGAGCCCGCTTAATCACTGTGATCTTATGGGGCACACCCATTTCGAAAAGCCCTACTGGGAAGTAGTCCGGTTTAAGATCCGATCCTGAGAGACCTGACTCGTCCGCCTTGTATCGCCTTGCTCGAATATAGCTCGCCGTGTCTTCATTGTTTGGAAACGCCGCGTAACTAATATGGTACGTGTTCATATGGTTAAAGTACATCCGCATTGCAGGAATACGGCGTAACTCATTCCATTCCGTAATGTCTTTAGAGTACGGACCTAAACCACTCCCAGTTGCTTGGATATATAGAATGTTAACACACCTGGTTTCCGCATCCAATCGGGTATAGTCATACTCGATCTTCAGGTCTCCCTCGAAAGACTCCTTCGTCCAAAGAACCATGTGATGCGCATCGTTTTTGAATTCTGGCCCTGCTGTGAGCTTCATGCCCTCCGCTCCATTAGCGACTTGGCCAACCTCACCATCGAGGAACCACTGGTCTCTCCAGTTTCCAGTACCCGGATCAACAAAAACCTCGTTCCAGCGAAAGTTGTTTACCCTTTCAAAAGCCAATTTGTCAGATTCTGAATTGGCTCGTCCCCAAAACGGCAGAAGACAGAACAGGAACAGACAAATAATAGGTAGACTTAAAATCTTCATAGGTTTGAGTCCAAATACATACGACTACCCATAGTCCAAAATTGCACTGGAACGCAATTAGACATTTTAGATAATTTGCTCCCCTTTCGTTTCTCTTCAAAAACGGGCAAAGGAACCGAAACCGAACTAGGATCTTCGAAAGAAAACAGACAGCCCAGCAGTACTGTTGCGGAAGGAGGGGAACACACGATTTCAGTTAAGGTCACCCTGGAACCGGATTAAACGTTTCCGGTGGTGCATTCCATCCTCCCTCTCCTTGGAAACCAACAACATGCCAACTGCGAAATTATATTCTTCACTTGGGTTCGCGATTCGATTCCCTTCCATCAAGTAAATTGCTTTTGCTTTTTTCATCTTCCTGAGATGAATCCCCATTCCTGCAGACGGTTATCGCGTGGGTCATAGGAAATTTCTTAAAACTCTCCCTTTTCCTTCCTCGTAAAGTTTTTAGAAAGGACGGCGTTCTTTAGCTTCAGCTCCAAGTCCTCCATATTGATCCTCGGAAGCTCGGCGACGAAAAAATAGTTCTCTTCGTTTCCATAAAAATCAACTGGGTAACTGTTCCCATTAATCGAACGGGGAATCATTGCCGGCCAAAAATCGCTGTCCCAGAAGGGGCGATCCATATGATTGAAAGTATGGCCAAATCGATAGTCACGTTTTAGCCAAACCATGGTTATATATCTTTTCTTTAGGGTTCAATTAAGGAAATTTGTTCGTTGCAAAAGCGGTGCCAAGCGAAGTCTGAACTCTAGTTGCTCGTTACCAATGGTTTGCGTCTGAACTCAAATCGCTTCTCTGCTGAGGTGACACATCGAGCATGGAAACAATCTAGTAAGCTCGTCACACTTGCCCACTGAAACAACCCGTCCCTTCGAACGACAGACTTAGAGTAAGGGCTCTGGGGTGGTAGGTTTCGCCAATCTTACTCCCTCTTACCTCTGAATAGTTTGACTGCCTCTTCCAAATTCTCAAATAATGCGGGTCACCTTGCCCTTGAGCAAAGACTGTAGAATGCAGGACGACTATGCCCCGATCTTACTTAGCTTCCATAATTTCAATTTTGAGTGCCTTAGCACTCCTTCCCATAGCTGAATCATCCGATTCCTCAAAAGACGCACGAGCCGCAGTAGATCAGATCAAGGACATCGAATTCAACCGGCACATTAGACCCATACTCTCGAACAATTGCTTCTTCTGCCACGGTCCTGATAAAGAGAAGCGCGAGGGTGATCTGCGTCTCGACATACGCGAGGATGCCATCGAGGCATTCGCCTTTGTCCCCGGAAACACAGAGGACGGTGAGCTGCTCCATCGGATATTCAGCGATAACCCTAAAGAGGTCATGCCGGAACCAAAGTCAAATAAGTCGCTTACGGAAACCGAGAAATTTCTTCTAAAGCGCTGGATTGCAGAAGGGGCTGTCTACGAAAGCCACTGGTCCTACAATCCCGTCAAACGTCCCACGCAAAACGGAATCGATGAAATCGTGTCCCAGCGGCTGAAAGAGAAGCGTTTAAAACCATCATCGGAGGCCCGCAAAGAAACCCTGATCCGCCGAGTCTCCCTCGACCTCATCGGCCTTCCTCCATCGGCCGAAGAGGTAAAGGCGTTTGTGAACGACCAGCGACCCGACGCTTACGAGCGACTCGTTGACCGGCTCCTCGAATCCAAGCACTACGGAGAAAAAATGGCGATTCACTGGCTCGACGCGGTTCGATATGCCGACACAGTAGGCTACCACGGCGACCAGGAGCGCGACGCAACTCCCTTTCGCGACTATGTGATCAAATCCTTCAACGAGAATAAGCCCTACGACCAATTTACCCGAGAGCAACTAGCCGGAGACCTTCTTCCCAATCCAACAATTGAACAACTGGTAGCCGCCAGCTACAATCGCCTCAATCAAATTAGCCGGGAGGGAGGGATTCAGGACAAGGAGTACGTCAAAAAATACCAGTCCGAACGGGTCCGCACTACCGCCACTACTTGGCTCGGCTCAACCATGGCCTGCGCGGAATGCCATGACCACAAGTTCGACCCGTTCACCACCAAGGATTTCTACAGCATGGCCGCCTTTTTCGCGGATATATTGGAGAAAGGCGCATACACCGGAGATGGCTCCTACCAAGAAGATGTATCCAAATACCTCGGAGGTCCAACGAAACACGAGGGCTGGTTTGGGCCTGAAGTAAGTGTACCCAACTATGTATTTCACGAGAATCCAGAAGCGTTAAAGAAGGCGATCGCAGGGAAAGAGCAATTCATGGCCACCGGCTCGCCAGAGGCCATCTCGGAGTACGAACAATGGTTTCAACTTCAGAGCTCGCTTGCAGAGGACAACACCCCATTGGATACTAAATTTGCCTATACCAACGCCCATCACAAGACGACAAAAGCCGAATCAATCGACATCCTTTCTTATCCCTACGGATTGGAAAAACTGGCATCCATTGAATTTGATGCCCGAATTGCACTTTATAGCGGGCCGCTTGGCATTGAGATAAGGTATGAACTTAACGGTCAGATGCTTAAGAAAGCCTATCATCTCGGCGATAATTTCGAAGGGGAGCTGGACAACCAGTCAAACACGCCCGTTGTCAAAGCAACCCCTCTGCTCTACAAGGGCGTTTGGCATCCGATTAGTCTAAGGAGGGATACGCTCGATCTGCCCGATACCGCAAAGCTCGTCTCCATTCTCCCCCTCAAGGGGACTGCCGGAGGCTTTCGTAATTTCCGCATCCGAACCCTTCGCCAAGGTTCGCAATTTGGTGTTTTGAGCAAGCCAGGCCAGAAATCCCTAGCCGCGATTCTAGACAACCACGCAGATATCGAAGCCCAAGCTCAGCTGAAGCGGGAGTTTTTTATCCATCATTCGAATACTTTCGCTAAGCAACGTGAAGAAATTGATGGACTCAAGAACGAGCTTTACGGCAACCGCTACACTCCTCTCACCGTTAGCGCCCAACCGCGAGAGGTGAAAGTTCTCCCTCGGGGTAATTGGATGGATGAAAGCGGAGAAACGGTGTTGCCCGCAAGTCCCTCCTTTTTGCCCAATGCGATTGAATCCAGTGATTCTCAAAGACTCAGCCGACTCGATCTCGCCCATTGGATTGTGAATCCTCAGAATCCCCTAACCGCTCGAACCTTTGTCAATCGAGTATGGGCGATGTACTTTGGCACCCCTCTATCGAACGCACCTGAGGACCTCGGATTGCAAGGAGAGTATCCGCCCTATCCTGAGTTGCTAGACTGGCTTGCAGCAGAGTTTGTCGACTCCGGTTGGGATATTAAACACCTAGTCCGCGAGATTGTAAGCTCTGCAACCTACCGCCAATCGAGCGACGTTTCCGAAAAACTGTATGAGATCGATCCTTACAACCGTTTCCTTGCACGCCAAAGCCCCATTCGACTGTCCGCAGAGATCATAAGGGACAATTCCCTGAAGATCAGTGGCCTTCTCAACACCAAAATGGGTGGTTCAAGCGCGCGGCCCTACCAGCCTCAAGGTCACTATCGAAACCTGAATTTTCCCATACGACAGTACGCTCATGACACGGACCAAAACCAGTACCGTCGTGGAGTCTACATCCATTGGCAGCGCACATTTCTCCATCCTATGTTGACTGCTTTCGACGCGGGTGGTCGCGATGAATGCATCGTAAAGCGAGATCTGTCCAACACCCCCATTCAAGCGCTCAATCTCCTCAATGACCCCACACAAGTAGAAGCAGCCAAAGCGTTGGCAGAAATTCTTATGAAGGAGAAGAGCGATCAGGCTCGAATCGAGACTGCCTACCAGCACGCACTCGCGCGAAGACCCACAGCCAAAGAGCGAAAAACGCTCAAAGCATTCATCAACCGCGAACGAAAACGCTTCGAGAATAAAGAAAACCAAACTGACGCTTTTCTCAGCATCGGACTAAAAACCCCGGATCCCAATCATCCACCTGTAGAACTCGCCGCCTTAACGAGCATGAGTCGAGCGATTCTAAATCTTCACGAAACGATAACTCGGTATTAACTATCAGCTCTTGGCCTTTAGCTATTTTTAATTAGTGCCCCACAAATCAAAATTCAATCATTAAAGATGTCGTCGCTTTCTAATTACATAACGGAAATCAATCGCCGATCTTTTCTTAAGAAATCGCTCTCTAGCCTTGGAACTTTGGCCTTGGGCGATCTGCTTTCTGGCGAAACTCCCTACCAAGACGGTCTCCACCATCCTGCCAAAGTAAAGCGCATCATCCATCTGTGCATGGCAGGTGGACCGTCCCACCTAGAAACCTTTGACTACAAGCTAGCATTGGAGACTCACCATGGTCAGGCGATGCCCGAATCCTTTACCGCCGGCGAGCAAATCGCACAATTACAAGACAAGGAGCTAAAGGTAAAGGGTCCCACTTTCCCCTTTGCCCGCCACGGGAAAAGTGGTATGGAAATCACTGATCGCTTCCCACACATCGCTTCCCTGGCAGACGAGATCGCAGTGGTTCGGTCCATGTTTACGGAACAAATAAATCACGATCCTGCACATACTTTCATGAATACCGGATCGATTATACCCGGTCGCCCCAGTATGGGAGCTTGGACGCATTACGGACTCGGGAGCCTTTCGAACGACCTTCCCGGATACGTTGTCCTCACATCCCAAGGAGGAGGCCAAGGACAGCCGATTTCCGCCCGTCAGTGGAACAACGGATTCCTTCCTAGCAAGCATCAAGGAGTTGAACTGCGGTCCGAGGGAGACCCCGTTTACTACGTAGGGAATCCTGACGGAATCAGCCGAGGCTCTCAAGGTGATCTCGTTGAGACTATCAACTCTCTGAATAACCATCTCGCCTCCAATCGGCATGACCCGGAAATCGCAACCCGTATTGCCCAGTATGAACTCGCCTTCCAAATGCAATCGTCGGTTCCCGACTTAGCCGACTTCTCGAAGGAGCCGAAAAACGTACTGGATCTCTACGGCTGTACACCGGGTGATGGATCGTACGCATCCAATTGTCTCATGGCGCGACGCTTAGCTGAGCGGGGAGTACGATTTATTCAATTGTATCACCGAGGCTGGGACCACCACGGTTCCTTAGAAAAGAATTTCAAAACGACTTCCGGATTAACCGACCAGCCAACAGCCGCGCTGATTAAGGATCTTAAAATGCGCGGGATGCTCGACGATACCCTCATCATTTGGGGAGGTGAGTTTGGGCGAACTCCCATGAGTCAAGGAGCCGCAGGTGATGGCCGCGACCACCACATCAAAGGCTTCTCAATTTTCCTGGCTGGAGGCGGGATTAAGGGAGGTACGGTCTACGGATCTACAGACGAATTTGGATACGCTGCTGAAGAAAATCCGACCGCAGTTCACGACCTTCACGCAACCATGCTTCATCTACTGGGCATCGATCACAAACGGCTTTCCTACCGTTTCCAGGGACGTGACTTCCGCCTCACCGATGTACATGGTCACATCATCGACGGAATTCTTGCATAAGTATTGCAATGCAAACTATCGGTAGACCTCAATCTGGATAGCTTGCCTAAATCATAATAAGCAAAAATCTCAACAGGACCAGTCGGGATCCAGGATTTGAGCTATCCAAAGAGGTCCTAGATGCTATAAACAAGGAACGTATTTTTGGACGATAGGCGCTCCGTAAGAACACCAGATTAGGCAGACTACCCATCAACCGGCCTTCTTCCTGGGCCCGATTAATCCTCTTATCGCTAGATCCTATACCATTAATCCGTCTCTAGAAGTTGTTCATAAAGTACGCATAATTGATTCCTGATTGACCACCCACCGTCCACCTCTTCGTTCTAAATTTTGTATAACAGTGCCGAAAAAACTAAGATCTTGCAGGGAAAAACGGAGATAATAAGACCGAAGACCCAATGATCACACGCATTCAAATTCACGAAAAGCACATTTGGATGTTGGACAGCTTTTTAGCCGATTAACCCTGAAGTCGGATACCACAACGCTTGCTTCTCTTTGAAAAAACTCGATCGGGTTGAACAGGAATCAATCTGGTCCTCGGAGAAGAAACTATTCTCCGATACAAATAAATTCGCTGGCCCTGACTTCAGAAACCACAATACTCTTAATTCTTATGGAAACTATTAAAGTTGTGCTTCAACTAGCCTGTGCTTTGGGAATACTGAATGTTTGGCTTATTCGATTCGGGAGACCCACACCTTACCGAGGTGGAAGCTCCCGCAATATGAGGGAAGAGTTCGACGCCTACGGACTATCACCTTCCATAATGTATATCGTTGGAGGACTGAAGATCGTTCTCGCTCTGACACTAATTACAGGGATATGGATCACACCTCTGATCCGGCCAGCTGCACTCGGACTCGCAGCACTAATGATTTTCGCTTTCCTCATGCACCTGAAGGTAAGGGACCCCGTGAAGAAATCGCTCCCCGCGATTTCCGTTATGTTGATGAGCTCGATTGTGGCACTCTCTTAAGACTTTTAGACCCTTCGGGGTGGGTGCTCTGTTCACTGAGACCTTATGATAATCAAGTCCTCTGCCATTACCCGATAGGTTGGAGGCTCTGAGAGCGGAGATGCTTAATGTGCACTTTTTGACCACGTTACCTATCGCGGATATCTCGGACCCAGTGGACGCCTTGCTCGCATCGCGGCACTAAAAAAAGTCGCAACTGGACAACAGGAGCTTAAAGCCCTTTAGCGGTTTCCTGACAAAACGGAACGTTTCTTTCGCTATTCCAGCAACACACATCAAATCGCCCATTAGTTGAGCTAGTGTAACTAGTCGAATTTAACAGTATGCAAACATTCATCGAAGACAACCGTATCGTTATATCGGTGAAGAAGTCGGGACGGTAATCTAGCAAAAATTAAAGTTCCATAGCCAAACCGACTAGCTGTCCCCAGAAATCTTCCACAAATGGTGCCTTGTCCGGAGATAGATCGTGTTATCCACGACCGCCGGTGAGGCCAGTGTCTCTTCTCCCATTTCCATTTCAGAAATTATCGCACAGCCATCATCCCGCACACGAATAACCAAGCAAAGCCCCTCTTCGCTGACAATATATAGAAGATCGCCCACTTGAACCGGCGAAGCGGAAAACTTGCCTCTAAGCGGCTCCATCCACCGCAACTCACCCGTCTCTGCGTCGAGACTCTGAAGCCGACCGTCATCCTCTAGAGTAATCACGTTACCGTTGACGAAATTTGGGGATGGCGTCTTAGGCATGCTTTTGTGGTACATCCATTTCACGTGGGTATCGGTTAAGTCGCCCGTTGCTCCATCGACTCGAATGGCATAGAAGCTGGGGCGCGAAAAACCGGTACCCATGTAGAGAACGCCATCGACGTATATGGGGCGGGTCGACATCGAGAATCCCATCGGGTAACGTACGAGCCAGGTTTCCTTTCCGTCTTCCGGACGATAGGCACCCACCATTCCACTGCCTGGGCTTATAATTTCGGTACGACCACCATTCTCAATCACCAATGGCGTGCCATGTGAAAAATTGTTCTTAACCTGATGGCTTCGCGTTGTGCGCCACGCAATCTTGCCCGTTTCTTTGTAAAGAGCCGTTACCACCGGTTCCTCAAAGCTGTCTGTCGTAAAGACAAGTAGGTCGTCTACCACTACAGGGCTGCCCCCTGCTCCGTTTTTAGCGGTGTAGGAAATTTTCTGTTTCCAAAATGTTTCTCCCGTATCAAAATCGAGAGCTACGGTCCCCATATGGCCAAAATGAGCATATATCACCCCATCCTCTATCGCTGGAGTAGGACTGGCCAAACTGTTTTTAGGATGTCGATCCTGACCCTCTTCTATGGTGGCGTGCAATACTGTCTTTAACCAAAGGATTTGACCGGTTTTTGCATCCACTTGCAGTACCTTCAGATCATGCAAGTCATTAACCGTTTCCTCCATTGCCGTTGTGAGTACGATCTTACCGTCAATCAACAATGGGGATGACCATCCTCTTCCCGGTATTTCGCTTTTCCATACAATATTTTTCTCAGTTGACCACTCGATAGGAACATTCACTGCCTCCGAGACACCTTGCTCAGCCGGTCCCCGGTACTTTGGCCACTCGTCCAGCTTTCCATAAGAGGATTGCGACGGGGAAGTAAGGCTAATGATCGATAGCACAGAGATAAAAGTAAGGCTAATGATTGATAGCAAAGAGATAAAAAATCGTGTGCTCATAAATGGTTAATTCAGTTCTCAATTCGGATTGCGTCGCTCTTCAAACTAAAGCTCGCCATATATCGGTGCTTTCCAGTCGGGGGGCAGCTTTCCTTGCGGACGTACTCCATGAGCGGTCGCTGGAATGGGATGATTCTTCGCAGACTTCAATGGCAAATTGTCAGGCAAATGCTTAATTTTGAAATCCTTGTATTCGATGGTCATTGCCGGACCCACATGCACTTGCACAGCAAGCACACCATCGAGCGAACGTCCCGCAACATCAAAGTCTAGCAAGTCTGCAGTCTTGTGACCATTGATCCAATGTTGGTGGTGATTTCCAATCACTCGAACCCGGTACTCGTGCCATTCGCTGGGAGGAAATTCCTTCACGGGCATCATTTCCGTAACCCATGGCCGCCCCCCTTCATCAACAATCACTTTCTCGCCCGTGTGCGAAAGGATACGACGCCCCTTCTCTTCATAGAGCATTCCATTATACTTCGAAATATTTGCAACCACATCGCATTGATATCCGGATACAACATCCAACCCTAAATAGGGGCGCGACTGACCGCGATACTGAATCCCACTGTTGCCCCCCTTACTGACTCTCACCTTCACCTTTAGGTCGAAATTGCGAACCGTCGATCCCTTCCAGCTGAGAAAGCTGTTTGCTTTCAGACTCCCATCGGTCGTCCCCTTGAGAATGCCATTATCTAGAGACCAGTACTCCAGATTACCTGTCCAATTCCTACCTATCGAGCCCTCGAGGAGATTTTGGTAGCCATCTCCTCCCGGCTTATTCGTAACGGCGGCTGAGGCATAGGGATAGGGTGGCGTCGAGTAGGTGAATTTGCTAGCCGGGGCGACGAGAGGACCACCCAACTCTTCCACGCGCCTATCGGTACGTTGGCGCATGGTTTTCAAGATATCCGCGTATTCGGGGTGGCTCACTAGGTTTACGAGCTCATCGGGATCGTTTTTCAGGTCGTGCAGAAATTCGTAATTTCCGTGATCAAAGTACCGCGCGTACTTAAATTGCTCGTTGCGGATTCCTTCGAACGCCGGAACCCTCTGCCTTACCGCAAAGTGCTCATGGAACGTTTCCTTGCGCCAGTCTTTGGGCGTTCCCTTTGACACGATCGGCTTGAGACTTCTCCCCTGATATCGATCGGGAATCTCCGCTCCCGCCCAATCGAGAAAGGTTGAGGGAAAGTCTAAATTAAGAGCCAGTGAATCCGTCACCTGGCCTTTCTGTTTTTGGGATACACGCGGATCAAATATGATCAAAGGCACTCGCAGCGACTCTTCGTAATGCGACCATTTACCAGCGAATCCTCTATTACCCATATGGTATCCATTATCCGCGGAATACACGATGATCGTATTGTCCGCCAAACCGGCTTCCTCAAGAGCTTCCATGAAACGCCCCAGTGCCCCGTCGATTCCACTAATCATCCGGTAGTAGGCACGCATGTTCAACTCGTACTTTTCCGGTGTGTTCCATCTCCAGAAATAACGCTCTCGATTAATTGTCGTTTTGAGAAAATCCGGCTGAGCTTCGAATATGGCCGGATCACTTAACCGAGGCGCTTTGAATTCAACATCATCATACGCTCCGTCCATTGCTCGCGGCCAAGGGAACTGCCCGATGCCTGGGCGGCGGTCACTGTCTTCCGCATGGGCCGCACTAAACCAGAGGTTCAAAGCGAAAGGCTGGTCCTTTGGCTGGCGCTTGATGAATTCGATACCACGATCAACGATTACCTCCGTTTCATGCCGAAGGCTTCCATCAGACATCTTCTTGTAAAATGGATTTCGGAAAATGATCTCCATTTCGTCGAAATGATCCTCGGGCTTGTAGCCTTTCGGCATCTTCGCGTGCCACTTGCCAAAGTACCCTGTGCGATAACCTTCTTCTCGAAGGATATCTGATACCAAAGTTTCAACCGCACTGGCTCGGGCTAAATCTGGATTTCCCGGTTCTCCATAACTGCGACCTGTCAATCCCGTTAGAATCGTCGTGCGGCTAACCCAGCAAATCGACTGGCTCACAAAGGCATTCCTGAAAAGAGTACCCTGCTCCGCGAGCGAGTCGATATTCGGGGTTTGAATGATGTCGTTCCCGTAGCAACCCAAGGTATCAGTCGTTTGATCATCCGCAAAAAAGAAGACAATATTCGGCTTGTCCGCACCCCACAGGCAGGCCGAAAAAGTAAGCGTTAGGCTAAGATAAAAAATAGCTCGATTCATCACGTTATTGAATTTCTAGACAGACTAAAGTCAGGCGGAATTACTAGTGTGACGATCCATTGAGGTCACCTCATTGGCAATCTGTAAAACAAGCCCCATAGAGGTATTTCCCGCATCGTATTGGAAAAAGGACTCCTGGGATCGAAAATCGAGCTAATACTGTGCCTTCTCTTTCGCTTCTGTGAGAAAGGATTCAATCGTCTCCCGCGCAAACGCCGCCCCCTTGGCAGGATCGTAGGGCTCGCCCCCTTCCAGCTTGGCTGCGTATTCAAAATGGTATTCAAATTGACTGCGATTCTCGACCTTACTTTTCAGCGAGAAGTGGTCCCATTTTTCATAAACGGCTTTCCACGCTTCCCGAACCTCGCGCCAATAGGGGCCTGTTTTTTCCCAATAGCTATCCGAGCGATCCAGGCTAGGGCTAACGATTCGCTCGTATCGATCGATTCCTAATTCGTGTCCCCGGTATTCCGGTGCCTCCGAAGCGTCCCCAGCGACCCGCTTCCAGTTATTTTGCTCATGAATCCAGCCCGTCGGTACAATGACAATACGATGAAAGCCTTCCATCACATCATAGTCGTCCCGAACCGAATATTCGCGTCGCGGCAGGGGTCGCCATGAATTTTCACCCGTCCAAATCGATCGATTCCCATCGTGTGTCCATCGTCCGATTACTTCGTAGCGGGGAGAATCGTCCACCTGCCAAACCGCTTGCGACCATCCGCCGGAGACCGATTCCGGTTCTCGGCTTTCACGGCTCCATGATGCACTTCCTCTGAATGTGTGGAGATCCGTATCTTCGTACGTCCAGTCTTGTCTCCAATGTTTCATCACCATCGGTGCCATGATGGAGCCATCGTCCATCTCGAAATGCATGACCAGTGTGTGCTGCAGACTAATGAAATCCCTCCTATCCTCCAAAACGCGAATTTCCTCTGTAGCCCAAGAATGATAGGGCCGCGTGGGTTCGTGCTCCGGATAAAGACCCAACGTTTCCATAAAATGAAAACTGGTCTTGTAGTCGCCTGCTAGTGACAAAATGGCTGCTCTATCCTTTTCGAATGAACTCGCTGCGGCAGCAATTTCAACCAAGGGCAGTTTCCTAGCGAGTGCGAGTTCTACAGGTGTTCCTTGCGTCGTCCCCCCTCGCGGACTAGCCAGTCCAACGGGAAGACTTCCCCAGCCAAACACGTAAGTCGACGAGGGGATCGATAAATCCGCAACGGTCTTCTTTCCCGAAGTCGTTGCTCTTGAACCGTAGTCCGCTTCGCTCAAAATTTCCGATGTGCTATAGCAGCCGCTCAAGAGTGGCGTAACGATTAAGACCAGCGAGACATAGAATACGTTTTTCATCAAAAAGTTGAACGGGTTTCTTGTAGGAGCGGCTTTAAACCGCGATTACTTTTATCTTTTTTATCACAGCGTCGCATCACACTGTATTTTGTAATACGAATTTTCAAACAGACGAATCAATACATAAGTTGCCATTGACCGCACTAAGTTCCCGTAAATCGCGCCGAAACATCCTTAATCTTATGTCCATGCACATCGGTTAGCCGCCGATCAAGGCCGTTATGATACCATGACAACTTATTGTAGTCGAGGCCCAGAATATGCAGAACTGTTGAATAGAACTCCCAAATCGAAGTCGGATTCACTTCCGCTCGCCGCCCAAAGTCATCGGTCGCCCCATAACTGGTTCCACCTTTTACGCCGCCACCCATCATCCAAAGCGTGAACCCATCCGGATTGTGATCGCGGCCGACCGTACCGTTTTGTCGTGTTGGCATACGACCAAACTCAGTCGTCCAAAGAACGAGCGTGTCCTCCATTAGTCCGCGTTGTTTGAGATCCGTCAACAGGGCCGCCGTCGGCTGATCGAACACCGGCATGTGACGCTGGTAGTCGTCCTTGAGCGTTTTATGAGCGTCACAGTTCAACAAACCGTCCACTCCGCTAGCTCGGGAGGTGCAGTACAAATTGACGTAGCGTACGCCCCGTTCCAGCAACCGACGGGAGAGAAGACAGTTGCGGGCATACAAAAAATATCGATTTCCGACGATTACTCCCGAGCCCACGCGTTGCACTACGATATCATTCTTCCCAAAATCCTCATCATTCCCATCACGCTATCAAAGCTCTTCTGTAGAAATTCCAGTTGCGAATAAGTTGCCTCCACAGGTTCAATGGCGCAACAAGATTGAGGATGAACGAATGGACACTCTATATTGATGGCAGTGTGGACACGAAATCGAAAACCGGTTTCGGAGCCTATTTGCTTATCGATGCCTCCGCTCCCACTGCAGACTACCAAAATGGGGTCGAGGTCAAACAGTTCGATTTCACATCCTCAACCAAACTCGAGCTGCAAAATCTACTTTGGGCATTGAGCCAGATTAGAGCCTCTGGAGGTAGTTTAATAGTGTATACGGACTCTCAGAACTTAGTCCAACTGCCAGCGCGGCGATCGGCTCTTGAAGAGAACAAATTCAAATCTAAAAAGGGCTCACCACTCCGAAATCACGAACTTTATCGTGAATTCTTCAAAGGGATGGACCGGTTCGATTACCAGCTAGTGAAGGTTAAGGGTCATAAACGAAATTCAGAGAAAGATACTAACGACAAAATCTTCACATTCGTAGATCGAGCTGCCAGGAAAGCGTTGAGGGCACACCAATCTGAACGAATCTAATTATCAAGCCATTGATAAGCAGTAAGTCCCTTCAATGATCGTACAAACAACTGGTCGCCTGATTTCGCCAAATGAGCCCAAGTAGGCTCATCGCTGATCGTTCGCTCATCAATAATCTCGAGAGAAAGCGGTACCGACTTTCTTGATCGCATTCTTTTCTTCAAAATAGTAGAACGGGAGCCTGCCACTGAAATGTGTTAGGGAGTCTCCAGAAGACCCATCCAAATGTTATCCAAGGTCTGAATCCATCCAACTGATAGAAGGGATGCAGACGAGAAAGGTACCGATTTCTTGATCACTAATCCTGTCAGATTAACGTGTGGGGTCTAGTTTGAGTCGAGAACGGTTTTATCTTCACCCATGGCACGCTTGAGATTCGCGACCGCAACAATGTGCCGGTAGTTAGCTTCAAGGCGATTCGTCCGAGATTCAGTTAAGGCATACCGGGCTTCAAACACATCAAGCTGGTTTACCGCTCCCGCTTCGTAGCGACTATCGGCCAGACGAAGTGCTTCCTCGGCTTGCTCGACTGCCTTGGCGGCGGCGTTCACCAATTCCTCCGCCTCTTGGAATTCTGACATCGCCTGACGCACCTCAACCTCGATCGCCAAGCGGAGAGAATCCCGCTCGATCCGAGATTGCTCCAGCTGTGAGCGGGCTTGACGCACCCGTCCTTTACGAGCCGCACCGTCGAAGATGTCCCAAGTCGCCACCACGCCCACGGTCCATCCTTCGGGCCCGTCATCGAAAGATTCAGAAAAATTGCTCTTACGTTTTCCGTAGCTTCCAATCAAATCAACACTGGGACGGTAGTCTGAGCGGGCAATTTCCAAACCGGCATCTCGGGCTTCTTCAATCAGGCGAAGTCGTTCCAGCTCGGAGCGATTCGATAAGGCCAAATCAAGGCAATTCGCCAAGTCGTAGGCGACCAGTTCGTATTTTAGCTCTCCCAATAACTCGGGAACCTTCTCCAGATTATTCGAATCACGGCGATAGTTTCCATATCCGATACTTCGGCGTAGTTGATCGTTGGCGACACGAAATGCGCTCCGACGACGAATCAAGGCGGGTTTCGCATTGGCCAACAAAACTTCTGCTCGTAGAACTTCGAAATCGGAAACGAACCCAGCCTTGAGCTTATTCTGAGCATCTTCCAACGTTTCCTCAAGCAACTCGATGTTTTGCTCTTCAACTTCAATCTGGTCACGAGCCAGCAATGTACCGTAGTAGCGAGTCGTGACTTCCAGCATAGCATCCATGATCGTACTTTCAAGAAAGAGCCGAACTGATTGCCTCGTCAGATCCTGAGCTTTCAACGCCGCCTTAATCCCACCCCCTTGGTAGAGTGCCTGGCGTAGATTGAGGCTGATTCCCCAGGTGTTGTCGCTAGCTACTCCAAATCCATCTACTACTTCACTTAAACCTTCATCCAATCTCTGATAGTCTGCGTTCAATGTGAGGCTAGGACGCGTCCGTGCTTTCACTTCAACGATAATCCCTTCCTGCTCCTCGATTTGCTCGATCGCTCGACGGATGTTGAAATTGTTATACAAAGCAAAACTGAGCGCCGTATTCAAATCGAACGTATCAGGCAATTCTGAGGGAAGTTCGTCTTGCCCAAAACTAAGTGTAAACGCAGAAGCCAACATACTCAAACCAAGCATCTTCACTTTAGCCAAAAATCTGATCGATTTGTCTATCTCAATGGAATTCATACAGACACCTCCGCACTGTCATTCTGATGATTCTTGGCTAGCAACATGTAAAGCGAGGGAACGATAAATAGCGTGAAAAGCGTCCCGATCGCCATACCCCCTACCAATACGAGGCCAATCGAATTTCGAGCCGCAGCACCCGCACCTGATACGAACACAAGCATCATATGCCCGAAGATGGTGGCTACTGAGGTCATTAAAATAGGTCTCAGTCGTGTCGCAGCCGCTTCACTGGCCGCCTTTAGCTTACTGCGTCCCCGTTCTTGCAATACATTGGCAAACTCGACGATGAGGATACTATTCTTGGTAACTAGTCCCAATAAAGTAATCATTCCCACCTGCGAGTATATATTCCAAGAGGTCGTCCATCCCCAAGACCAATGGGGTGTCCAAGGATCGCCAGGAGCTCGCATTGCGGTGAAAAGCAAAGCGCCAAACATTCCCAACGGCACAGAGCCTAGAATGATAATCAAAGGATCCCTGAAAGAGTTAAACTGTGCCGCAAGAACCAGAAATACCAAAACCAATGCTAACATCAGCATAGGGAGAAAACTGCTCCCTTCTTTCCTCAATTGACGCGACTCTCCCGCATAGTCAATCGCGTAACCATTCGGCAAAACCTTCGAAGACTCTTCTTCCAGAACTTTTAACGCCGTATCCAAAGGAGCCATCGCTATACCAGAAATCTTGACGGAATTCAGCTGGTTGAACCGATTCAGGCTCCTCGGTTTAACTGAATTCTCAATCGTCGCAAAGCTAGAGAGCGGCACTAAATTCCCATTCGGCCCGTTCACGTACATGTCGACGAGATCTTCCGGTGCTAGTCTCCCCGATCGTTTCACTTGAGGAATCACCTTGTAGCTTTGACCATCTATCGAAAATCGGTTCACATAATTCCCTCCGAGCAAAACGCTCAGATCTTTCCCAACATCGGAAAGATTCATTCCCAAAGCCGCGACCTTATCACGATCAAAAATTATTTTCGACTGCGCCTCGTCGATCTTCACATCAAGCTCTGGCGGTAATGCAAATAGTCCAGTTGCAGCTGCGTTGTTGGCTACTTGACGAGCTAAAGCAGCAATTTGCTCGGTTTCGGCGGTAGATGAAATGATGTATTCTACAGGAAAGTTGCTTCCTCCCGGAAGCGCAGGTGGAAGGACGGGCAAAAGTTTGATACCTGGAACGCTTCCTAACTGAGGTATCATACTTTGACGAATATCGATGATGTGCCGTTCTCGTTCACCCCATGGCTTAACGATCATTCCTCCAAAGCCCCCTGTGGGAAATGTAACCTGAAAGGAGTAGTCGTATTCTGGAGTCGACGAAAAAACATCCTGCACTTGTTTTGAAAAGTGACTGGATTGCTCTATGTTAGAATTGGATGAAGTGCTCAATATCCCGAATATGATGCCCTCGTCTTCGGTAGGTGCCAACTCAGTAGACATCGAGGACAGGATGTATAGTGGTATTACCAGAAAAGTCAGAAAACCCCAAAGTGTATAGACAGCTGGGCGAGCCTTTAATGTCCCTTCAATCATCTTTCGGTAACGCTCGCGCAACCGATCGAAAAATCGATTTACCACACCTCGAAACCCTTTATCTTCACTGTTCGCCTTGAGCACCTTAGAGGCCATCATAGGGGATAGCGTCAGTGCTACTACACTAGATACAACGACTGCCCCAGCCAACGTAATTGTGAATTCCCTAAACAGTGAACCGGTCAATCCACCCTGAAAGGCGATCGGAGCATAAACAGCAGCGAGGGTGATTGTAGTTGCAATAATGGGCCCCACCAGCTCTCGGGCTCCTTTAAAAGCGGCTTCCTTTGGAGAGTTTCCATCACGCAGATAGCGTTCGACATTCTCTACGACAACGATTGCGTCATCAACAACCAATCCCACTGCTAAAACGATCGCTAGCAACGTCAAAAGATTGATACTAAAACCAAAAATCTGCATGAGGAAAATCCCCCCAATCAATGAGACCGGTATCGCGACTACCGGCACTAGAACGGAGCGGATCGACCCGAGGAAAAGAAAGATCACTACGACAACAATCAATAGCGTCTCAGTAAGGGTCACCACCACTTCCTTTAGGGCATTTTCGATGTATTCGGTGGCATCATACGCAACACCTCCTTCAAATCCAACCGGAAAACGATCCTGCATCGCTTCAACCTCGGCCCGAACCCGCTTCATTACATCGAGCGAGTTTGCGGATGGCATCGCCCAAATACCCATAAAAACAGCTTGTTCCCCGCCAAAACGCACATCGCCATCATAGCCCTCCGCTCCCAACTCGATATCGGCTACATCGGCCAAACGAATTACCTGATCGCTTTCCTCGCGCAAGATCAGTTCCTGAAACTCCTCCACCGAGGTGAGATTCGCGTTGGAACTCAGGCTGATCTGCTCGTAGCTCCCCTTCGTTTTCCCCACCGCCGCAAGAACATTGTTGGATGCGAGCGCCAAACGAACTTCCGTTGCGCTGATATTGAAGGCCGCTAGCTTTTCCGGTCTGAGCCAAACGCGGACAGCGAGCGTACGGGCACCTAATATGTCCGCTCGCTGCACACCTTTGACCGCTGTCAACGCTGGCTGCACGGCCCGGGTCAAGTAGTCGGTCACTTTATTTCGCTCAAGATTGGAAGACTTGAAACTCAGGTACATCGAAGCGAATTCCGTATCCGCCGTTTCAATATTTATTATCGGTACCTCGGCTTCCGGCGGTAGATCCCCCCTCACTTGATCCACTTTCGAGGAGATTTCTGCCAGTGCTTTGATAGCATCGACGTTCAGCTTCAACCGGATGGAGATTGTCGAAAGGCTTTGAACACTGCTAGATTCGATATAATCGATTCCGTCCGCTGCAGCGATGGCTCGCTCTAAAGGTGTCGTAACAAATCCCTTCACGAGATCCGCATCCGCTCCAATGTAGAAAGTCTTCACCGTGACGAGGGCATTCTCGCTCTGCGGATATTGGCGTACCGTAAACCCACCCGATCCCGATGTCGCATTGTAGATTGCCTGGCCCCCCGCGATAACAACGACAAGGTTCACGACAATAGCCAGAACCGGCCGCCGGATAAAAATGTCCGTAATGGATTTTATAGTCTCGCTCATTCCAGTTATTCGCTAATTCAAAACTAAGCGTCAGCGGGGGTTGGATTGAGCGAAACAGGCAGGGAACTGGAGTTATTGACCACTATAGAACGGCCGTTGGAGAGCTTGAATGCTCCTGCCGTGACGATTTCCTCACCGGCAGCGATTCCCTCGACAATGGAGACGAAGTCACCTTTGGTCCGGCCTACCTTAACAAAGCGTTGTTCAACAATCTTTCCCCCATCGGAATCCCTTATCACAAAAACAGTATTACCGAAGGCCTGATAGTACACCGCAGTTCCGGGTACAGCGACCACCGTAGTCGAGTCCGGCTGCACGACATCCACATTGGCAAACATTCCCGGGACCAGCGTACCGTCTTCGTTGCTTAGAACCCCTCGGACTCGGAACATCCGATTGGTCAAGTTCAGCTCAGGATCGATTGCCTTCACCGTACCTTCGAAGGTTTTGCTAATGTAAGTGTCTACGGTCAATCGGACTTCATAGCCGCTTTTAACCTTGCTCAACTGCTGCTGAGGCAATGAAAAATCCACGAACATAGGGTCGACGGACTGGAGTGAGACGACTGGAGCCCCGGGGTTGATATACTCACCCAAGTCAATCTGCCTAATACCAAGCCGGCCAGAGAACGGAGCCCGGATCACTTTCTTTTCAAGCTGTGCCTGAATCTGCGAGAGCGCCGCTTTCGCTTCCTTAGCCCGTGCTTCCGCAGTATCCAACTCTGACTGGGCCACCGAACGACTGGCCCTTAGCTCCTTCGTCCGCTTCAAATTGACTTCGGCCAGTTCTGCTGACGCCACTGCAGACTCCAATTGAGCTCGTTCCGCCGAGGTATCGAGTTCGAAAAGCAAATCTCCCTTCTGCACGTTTTGACCCGATTCAAAGTGAATTTCGGATATGGTACCTGAAACCTCGGCAGAAAGCGTTACCCCCTGCGAAGCCCGCAACGTTCCGACGGCGCTCACCGAGTTCTCCCAAACCATCTCCTCAGCGATCCCTGAAGAAACAGACTCAGGAGGCATGACAAAGAGCGGAGGTGGAGTGAACTGCGGTCCTTTAATAAAGAAGATCCCTAAAAGAATCGCAACTATGAGCCCGAAGACGACTAAGAACGCTTTCCACATGATATTTGGAATGTAATTGGATTTTTACCTCTCTAAAATTTTTCCCACACAACTAGATCCCGAATCTAATCCCGCTGATTTTCACACTGGCCAACAAGCAACATCGGATTTTCTCATTCATATGAGTGGAGGTTGAATCGGAGCCAAGTGAAAACACAATAATTTCGTCTAACGGAGTGTTAGGTTCTCCAAAACCAATCCATAACTCCCATTCGCAGTCTATAGGTCGCATCGACGACCTAACCGCTTTAACAAGATTCTTGGGACCTGCCGACGATGTCACCACGAATGAGGCGCTGGTCTAAAATCAAAAATCCATCAGCGGGTATTGGAGCATTGAAGCGGCGGACAATCTCGCTTTATCCTTCTGCCCGAAAACTTCAAAGCCAAAACGGATCCGACTCGAAGATCTTATTCTCTTCCACAACTCTATCCGATGTCATTCGCTAGTTCCACGTCGCTTTCGACTTCTTTGCCCGTCGATAAAAACACTTTTCCCTTGGAAATGACGGGAGTGCTCTGACCCGTTTCTAGATGCGTGATCCGCCATCCAATATTTTCTTCCCCTATCACGCTCCAATGCGTTGGCCCCTCATGGATCGTATCAAAGTCGCCAGCGCGTCCCCCTGCTTTAAGACAATCAGCAGAAGACTAGTAAAACAAAAGTAGAATGCTGGATACAGATAGATGTTTCATAAATTCCGATGAAGGTGAATCGCTCCGAAAAGATATCGAATTCTACTTTCTCAAATCGGGGATGGGCTCAGTAAGCAAATAGGGATCCTTGTGCGGAAGCAACTCGTCCCCTTGGGATTCTGTCCACTCTGTGAGCTCCTTTTTCATTTGGGCCATCACATCTCGATACTCTGAATTGCGGGCCAGGTTATCATACTCCATAGGATCCGCCTCTAAGTCGAACAACTCGAACGGATCCCTCGTGTAGTAATTTCGAATGATGGCAGCAGCCATCGGGTCCAACTTAGCAACCTCGTCCCAAGAGTCCCAGAAGGCGCCGGCGCCGTCTTTTCGCAAACGGTCTGAATGGTTTGTAAAATATCCATCCGGACGCAAATTCTCGATGTATTTGTATTTTCCGATACGGACACTTCGAATCGGAAAGATATTCATAACCCCATCACCCGTATGCGTCGTGAAGATACGGTGGCGATGCACCCTCGCTTCTCCTCTTAATACCCCAGTGAAGGGCTTTCCATCGATGTCGAATGGTATCTCTCCACCTGCTATATCAATCAATGTAGGAACGAGATCGACCCAGCTCACCATGGCATCCGTCCGCACGCCATTGGCAACTTGACCCGGCCAGGAAACAATCAACGGAATCTGAACACCCGTCTCATACAAATTCCATTTGCCGCGAGGCCATTGCCCACCGTGGTCGCTTGTGAAGAGAAATAGAAAGTTCTCGCCAAACTCCTTCTGGGCGATCTTGTGGATACGCCCCATTTCCTCGTCCATCCCCGTAATATCCGTAAGGTAACGAGCCCAGTGATCGCGTGTTTCAGGGGTATCGAGCAAATAGTCTGGAAGAGAAATTTGGGAGGGATCGTAGGTCGACTCTTCCACCCAAGGCACATGCGGACGGCGGTCTCCTACAATCAGGCAGACAGGTTCCCTTAACTCATTCGACGCAAACCATTCACGAACCGCCACCGACATATTTCTGGGAGATTTCGAGTTGAAGTCCAATCCTTCGAACTCACGAGCTCCATGGGCGACTTTCCCAAAGGACGCGATCGTGTAACCCTTCGCTTTCAAAAGCGGGAATAGGAACTCGGTTCCTTCTTTCACCTGACTATGATTCGGGTGCGCCCCATGCCGGGCAGGCATTAGACCCGTAAGGAGTGAGAATCGGTTCGGGCAACAGGAGGGAGACGCCACGTACGCCTCTTCGAACACCATGCCATTGGCAGCCAGCATATCCATCGTGGGTGTGAGGACCTCCTTGGACCCGTAAACCGAGCTCTCCGCCCGGCCCATATCATCGGACAGAAACACCACAAGGTTAGGAGGTGACTTCTCTCCATTGAGGCAAGGAATCACTACCAGGAACGCTAATAACAAGGAGACAAATTTCATCTTGATGAAGGGACTAAAAGATCAGAAACGAGACTGAAGGCTAACCTGGCAAATCACAAGTGTTTGCCGCGCTGGAAGTGAGGCGTCACTCTAGGAGGCGCACCGCCAAGGTTCGCAGTCTCCACTGACCCTCGTCTTCCGAACCAAACCGTCCCTCGCTGGATAGCCAGAGAGATTCACCTGCCCTTAAAACACCAATGTCGCTTAGCACGCCACTCTGATCCTTATCATCGATATCTGCATCTACACAGTAAATCGAAAGGCGGGCTCCTTTGCCTACCTGATAAAAGCCGCCGCAAATACCATCGCCTGCGACAATGCCCAACGAGTCGACAATCACGTCCCGGTTGAAAGAGATCCGCAGCCCTTCACCCGAATCCACATCGCCAGATTGTCCATGCTGGATTCCAAGACCCCTATCGTTCAAATCAAAAGTAGCACGTATCAGAGCCCCAGAAATGTAGGATACGTCCATATTGAGAGTTAAGTCTGAGTCGGGAACTGCTATACTCGCACCCACCGGCCTACCCTCGAGGGAATGGTCTTTACTCCAATCAAACACAATGCGTTCCGACGGAGCAAACTCCGCTAAAAGATGCCCGCCCGAATTCCGATGAAGCAACGCCTTTTCGGTCATGTATGCGATGAGTGGTTTCAAATCCGGTCGATCGATTAAGTTCTCTTTTTCCCACTGGTCCTCAGCTAGATCGTATAGTTCGTAGGGTCTAGCTACTCCAGATCGGATAAGGGAGGCATCGAAAAACAGCTTCCACTTGCCCGTTTCCAAAAGACCTCCAATCCGAGGTGAATCCAAGCGCATCGCCATAACGGCCGGGTCCTCTTTCGCTTCCTTGTGGTCGTTAAAAAACAATGGTGGGCGGTCCGGAAGCGATTGGCCACGGAAAGCGCTCAGTATACTAAAGCTATCCTCGCCACCTTTTTCCCCCGCACGATGGTCGGGCATTTTTGTTCCGACAACTTCGGCAAAGGTCGCGTAAAGATCCTGTAGTCCGATCGGAGCCTCGTTGCTCAACCCTGGACTCCCCGTATCACCGTCCCCAACATCACCAGCCGGCCAGGCAACGATAAATGGGACACGATGACCCCCTTCGTACACAGAACCCTTGTGGCTACGGAAAGGCCCCGTTGCGATATCGCTGTCAACCTCGGCTCCATTGTCACTGGTAAATAGGACGATTGTGTTTTCGATCAGCTTACTACCTGGGTTGCGAGGATCTTGGGTCGACTCAAGCCAGTCGATCATTCTGCCCAAGGCCACATCGTTTTCGTAAATATAGTCATTGCGAATCGTTGTCTTTTCTCCTGACTCCGTGCGAGCAGCACCGGCAACAGGCATTCCTCCGATAGACGTATCCGGCGTATGGGGACCATGATTCGAATTGGCTGGGTAGTAGAGAAAAAATGGCTGCCGGCGGTATTGCGGGTCGCCCACATGATTCGTCATGAAACCAATCGCATTGTCCGAATGCCGACTGCCAAGTTCCTCGAGAACGTAAGCGTTCGGACCTGCGACGACCAGGCCCTTTTCAGAACCCGTCGTTCCGGTGACAAAACGGCCGTCAATATGCCCCGGTCCTCGGAGCCGGGTAATCTTGCCGTCTTTGATGGTTGGGCCTGATGAGAGGTGCGACCTGCTGGTAAAGTGCGCCACGTCGAATCCATGGTCCAGGGGTGAGGTATGCAAAGGTTTGGAGAGATCCGCATCTTCCCAACCTGCCGCCGGGTCGCCATCCGACCGCGTATACCGAAGCCCCGCGTGCCATTTTCCAAACATCGCCGTTCGATAATCGTGATCCTTAAGCAGAGACGCAATCGTCGGCCGATCGCTTTCGATCATAGGATCGCCTTGTGAGCCGAAGAGCACCCAATGTTTGAGTCGATTACGCCAGGAGTATCGCCCTGTCAACAAGCCGTATCGAGTGGGCGAACACCGTGATGAAGGCGTATGGGCATCCGTAAATCGCATTCCCATTCTAGCCAGTCGTTCCATTTGTGGCGTATAAACTTGGTTCTCATCGGCGTTGCCGGTGAAATCCTGGTAAGCACTCGTATCGCCCATCCCCATATCGTCAGCCATCATGACGATAATATTGGGTTGTTTTAGAACCTGAGCAGATGCAATGGTCGCAACTGCACAAAGGGCGAACGTTACGAGGGTTATGAGAGACGCTTTTTTCATTTTATAAGTGGATTAACTAATCTTGGAAATCTCGTTCTCGGCAACCATGTGAGGCTTCAACTTTTCCCAATCGAATTCGACTCCAATTCCTAGGGAATCCGGTGCTACCGCTAGATTGTCATCCAGAACTAAGGGCCTAGCCGTGTAATAATCAATAGGGAAACTGTGACGCTCCAGCCAGCCGCCGTGAGACTGCGATGAAACGAGGCTCACATGGAGCTCGTGCATGCCATGTGAACAAATGGGAATGCCGTAATTATCAGATTGATACGCCACCTTAAGCCATCCCGTAATGCCCAAGCAGTTCGACGCATCGGGCTGAATGTAGGAAAGATTTGCTTGTTCAAAGGCGTATCCAAACTCATGCATCGTATGCAAGTTTTCGCCCATCGCCAAAGGTAAGCCGGTCGATTCCGCTATTGTCGCATAACCTTGGTAGTCATCAGGCAAGGTGGGCTCTTCAAACCACGAGACGTCAAACTCCTTGAATCGATTCGCAGCCTCGATCGCCTTGTCCACGCTCAAGGAACAGTTCGCGTCGACCATGAAAAATACATCCGGCCCCACCAATTCTCTTACCGCTCGGGCACGAGCTATATCCTCACTCAAATCGAGACGCCCTACTTTGATTTTCACCGCGTTGAAGCCTTCCTCTAGATAGCCCTCAATACTCTTGAGCAATTTGGGAAGCGGAAACTCCAAATCGATCCCACCAGCATACACCTTGCAGCTTTTCCTGGCTCCCCCAGCAACCTGCCACAATGGCTTTTTCAGCCTTTTGCAGCGGGCGTCCCACAAGGCGATATCGATCGCGGAGATCGCAAAAGACGCAATGCCTCCCCTCCCCACATAGTGAATATGTGATTCGCAAAGCTCGTTAATCGATTCGACCTTCGAGCCATCTCTTCCCATCAGAAAAGGAACCAAATCATGATCGAGCAATGCCTTGATCGCCCATCCCCCTCTACCACCGGTGTAGGTGTAACCAGTTCCTTCATACCCATCGTCTAGAGCAATGGTCACCGTTACCAGATCAAAATGCAAGTGGTCCCCATGCGTTGCGTCCGTCAGCATTTCAGCAAGGGGCACCTTGAAAAGCTTAGTTTCAATTCGATCGACTTTGCTCATTTCCGACTTTTGCCACGTTCCCAATATAGAATCCAATTAGACGAGACGAGGTTTCTTAAATCCAATACCTATCTGGCTCGCCACCGCCCAGGCGTCAACATTCGATCAATTCGTCTACTAGTCTTAATTCAACGAAAAGAACTCTTCCCTTACCACACAAACCCCTATCGCCCCTTCAATGG
>PBMN01000033.1:0-18721 GCA_002722675.1 Opitutaceae bacterium
GGCGGCCATCTCTTTCTTCAAATCCGCCAGGGAACGCTGCAGATTCTCTTCGTTATCCATCCGCATTTCCAACTCCTCAGTAAAACGCTGGTTTTCCCGCTTCAGCTGATTGGATCGGGCAGAGATCACCGTGATATTGGATCGGGCTTCTTGCAGCGAACGGGCGCTTTGCTCCAGCTGCTCTTGGAGATCATGGTTTGTTGCGGCCAGATTGGCGGATTTGGTGCTTTCTGCCTTGAGCTGGAGCTGAGAGGTTTGCAGTTCTTGAGCGAGGTTGTTGGCCTCTAGGGTATTGAGATAATAAAAGGTCCCGGAAGCAAGGGCTCCGATAATTGCGAGAATGGAAAGAAAATTGGCGAGTGACCTCATCGATCTAGGAAAAAAGATTCGAGTCTCGGAACAATGGTTTTGTATTTCCCATTTGAAAAGCCTATTATCATAACTTCGGAGGGAGGGCGAATGGGCCGAGGCGTTAGATTTTCCTCACGCAGACACTGAAAAAGTCGCTTCGTGCCAGGCGCCGGAACTGGTTTTGCGGATCCCGGAAGTTCCGTTCGCGGCGAGATGGGTCGCAAGTTTGTATATTAGCTCCGCTTCTGTGCTTTGGCCAATCGCTTGAGCGAGGCCGGGCGCATCCAGGCTTTCCCCTTTGGCGTCCTGGAGTGAAGCCGTGATGGCTTTACAGAGATCGATCGCAATCCCAGCTGCTTTCTTGCCTGCTTCTACTCCTGGCTGGTGATAGGCATTGATTCCGACGAGAGAAGCGTAAAGACCAACAGCTCGTTCATACAGCGCTATGAGGCGGCTAACCGATTCTGGGCTAACCACGTCAGTCGTGATCGTAACCGATTCCCGTCCTTTCTCACTGAGGGCGTCTCTCGTACCGAGATAAAAGCCTTGAAGAAAGTCTCCGGAAGTGACGCCGTCCTCAACTTCGATGGAGGGACCGGAACGATCTTTTAGGATTTCGATGAAGGTGACGAAGAAATTCGGAATACCCTCTCGGAGCTGCTGAACATAAGCGTGTTGATCGGTGGAGCCTTTGTTTCCATAGACGGCAATTCCCTGGTTTACCACATTCCCCTGCAGATCGAATTCCTTCCCTAAACTCTCCATAATGAGCTGCTGGAGGTAGCGTGAAAAAAGGAGAAGGCGGTCTTTATAGGGTAGCACGACCATGTCTTTTTTCCCTTTGCCATCGGTTGCATGGTACCAGGATAGGGCGAGCAGGGCAGAGGGATTGCTCTTGATCGAAGTCTGGCGGGTCAGCACGTCGACGGCCTTTGCCCCAGATAGCAGTGCGTCGACATCGATTCCCTGGAGTGCGGCCGGTAAGAGTCCTACCGGACCCAGCACGGAGGTGCGTCCACCGACCCAGTCCCACATCGGAAATCGGGCGATCCAGTTTTCATTTATGGCGACTGTATCCAGCTTGCTTCTATTGCCCGTGATTGCGACGGCGTGGGCGGCGAAATTAAGACCTTTCTTTTCGTAGGCCGTTTTCGCCTCTAGCATGCCGTTTCTTGTTTCGGCAGTTCCACCAGATTTAGAGACAACCAGGCTGAGCGTCTGGCCGAGATTGTCCCCGATAGCATCAAGGAGAAGGTCCATTCCATCGGGATCAGTATTATCGAAGAAGTGAATACGCATCTTGTCTTGGGAAGGATTCCCGAGAGCGTGGCTTACAAACTGGGGTCCCAATGCGGATCCTCCGATACCGATGACCAGGATGTCCGAAAAGACCCCGTTTTGGCCTTTGATCTGCCCTGAGTGGATGCTTGAAGCGAATTGCTTAATTTGTTCAATTGTCTCCTCAATCTCGACTTTCAGCTTTTGCGTAGGGGCCCGTTCCGGGTCTCTAAGCCAGTAGTGCCCCACCATTCTTCCCTCGTCTGGGTTGGCGATTTCGCCTTTTTCCAAAGCGTTCATATCTTGAAACGCCTTTGCGAATCGCGATTCGAATGCTTCGAAGTCGTCATCCTTCAATCCGATCCGGCTGAGATCAATAGCCAGGCTGACTTCCGGAAAATGAAATGAGTATTGTGTGAATCGTTCCCAAGACATGGTGACTGAATTATGAAGTTTGAATTATAAATGATGAAGAGGCATAGTTTGAAAGAATTTCAGATAGCGGGCGATCTCCCATCTTAAAATCGTAATTAGCGGGCGCTCGGAGATCGGCCCCTACCGTTTTGAAAACTACAGATATTTGTCGGTGACGGCTCCTTCTGAAGCGGAAGCGACTAGTTTTGCATATTTGCCAAGGACGCCACGCTTTTCTCCCGCACCTGCAGGTTGATACGCGTCCATCCGTACGCTGTACACATCCTCAGGAATGTTCAGTGAAATCGTGTTTCTAGTGGCGTCGATCTCGATTTCGTCGCCGTTTTGTACAATTCCAATCGGTCCGCCACAAGCGGCTTCCGGTGTGATGTGGCCGACATCGAATCCGTGGCTACCTCCGGAGAAACGACCATCCGTGATAAGAGCTACTTCCTNNATNAGCCCACGCCCGGCGACAGCCGAGGTCGGNGAAAGCATTTCCCGCATTCCAGGGCCGCCTACAGGNCCCTCATTGCGAATGACGACTACATCACCTGCTACGACATCACCGCGAAGGATCCCNTGNAGGGAGTCTTCCTCGTTTTCGTANACTTTNGCGGNACCCTTGAAGTANAGACCTTCCTTCCCCGTGATTTTGCCAACGGCACCGGTNGGGGCGAGGTTGCCTTTGAGGACGCGCAGGTGCGANGTTTCTTTGATGGGCTGATCCCAAGGCCGNATAATGTCCTGTTCGTTCGGATACNNGGGATAGGGTCCTACTTNTTGGAGGTTCTCCGCGATTGTCTTGCCTGTAACGGTTAGGCAATCGCNATNTATTAGNCCGCGATCTAGGAGGATCTTCATCATCGGCTGAATGCCCCCAATGCGAATCAAGTGGGACATGTTGTACTTGCCGAATGGCTTGACGTCGGCNAGCANGGGGACTTTCTCACCGAGACGTTCGAAGTCGTCGATNGACAACTCGACATTTGCGGAGTGAGCNATNGCGAGCAGGTGGAGAATTATGTTGGTCGATCCACCAAGGGCAATGCAGGTCGTGATCGCGTTTTCGAAGGACTTTTTGNTTAAAATGTCGCTCGGTCTCAGGTTTTGGTCGATGAGATGNAAAACNGCNTTGCCTGCGTTCTCGCAATCGATGCGTTTTTCTTCACTNACCGCTAGNTGGGCGCTCGAACCTGGCAGGCTCATTCCGAGGACTTCAATCGCGCTGGCCATNGAGTTGGCCGTATACATGCCTCCACAGGAGCCGGGACCCGGTATGCAGGTAGATTCAATCTTCTTAAGTTCGGCATCGTCAATTTCGCCACGAGCGTGCCGGCCGACCGCTTCAAAAANTGANACGATATCTGTTGGCTGCCCCTTATGAACNCCTGGGAGGATNGAACCGCCATANACGAATACGGAGGGACGGTTCAGCCGAGCAATCGCCATCATGCATCCAGGCATATTCTTGTCGCANCCGCCAATCGCGACCAGTCCATCCATTCCTTCACCTGCGACGACCGTNTCGATGGAGTCNGCTATNACTTCCCGAGAAACCAAGCTATAGCGCATGCCTTTTGTGCCCATGCTTATACCGTCGGAAATCGTTATGGTCGAGAAATTCACTGCTTTGCCGCCTGCTTCGTTGGCCCCTTTGGTCGCGTGAGTCGCGAGTTCGTCGATATGCATGTTGCAGGGCGTCAAGTCGCTTCCNGTTGAGGCAATTGCGATCTGGGGCTTTTTGAAATCGTCGTCACCGAATCCCACGGCTCTTAGCATGGAGCGAGCGGGGGCACGNTCGTTGCCATCTACGACGACAGAGGAATGNGGACGATTACAATTTTGGTTTTCTGTGGTCACGTATTTGGTATTGTTGATAACTTTGCGTTGCTTTCTNTNGTGGAGCTTNTAGCCCCTTGCCANGNTCACGGCAGGAATCGTGAAAAAGAGACCCTTTACATCAGAGGTTTTAGTTGCGATCAAGTTATTCCCCATTTCGAATTACACAAATTCTGCAGACCNTTTTTAAATGGCATTCAGCTTAGACAGAGTATTGAAGGCGCTCCTATTCGGAGCATCTGGTCCCTTGAGCACCAAGGACATCCAAAAGGTATTTTCCAANTTCCACGAGCAAATCGAGCTATTGCCTGAAATGGAGGTAGCGANTCCGGAGGAAGANGAGGAGACGAATGTNGAACAGCCGTTTTTGGAAGCGGAGGGCATGCCCACTTCAGATGTGCCCTCGCTCGTGACCGCCGGTCAGATACGAGAATCGATTGACCGTATTTCCGCTGAGCTTNAAGAGCGTGACGAGGTATATCGCTTGGTAGAGCGNCACGATGGATTCGTTTTTGTGACCTCNCCCACCGTCGGGGANTGGATTCGCTTGCTTCGCGACGAGCCAAGGCCGTTGAAGCTAACCCNGTCTGCACTCGAAACATTGGCAGTGATTGCCTATCGCCAGCCAGTGGTTCGCTCGGAAGTNGAGAAGATCCGTGGGGTNTCNATTGACAGTGCCTTGAGCCGNCTAATGGAGCGTGACCTCGTTCAAATTGTTGGACGAGCAGAGCTTCCNGGGCGGCCGATTCAATACGGNACNAGCGAAGCGTTTCTCGAATTTGTAGGNNTGAGGACGGTGGAAGAACTGCCNTCTTCAGATGTNTTGTCACCTCGTCAAATCGATGAGTGGCTCNACGAAGTATCCANCCAGCGTCACGTTACGGAAACGGAAATGGGATTACCTGAGGGAGAGCGGGCTGATGGGAGCCCAGAAGAGGTTTCAGGCGAATCCGATATTGGGGGGGAGTCGAGGGAGACCGGCGAGGTCGAGAAACTCGAGCAACCCCTCGAAGACGATGCTGATCGCGAGGCGATCTGACTATGAGCTTGGACGATCAGAGAAAACGGATCGACGAACTGGATGAGCAAATCCTCAGCCTGCTCAATGAGCGTGTTCGCTGTGCGGCTGAAATTGGTCGGATAAAGCACCAGAATGGTGGTGAAATCTACGTCGCAAGCCGAGAGGAGCAAGTATTCCGCAAACTTGAGGCTCTGAATAAAGGCCCACTCGATGGACTGGCTATAAGAGCTATATACAGAGAGGTTATGTCAGCCGCGATCGCTCTAGAGAAGCCGATGCTGATTGCTTACCTTGGCCCAGAAGCGACTTTTACCCATCAGGCAGCGATTAAGAAATTCGGTCAGAGTATAGATTATTTGGCGACGCCTTCAATTACGGACGTGTTTCACACGGTGGCAAAAGGTGAGGTGGATTACGGTGTAATTCCGATTGAAAACTCGACTGGTGGCTCCGTGCTGGATTCGATGGACATGTTTTTCGATTCGGAGTTGAAAATTTGTGCCCAGATTTACCTAACCATTACGCAAAATCTGATTTCGCAGTCATCAATCGACAAGATCAGGAAAGTGTACTCGAAGGACCAGGGCATCCTCCAGTGCCGGGACTGGCTACATGTGCACATGTCAAAGGCATCTTTACACAACTGCGAGAGCACTACCAAGGCGGTGCAAATCGCAGCGGAAAATCCGGAATGTGCGGCAATCGCGAGTTCGCTCGCAGCTGATTTGTATAACGTGCCTGTGGTCGAGAAAAACATTCAGGACCGGTCCGACAATACTACGCGATTTTTAGTGATCGGCAAGGAGTCTAGCGGATATATTCCTTCCATGAAATTCAAAAGCAGCTTCCTCGTTTCAATTAAGGATGAGGTGGGTGCGCTTGAGAACACTCTGATGGTATTCGCGAAACGGGGACTGAATTTGAGTAAAATAGAATCTCGCCCTAGCGGAAAAATCGCTTGGGAGTACTGCTTTTTTATCGATGTTAATGGGCACCTTGAGGAAGAGTCGGTTGCGGAAGCCGTTTCCGAGCTGAAGAAGGTGTGCCCCTTTGTTAAGTGGCTGGGGAGCTATCCGGACAAGTAGTCGGTGCTCTGGTTTGGCACCTTTGAGTTGGGTTCCAATTCGTTTGTTGCTNAGTNTGGAATTACTTCCTGACTTGCGTTGTGCTCGCGATTAGCTACNNAGANTNCTTTCTTATACCTCCCGAAATCATTCCCATGGAAATTGATCANCCTCGAGCGCATAGNAGCGCCTGTCTGAANATTACGCTTGGACTTCTCGCNATTTGGTTCGTCGTCAGCTTCGTTGGCGGAATCCTGTTNCGTGACTNGCTCGATGCGAACTTACCGTCCATCGGAAGCGCCCCNTTNGGNTTTTGGATNGCCCAGCAAGGATCTATTATCTGCTTTGTACTNATTCTTATNGCCTATGCGGTTTTNATGAACCGCTTGGANAANNAGCACGGCTACCGGGAGGACNAATAAGGAACGGTATGNCTCAAGGCACNCTCAATTTCATATTCATCGGCATAACGTTCGCGGTCTATATNACGATCGCNTTCCGTTCTCGGGCGGNATCGACNAAAGAATACTACATTGCTGGGGGAGGCGTCTCCCCGTTCGCAAACGGCATGGCAACCGCAGCAGACTGGATGTCCGCAGCGACATTCATTTCCATGGCGGGCACTGTTGCTATCACCGGGTACGACGCGTCTCGGTTTCTGATGGGCTGGACCGGAGGCTTCGTTTTACTGACGGTACTAATGGTTCCGTATTTAAGGAAGTTCAACAAGGCGACTGTTCCGGATTTCGTGGGTGATCGATACTATTCAAAGGTGGCCCGCGGCGTTGCCGTCGTATGTGCGATCTTCATTTGCATGACCTATATCATGGGGCAAATGCGCGGGGTAGGGGTCGTGTTTTCCCAGTTGTTTGGGATCGGTATACCTGCGGGAGTGTTAACGGGAGCGGCAATTGTTTTAGTTTATGCTGGTATGGGTGGAATGAAAGGGATCACCTACACGCAGGTTGCTCAATACACTGTAATGGCTTTTTCTTACACGATCCCTGCGATATTTATCGCAATGGCAATGACTGGGAACGTGATTCCTCAGTTGGGATTGATCGGAAATTACAACGTGAATGGAGAGGTAGTTCCGTTTCTCGAGAAGCTGAACAATATCAATCTTGAATTGGGATTCCAAGAATACACTTCGGGAAAAATGAGCACAATCAATATGTTCTGCATTACGGCAGCCCTCATGTGTGGTACCGCGGGCTTGCCTCATGTGATTGTTCGATTCTTTACGGTGAAAGATGTTAAGGCCGTTCGGAAGTCCGCTTGTTGGACACTTACTTTCATTGCAGTGATCTATCTTACCGCACCGACAATTGGTGCCTTTGCTCGAGTCAACCTTATCGAGAATTTGCACAGCACGCCGTACGCGGAAGCCCCAGAATGGTTCAGCAGTTTTGAAAAGACCGGCCAAATGGCTTGGGTCGACAAGAATGGCGATGGAGCCATCCAGTATTTCGGGCCTGGCAAGTCGAATTCGAATTCGAACTCCGTTTTCCATGGAAGCGGACCCGCGTATCCAGGTTATGATGCTCCGGAGTCGCAGCGGATCGGTCCGCAAGGACAGCGACTTCTTGCCAACAAAGCGGATCTGTCGAATCCGAACGAACTTTATTTTGGCAATGACATCATGGTGATGGCTAATCCCTATATGGCAGGTCTTCCGATGTGGGTGATCGCCTTGCTGATGGCGGGCTGTATTGCGGCTGCCTTGTCGACGGCAGCAGGACTTCTACTAGTCCTGTCTACTTCAATTTCACACGATCTGATGAAGAAGATCATCAAGCCAGAATTGAGCGACCGGGAAGAGGTCAATTATGCCCGTTTTGCTTCATTTATCGCATTAGCCGTAGCTGCTTATTTCGGAATAAACCCTCCATCGGCGTTTATTGCTAAAACGGTGGCGTTTGCCTTTGGGTTGGCGGCCTCTTCATTCTTTCCGACCTTGCTGATGGGGATCTTTTCCAAGCGAGTGAATAGGGAAGGAGGGATTGCGGGCATGTTTTGCGGAATTGCATTTACCAGCGGCTATATCATTTATTTCCAGTTTCTCGGGGGTAAGGCAGAGCATCTATTCTTCGGTATTACACCGGAAGGAATCGGGTTTGTGGGGATGTTTATCAACTTTGTGGTAACGTTCATCGTGAGTGCCTTTACCCCAAGGCCCCCTACCGACGTTCAGGAGATGGTTGAAAATATCCACATACCAACGGGAGCGAACGAAACGAAGCAGAACGATTTCGAAATCTAGAGAATGGTAACGGGCCAAACGGTTTTTACGCTTAAAGCGGTCTAGTTTAGACCGAGAAATTTTCGGTGATTTGAATTAGCTCAAGAACCCACGCGGCTTCGTTCCAGAAAGAGGCTTTCGAAGAATTAGCGTCCCAGTCTCCGTGGCGAAGATGGAGGATCATTCGGTCCAATCAAATTGCAGTTTTAGCGTTGTTGGCCTCGACACGGGCATACTACAGCCTTGCCAGAAGGGGCAGTTTGGGCGGTTATGCATCCAATTTGAAAAATTTTAAAGAACTCGGAGTTTCCGCAAAGCTGATCAAGGCCTTATCCGAAAACAAAATAGTCACTCCTACTGAGGTGCAGAGAGTGGCCATTCCGCACCTGCTGCAAGAGGGAGGCGACTTTATCGCCCAAGCGCAAACCGGTACGGGTAAAACAGCCGCCTTTGGTGTACCCCTTCTTCAATACATCGATCCTAAAATCCAGAAGATTCAGGGCTTGGTTTTAGCGCCTACGCGTGAGCTTGCTCAGCAAATTGGCAAGCAACTCTTTCGATTTACCCGCTACTACCCCGACCGAATTTTCTCGGAATGCGTGTATGGCGGAGAAGCGATTGAGATTCAGCAAGCGAACCTGAATCGTCCCACTCACATTGTGATCGCAACTCCAGGCAGACTTATAGATCTCCTGAAGGCGAAGGCATTGGATTTGTCCTCTGTGAGAATCGCAATTCTGGACGAGGCCGACGAGATGTTGAGCTTAGGATTCAAGAAAGACCTGGAGACGATTCTGGGGCATTTGCCTGGGAAACGCCGCACGTGGCTCTTCTCGGCAACGATGCCGAAAGCCCTGCGTCAAATTATCAAGGGGTATATGTCGCCGGTGGCGCACACGGTCCGAGTGGATCGTAAAAACGTGGTTAACCCGAACATTGACCATCAATATGTGATCTGTCGAATAGAGGACAAATTTACAGAGATCACACGGTGCATCGAAGCTCGTGGGGAAGAGCGGGGGCTTGTCTTCTGCCGTTCGCGGGCTGGGACGGTCAACCTCGCCAAACATCTTACGGATGAAGGATTTTCGGTGGGGGTAATCCAGGGCGAACTTTCTCAGAGAGAACGTGAGAAGGTCATGCGCAGTTTTAAGAAAAGCCGTACTCAAATACTGGTTTCAACGGATGTCAGCGCTAGAGGTATTGATGTTGAAGATTTGAAATTCGTGATCCATCATCAACTTCCCGACCAAATCGAGTACTATACGCACCGAAGCGGTCGCACCGCTCGGGCGGGAAAGAGCGGGGTTTCCATCGCGTTCATTACAGGACTCGATGTGAAGCGCTTAAAAGAGATCGAGAGGGAGCTGGATATCAGGTTTAAGCGGCTGGCATGAGGTTCTAGAGAGGGTTTTGGCCACCTTTTGACCGCAGGGGAAGGGAAGTTCGCGGAGATTTCCTGGATTGGGCGCAAAAGGGGCCTCTTGAATTATCGTATGTACGGGCTTGCGTGTACGGAGGTTCGCGACAATTCTCTTCGACTATGGCCAGGTTTTCTGTTCCGAATTGTGTGACTTGTTTGCGTCTGGTTTTCTGGGTCGGGCTGGTGCTTTCATTTTTGAATGCTAGAGCCGAAGAGGTTCGTCGACCGAACATCGTATTCATCTTTACGGACGATCACGCAATTCAATCGATCGGAGCGTACGGGTCGAAGATAAATAAGACGCCGCACATCGATCGGTTGGCCAGAGAAGGGGGGGTTTTTCTTAATTCATTTTGTGGAAACTCAATTTGTGGACCTTCAAGGGCAAGCGTTCTGACAGGGAAACATAGTCACAAGAACGGATTTTATACTAATTCGGGCGGAGCAGAGTTCGATGGAACTCAGATGACTTTTCCGAAACTGCTGCAAGAGGCAGGTTACTCAACTGCTCTGGTTGGCAAGTGGCACCTGAAGTCGAACCCGACCGGTTTTGACTACTGGGAGGTCGTGCCAGGGCAGGGGAGTTACTATAATCCGGATTTCTACACGAGCACTGGTCAGGATAGGATGAAGCGATACGAAGGCTACATTACGGATATTACGACAGACCTGGGACTCCAGTGGTTAGAGGGGCGAGACCAAGACAAGCCGTTTCTTTTGATGTGTCAGCAAAAGGCGCCTCATAGGACATGGGCGCCTAATTTGAAACACCTTTATAACTACGACGACGCACCGGTGCCAGAGCCGGACACGCTTTTTGATGATTGGACTGGGCGAAGTCAGACGCTCGCCGGCAACGCTATGTCGATTAGGGACCATTTCATATACCAATGGGATATGAAATTTCAGGAGCGGGTGCCGATTGCGAATGATTTTGAAAGTCGGCTACACGAGCCGGAGAGGCCTCGTATGACGCCAAAGCAACAAGCGGTTTGGGATGCTTACTACGAACCGCGAAACGCTGCCTTTCTTGCATCACCCCCGACTGGTGTTGATCTAGTCAGGTGGAAGTATCAGAGGTACATTAAGAACTATCTACGCTGTATTGACTCTGTGGATGAGAATGTGGGTCGTGTTCTTAGTTATTTGGATGAGAACGGTTTGTCTGAAAACACGATTGTCATCTACAGCTCTGATCAGGGCTTTTATTTGGGCGAGCATGGTTGGTATGACAAGCGTTGGATGTACGAAGAGTCGTTGCGTATGCCGTTTCTAATTCGGTGGCCCGAGAAGATTCAGCCTGGGACCCGGTTCGATCAACTATTGCAAAATATCGATTATGCTCCAACCTTGCTTGAGGCAGTCGGCCTGGAAGTTCCTGAAGAGATTCAAGGGGCGAGCATTTTGCCCATATTGGAGGATCCAGACACCGATGACTGGCGCAAGTATCTCTATTATCACTACTATGAGCATTTGACAGAACATGGGGTGCCGAGACATGAAGGAGTCCGTGGGGAGCGATTTAAGTTAATCAATTTTTATTCCAACGACGGCCTAGAGCTAATCGACTTGAAGACTGATCCAAACGAATTGAGGGACGTGTCGGGTGTTCGAGAATACGCAGGGGTACTGGAGGAGATGAAGACTCAATTAAAGCGACTACGCGGTAAATACGACCTTCCTAGCCACGAAGAGTCGGCGACCCATTAAACTTAAGGGGTCGCCAGCTTTGCGAATAGCTCCATTCTAGGGACTGCTCCCCCTTCGTTTTCACGCGGCAGCGGAAGCTTTCCGTGACATGTTCAACATGTACAGACAGGATCACGGTATTGTTTGTCTGTAATTTTGTAATCTCCTTAAAATCAGCGGCTAAGGATTCGCCGTTCCTTTGCGGTCTCTGAGGCCTTAAAATGGTATCCTTGATTTTGGGATGGTCTCAATCAATTGAGATCGATCTCCGTTGACTCATCGAAAACTTATGGATGTAAACTAATATAATGAAATTCACCAAGCACCTTTTTTTAACTGCCTTTGCTGCCACTGGAATTCTGCTAACGAGTTGCTCCAACCCAGCGGACAAAACAGAATCGGCTACGGTGGCGGAGGCCGTGGAGACGGCAAAGTCCGTAGCGAATTCCTCGATCTATTCGATTCGTTCGGATTCGACCATATCTTTTGTCGGTTCCAAGGTAACTGGAAGTCACGGCGGTGGCTTCAACAGNTTTGAGGGAGAAATTGNAGTAGCGGATANCAAGATTGTCGCCCCAAGCAAGATTACGATTCAGATGGACTCGCTTTGGTCTGACAATGATCGNCTTACNGGCCACCTCAAAAGNGACGACTTCTTTGACACGGTAAATATTCCTACTGCTGAATTTGCAGTNANTTCCATGCAAGATACGCCTCAGGGTCCAGAATTGACAGGAAACCTGACCCTCCATGGTGTGACTAANAGTATTTCTTTCAAACCGGAGGTATCGATCTCTGATAATGAGGTNANGCTGAAGGCTGAGTTCGACATCATGCGTTTTGACTTTGGTATTGTCTACAAGGGNANGGTNGANGATCTNATAAGGGATGAGGTTGTGATCAAGCTGGATATTAAAGCNACGTCGGCCNGTTGATTNGGTGGNGCATAACNGTATCGCTTTCAAAAGCGATGCCTGTGGTACTCATTTTTCCNCTNAGTNACTTATANNGCTNACCCTNNAGAATNNGGNCGNTTCCTTTGNTCTTATCGNTGCCCNGGGGAGGANTNGCGNCCAATCTGGCTTTTTGACAGCATCCAAATCCGAGTTGAAGACCGTTTTAGTCGAACGGGACAATTTNGNGGTTACGTNANGGGATCGTGGATGCTTTCNTTCAAAATTACTGNTAGGTNTNACTGAGNCCGCACGTCATTNGCGAGAGGCTGACCGCATTCTATNGATGCCCAAATACGGAAAATTGATCCNACCCAAGCGTTTCGAAGTGNGAACTATTATGTAGGTGATGTGGGTGCTCGCTATGNNGGGAGATTGCAACNAGGAGTATTCGATCTGATCAGGGGAAGGCCGCTTTTGCAGGATACAAGAGATTGGCNGTCGGTAATAGTGAGATAGAATCCGATCGCATTGTGATTGNANCGAGATCCCATCTGACTCCGATAGCCTNCTATTAATCCNGATGATCGGGTTCGTNCTCTGGGGNCAGAAACAATTCTTTCAGCGATTAGAAGAANTTGGTNNCGAAGCGTATTNAGGTTTAGNNNACAGGGTCGNCGTNGCCATCGGTGCGGGAGNAAATCCAATNTGGCTGTATTGGTTGAACCGTTCTGAAAACTCTCTTTTNGGCTTCTATNGAAATCTCGCTAAACANAAGTGAAGGAAGCTGATTGCTGAAGAATCAGGCGGTCTGGCTNTCGAACGTGGTATGTCGAAGATNTTGATTTGTGNNAGCGNCNGCAATGTTGCGTTTNTNTTGTTTGATTCGCANGCAGAGTAGCAAACCAAAATCAAGGACCCTATCGATTTAAGNATAGGTTTTCTCNCTGTCCGTCTAAGTCTTGCGTCTCTNCNNTTGCTCTGTGAAANGTTTGAAATGAGGAAGATACAAGTACAAAAGCTGGATCATGTGGCCTTGGATGTNTTGNACNTTGAGAAGGCCAAGACGTTCTATAGCGAATTATTGGGTTTGCAGGANATTCCCCGNCCNGAGAGTTTTGACTTTCCTGNNGTGTGGTACGATCTCGGAAATGTCGNTTTGCACATTGTCGGGCCGCGTGAACCTGCATTGGGAAAACANCACATAGCCTTTTTTGTGGAAGACGTGCATTNCTGTGCCGAAGCGGTTGAGGAGGCTGGCTTCCCTATNAAGTGGGACCCGTACAAGATTCTAGGTATCGATNGATTCTTTACAGNAGATCCNGAAGGGAACCGGANCGAGATTCAGGGTCCTGAGANAGTGGACTGAGCTTCNCGTCCNTTTTTTAGGATATAAGGCTGTCGGATTTGATCTCGCGATTTTGTCCGTTGGCGTGATGGGCGTAGGTGAATCCTTTTTGNATGGCGTAAGCCCCGGCACGGCCGGCTTTATCCATGGCGATNAAGCCTACTTGGATGGATTCCCANTCNTCGAATTTCCNNGCGATACGCTTNACGATCTCTTGGCAGGCATCTTGTGGGGAGCGACCGTGGCGGATGAGTTCCACGACCATNGCGCTGCCGGCATTCTCGATCACCGCNTCTCCCCATCCGGTGGCACAGGCGGCTCCGATNTCGTTGTCAACGTAAAGCCCTGCGCCGATGATAGGCGAATCGCCTACACGGCCNTGAANTTTCATACCAGCGCCACTCGTTGTGCAAGACCCCGAAAGGTTACCTTCTGCATCNCTNGCGACCATTCCGATGGTGTCGTGGTTTTCTACATTAATTTCCGGCAGCTTGCCGTCCTGTTCGGCCTTTCGCTTNCTCCAATCTGCCAACGATTTTTCAGTNAGGAGGATTTCCTTTTTGAAGCCGTGCTTGAGAGCAAAATTGAGAGCCCCTTCGCCCACTAGCATCACGTGTTTAGTATCCTCCATCACTTTTCGGGCCACGGAAACGGGATTCTTAATATGTTGAAGAAAGGCGACGGAACCGCATCGCTGGCGGGAATCCATGATGCAGGCGTCTAGNGTCACATGCCCCTCCTCGTCGGGGAAGCCGCCGATTCCTACCGTTCCCACATTTGGGTCGTTCTCAATCATGTTGACCCCTTTCTCGACGNAATCTAGNACGCTGCCGCCTGATTGCAGCACTTCGAAGGCATNGTCGTTGGCTCGAATTCCGGTTCTCCAAGTGGATAGGATGACGGGGCCTTTAACGGNTTTCGTTTGAGCAAGTGACTTNAGGGNACCGAATCCGGTGCAAGATCCGAGAGCTGAAAGGGTAAGAAAGCGTCTTCGTGTGTTCATGTTTGAGTGGGNTCACTAATCAGATCACTTTGAAGGTTTAGTATCAAGGTGAAGTGTCGGTTTTGANTCCCAAATGCNGGAACGGNTTTTGGCAGTAATTTNGTTTTTGNGTCGCGGTNCATGGTAATTGCGGNANNGAAATGTCATNCGAACGAAATCGGATNCACCGTTTTCTGCTTTACCNCGCAGGTATCGTTNCAGATCGTTGTGGTTTGATCTTNAAGGAACTGATACNATACNATGGCAAAAGCAAGNGCCCGACACATACTAGTAGCAACGGAAACAGAGTGTGATGCTCTCAAAACTCAAATTGACGAAGGTTCTTCGTTTGCCGATTTGGCTCANCAGCACTCCCAGTGCCCATCGGGTAAAAGCGGTGGTGATTTGGGTGAATTNGGTCCCGGTATGATGGTGAAAGAATTTGACGAGGTCGTCTTTTCGGCGCCGGTTGGCGAAGTGCAGGGCCCAGTTAAAACCCAATTTGGNTACCATCTTCTNGAGGTTACCAGCCGCGAGGACTGAAGCAGGTCCAGTGAGCGNAAAGGCACTTAATTGAAGTTATACNGTTGAGGGTTTCCAATTTAGGGCGAGTAGAATGCCCACTCGNGTNTNACAGCGTGACGATACAAGGATTTGAGTAGTCNTCNTTGTCGATTATGANGTCAGCTTGGTCCNTNGGTTTGTGTCTTTTGGCGTACTCTGCCTGCCCGGGGAGGTAACGACGCTCGTATTTCTCNAATGTNGCTGCCTCTCCACCCAGTCGNTTNCGGTCTCTTGATANTGCACGATCAANAATCGTCTCTNTAGAGGTNTCGATATAGACTCTAAAGTCGAAGTGGGAGTGGAGGACATCGCAGAATAGCATAACCCCTTCGAATATGAGAATCGAATCCGGTGATGCTTGAAGGCGTTCAACTTGAGTTTCTTGATTGGCGACAAAATCGTATTGAGATTCCCGGTATAAGAGGTTTCCCTTTGGACCGAGAGGTTGGAGTAGTTGCTCAATGACTGCATGTTTGTTGAAAGAGTCCTCGAGGTACCCTACAGGGCAGAATTTTCCTGTCCTATAGCGTAAGTCTGGAGGATTGTGGAATCCATCAATGGAAGCTCGAATGACAGATTTGTTACTAAGTCTAATGAAATCGGCCAGTTGGTCGGAAAAAGTTGTTTTTCCTGAAGCGCTGGGCCCATCGATTCCCACTCTTATTGGATGAGGCTTTTGGATAGAATTAATTCTGGAAGTGGTTTCCTTGATTATCCTCTGAATCATATTTCAATTGAATCGTTTATTTCGAGGATTTGTTCTTCCAATCGAGTGGCGCGTTTTACGGATCGCTGTATTCCTGATTTTAAGAAGTCAATGTCACCGAAAAGGATTAACTTTTCTTTTGCCCTGCTCGCACAGGTATAGATTAATTCTTTGGATACAAACTCATTTTCTTCGGGTGAGAATATTCCAACGACCTTGTTAAATTCTGATCCTTGGCTCTTGTGAATGGTGAGACTGTACGCGAGATCGTTTTTTGGAAGCCAGTTCAGGCGTACTCGCTTTAGATTTTCTTCAAGGTCGTTAAACCAGGCAAATAGTTCCCCGGTTTTGGGATCTGGCCAGACGATTCCCATATCACCGTTGAAGAGTTCGAGGTCGTAGTTGTTCTCGAGGATAATCAAGGGCATGCCTTGATAGAAGGATCCGAGATCTGCATCGTGGGTTCGCTTAATCCGCGCGTCGACCAATTTATTTAGGGACCAAACCCCAAAGTCACCGCGGTTGAAAGGGGTTAGGACTATAAAATTGGAAATTGATTGGAAAGCAGTCTCAAGGCTATGAGCCTGAAGGCGCTTTTGATGGGCTTCCACCATGAGATCGAGGATCGGCGGGATGGATTGGCGAGAAGCCTTTTCTATCGCTTGAAATACAAAGTCATTTTTTTGAACTTGAAGTAGACTTTCAAGTTCTGGGACAATACCCGCTCTGCATATCTCGCAGAATCGGAAAATCGAACTCTCCTCTGTAAACCGATAGGTTTTCTTTAAGGTGGTTGATTTTCCAAATAGGGGGCTTTGGGGGTCGAGGGCCGAGCGGGTCATGTCGCTGAAGACAGAGCCCACCTCGACAGAAGCTAATTGATGATGATCTCCAAGGAAAACAATAGAGGAAGTGCGGGGTACCGCATCCAAGAGCTTTTGCATTAGGGGCAAGTCGATCATCGAAGTTTCGTCGACGACGATGACGTCGTACTCGATTGGCATCTGGCGGTTGCGACGGAAAGTTACTCGATTGGGAAGACCCTGTAGCAAGCGGTGAACCGTCATGCACGGAATGCCGAGCAGTTGTTGGATGATGGCATCATTTAGATTTAAGCGGGCCATTCCGTTACGGATGGATTCGGAAAGACGGGCGGCGGCTTTCCCCGTGGGTGCGACCGCGGTGATGCGTAATGGGTTTTCTCCTTCGTGTGAAAGGATGGCTTGGGTTAGGTATCCCAGTACGGTTGTCGTTTTCCCGGTTCCGGGACCGCCTGATATAATGTAGATCTGGTTTTTGAGGGCTTGAACTACTGCGACCTGTTGAAGGTCTTCCTGATTAGGTGATTCCTGTTTTTCGGGGGGTAAGCTTTTCGGGGAGTGAATAGAGTCGGGGGCCGTTTTTTCGACAAGAGAGTGAGCAAGGGTCTTCTCGTATTCGTAGTACTTTCTTAGGTACAGTGCTGAACGACGGGCGATCACTAAAGGAAATCCTTCAGATTCTTTACCGATACAAGTACTCGATTGAACGATTCGCTCCCATTCCCCGAGATTAGGCCATACGTAGTCCATACCATTCAATAAAAGAGAGGGTAGAGCTTGGCTAGAGGATAGGTCCAAGAAGGAGTGGCCTTCTCGAGTAGCGGCGTTGCAAAGGGCAGCTGTCCCAAGAATAAGGGGGTTCTCTTCTTTGTAGGTATCAGCGAGAAATTGAACAAAAATCCTGTCTGCCGCAGTAAAAGGTTCGGAACGCAGGGCTCGCCTAAGGGACTCGATGTTGGTTTCCTCCTTCATTGGCCAATTGCTTTGTCTAGCGCTTTCAGTAACGGCTGACTGGGACGATCGTAAAAGATGCCACTATCATCATGTTCGTTAATTCCTCGTATGAAGAGGTAGAATACGCCTCCAAATGAATCGTAAAAGTCTTTATTTGGGAACCGGGTCTCAATATATCTTTTCAATGCAACACAATAGAGGCAGTATTGTAGGTAGTAGTCGTGCTGGAACATAGCGTGCTCGATTGCGCGCTGACTATAAGATTCGACGCTGTTTCCAAGGTGGTTGGTCTTCCAGTCTAATAGGAATAGTTTTCCGTTGTGTTCGAATACTAAGTCGATGAACCCTCTTAGCATCGAAGCCCGAACGTTCGTGTGCTTGAGCATTAGGGTATCTATCCACGTTCGAGGAATCCCGGGAGTCGGGTTGTTTTCAAAGGCCTTTTGAATTTTATGAAGCGTGTCATTGGAAGTAGGATAGGCGAACTCCATTTCAGGAACACGCTGAATAGGAGCGATCTGCTCAAGGGCGATTACACCGTCGAGAAGTTTTGACAATAGTTGGTGGATCGAATGTGAAACGATACGTTTGTATTCAGGATAGCCATAGCGAAGTCGGTTAAAACTTTGTTGAACGCGGTCGCCAATAGTATCGGGTTTTTGAAAATCAATTTCCTCGAGGATAGAGTGGAAAAGGTTCCCAGTGTGTGCTCCCTTGGGCAGCTTAAAGATATTGGGTCCGTCGGGCTCCGGCTCAGTATCGTCGATCAAGTCGATAGCCTGGATATCCTCTTTGATCTCGATCTCATCGTTGCCTACTTCTTCTATTACGAGATCGCTTGTGTGGGTCATTCGAGCAATCGTAGAGAAACTGAGTATTCGCTCTGCAGCTGGTATCGAACTACGATTGATGGGAAGGGCGTTGGGTGTGAACCCCTGATTCTCAGAATTGTGAAACAGGCTTATGGATAAATCTTCCCCTTCCGTTAAAGGTCGAGGGTTTACTTCGATACAACTCGAATCGAATTCCTGGATACGTTTCAGTAGTGATGGCGAGATATTTTTTTGACTGTGCAAAGTGACTGATTTCTCGTTTCCAAGAATTAATTGACAGAATGATGAAGGTCGAG
>PBMN01000034.1:0-29503 GCA_002722675.1 Opitutaceae bacterium
GTCCTTGCTTGGTTTTCGCGTCGCTCTTTTTCTTGCGTGGCATAAGATTTTGTTGGCCTGTGTTTTACCGTATTATGGGAAGGGTGATGGGACTACTCGAATTGCGGCGGGGTTCCCTTAATATTCTGTAATTTTACAATTTCGTCAAATAGAGAGATTAAAGCAGAGTCTTGTTCAGATTGTTTTTCGGCAATTTCAAGTTTTATCTTCTTAATCTTTTGATCCGCAAATTTAGTTACCAGTCTCTTAATCGCTTCTTCTGCAAGTCGTTCGGGATTGTCGTACTCGGGTTTTTGGAAAATGAGGTCGATTGCTAGGCTCTTTAGTTCGGTTTTATCAAGCTGATCGTTAAGCAAATCGGGTCCATTCCACATGTCGTGGAGGAAAGCGTTCAATACGAGATTGAGCAGTTCCCCTTCTAAAGAGCTAGTGTCGATCCACTGCTCATCGACGATTTGCGCGATTCGGTACCCGATTTCCTCCTCATTTAAGCAAAGCCCTAATAAGTCTCTTTCAACCGTGTGGACAGTTTTACGTGTGTTTGGTTCATTCTGGACACCTTTCTCTGCCTGCTTGGGTCGCCGGGCTGTGGCTGGGTTGGTTGAAAATCTCCGGTAGTCTCTAATTGCGGCATCAAGATCGATGTTCAACTTTTCGGCTACCTGTTTTACGAACTCAATTTGGGTGGTCTCGGAGTCCGCTTTGGAAATGATTTGGAATAACTCGGCGGCAGCTTTGGACTTCGCTTGAGGTGTGAGGGAATCGATGCTGGGGGCTATTAAATCGGCGGCAAAGGATATGGCATCGGTTTCTCGTTCGAGCAGGGCATCTAGCGCTGCGGCACCCCCGTCCCGAAGTAGGTCATCTGGGTCTTCCCCCTGGTTGAGTGAGATGAATGTGACCTCAACGCTTTGAGTGAGAGCGAGCGGCAACATTCTAAGGGCCGCTTGTTGCCCCGCCCGGTCTCCGTCTAAAAGGCATCGAACTCGAGGCTCGTACCGCTTAATCAGTCGCAACTGATTTTCCGTGATTCCAGTCCCTTGGGGTGCCACGGCACCTTTTAGCCCGACGCTCCAGCAACGAATGGCATCTAGCTGTCCTTCAACCATGACGAATGGGGTATCGGGATCGACTTCCATTCGTGCTCTGTCCATACTGAAGAGAAGGGAGCCTTTATTGAAAATCGGCGTTTCAGGAGAGTTGACGTACTTAGCCTCCCTACTGGGGTCGTCATCAGGCGTTAGCTCCAGTTGCCGAGCCGTAAAGGCGGAAATCCGCCCTTGGTGATCGCGAATGGGGATCATGAGCCTACCGCGAAAACGGTACCCCATGGTAGCTGGATTGATGCCCTGTCTCGTGTAAAAAAGTCCGCAGGCTTCGATCGACTCTTTGGAGAATCCCTTTTTGGTTACGTGCTGGCCAAGCTCCAATCCGCCCACGGGCGCGAAGCCGATCTTGAACTCATCTGCGATGGAGATCTCGAACTGCCGAGTCTGGGTCCAGTATTTGCGAATCCACTTTCCGCCTTCGTCGCCTGCATGGAAGGCTTCATGGTAATAGCTCGCGATAAATTCGTGCAGTTCGAAGAGTTCCTGTCTCAAGGACCGGTCTTCGCGAGGCCTGCCACCTTCCTCGTATTCGAGTTCAATGCTGAATCGCTTAGCGAGCTCCTCCACTGCTTCCACGAAGTTGAGGCGCTCGGTTTCCATGACAAAGCTTATGATGTCACCGGCATTTCCAGTGGAAAAGCACTTGTAAATCCCTTTGTCGGGCGAGATGAAAAACGAAGGTGTCTTCTCGTTGGTGAAAGGGCTGAGTCCCTTGTAGTTGGAACCTGCTCTTTTGAGGGTTACTTCACGGGAAACTACATCGAAGATTCCAATCCGATCTTTGAGATCGCGAATACTGCTCGGCTTAATCGCTGGCATGGGTGGGGAGGAAGGGATCCAGTTCGATTCTACCTACCTAGGTAAGTGGTCGCCTCTTTGATTCCTTCTGCGCCGGGAGACTCTGTACTAAGAAAATTGTCGTATGCATCGGAGATTCTCGATCTTGGCGCGTTGGCTTTTCTCAGTAAGCGGGCATATGCGAGTGAAACGGAGGACTTCCTGGGAAAGAGGTTTACTAAAGCTTCGGCCTCGCGGACCGCTTTGGATGGGGCCTGAGTTTGAGCGACGATCGTCAAATAGGCACTTGCAATGATAGGTGACCTTGGGTCGCGCCGTTTGGCTTCAAGGATACAGGCTTCGGCATCGAGCCAATTCTTGGTCTCTATGTAAACGTTTGCGAGTTCGTACCAGATGACTGGATTTTCGGAACCGGGCCCTAAAGCCCTCCAGTAGAGATCAATAGCCTCCATCGAGTCCTCCCGATCAACGGCAGAACGGGCAGCTTCGAAGTAATCCACATCCGAGACGATTGACGGAGGTGGATCGTCATTCATATCTACGAGGGCTACGGGCGGTTTCTCTTCTAGTGCTGGATTGTTGATAGATTCAGGATCGTTTTCGGCGGCATTGCCGGGCGTCGGATTTACATCCAAAAAGGTTGGATTGTTGTTGGCGTTTGCTCCCGCTACCAAAGCTTGCTGAGCGATTAAGCCTTCTCGTTCCCGCCGTGCTTTCTCTCCCTGGAGCCGAGCTGAAAGAGCCTGATCTTCCAGCTCCTTTCGCTTTCTTTCAATCTCAGCCGCGGCCTCCGCGATGTCTTGCTGGGCTTTTCTCCACTTACCAATCGTATCCCTGGCCCTCACAATCCTCGAATCTGCATCTCCCGGACCATAGCGCGAATCATACTGCTCCAACCAGGTCGAAGCAGGCATGTATTGCTGCAAGTCGATTTCAAGTTCGATCAGAGCAGCGAGAGCGTCTTTGGCTCCGGGATCACTGACATAAGCCGCCGCTTGGGAGATCCATGATCTGGCCTGAGGCGGATTCGCCATCTTGTTAAATAGATACCCGAGCTTCAGTGCGGGCCCTGCAGAAGGCCGAATTCGGTTCCACTCTAGGCAGGCCTTAATCGCTGCATTGAGGTCGCCGAGCTCTTCCTGCAGGTTAGCATAGTTCTTCCAAGCGAGAAAATCCTCCGGAAATCCTTCGAGGTAGTTTTCGAGAGCTTGAGCTGCTGCCAGCTCTTCTCCTAGACGAATGTACAGATCGGCGATGTTTACCCAGAGGCGCTCGCGCCCAGGATCTACTTCAATCGCCTTGGAGTAAGTGCTAATGGCTGACTGGAGATCATTGTCCTCCAGGTGTGTGTGCCCTAAGGCCTCAAGGAGGGAAGAGCTTTCAGGGTTTTTTAAAGCTGCTTTGCCTAGGATCTTGAGGGCTTCTGAAGTTTCATTCCTTTGTCTTGCTTGATCGGCCTCGTTCAGAGCGCGATTGATTCGCTCTTCACGGTTTGTGCATCCAGACAAGATCGATAGAGTGCCTGCGATGATCGCTATGTAGGAAAGGCGCTTGGCAATGGAATAGGTCTTGTGCATGCGAGCGGGAGGGCGGCGAGAGGGCTTGATGGCTGAAAGCTTCCTAAGTTTCTATTAAGGCTTGTGGTAACTTTTAGGTCTTTAGGATTGCGTTTTACAAACTAATTGTGCGGTTCGGTAGGTGCGAATCCGAGCGTTCAAGATGGGTACTGTCAAGCAACGCTGCCTAAAGCTTGATGATTCTCTAAATTTTTGGCAACCTTGTCCCGTTATATTGTCTGTTCTAAGCCCTGATATCGCCAATGTACACCTACAAAATTCTATACTTCCTGAAGCGTGAGTTCATTCTTTTGCTGATTTTGGTTGGCGTTTTATTGTTGGAACAGGTTAGGGGACAGAATTTGATCGGGGAGTTCCAAGAAAAGTCGGAACCATCTAATCGGGTTTTTAACTTTCAACTAAGAAACTTTTCCCAGTCGAGTTACGCAGAAGCGGTCGAGAATTTATTGGGTATCTACGAACGATCACAAAGGGTGGATTTTACGCCCGGCGTGAAGAGAAAGGTTGGGCTAAAGGTATACAGCGAGTCAGGTCCTGGATTAAGCACGCCGGAGACTCTTGTGGAGGCGGTTGTACAGTCTCTCATAAAGCGCGGCTATGAGCGTTCGGACATATTTATTTTAGGCCTCAATGGGCGCATGCTTCGGGAATCCGGATTCTTACCTCCGTTGAGTGAGCGCTCGATGTACTTTAACCGGGTGTTCGTACGCTCCCTTGATTCTGGCGAGTACTACCATGCCAAATGGTTTTATGACAGTCCGCTCCCAGCCAAGTCCGCTCAATACTGGATCAACATAGAAAAAGAGAATGCGATCGGGGAAAGGGGTGACGACGCAAACGAGCGCAAAAGCTATTTGCCGATGCCGCTGATGCACGAGGTCGATTTTTGGATTAACTTACCTTGCTATTCGGACCATCCGACTTTGGGAGTAAACGGAGCTCTTATGAATGCGACGATGTGGAATGCAAGCAACACCACTCGCTTTCTGAGAAGCCCCGCCTCGGCACCTGTGGCCGTTGCGGAAATGGGGGCAGTTCCCGAGCTGCGGGAGACTTGGGCTCTGAACATAGTGAGTCTGCAGCGGTTTCAGTATGTAGGCGGACCGATTTTCAATTCGATGTATACCGTTTCGGAACCGCTTGTGATGCTGTCGGACAATCCGGTGCTTCTTGATTCAATCATGCGTGAACGCATTAACCAATATCGAACGAAAAATGGGTTTGCTCCGCTGCCGCAGGAATTGAAAATATTGGCCTATTCTGAGCAACTCGGTCTTGGCGAGAAGGATGCGAGCTTTGCGAATCTTGTCTCGGTCAACTAGATCGCAACTTATCCAAAATTTGAACTCCCATCTCTCTAACACTACAAAGATCGAGGTTTCCACTTCGAAAGAGTCCTATCCNATATACATTGGAAGAGGACTGGAAAATGCTCTNAATTGCGAAATCGAAGGGCTGGCTCGATCNGGCTCAAAAGTAGCTGTCGTNACCGATTCTTCCGTTAGGGCGGTTTTNCGCCGGTTCTTTGATTCGGCTTTGGGTGAGTTGCCGATCCTCGAAATCCCATTTGGAGAAACGAGCAAGAGTATCGTGCAATATGAACGCNTTTTAGATTTTTTTGCCTCGAATGGCCTTGATCGCGGCGGAGTGGCCGTTGCCGTGGGCGGTGGTGTCATTGGAGACCTAACCGGTTTTGCCGCCGCATCGTGGCTCCGAGGAATAAAATTTATTCAAATACCAACTACACTTCTATCGATGGTTGATAGCGCTGTGGGAGGTAAGACGGGGATTAATATTGCGGCGGGCAAGAATCTTGTAGGTGCATTTCACCAGCCGATTGCGGTCTATGAAGACTTGAATTTGTTGGCATCGCTTCCATCCCGAGATTTCTGTGCAGGTATGGCCGAGGTCATGAAGTACGGAATGCTGGCAGACTCGGATCTTTTCGAGATGCTGGAGAGACAGCCATTGACCGACTCTAGGGATCATCGGCTCGGCTCAGTCATTGAACGGAATTGCCAAACGAAAGCTAACGTCGTCAATACGGATGAAAAGGAACTTACAAGCTCGGGAGGGCGAGCTCTGCTCAATTTGGGGCACACGTTTGGGCACGCAATCGAGAACGTTGCGGGGTATGGGGAATACTTACATGGTGAGGCGATAGCGGTTGGCTTCGTCGCTGCTGCCCGCTTAAGCGCTGATTTCGGATACATCGAGCAAAGTGATGTGGATCGGGTCGTTAAGTTGGTCAAGGCTCACAAACTTCCGGATCAACTGAAGAGCCCATTGAAACTGGACGCTCTTTTCTCTGCCATGCAGAAAGATAAGAAAGTGCGGTCTGGAAAGCTGAGATTTGTGGTATTGGAGTCGATTGGGCGAGCGATTACTAAGGATGATGTCCCGTTAGAGAAGGTTGAGGAAGTTTGGCGTACGGTTGGAGGCATTGATTGAGTTGCTACGTCACTCTAAGCGGATTTCAGCAGATAGTTGATGGATGAGTTGATTGTTAAAGAGTACCTGGAGTTGAACGGTTTTGTGACAATACCGTTGCGAAAGGGGCGCTCGCAATCGAAGCGATCGTTGCAGGGGGAGGGGGTTGATCTTTATGCGAGGAACATGAAATTCATCGAAGGGGAGCGAGATCCCTCGTTTTTGCTCTTCTCGAGCGAACTCAGACACCTCAGGAGCGCGATAATTTGTGTGAAAGGATGGCATGGAGAGAAGGCGGCTTTGGGCAATGTTGCGAATGGAGCGGACATGCTAAAATACGTGGAAGGGAATGTGCTCAAAAAAGTCGAAAAATGGTTCGAGCCTGTTAATTGGACAGAATTAGGGGAACCCGTCATGCCAAAGAAGATTCTCGTCGCTCCGGCTTTTCCCACTCAGGAGGTGTATAGAGCACGAATTGTTTCTGCTCTGAAAGAAAGAGGAGTGGATGGGATTCTCTCGTTCAAGTCGATCTTGTTAGACATTATCGACCGCGTTGACCCGCGCCAGGTCTACCCGGGTTCAGAATTGCTACAGTTCGTTCGTACGCTCAAAACGTTTGATTTAGTAAAGGATTCCCAGATGAATTTCCTTGGCTGAACTCGCATATGTGCGACGTCATCTCAATTAACTGGCTTACTTGAATTGATCCAATGCTAATCAAAAGAAATAATGATATCTTAATCGAAGTTGGTACAGAGAATTATCAGTGTAAAATGGAAATGGCTACCTGTTAGAATCGTGATTGTGTCGATTCGTATCAGGAACCGTCAGATCGGAGAATATATAGAGGAGGGTATCACTTAGTTAATGAATATTCCAAGAATAGCGATTACTTGCGGCGATCCAGCCGGGGTTGGACCTGAGCTGGTCAGAAAGTGCTTTTCTAGTCGCGAAAAACACGATGCGGAGTTTACATTAATTGGTCCTCAAAAGTGGATTGATGAGGTAAGGTCGGAATCCCAGATTAGGTTAGGCTCGCTCGCGGTCGGCTTAGCTAGCTTCCATTATGTTCCCGGTGAACCCACACATGAAAGTTCAAAGATTGCATTGGAAGCTATTGAACGAGCAGCCAGGGGATGTGGTGTTGGCGAATTTGACGGAGTGGTAACGGGGCCGATTTCCAAGGCGCGTTGCGTAGAGGTGGGGTTCTCTCATCCAGGCCAAACTGAGTTTTTTGCGAGTCACTGGGGTGGAACTCCGACTATGGGTTTTGTGGGGGAACGTTTGAAAGTGGTCCTAGCTACTTGGCATATTCCTTTGGCGACAGTTCCCTATCACCTGACAGAGTCGTGCTTATCTATGGCGATTGATCGGGCTAACGATTTGGCGAAGCACCTTGATATTCCAAATCCTCGCATTGGTGTTTGTGGTCTGAATCCTCACGCGGGAGAGGAAGGGCTTATCGGAAATGAAGAGAGCACGATTTTCAACCCGCTCATTACCCAGTTGAGAGAGGTCGTTCCCGGTTTGAGTGACTGTCAGCCAGCTGACACGATTTTCCACAGAGCGGCTAATGGTGCTTTTGATGTGGTGGTAGCGCTTTACCACGACCAAGGTTTGGCACCTCTAAAAACGATAGAATTTGATACGGCAGTTAATGTGACACTGGGATTGCCTTTCGCTCGCACGAGTCCGGATCATGGAACCGGATACGATATTGCGGGGTCAGATGTAGCCTCCCACAGGAGCTTTTCCAGGGCCATCGACCTTGCGGGGAAGCTGGCAAAGAGGCAAGTAATGGTTTAAGAGGTGGTCAAGATTATCTTGTGTGAGCCTGAAAACGACCGATATTTAGCGACCATTGAGAACAGCAAGTGACATTGAATTGCCTGAGGGGGTTCGGTTGGGTGACTATCGTCTAATCAATTTGACCGATCCCGCTTGCAGAAAAGTTGAAGCCCTTTTGGAAAAGGAGGAAGAGCCCTTTTTCTTGCGGGTTGGCATATCTGGGGGTGGTTGTAACGGTCTTTCTTACAAGATGAAATTCGTGCCGGAAGCGAGGAAGGGGGACATCTTAGTTCCATTTGGCGATGCCAAGGTGCTCGTTGATAGTAAAAGTGCACTTTATCTCAAAGGCACTAACCTAGATTATTCGGATGCATTGATTTCGGGAGGTTTTAAGTTTTCCAATCCCAACGCGACTTCAAGTTGTTCCTGTGGCGAGAGCTTTAGCATCTGATGAATACCCTAGAGTTAGCTTGCTCGAACTAGTCAGGAAAAGTGTTGATATGAGTAATCTTTTGCGGGATAACCATATAAAAGAGTTACAAATTAAGAGTAATCATAAACTAATTAATGCCAAGACCACGAGGTAAACGGAGGCCGCCAAGAAAGCCGGATCCATTCGCAAATATAAGACGCAACCATCGGATTCGCGTTCCAAAAATCCGAGTAGTGGGTCCTGATGGGAACCAAGTAGGCCTCATGGACACCAAAGAGGCATTGGCAATCGCTCAAGAAGCAGGCTTGGATCTGGTTGAAGTTGCCGGACAGGCTAGGCCGCCGGTGTGTCGAATAATGGATTTTGGCAAATATGTCTACGAGCAACAAAAGAAGGCTAAGGATTCGAAGGGAAGCTCGAGCAAAACGAAAGAGGTCAAATTCCGACCGCGCGTGGATGTCCACGACTTTATGACGAAATTGCGTAGGGCGGAGGAATTCTTAGATAAGGGAAACAAAGTAAAGCTTACTCTGTCTTTCCGCGGTCGGGAAATGGCCCATACGGAAATTGGATTTGATACGATTCGAAGAGCAATAGCGGACATCGCCCATATGGCGACTCCCGATAACGAGCCAAGGCTGATTGGCAGAAATATTAACGTTATGCTGACGCCTCTTCCAGCAAACAAAAGAAAGCCAAAGCACAGCCATCATCTTGTGGATTCCGAGCAGGAGGAGGATGAAGACATCGAACATGATGATGCGGCGGATGTAGAGGATCGGGTCTCCTAGTATTAAGGCTGGTTTTATTTGGGAAAGATGAGAGCTGCACAAAGCAAACTCCAGCGTTTGCTAGTTTTTATGGGAAGTGCGGCTCTGTTTCTATCGTCCTGTCAAACTCGACAGTCGGAGGTGGCGGATCCAGTAGAAACCGCTGTAGCTCCTGAATTAGGAGTCGAACCGAATCAGATGAAGTCAGTTGAACCTGTTTCTGGGCCCGTGGCAATTGTTCCACTTGTAAAGAGTAAAAAGCCCACTCCGAAGGCCGCGGGGATATTTAAGCAGGCAGATCAACTAGGGGCTCGTGTTACCGAAAAGGGCGATGGAGTCTGGCTGATTGAAAAGGGGGAGCGAAGGTTTGAGTTGAGGGAGCAAAGTCGACAAGCAATTCTGAATGGTACAGTTGTTTACCTGAACGAGGTCTTCGCTGAAAAAGAGGGAAACTTTGCTTTAAGTGATTCAGATTTCGAAAACACGTTGTGTCCGGCCCTCGATCCACCGGAGATTGTGCTTAGGTCAAAGACCGTTGCTATAGATCCTGGCCATGGGGGAGCGGAGCCGGGATCCGTAAACCGATCCTTGAGCATCCTCGAGAAGGATCTCAACCTCGATGTGTCGCTTCGATTGCAAAAGATGATGGAGGAGAATGGTTTCAAAGTGGTATTGACTCGCTACAACGACCGACTTGTACCTTTGGAGGATCGGTCTCAAATCGCGAATAGGTCAAATGCTGGTGTATTCGTTAGTATTCACTTTAATGCGGCTCTCAACAAAGAAGCCTCGGGTGTAGAAACCTATTTGCTGACGCCTAAAAATTCGGCGTCATCAAATGATGATGTAATCGGTTCCAGTGAACCTTCCTACCGGGGTAATCAAACCGATCTTTTAAACTTTGAACTTGGATACAGGGTCCAAAGTCGATTGATCGCCGATCTTCAACGTGTCGATCGTGGAATTAAGAAGGCCCGATTTAAAGTGCTTAAAGATCTTGAATGTCCGGGTCTGCTGATTGAATGCGGATTTCTATCACACGGGAAAGAAGCGCCTTTGATTAATACTCCCTTGTACCGTCAAAAATTGGCTGAATCATTGTCGCATTCCTTGACTTCGATTTTGATGACAGGCCGGATTGTTTCTTCGGATCAATGATCAAAGCGGCTCTGATTGTAGGACTTGGTAGCTTCCTAGGCGGCGGGTTGAGATACCTTTCGGTTGCGTGGATAGAGCGAAAGGCGGACATGGATTTCCCGCTGGCAATCCTATTGGTGAATATTACGGGTTCGTTTCTGATTGGGTTTGTGACGCCTGGATTAGAGAGGGCTTCCTATGGGGGTGATTCCTTGATGCCCTTATTTTTGACGGCCGGAATAATGGGGGGCTTTACGACTTTCTCCACTTTTAGTCTGCAAACCTTAAAGCTGGCCCAATCGGGCAACTGGAATTTGGCTCTTCTAAACTCGCTAGCCAGCCTACTATGCTGTCTAGTATCCGTGTTCACCGGACTGAGGGTAGGGCAACTGTTATTTCGCTAGCCTTCCCCGAGGCCTTCGATCGGTTCTGGGAGAGAGTGCGAGAGAATTGATGGGTTACACTTCTTCGATGATCTTGTCAGCTAGACCATAGTTGATTGCTTCTTCAGCAGTCATATAGAAGTCGCGATCTGTATCCTTCTCTATTCTCTCGAGAGGTTGACCAGAGGCATCAGACAGAATCTTGTTGAGTCGGACACGAAGTTGTTCGAGATATTGTGCGTGGATGTGGATATCCACCGCGGGGCCCCTCAATTGACCCGCTATTAAGGGCTGATGAATCATCACGTAGGAATGAGGATACAGGTAGCGGTTCCCTTTCTTGGGAGCTGACAGCAATATCGATCCCATTGATGCAGCCATGCCGGTTACGATTACGGAGACTTCTGAAGAAATCATCTTGATAGTATCGTATATGGCCATACCGGCGCTAATAGAACCGCCAGGTGTATTAACGTAAAATGTAATGGGTTCGCCAGGGGCATCGGTCTCCAGATAGAGCAGAGTTTCCGTTATCTCCTTCGCGGATTCGTCAGAAACCTCACCCCACAGGAATATCTTCCTTTCTTTGAGGAATTTCCTTTGGATAGTCGATCCTACTGGAGACTCTTGTGGTTTTTCGTCTTTGTTCTCGGACATGGAAAATGGTTGATATGCGATTTTGTTGGTACTTTACAATTAGGGATTTTTGGAGAGTTCAACGGGAAAATAAAGCGCTTACGATATTCGAGAGAATAAACACGAATTTGATAATAGGCCGACTGCTTAGAAACACCGATTTCAAAATATAGGAGCCTATGCAAGTCCTAGGATCATACGGCCTTCTTCGCTTATCATGTTTTGATCCCAAGCGGGTTCCCAGGTCAAATTTACCTCTGCTTCATCCACGCCCGGCACGAGGATTACTTTGCTCTTTGCATCCTCTGCAATGGCAGGTCCCATTCCGCATCCGGGAGCGGTGAGTGTCATTTGAACTACGACTCTATGGCTACCGCTGTCATTGGGTTCTACAATCATGGAGTAGACAAGACCGAGGTCAACGATGTTTACGGGGATTTCTGGGTCGTAAACGTTTTTAAGTTGTTGCCAAATGGCTTCTTCATCGGGTTCTTCACCCTCACCCAACGTCTTCACGGGAGTCGCTTCCTGTTCGATTTCCTTGGACTTCTCCTCCACCAGATCCGGTCCGAGAGCATCCGCGTCTGCTCCTTGAATCCGAGCCAAGCCGTATGGGGTCATCACGGTATAGCTCCCGCCCAGTTGCTGTGTGATATGGACTTTCGTTAAAGCGGGTAGTTCGATCCGATCACCACTGGGAATCTGGACCGCTTCGACCTCTCTTGTTAGGCTGCGTTCTTTGGAGTCTTCGATCATGAAATCAGGGAGCGTTTTGTCGGCTAGGATCCAAACTTCTTGCGGATCAGCTGACGGGTACAGTAAGAGAGTTTTTCATCCTCGATATTTTCTAGGATCTCTTCGAAGAAGCCGTACACGATTAGCTCTTCGGCGGCATCTTTAGGTATCCCGCGAGCAAGCATGTAGAAGATTTCCTCTTCTTGAATCTCGCTTGTTGTTGCTCCGTGACTACATTTTACATTATTGGCTTCAATTTCGAGCCCAGGCAGTGAATTGGCTTCAGCGGTATTGCTCAGCAGCAGATTTCGATTTGTTTGATAGGCATCGGTCTGCTGGGCGACTTCATCGACTTTGATCAGGCCGGAAAATATCGTCTTTGATTTTTCTTTCAATGCATTCTTAAAAAGCAAATTTGAGGTGGTGTGCGTTGCGGAATGTGTTTGCAAGGTTCGCTGATCGATTTCCTGTTCAGCGTCGGCCAACGCCATAGACCTCATATCTACGTGAGCTCCCGAACCTTTGATTTGGCCATGAGTTTCCGATCGGTAGTGTCCGCACCCGAGAATGACACTGTTCATGTTCACGGTAGAATCCTTGCCGGCGATATTGGAGTTGATCTGAAATCCCAGTGTATTCTCGTTCAGATTCTGGATAAGCGTGTAGTTTAGCTCAGAGCCAACACCAGCGAAGAGGTGAGTGACTCCGCAGGAAAACACGGATTGCTCTCCTTCAGAGAGGTGGGCTTCGATGACGCTGGCTTTTGCGTTCGCTTCAGCGATTACCAGCGTGTGGGGAAACAGAGTACCATTTTCCGAAGTGGACCAATTGTAGGAGCAAAATGGCGCTTCGATCTCTATTCCTTTGGGAACATAGAGAAGGACACCGTTGGTCACGAACGCGGAATGAAGATGGGCAAACTTTTCCGAGCCAAGATCGATGCCTTGTTTCATGAAGTAATCGCGAAGCAAATCGCTATGCTCGAGGATTGCCTCGCTCAAGGGTGACCAGATAACCCCTTGGTCGGTCAGCTCTTTGGGAGCTCGGTTTGCCTGCACAATCTTGTTGTCTGCAATTACATAACCGCCCGCTTGTGCTCTAGTGAAACGAGACTTTTCGACCAGAGATGAGACATTGGCTGAAACGCTATCCCCGTCGAACTTGAATTTTCCGAGACTGAGGTTGTTTCGATTGGCGAAGCGCCAATTCTCGTCATTCCGCCTCGGCATCGGCATGTTTGCATAAGATTCAAACGCGTTTGTCTTGAACTCTCTCCACCATTTAGGAGCTGTATTCAAGGAATCCATATGATTCTGAAATGCGTATCGAAACGATTCGTCAACACCTGCTTCGGCTTCCATTAAAGGGTCTTCTATTAGTGAGGTCACTGAGTGATCTATAAATTGGTTAAAATATCCGGCCGATGAAATAAGTTAGCCAACGGAGCCTTCCATTTCCAATTCGATTAAACGTTTTAGCTCAACACTGTACTCCATCGGGAACTGTCTGGTCAGATCATTGACGAATCCATTCACGCTCAAACTCATCGCACCAGCCTCGCTGAGTCCGCGTTGCTGCATGTAGAATATCTGTTCTGCGGATACCTTACTGACTGAAGCTTCATGCTGCACATAATTTTGGTCGCCCCGTACGGTTATTGCTGGATAGGTGTCCGTGCGGGAATCGGAATTGATTAGAAGGGCATCGCACTCCGTGTTATTCTTGCAGCCTTTCAAGTGTTTTGGGATATGCACTTGGCCACGGTAGGTCGATCGTCCCTTGCCCACGCTTATCGACTTCGATATCACATTGCTAGTGGTTTCGTCTGCCGCATGGATCATCTTGGCACCGGTGTCCTGGTGCTGATCATCGTTGGCTAAGGCTATACTCAAGACTTCTCCTCGGGCTTTGCGTCCTTTGAGTACCACCCCTGGATACTTCATCGTCAGTCTTGACCCAATATTGCAATCGATCCATTTGACGACTGAGTTCTCATGGGCGATCGCCCGTTTTGTCACAAGGTTGAATACGTTGCTCGACCAATTTTGGACGGTTACATATTCGATTTTCGCACCCGGCATAGCGACGAGCTCAACGACGGCACTATGGAGTGTGGCAGTGTCGAATTTTGGTGCCGTACATCCCTCCATGTAGGTGACTTCTGATCCTTCATCGGCGATAATCAGCGTTCGTTCGAATTGGCCGAAATTTTCTGCATTGATGCGGAAGTAAGCCTGAAGAGGGTGGCTTACCTTGACCCCAGGCGGGACATAGATAAACGAGCCTCCCGAAAACACTGCGCTGTTCAATGCTGAGAACTTGTTGTCACCAGTAGGTATGACTTTCCCAAACCACTTCTTGAAAATTTCGGGGTGCTCCATGAGCCCGTCTGTACTGCCGATGAATATTACTCCATCCTTTGCGACTACTTCCTTGATATTTGAATACGCTGCTTCGGAGTCGAACTGAGCCTCAACCCCTGCCAGAAATTTTCGTTCATTCTCTGGAATGCCAAGCCGTTCGAAGGTCTCCTTGACCTCATCTGGAACGTCGTCCCAACTTTTCTTGGCCCGCTGGTCGCCTGCGAGGTAGTAGCGGATCTTGTTGAAGTCGATATTCTCCAGATCCTTAGTGGCCCAATGCGTGGGCATTGGTTTGTCTTGAAAAACTTTTAGGGCCCGTTTGCGAAAATCGCGGATCCAGTCGTCTTCGCCCTTAACATCGCAGATGTAGTCGACCGTTCCTTCGTTCAAGCCGACGCCGGCGTCGAACCTGTGAGTTTCGGCGTATTTGAAATCCCCTTTGTCCCGGTCGATCTCTATATTGTTGGTTGCAGTTGTCATCTTCTTTAGGTGCTGGTTTTGGGGCTTCTAAGCGGCGTTTTCTGCGATTTCCTTGATCCAGTCGTAACCTTTGCTTTCGAGCTCTAGAGCGAGGCTCTTATCACCGCTTTTAACGATGCGGCCGTCATACATTACATGGACCTTGTCCGGCACGATATAGTCGAGCAGGCGTTGATAGTGGGTGATGACGAGAGCACCTAGTTCCGGCCCTCGAAGTGCGTTTACTCCCTCGGAGACAATTTTCAATGCGTCAATATCCAAGCCCGAGTCCGTTTCATCCAAAATGGCGTACTTAGGATTGAGCATGGCCAACTGCAGGATCTCACAACGTTTCTTTTCTCCTCCAGAGAATCCTTCGTTGATAGAACGGGAAGTGAATTTCCGATCGATTTTGAGCGTATCCATCTTCTCGTAGAGCTCCTTGTAGTATGCAGGAGCATCAAGATCTTCGCCTTCTGGCAGACGTGCATTTCTCGCCGCCCGGATGAAGTTGGCGATCGATACGCCTGGTATTTCCATTGGGTATTGAAAGGCGAGGAAGAGACCAGCCCGAGAGCGTTCGTCTACTTCCATCTCAATTATCGACTCTCCATCTATCAAGGCGTCGCCACTGGTAATTTCGTAGTCGGGATGGCCGGCTAGCGCCTTTGCCAAAGTACTTTTCCCGGTACCGTTGGGTCCCATGATGGCGTGCACTTCGCTCTTAGGAATAGTAAGGCTGAAGTCCTTTATGATCTGCTTATCGCCGATACTTACATTTAGGTTCTTTATTTCGAGTGATGCGCTCATGAAAAATTTAGTTGAGAGGGTTCGCCGCTTTCGTTGGCAGGTTGCGCTTTCGTCGCACTCCTCCCGCGAAAAGTGATATCGATCGAGCTGGGTTCAAAATTCTCAGGCAAGAGGCTGGAAAGCTTATCGAGAATTTCAGGTTCGAGCTGAACGTCGAAAACCTGCCCGGTATCGTTATCATGGAAATGGGCGTGCTCGGATAGGTTGGGGCAGAATCGCGTTGATTCCCGTTCGAGGTGAACCTGTTTGACTAGGTGGCACTGAACGAGCGTGTCGAGGCAGTTATACACGGTCGCGAGAGATATGCTTGGCATATCTGCTTTGACGCGGGCGAATATCTCGTCTGCGGTAGGGTGGTCCCGTTTAGAGAGGATCGCATTAAAGACGACTTCTCTTTGACGCGTGGATCGAAGACCCGCTTGGGCGAGCTTTCGGTTGAGCGTCTCTGTGGTGACTTCTGAGTTCATTTTATCTATACGTAGTGGCTTTAACTAAGAATCATTCTCAACACCGCAAAGAAACTGGAATAATTCTAAATATCAAGAGTAAATTGGAATCATTCTAGATAAAGACTACTTTAAATGGGAATTGAACAATTCTGGTTTACGGCATTTTTATGACCTTGAGCCGAGCCAATGGGGTCCACTTGGACCAGGCGGAAAGTGGATTGGCTTGCGACAAACATTTCAGGTATGATCAAACAGAATTTAGTCAGACTCCGCCAAATAGCGCTCGGCTTCAATCGCTGCTTGGCAACCCATCCCAGCAGCGGTGATCGCCTGACGGTAGACGTGGTCGGCGCAGTCGCCAGAGACGTATACACCAGGAATATTGGTTTTAATCTGACTGCCTGTTTCCGGAACAAAGTAGCCGTTTTCGTCCACCTTGATGGCATCGGCGAAAGGTCCCGTATTGGGAAGGTGCCCGATGGCGATAAAAACCCCTTTGCAAGGAAGTTCCGATTGTTCAATGGAACCCCGATTCTTTAATCGAACGCTACTTACGTTTCCTGTGTCGTCAGCGACGATTGCTTCGACGACGGTATCCCAGAGCACTTCAATTTTTTCGTGGGCGAGAGTTCTGTCTGCCATGATCTTTGATGCTCGAAGCGCGTCTCGGCGGTGAATTAAGGTGATCTTTCTACAAAATCGAGTGAGAAAGAGGGCTTCTTCGCAAGCGGTATCCCCACCCCCAACGACTACAACATCCATATTGCGGTAAAAGGCTCCATCGCAGGTGGCGCAAGTGGTGACTCCTTTGCCCCCAAACATCTCCTTTTCACCGGGTACTCCCAATAGCCTGGGAGAGGCTCCAGTGGCAATGATAACAGAGCGGGCCTTGTACTGACGGGATGAAGTTTTGAGTGTATAGGCGGATTGGGAAAAGTCGACGGACTCAATTTGGCTTTGTTCGAAGCGCGTGCCAAAGCGAGTCGCTTGCTTACGCAAATTGTCCATTAGCATAAAGCCGTCAATTCCGTCTGGGAATCCAGGGAAATTCTCCACCTCACTGGTCTGAGTCAGCTGGCCACCGGGCAGGTTGCCCTCAAGGACGAGTGGGTTTAAGTTGGCGCGAGCGGTGTAAATCGCTGCAGTAAGGCCAGAGCAGCCGGTGCCAATGATGATGACGTTTTCTGTATCGTTAGACATGTTGGGTTTGGATTCAGATTTGAAAGTAGTTGGTTGGCGATGATAAAAATAGATCTGTTTCGCCACGGAGAAGCCAGGTTGAGAATAGCTTTGCAACCACGGCCCTCTCCCTTAAGCGGTTTTTGGTGGACTCAATCATAGATACGCACACGCACCTAGAAAGATTTTATCGCAAAGGAAATCTGGACAGCGTTCTTGAGGCTGCGGTGAATGAAGGCGTTGACCGTATGGTAACGGTGGGTACTGACTTTGACGATTGGGACCTGTACGGGGAGCTTGCAAAGTCGTATCAGGGTAAGATCGACTATACCGTTGGAATCCATCCCTGTTCGGTGGATGGGAGTTGGGAACTGGCTTTTCGAAAGATTGCCAATTTCTGGACAAGGGAGACGGTGCCCGTTGCCCTTGGCGAAATCGGACTAGATCGGTTTCATCTCCCAGAGGATGAATCGGATGCCGAAAGGGTTTTCAACCTGCAATTAGACGCGTTTCGGGCTCAGCTGGAAATTTCAAAGAAACTAAACGTACCCGTAGTCGTGCACTCGCGGGGGGCTTTCAGGGAATGTGTAGAGGTGATTGACGATTCAGGTATGGATTGGACCCGGGTTGTGTTTCACTGCTTTTCGGAAGGGCCTGGAGAGATGAAGCAACTCATGGATCGAGGTGCGTTTGGAAGCTTCACTGGAATCATAACTTTCAAGAACGCCGAGTCGATTAGGGATGCGGCGAAACTGCAGGGATTGGGGCGATTGATGATAGAAACGGACGCACCTTATTTGGCTCCGATGCCGCATCGCGGCAAGCCGAACGAACCTTCCTACTTACGGCACACGGCAGATCACTGTGCGGTTGTTTTTGGGGCGACCCCAAGCGAGCTGGCGGCGGTGACTACAGAAAACGCGTTCAGCTTTTACGGTTTGAGGTAAACGTAGGCGACTGACACTTCGGACAACTAGGTAGATCCAGAAGCTCTACTTTTCGTCGAACTTCGACTCGAAAAGCGTCTCGAGCTCGTCCAAAGCCTGCTTTGCGTCTTGTCCAGAGGCGATGGCCTTGATTTCTGATCCCTTGCTCGCAGCGAGCATCATAAGGCCCATGATGGATTTGCCGTTCACTTGTTCGTCATCCTTTTCAAAAAACATGTCACTCTCGTATTTGTTCGCGGCACGCACGATCATGGCAGCAGGACGAGCGTGAATTCCCATTTGGTTTTGAACCAAGAGAATTCGTTCGACGGATTGTCCTGCTTGATGGAGGTTCGAAGAGTCCACTTACGGCTTCAAATAGTGTTATGGCTTTTAAAACAAGCGATAATTCAAAAATTTGCGAGTTCACAAATCTCGTTGGGTCGTTTTTATAGCGGTCTATGTTAGCGATTATTGCTCCCGCTCGTCTTGCCTCCACTCGGTTTCCGGAAAAGCTTCTCTACCCGATTAAGGGTAAGCCGCTCATTTTGTGGGTGGCAGAACGTTTGCAAGAACAAGTGCCGGAAATACCGCGGTATTTTGCGGTGGATGACTTGCGACTGGAGGCAGTATTGCGAGACGCGGGGCATAAAACTATCACGACGCGTGATGACCACACCTGCGGGACGGACCGTCTAGCTGAAGCGAACGAGAAAATTGGAGCTGAGTGGTTAATCAATGTTCAGGGGGATGAACCTCTAGTGACCCGAGGGCAAATTCTAGCACTGGAGTCTCTGCTAAAAGAGGGCGCTTTTATGGCGACTCTGGCGACTCCATTCATTACCAGAGCTGACTTTCTCGATCCCAACCAGGTTAAGGTAGTGATGGACACTGCCCAAAACGCTTTATATTTTTCCCGAGCGGGGATTCCGCATGACCGGGATGGACACGAGATTTTCGATGATGACTGGGTGGCGAGGGCTCCGGCCTATCGGCATTTAGGGCTATACGGATATCGAGCGGATTTTCTTCGGACCTACTGCAGTTTGCCGAAAGGAAAACTGGAAACGGTAGAGAGGCTTGAGCAACTTCGCGTTTTGGAAAACGGCTATGACATTAAGGTCGCCCTCACGAATGAGCTATCGATTGGAATCGACACTCTCAATGATGCGGCACTCTTCGAGGAACACTTGAATCGAATTTAGGCAACACCGATTGCTGGTCGCTCTAGGCAGGCGCGGCAGCGTTTGCGGCGACCATTCTGTAGAATTTCTGGAAATTGGGGTTAGCGTCGCTCGGGCCGGGACCCGCCTCTGGATGATACTGTACGGAAAAGACAGGTTTGTCCTTCAAGCGAATACCGGCGATCGTCTTGTCGTTCAGGTTGGTCTCAGTGATCTCTGCTCCCGCTTCTTCGAGTCCTTCTTCGGATGTTGCGAATCCGTGATTATGGGCGGTTATCGCAACCCAGTCGTTCTCGAAGTTCTTAATTGGCTGGTTACCCCCGCGATGGCCAAACTTTAGCTTGAAGGTCTTGGCGCCTATTGCGTGCGTGATGATTTGGTGCCCTAGGCAAATCCCGAACGTAGGGAATTCCTGGATGAGTTCTCGAACGGTTTGGTGTGCATATGTCACCGCCTCAGGATCTCCGGGACCATTGGAAAGAAAGATCCCTTCTGGATCGATGGCTTTGATTTCCGCAATAGAAGCGGTAGCAGGAAAAACATGAACCTCGAAGCCATGAAATGCGAGCTCGCGAAAAATGGATTGCTTTGCTCCGAAGTCGAGAGCGGCGATACGGAAAATTCGATCCTTGCTCTTGCGATAGCGAACCGTTGAGCCGGCAGGGTTGTAGGGCCAACTATCTATATCTGAGGGAGAGTAGACGTAGGGAGTGGAGCAGGTTACCTCTTTAACATAGTCAGCGCCAACGATGCCTACCCAGTCCTTCGCTTTCTGGACAGCCTCCTCGTCTGAAATATCCTCAGTGCTCAAGCAGGCTTTCATCGACCCGTGAACACGAAGCTTTTTGGTAAGGGCACGCGTGTCGATACCCTCCAAACCGGGAATGTTGTTTTGCTCTAGAAACTCAGATAAGGTACCGGTGCTTCGCCAGTTGCTAGCGATTGGGCTGAGCTCGCGAACAACGAAACCCTGGACCATTGGCTTGGAGGCTTCGTTGTCCTCCAAATTGATTCCGTAGTTGCCAATCATTGGAGCGGTCATGGCAACGATCTGTCCGAAGTAGGAAGGATCGGTCAATATTTCCTGATAACCTGTCATGCTAGTATTAAACACAGCTTCCCCGACGACTGTCCTATGGTTTCCGAAGGCTTTGCCTCGAAAAATCTTTCCGTCTTCTAATGCTAGTACACCAGTTTGTGATTCGCTCATTCTGATTTTTGAGAAAAGGTAGTTTACTGATATGCGCCAATCCCTTTTTCTTCCTAATTCAAATTATTATGGGATTTGATTCCCGTGCGGACGAAACGGTTTTCGAATCGTCTATTATCAAAAGCAATTATTCTTATGCCGTACATCGAGGACAAAAAATATTGGTTTGAAGGCCAAGGGCTTTGGGAGGTCGTTCCGGAGGAAAAATGGAACGATTGGAAATGGCAGCTCCGGAATCGCATCACTTCCCTGGAAGAGCTCGAGGCAAAGATGGAACTGACTGACGAAGAGCGAGAAGGTTGTCGTCACGCGAACGATAAATTGGCGATGTCGATCACTCCCTACTTTTTCAATTTGATTGATCGCGATGATCCCGACTGCCCTGTTCGCAAGCAATTGATTCCCCGTTCGGGTGAGATGTCCGTTTCGGCTGAGGAGATGCTGGATCCTGTGGGCGAAGATTCGCACTCACCAGTTCCAGGCTTGGTGCATCGGTATCCGGATCGAGTCCTGTTTTTGGTAACCGATCGCTGTGCTTCCTATTGCCGCTATTGCACTCGCAGCCGCTTGGTCAGCAACGCCCAAGACTATAACTTTCATCCAGAATTCGAGCAAGGGCTTAAGTACATCGAGTCAAACCCCGAAGTGCGGGACGTGCTTTTAAGTGGTGGAGACCCTTTGCTCTTGGTGGATAGGAAGCTGGACTATCTTTTGGGAAGACTTAGGCAGATTCCTCACGTAGAGTTTATTCGTATCGGTTCGCGAATCCCCGTATTTATGCCCCAGCGGATCACTGAGGAGCTGTGCGACGTATTTCGAAAGCATGGGCCGATTTGGATGAGTATTCATGTAAATCATCCTAGGGAGTGTACCGCCGCTCTTAAAGATGCCTGTGAGCGACTGTCTTTCGCCGGTGTTCCTTTGGGGAATCAATCCGTTCTCTTGAAGGATGTGAATGATGATGCAGATGTTATGAAAGCTTTGATACATCGTTTGTTGAGGATGCGAGTGCGCCCGTATTATATTTACCAGTGTGACTTGATCACCGGGAGTGCCCACTTAAGGGCGAGTGTCTTAAAGGGCCTTGAGATTATGAAGAAGCTACGCGGCCATACAACTGGTTATGCGGTTCCTCAGTTCGTTATCGATGCCCCCGGGGGAGGGGGAAAAGTGCCGATCAACCCGCAGTACATTACTAAAATTGACGATGAGGCTATTCATTTTCGCAACTTCGAAGGCAAGTTATACCGGTATCCGCTCAAGAGTTTCACGGTCGACGATGACTGCCGCTTTAATGAAGAGGAGGTTGAATGCTTGGAGCCCTAGAAGAATTGGGTTCCTCGAAACGCCAGCTACATTGGAAGTACATTTAGTTCGGACCGAAATTATACGATTTGGGTTAGAGGCGGTGTAAAGCCGCTCCTACGTTTGTTATCAGTCGAGTTTGAACGGCTTTACGCCGCGATCATTGTGCAAGCCGAGTCTGTACTTCAACCCGTAAACAAAAAAACGCCGCCATGGGTAAAGAGCGACGTTGAGAAAACTAATCGTCGTCTCGCAACTTAGCCAATTGCTGCCAGATAGTTATCGTTGGCTGTCTCCCAATTCACGACATTCCAGAATGCGGAAATGTAGTCGGGACGGCGGTTTTGGTAGTTCAGGTAGTAGGCGTGCTCCCAAACATCGAGCCCTAAAACCGGTGTTCCATTATCCATAAGAGGTGAATCCTGATTCGGGGTTGAGCAAACGCAGAGTGTGCCATCGCGCACGCAAATCCAAGCCCAGCCACTTCCAAATCGAGTGAGACCTGCTTTAGTGAAGTCGGCCTTTAGCGAATCGAGTCCACCTAGCTCGTTTTTGATTGCTTCAGCTAGCTTTCCGACGGGTTCGCCCACGCCGTTGGGTCCGATTACATTCCAAAAAAAACTGTGATTGGCGTGACCTCCGCCATTATTTCTTACTGCCCCGCGGATTCCTTCTGGTACCGCTTCCAGATCGGAGATCAAGTCTTCGACTTTCTTGGCTGCTAGATCTGGGTGACCTTCCAGTGCCCCATTTACGTTATTGATGTACGTCTGATGATGCTTTGTATGATGGATTTCCATCGTGATAGCGTCGATATGAGGCTCCAATGCGTCGTAGGCGTAGTTCAGTTTTGGGAGTTCGTATGCCATAATATTTATGCAGTTGTTAAAATAGAGATGTTCACGGGAGTTAAATAAAGAATATACTTTGTCAAATAGTTCTTGTTTCTGATTCACGTTTTAAGCGGAAAAAGGTTTGAATCAGCTCAAGGCAATCATCTTGCAGGACGCCCATGTCAATAGTTGTTGTGTGGTTCATTCCTGGATACTGGTTGATGTTGAAGGCACCCCCAAGGCCACCCATCTTTGGGTCAGGCACGGCATAGACGACGCGACCAAGCCTTGCCATGATTGCGGCCCCCGAGCACATGGGGCAAGGCTCCTTTGTTACAAACAAGGTTGTCTTTTTGAGACGCCAGTCACCGATTGAATGGGAAGCTTGGCTAATCGCGATCATTTCAGCATGCGCAGTAGGGTCGTTTGAGGATTCTACCTGATTGTGCCCTGACCCAACAACACTCTGTTCATGAACGACGATTGCTCCGACTGGAACTTCGTTGGACTTCCATGCTTCGATTGCCTCGTTGAATGCGAGAGTCATGTAAAAGAGGTCGTCGCGAATCAGTTGTGAGGGGTAACGCTTCTGAAAAGGGCAGTCCGGGGCAGTTTTCTTGGCGTAATCCATAGGTTTTGTAGCGATACTGGTATCAGTGAAAACTCTTGACTAATAGTATTGATATGAAAGACACGTTGCTCTTTTATTGCAAGGTCCTAGACAGTGTAGACGACTGTAACGAGTTATATGGCAGACGATGGCATCCAAGTAGAAGGTAAGATAGTAGCGGTTCTTCCCGGGACTATGTTTCGGGTCGAGCTCGAAAATGGTCATACAGTCCTAGCCCATATTTCCGGTAAACTGAGGAAGCATTTCATCAAGATAACCGCGGGTGACTTGGTGAAAATGGAAATGAGCCCCTACGATCTGGACAAGGCTCGGATAACCTATCGCTTAAGGAACAGCTCTCAATCGAGGAATGCCCCAATTCGTTCGTTTGGACCGCGTCGCCGCCGCTAGTTTAGTAAAGTAATAGGGACTTGCTGAATTAGGTTCAGGCTTTTTGGCTAGTAGCCTGTGACTTTTATCATGCTGGAAGAGATTGAAGCCTATCTAGCGTTTGCGTCGTTGGAAAAAGGGCTAGCTGAGAACACCGTCCTTAGTTATCAGCAGGATATTCAGCAATTCGCTTCCTTTGCCTCTAAAGTCCATCGAAGGAAAAAGTGGAGCCAAGTGAAAGTGGGAGACGTTTCTGATTGGATTTACACGTTGAGTGACCAAGAGTACACCAACGCGAGCCTTTGCCGCAAATTGAGCGCTCTACGAACTTTCGTTTCCTATTTGCTGAGAGAAGAGAAAATCAAAAAGTCGTTCCTAGAGCTAGTTACCGGCCCAAAATTGCGACGGAAGGCCCCGGGTGCATTGACAATCAGTGAAGTGGAAGGGCTGTTGGATGCACCGGATTTGACGACCCCGTCGGGTTTCCGAGATAGGGCGATCCTCGAGCTGCTTTATTCTTCGGGACTGCGAGTGAGCGAACTATGCGATGCCAAACTGCAGCAGATCGATATCGCTAATGGAGCGATCAAGGTATACGGAAAGGGCTCCAAGGAGCGGGTGGTTCCAATGGGATTTCAGGCAGTAATTGCCCTGTCCAACTATCTTGATCAGGGAAGGCCTCGATTGGTTAAGCCGATCACAGGAAGTGGGTGTTTTTTAAGTAACCGTGGAGTTCCGATTTCTCGAAAGACGGTATGGGTCATCGTTAAGAAATACGCCCGCAAAGCAGCGATCGAGAAATCGGTGAAACCTCACGGCTTAAGGCACTCATTCGCGACCCATCTGTTAACGGGAGGGGCTGACCTGCGAGTGATCCAAGAATTACTGGGGCATGCGGATATTTCTACCACCCAAATCTACACTTCGGTAGAGGCTGAACGTGTTAGTACCGCGCACGAGGAGTTTCATCCAAGAAGTAAAGTAAAGGCTGACTGGTAGGCGAATTGGCAAAAAAAACGCTCACTGAATAATCCAGTGAGCGTTCGGAGTAGAGAGTTTTCGATTTTAGAAGCTTGGTTCTGTCGTGCTCGTCACGCCAGGCTGAGCGATGTTGTTTCCTCCAACAGCCCAATGTATGTCATTTATCAATACCTTGTATTCAAAGGCACTGTTTGTGTCAGACATTGAAACAGACCAGGAGTCGGTCCCCTTGCAATCCATGGGGACACCACGCCTCCAGGATAATCCGGGGGCGTCACCGCGAATATAGAGGAGGTTACCGAATCCAATGTCGATTTTAGCTTCGATTACAGTCTTTGAGCGTGTGCTCGCTGCTGGTTTCTTAGCTGTTTTCTTCGCCGGCTTTTTTTTTTGAGCTGCCGTTTTGACAGCTGTTTTTTTCGCCACTTTTTTGGCTGGGTCCTTTTTCGCCGCAGTTTTAGTCGCTTTTTTCATGTTTTCGCTTTCTTATTTTTAACAGATCGGAGGGAGATTGCGACGTAAAATAGAGGCAATCTACCTTCAGATGGGCGATTTCCATACCACTTTGATACAGGAATACAATAATTGCTTCCACTTTCCTGTGACGAATCCGTAAAGGTGGGTTTGCTTCGTAAGGAAAGACCGGAGACAAAGCTCACAAGTTCCTTAATCAGTGGCAAATGCAAAAAAAGCCCACGCTTCATGCGAGGGCTTGTGTGAAATTGATTTTGCCGGTCGTTCCTAACGGAGGACCAGGAACTCGACGCGGCGGTCTTCGGCCATTTGGGTCGCCGATGCGCTTTCCATCGCATTGAGATCCCCTTTCGAGAGGGTTTCAAGTCGTCCAGGGGAAATTCCCAAGGTTTCTAAGTATTGGCGAACGCTTTGAGATCGGCGATCACCGAGGCTAAGATTGTACTCCGGGGTGCCCCGCCAGTCGCAATGGCCCTCCAATACTAAGCTGTGCGAGGGGAAGTCCCTCAGATAATTGGCGACTTGAGTAAGTTTCGCTCGCTCACTCGCTTTGATGCTCGAGGAGTCAAAATCGAAATAGACCATTGCGGATACGATTCCGCGTTCACCGGATCCATCTCTACCTTGGCCGGATTCAAGCGTTGTTTCACCCGGAGCGAAGGTGCCCGAATCACTCAGACTGTCAAAGCTTTCTCCACGTCCCGACGTGTCCGAGGATCCCATGACTGTGTCTAGAGGATTTGGGCGGCGGGGTTTCTTCTTACAGCCGGAGAATCCGACAGCGACGGCGATGATGAGGATGTATAGGATGGACTTTTTGGAAATCATAGATGTGAACGCTTCAAATATAATTGACTATTCGGTAAAATTTAAGTTCGGCAAGAATTATAAACGGTTGAAGGGTATTTCTTATGGATAACAAGGCTTTGGGAAGGAAATCGGGAATCGTTTTGGTCGATAATGGGTCCCTAAACCCGAAATCAATTCTCGAAGCGAGATCGCTAGCGTCGTCGCTTTCCAAACGCCTCCAGCTATCGGTTGCCTCGGTATCGGTCGCTCACAGCGACGGAGTTCCTGCCTGTGAGCTGGGAGGCCTTCGTGCCCAATTGTGGAAATCCTATCTTGAAGAAGCTGTCTCGTCTGGAACACAGGAAATATTCGCCATTCCCTTATTCATTGGGCCGGGGTTTGCTTTAAAAAAGGGGAAAAAGATGGGTTTAGGGCAGTCCAAGGCAACCGGAGGACCGATCGTTAGATGGGCGGACCCACTGGTTAGCATGACGGACCAAGACTCGCTCCTTACTGAAATTCTGGCGGAGAACGTTCTCCAGGTTTTGGATGGAAGTGGAGCAGAGCCAAAGGGTCACAGGGTCATGTTGGTAGATCATGGGAGTCCATTTGTGGAAGTAACTGCTTGCCGCAATTTCGCCGCTAGCCAGCTTCAGAGTGCTCTAGGAAATCAAGTTGAATCAGTAGTCGGCTGTTCGATGGAACGGCGGGAAGGGAAGGAATTCGATTTTAATGAACCTTCGCTGGAAAAGGCTCTGAGCAGAGCGGTGGAGGAGGGAATCGAGAACGTTGTCATTTGCTATCTCTTTTTGTTCTCGGGAAGGCATGCCGGTTCTGGGGGGGATATCGACCAGATATGCCTAAAAGCAGGTTGGAGTCCGAGCCGGAATCTAAAAAAAACCGATTTGATTGGCTTGAATTCGAAGCTCTTGGACCTGCTGGAAATCCGCTTGAATTCAATTCAGCCCAAGCCCGAGTTTAAATAGGCTTAAGCTGCTTCTCGAATAATAATAGAGGCGGTAAAAAACTGCTTGCCTTTGGATTCGATCGCAACTGAATAGCCAGTTTTTCGGTTTCCGAGGGCGGGTCGATAGCTCAATCGGTAGAGCAGTTGCCTTTTAAGCAATTGGTTCTGGGTTCGAGTCCCAGTCGACCCACCATTTAAGTCGCTAAAGAATAGAGACTTATTGAATTGTGGAGAAATAGCCCTTGCAAGAAAATATCCCACAATGTATCCCTAGCTATAATTAGCTTATAGATATGTGGAAGAGGACCAAGACGAGTAACTTGCAAAAATACATTAGTAATGGTCCCAAAAGCGGTGACTACTATGCCGTCTACAAAATCGACGGTAAGGTCCACCGCGATGCATTGGGCACGAACGACTATAAAACCGCTGTTCGTCTCAAGAATAAGCACATGGAATCGGTTGAGCGCTTACGAAGCGGCAGTGGATTCGGTAAAAGCGTAGTGACCTTCGATCACCTCTTGAACGAGTACGAGAAGCGGACGAACCAAGACGCGTCTTTGAAAGCCGCAACGAAGGTTGATCGAATCTATACCCTTAAACGGTTAAAGCGGACCTTTCCATCTTTGGACGGAATGAAGCCAGCTCGGTTGAGTCTGCAAGATGTAACAAAATGGGCAGACACTCTTAAAAATAAAGGAACGAACTTTACTCCTCCAGGTGCCAAGAAAGCCCGGAAGGGCAACAGCCCTAGGCTTATCAACAGAACGGTAAGGCTGCTTTCCACTATTTGTGATATGGCGGTGGCGAAGGGGTTGGCGGCTGACAATGTTGTTAGGAAGAACATGAAGCTCGAACGCCTGACTGTTAAGGATGACCCCAGTAAGGGCTACATTCTCAAAAAGAAGGAGTTTGAAGCAATTCTTCAGAAGTTAGAAGCCATAGCGGGCAAGAGCTTCTCGTTCTCGATGCGTCTAATAGCCTATTCGGGTTGCAGAATAGGCGAGGCGAGGAGCCTCAAATGGCAGCATGTTGATTTGGAAAACAAGAGGCTAAGGATACCAGGAGAGAAAACGGCCTCTGCTGATAGAGTTGTACCGATGAATGGGCCTCTTTACGATCTTTTGAAATCCAAGAGCTCCGAAATAACGGCTCTCGCGGGTGAGGAACTGGCTAGTCAGAAGGTCATGCCCATCAATTGCCTCAACAAAAGATTGGCTGAGGCTTGCGGCAGTCTAGAGATCAACCGCATCACAAACCACGACTTGCGTGATTACTTTGCCACCACGTGCCTAGAAAACAAGGTGCCGGTACATACCGTAGCCGCTTGGCTCGGTCACATAGATGGAGGAGCTCTTCTTCTCCGGCGCTACGCCCATCTAAGAGATCAGCACGCTGCTGAGATGGCGGCGGCTGTTACTTTTTAAACCCCCAGCCCTAACCCCACATGAAAGAGAAAGCTTTATACGATGAGATTAAAAGGAGAGGTATTTGGCCTCAGGACTTTTTCAAGTGGTACATTACTGAGAATGAGTTTTTAAGCCTACAGGAAATTGACGAGATTGCGAGGCTTTCGGCAGACCAGGTTGCAAGGCTGGTTGAAAAGGATCCAGTTTCGGCCAAGGCTTTTTATGGAAATAAGGACACGATACCGATTGTGACGCGGTCCTCGAGAGACCAGGAAAAGCTAAAGGTCCTTGAAGAGAGATCGGGGCTGGGCAAAAGCAGGCCCAAAAGGTCCGAAGTAACTCTAATCATGCAAGAAGAGCTGAATAAGGCTATTGGAATTCTGCTAGACCCAGAATTCGAATGGCTGGATGAGCTTTCTGAAAAGCTACCCAAAACTAACGTCACAGATCTAACTAACTTTCGTGCCCTGGATCCAGATTCGGATAAAAAACAACTCCTGGAAATAGTAGCAAAAATGATTGCTGAATCTCCAGATTTTGATTTCTGCGTGGAAATTAGGAGAGCCGCGAGAGCGTTAATTGAAAAGCGCAAGCGTTACGAGGGTAAAAAGCCCTCGCTAAAAAGTAAGGTTAAGGAAGTCCTGAAGGGATTAGATGCTAATTAAAGGGGTACTAATAACTGCGCACTTTTTGGTACCCCCAGCACATTGCATTGAGACAGTTTCTTAGTTATTCTTCATCACGAAACCGAGCAACGACGCTCGAATAAATGATGAAACAAAGGAATAACATGAAAACGTATGAGCAAACTGCATACTCAGAGCTGGCCAAGACCGTTTACGGCATAAACGAAATCGAAAAGATACTCGGGGTAAAGAGGACGAAAATCTGGCGGATACAAAAAGCGGGATTTTTAAGGAAGCTGCCAGTTGGCCGAGGCAACAGGGTACCAAGGGCTGAGCTAATTCGCTATTTGCAATCGGTAGCAAGTGACTCGTGAGGCGATAATGTAACCTTAGGTTCATTACCGTTTTTTACTTTAGATAAATTAATCTATCTTAGATGCTATATACTATAGAACGAGATAACGAGCTCGATTTGCTAGCTATCTGCATCAACGACCCAACCTGCGCTTGCAGGGTGTGTGAAGAGGCTAGATGTGAGAATCCCATGGGGAATCCTTTCGCCAAAGATTTATTTGAATACATTGCAGGTCATGAGTTTCAAAGCAAGTTTCCTGAACACGACAAGGCATGGAGACTTAAGCATTTAACCGATAAATTTGGGGTAGATGTTATAGATGTATCCAATAGAGATATTAGTCTTTTATCCGAAAAAGACCGAATGAACGCGGTTGTCGAACAACATG
>PBMN01000035.1:0-22617 GCA_002722675.1 Opitutaceae bacterium
CGGTAGTGGAGGTTGGCCCCTCAACGTTTGGCTCACCCCAGACCGTAAACCCTTTTTTGGCGGCACCTACTTTCCGCCAGACCGGAGTAGAAGAACTCAAGGAGCCACATTCCCCGAACTGCTTACCCGTATTCACGATATGTGGAAGATGGATCAGGGTAGTGTGATCGAGCGAAGCGAGCAAATTGTCACAGCACTCAACGACTTTGCTTCCCAATCGACAAGCCATTCCAGTGGAGAAATCGAAATAGGCCTGATCTCTACGGCGATCGAGTCATTCCAGAACGCTTTCATTGAACGGACAGGGGCTTTTGGAGTCGGCCCCAATTTTCCCGGCGCCGCTAAACTCTCATTTCTTCTCAAAGCAAGTGTAGTAAAGGAGGTCAGCAACGTTCAGCGGGATAAAGCCAGACAAATGGCTTTGGCTTCACTGAAAGCCATCATGACAGGCGGTATCCAGGATCACATTGGAGGGGGATTTCATCGCTACACGGTCGATGGAGAATGGAAGCTTCCTCACTACGAAAAAATGCTCTATGATCAGGCTACCTTGATAAAGGCCTTTGTAGATGCCTGGAAAAGTACACGTGACGACGAATACCGGGAAGTGATTATCAAAACTTCCGAATACCTCCTCCGCGACATGCGTCACGCACAAGGAGCCTTTTTCAGCGCAGAAGACGCGGAGAGCTACGAATCCAATGATGCCAAGGTAAAACGGGAAGGCGCATTCTATGTATGGAGTAGCGAGGAACTCACCGCTGCCCTAATCGATGACCAATTGGCTTCCATTGCCCATTCCTACTATACGCTCAGCGAAAACGGAAATGCTCCAAGCGATCCTTTCAATACCACAGAAGTTGAAAGCTATAACACCCTTCGCATTGAGAAATCTATTGCCGATCTGGCAAGCGAGTTTCAACTCTCCGAAACCGAGATCGATGCGAAACTTGATCTCATAAAAACAACGCTTTTTATAGCTCGGGCCGAGCGACCTCGCCCGCACCTAGATGACAAAATTATAACGTCCTGGAACGGTCTCGCCATATCCGCTCTGTCTCAAGCGGCCCAAACCTTGGGCAAACCTGAATACGCCCAGGCAGCAACTGAGGCCGCCCAATTCATTAGGTCGAATCTCTTCAACGCCAAGAACGGACAGCTTACTCGACTGTATCGGAATGCCCCTTCCACCGTGGAAGCATTTTCCGATGACTACGCCTACCTTATTGAGGGCTTGGTCGACCTCTACGAAGCAACCGCGGATCCTCAATGGCTCGAATGGGCAAACACGCTGCAGGAAACTCAAATAGCGTTGTTCTACGACGAGAAAAATGGTGCTTTCTTTCGGTTTCAAGCTAGTGATGAAATCGTTTTTAACCAATCCAAGGACGGTTTTGACGGGGCTATTCCAAGCACGAATTCAACGAGCGCGAAAAACCTCGCCCGCCTCGGACAGTTTTTTGCCAACTCAGATTATTCGGATAAGGCCAAGCAGTCGATATTGTCTTTTCTTCCTTCAATCACTGACACTCCCATGCGAATGCCCGCCTTGCTCGACGCGGCCCTTTATGTTATCAAAAAGCCGATACAGATCGTAGTCGCAGAGAACCCAGGCAGCACAGCTATGAAAACAATCGCCAGCGAAATTCTGTTGCCAAACCGCCTTCTTCTTCACGCCGATGCAGGTGCCAGTCAGAGGTTTCTCGGGCAGCATCTTCCATTTATCCAGAGCGCTCAAGCCATCGAGGGGAAACCGACCGCCTTTTTGTGCGAAAACTTTGTCTGCCAGCTCCCCGCTCGATCACCGGACGCACTCAAAAAACAACTTGCTCATCTAGTGCGGTAAAACGGGAGAGGGAAAGTCCTCAATTATCCATCGTTCCACGCACTTGCTTCTTCATTGAGCGAGCTACCGTTAAAGGAACGGTTCCTTGGAGAGTCTCATCCATAGAAAGAGCGATTTCATGGTTTCCAAACTCTTCAATTTTCAACTTGTTGAGGTTCAGAACCATATTAACTGCGACAGAGGCCCGGTTGGGCGGAACTTTTACTGAGAAATTCGCCTTCATTTCAGGCATCAGTTGTACGCCTTTGCTGTTGCGTAGACTGATTTTCAACTGATGGGGCCCCACCTCATTCCTCCCAAACCTTAGGCGAGTCACGATACAGCACCGCTCTCGAACGACCGGCGTCTTGGGAGCGGCGATTCCCTCAAAGACTCCCAGTACATTGAGCCGACCTTGATAATCGGTCGCAGCATCGCAAATCGCTAATAATTCGATCTTCATATTTGGCGCGAGCGAGCCAAAGAGGTCTCCAATTTTTGTCGTCCTTGCCTACCCAATCTGTCTTAGGGCTACGGGTGAGTCGAGAATCTCTTTGAGCACAATTGCCCGTCGTAAAGACTCCGGATCATCGAGACCGTCCAAAACTCGAGCGTGTCGTTGAAAGTTCAGAGCGTTCTGCATTTTATTAGTAATGGGACGTTCGTATGCAGTACCGACATCGCTTAAACGTGCTTGGGCCGAGATTTCACGCGACTTTCGAAGACGCTCTTCGGCTTCCTTACGCTGTTCCTCGTAGAAATCCAGTAGATTTGTTTCCTTGGAAAATGGAGGAAGAGCACTCTCCTCCGATCTAGGGAATACTTCTACCTCTGTGAATTCTCTGGAAGATTTTCCCGTTTCGGGATTAAGAGGCTGAGCGACTTCAGGCCTTGGTAAATCAGGTGGGTTCTCCCGCTGCACCGGAGCATTACCTCTCTGCTGTCGCTCAATAATCTTTCGCCGAATCTCTTCCTGGATTTTTCGTGCCCGATTATCCGCTTCCGGATCTGGAGCCACCTCTTCTTCCGCATTCTTTTTCACTTTGCTTGTCCCTAAAAAATAGAGCAAAGCGATAACTATCGGAACAAGCTTTTCCAGATTATCTAAAAACCAATTATCCATTAGACTAGGACTCTAAGAACAAATTATCGATCAGAATCCAAATCTTCCTCGCTCTTGCCAGGTTCAGCGATGGAGTCACGCATACGGGTGTCAGAATCGATGTTTTTCATCTTGTAGTAGTCCATGACCCCCAGGTTGCCACTACGGAAAGCCTCTGCCATCGCAAGAGGGACTTGTGCCTCAGCCTCAACTACCTTTGCTCTCATTTCCTGTACTCGAGCCTTCATTTCCTGCTCGACCGCGACTGCGGCAGCCCTTCGAATTTCGGCTTGGGCCTGAGCCATATTCTTATTGGCCTCCGCTTGCGCTTCTTGCAAAGACGCTCCGACATTAGCGCCGACATCGACATCCGCAATATCGATCGACAGAATCTCAAATGCAGTTCCAACATCCAGACCGCGATTAAGCACAACTTTTGATATGGAATCGGGTGACTCAAGAACCACCTTATAAGTATCCGCAGATCCAATTGTTGTTACAATACCCTCACCGACACGAGCAATAATCGTCTCTTCTTTCGCTCCACCGACGAAGCGTTCTAAATTGGTCCGCACGGTTACACGAGCTTTCGCCTTCACTTGGATACCGTCTTTGGCAACCCCATCGATCGACTTTTTCACCGCTTCCTGGCTAGGGCAGTCAATCACTTTAGGGTCCACTGAGGTTCGAACCGCTTCAACAACCGATTTGCCCGACCCTTTTGTTGCCAAATCGATGGCACAAGCACGAGACCAGTCTAAACTAATCCCAGCTTTCATCGCCGCGATAATCGCTTGCACTGTAGGAATCAAATTTCCTCCTGCTAAAAAATGGGCTTCTAAATCATCAGTTGAAAGTTCAACGCCCGCCTTGACCGCAGTTATTCGAGCGTCCACCACTAGACCGTAGGGAACTCCTCGCAATTTCATCGCGATAATATTGAGAAAACCAACCGGCGCTTTGGCTAGCAACGCCTTGAGCCACGTATTGAAAAAAGAGATGACGACGAACCCCAACACCAACAATACGAGCAGGATCGGAACAATGACGATTAATGAGAGGCCTTCGACGAAGGCAAATGAGTATGGCATATTGAATTTCATTGAGCTAAGTTTCGTTATAATTTGGATACGGTTATTCTAAAATTGTCTTTTCCAGTCACTTTGACTTCTTCGTTTTTTTCAATGAAGCCAGACTTCGAAGCCGCTTCCAGCTTTTTACCACCCAAGAGCACAAAACCGGTTGGACCCAATGCGGTGACGGTCCGCCCTGTCTGACCGACTACGTCGTCGCCGGCTTTTGAATATGTTGTAGAATCTTTAATCGATCCTGACATGAACAACTGTTTCCCCATAGGGGTTTTGGGCAGTATTTTGAATTCAAAAAAGAGTGCCAGAACCACTAAGGTAATTGCTACAATGGTTGAGATAAACGCGATAAACGAGCCAAATTCAGTGTAGGAGACAGCAATCCCTCCGATCATTAAAGCCCCCCCGATTGCCCCAAGAATTCCACCGGGCAGGAAAACTTCGCTACCAATGAGGATAACGCCGGCGAGAAAAAGAAGAATGATCGTAATCATGCCTTCACCTCCTCTATAAAGTACCCAAACACGTCCGACCTTAAGATCCTAATTCGCGATCCTTTGGATACGGAACCCACTTCCACTCGAGCTTCAAAACGCTGCCCACCTATCTCGATCTCACCCGTCGGGAAAAGATCGGATACGGCAATCCCTTCCGCCCCAGCAACCGGTCGCTCGCTCTTTATCGAACCCAATCCTTGGCTCGCTCCTTCCACCGATCCCGCGAGTATCATTCGATCCCAGAAAACCGATTTCGGCAAAAAACGGGCTACGGCCATGAATAAGACCACCGCAATCAGGATACCACCAAAAAGATTGTAAATAGGGGTCAGGAAAAGGTCGAATGTAATGTCGAAATCGGGAGTTTCCTGCGGCCACATGTCGGCCATGCTCCAAACAATGCCTCCCAACATCATGATGATTCCTGGTAATGCCAGAAAAACGACCCCTGGAAAGAAAACCAATTCTATGAAGACAAGGAGTGCCCCTATCACAAATATGATGAGACCCTCGTATCCCGAAAGCCCCGCAACATTATGTCCAAAATTAACGAGCGCTATCAACGCGATCCCTGCGACCCCGAAAACTCCAAATCCCGGTGTTTTGAATTCCACAAGCAGGGCCAATATTCCCAAACCTAAAAGCACCGGGCTTAGAGTCATCAAATGAGCCGCCAAACTTAAGGACCAGGTCGTTACAAAATCGTGTCTGACGATCTCTCTTCCATCCGCGATCGATTCGATAAGGGAGTCTAGATCATCATGAATTCCAGCGCCGAGGAGAGGCTGTGGTGGGTCTCCATAATTTCCATGGGCTCTCCGAGCATTCAAATTCAACAGCTTGCCTTCTTTCGAAAGGGTCTCCCCATCGATGACCAGCTCCACATCGGGATCAATCATCGCCTCCAGAACTTGGCTACGGTAACGATACTCGCCGATATAAGCGTCCACTTTCGAGGTTAGAAAGGCATTAATTTTTCGCTTCATCGAGTCGTCCACGTCCTGACCCGAACCAGTCACTACTTCCGAGCTCCCCATCGTCGCTCTTGGGGTAAAGTAAATGTCCCGAGTCACCGAGGCGATGATCGCGCCTGCCGAAATCGCCTCCTCATTTATGAAAGTAGCCGTGCCCCCCTCAAAACGGTCGATCGTTTTCATGATATCCAGCGTCGCACCCAGCTCCCCACCTGGAGTATCCATTTCCAAAATCACCAGAGACGCATTTTTTTCAATGGCATCTTTGATTCCAGACCGAATGGCAAAAAGCGTGGGTTGACCGATCGCGTCTCTGACCGGAATTACATAAACGGAAAGCGTCTTCTCTGGATTAATGGGGACAGCTAGAGCTGGATCGCTCTGAACCAGCCTTTCGGAGGGATTTTCCGTTACCGTCTCGGGCTGTGAAGATTCTTCCGCTAAGGACGAATCTTCCGTTTGGGCAAGCAAGCCGAAGCTAGCAAAATAGATCGCTGATATAAATATGACTGCATAACGGAACTTCATTTCAGGAGTGTAGGCAATTTTGTCTGACTCATTATCAAAAAGCAAGGATAGGTGGTTAAGAGTACAACGCTCCAAACGCTTGCATGACTGATATTGGTTTCAACAAATTCCAGATTTCCCATCGGCTGATCCAAATATATGACCGAAACGACAATTTCGTTTCGCATTCCTGGCCGAATCGGTTTTTAAACACGCTTCGCAAATGGAGGAAATCGACTACTTAGGATCAAGCATTCGACGGTGGCAAGTGGGGGCATCGACCTTCTTAGCCTGGCCCGAGGCGGGGGCCCGTCTCATGAATTGGAACATCACCTATCCGGATGGTACCTTCCGTGATATCGTCACTTGGCCGGAACTCTCAGATAAGTGTGAAGTAGTGAAAGCTCGTGGGGGAAACCCGATTTTGTTTCCCTTCTCCGCCCGCACCTTCCACCAGGGCGAGATCGACTTCTGGGAAGACTCAGAGGGAACCAAGCGACCGATGCCCATGCATGGAATTGCGCGGCAAGGCAAATTTGAACTCACCCGAATAGACGAGACGGGATTCGCCGCTCATTTTCTGCCCGATCAAAATGCATTGGACGTGTATCCCTACGACTATGATTTCGAAGTTGTCTATCGCTTCGAAGAGAAGGCGTTAACCGTTGAGCTTCGACTGCACAACAATGACAAGATCCCCATCCCCTGGTCTGCCGGGCATCATTTCTACTTCAATCTACCCTGGACCGATGGTGCTTCCCGCAAGAGCTACCAGATCGAAATTCCTGCCGGCAAAGCCTGTCGGCACGCGGCGGACGGAAGCCTCTTCCCCGTCACGGGCAATAAGCAGGTCGAATCTCTAGCCAATCCAGAACTCGTCGACCGCATTCATTACGGTCTAACCAGCCCGAAGATCCTTTGCGAATGTCTGGACGATCATTCCAAGATCGAAATCGAAATCGGCACGGATGAGAAACCGGATCCTGAATACGCCGTCGTCACCTGGACTCAATCCGACACCGCTCGCTTCTACTGTATCGAGCCCTGGATGGGGCCGCCTAACAGCCCGGAAACCAAGATTGGTCTTCACGCGGTCAGTCCTGGAAAAACCGAGGCCTTTTCGGTTACCGTTAGAATTTAGTCGCTGGTCTTCAGTTTGATAGGTAAGCTGTACACCAAGACTACCGATTCAACAACGCTGCCACAATCGATTCCCATTCTTCCGACAGTGACCCCTCGAAACGAGACTGGCTGGCCCGACTGTACCAATACGATGCATTGGGCAGGTCTCCTTCCACTCGATGCAAATAGGCGTGCACCCAATCGCCATCCCCATTGCCCGCAATCTGGCAAAGCTCATGCGCTTTCTCCCAATCCCCTTTGGCATCGTACCAAAGTGCCTTGAGGACGTCATTTAGTTCGGAATCCGGCCGATCCGCGGTCTCCACACTGGCTTTAAAATCGTCAACTGTCATAGTTCAGGAGAAGGATGCTCGCTGCTGAGCGATTTTATACTTTATATTAGAGCATTCGAATCAGATAACCCTGATCCAGTGACCCGAAACACAAAAGACATCCTCCGATCGTGTTGCCAGCAAATACGCTGGGAAGCACTCGACCTAAAACCCATTAAGGAACTCATTGCTCTCGCCATCGATGAGGACACACTCTGTTCTGGCCTCATCAACAAGCCAAAGGTTACCGGGGACCTTTCGAGTTGCCTAGTACCAGAAGACCACGAAATCACCGCCACATTTCATGCTCGGCAGCCCCTGACTCTCTGCGGCATCGAGCTCGCCCAACTAACAGCTGCTTTCAGCCCTCAATTGTCTCTCACAGCCCTGGCCGACGATGGTGCCAACCTAGCTGCTGGGGATCCGATCGCCACTCTAAGCGGTTCAACTCGCTCCGCCCTCACCGCGGAGAGGACGCTTCTCAATTTTCTTCAACACCTTAGCGGGATCGCTACAAACACGCGAACCTACGTCGATGCCCTTGGCGGTTCTCGCACTCGGATTCTCGACACCCGCAAGACGACCCCGGGATACCGCTATCTGGAAAAATACGCCGTGGCCTGCGGCGGCGGCTGGAACCATCGCATGGGACTCTTCGATCGGGTCATGCTCAAGGATAATCATCTAGCGGCATTCGGTGACGATCTCTTGGGGGCAACGGCTAAAGCGGTGGCCCAATCTCGACGGACGAATCCGCGTGTGCTTGTCGAAATGGAGGTGGATCGCCTCGAACAGATTTTCGCAGCTCTCAAAGCAGGGGTAGATATCATTCTGCTGGACAATTTCTCTGTATCAGACCTGAGGAAAGCGAAAGAGCTAATTGGCGATCAGACCGTCACCGAGATTAGCGGTAACGTCACTTTGGATACCCTCCAAGACTTAACGCCTCTCGGTTTCGATTTCATATCGACAGGAGCGTTGGTTCACAAGAGTGTGTGGGTCGATATTGGATTAGACTGGAATGAATGAACCGATCGACCCAAGTACCTTCAACCTCCCCAATCGTCATCAGATACTTAATACTCGGCCTTATGCTGCCTAATTCATCCCCAAACCAAGGAATCAGATGTTGACGAAAGAGGTTATGATACTACGGGAACTTCTGGAAGCAAAAAAAGAATTCGTATCCGGAAACCATATTGCCGAACGCCTGGGAATTTCCCGAGTAGCCATATGGTCACACATGGAAAAACTACGATCCCAGGGCTTTGATTTTGAAGCCGTTCGTAGCAAAGGCTATCGACTAACCCTCCGCCCCGACTCGCTGAACGAAGCATTGATGCGGGCTTTGCTTCCCCGGGCCGCCAAAGATTTAAATGTCGTTGTACGCGACCGTATCGACAGCACCAATTCGGAGGCCGAGCGTCTTCTGGCGAATGGCCAGAAAACACCTGTCCTCGTCCTCGCTCGCGAACAAACGGAGGGCCGCGGCCGTCTAGCGCGTCGGTGGCACAGTCCTTACAATGGGAACCTGTACGCCAGCTTCGCTTTTCGCCCTGAGGTCTCCCCAGCGAGGTTATCGACATTCACTCTTTGGATGGGAGTAAACATTTGCGAATGCATCAATTCTTTCTTCAGAATTGAGAGCAACATCAAGTGGCCCAACGACATCCACATCGAAGGACGCAAAGTCGCCGGAATTTTAACGGAAGCCCGTATGGATGCGGATCAAACCCGCGACGTTGTTCTCGGAATCGGCCTCAACGTAAACGGGGACACGAACGACTGGCCTGAAGACCTGAAAGCGATCGCAACGTCCATCCGGCAGGAAACCGCGTCCGCACAAGACATAAATCGCTTTACCGCGGCTCTCGCCGGTCGGATTGCGCTCGCATACGAACAATTTGTTTCCGATTCGCACAGAGCCGAATTGAAGGAAAAGTGGAACGCCTATGATGCTTTGCGGGGCCTTCAGGTCAGCCTCCTGCAAGGGAAAGACAAGATCACTGGAATCGCTCGCGGAATTGACGTCCATGGAGCGCTCGTTTTGGAGCGGGTGGATGGATCTAAGCTCCTCATAAGAGCGGGAGAGGTTACGATCGAAAAATGAACGTTTTTCGAAAAGTCGAGGTCACAGCTAAAGTGAGTCGAAACTTCGGTCATCCCGCTCCCCTCTTTCAACGAACACATATTGGGATTGCGGCCATCCGGAAGCCTCTCATTGTTTCTTGGATCGTTGAGATCAAAATAAGTTAGCCCAAGGACGTGGACCAGAAGGAATATACAATAGAAGTTGAAAACCTGTGCAAACGTTTCGGTAGGCTCGAAGCCGTAGCTGGAATTTCCTTCAAAGTTGAGAAGGGCCAAATTTTCGGATTTCTAGGGCCTAATGGAGCCGGTAAAAGTACCACAATGCGTATCTTAACTGGTTACACGCAAGCTACTTCTGGGATAGCGAGAATATGCGGGTTCCCGGTTGCTTCAGAGCCTCACGAGATCAAGCGACGCATCGGCTATATGCCGGAGAATAATCCACTGCCGCTCGAGCTCCGGGTGCGCGAATACCTTAAATGGAGAGCCCGTCTTAAGGAGCTGCCTTTGCGCCACCGCAGCAAACGCGTCGATGAGGTCATGGAACGGTGCGACCTCACAAGGGCTCGCGACCGCATAATCGGAAAACTCTCCAAAGGTTTCCGCCAAAGAGTAGGAATCGCCGACGCCATACTAGCCCATCCGGAGGTTATCATAATGGATGAGCCAACGATTGGGCTGGACCCCCATCAAGTCATCATGATTCGCGATCTTATCGCGAGCCTGCGGGGAAAAATGAGTGTCATCATTTCCAGTCACATCCTCCCGGAAATCGAGATGACCTGCGACCAAGTCATAATCATCAACGGCGGAAAGATCGTCGGCAAGGGCACGCCCAACGAGCTTCGGGAAACCTTCATCGACTCCACGATCTACGAGCTAGAAATCAATGGAGATCTAGGAGATCTTCTGGAGTCGCTAAAAAATGTAGCTTCCAATCTTGAAGTCGCACAGTACACCGAAGCCGATGAGCGGGGTTTTTCCAGGGTGGCCATCCGTATTCCAGGCCGACACGACTATGGGGAAAAGCTCTTTAGTTGCTTGTCAGACAATCCCCTGATTCGAACAAGGTCCCTTAGAATGCGGGAGGCTCCTCTCGAAGATGTCTTCCTTGCTGCCACACGCCGCAGCTGGGAAACCCTAGATACAGATCTTACTAAGAAACCGGAGAGCATCGCTTCGGAAACCGAGGAAAAAGAGGTTTCGGCAGCCGGACAGCAATAGAATGAGACATTTCATTACGCTACTCCGAAACGAGATTTGGAAGCTCCTGATAAGTCCGAGCACCTACATCGCCGCATTTCTATTCCTGCTCGTCATGGGATTTCTGTTTCAGCTGATTCTCCTCGAATATGCAAGTGACCCCAAAGAGGAAAATCCATCCATCACCTTTTTCCGGCTCTTTTTCCTTCCCGTTTTCTTTATGGTGCCCCTCCTCACGATGAAGAGTGTCGCCGAGGAAAGAGCGACCGGAACGATCGAGACACTCATGACGACTCCGGTCACCGCAACGGAGGTCATTCTCTCGAAATTCTGTGCTGGATACCTATACTACTCCCTACTTTGGATGTTCACGGGGACCTTTCACATTCTGTTTTATTCATTCGTCCAGGAGGACTCCTTGTTTGATCCGTATCCAATTGTCGGCGGCTACGCTTACGTTGCCATCAGTGGGGGGCTATTTCTCAGTCTGGGGATATTCGCCAGCACATTGACTCGAAGCCAGCTCATTGCCGGTATTGTCAGCTTTTCACTTGTTTTCGGATTCATTGTTGTCGGCAGCTTTCTCGATGAGATGGCTCTGCCTTGGATCGACCAGCCTCGATGGGTAGAGATTCTGGCCAACCACACCGACGTCCTTCAACATATGAGGGACTTTTCATCTGGAATCATCGACACCAGGGCTATCGTTCTCTATGCAAGCTGCTCATTGGCCTTTTTATTTTTGAGCATTCTCATCCTAGAATACCGGGAGGGAGGTTGCTAGCTGTATGAGCTTGATCGAATCCTATCAGTCCAACCGAATCGTCGATACGTTTCACGCGATCGCCCAGTTCATATTGGTCTTTCTCATTCTCGCGGCAGTCAACGCCATTGCCATGCGTTCCTACAAGCGAATCGACACCACGATCGGTCGCACCCACACCCTTTCAGCCCAAACCGTTGCCTATCTTCATCAGCTCGAACAGCCGATTCAGATTATCGTAACGCTTTCAGACCAAAATGCAGATCTGGGGATTAGAGACATCTATCATGACGTCAAATCCTTGCTTGGCGAATACGAATATGAAACCCGCAACCAAGGCGAGAACCGCGTTAGCGTTGAATACGTAGACATCTACCAACAAACGAGACGAACTAAAGAGCTCAAAATTAGCGAGGATAACGCGATTATCTTCAGAACTCCAGGTTTAGAGACGCCTAAGTCGATTCAAATTGACGAGCTCTACCGCCTTGAAAATGGCGAGCTAAGAGAGTTTCTAGGTGAAAACATCTTCACTCGAGCGATACTGGAAATATCCCAGAAGGAGATTCCGGTCATTTATTTCACTACTGGACACGGAGAACTCGACCCAAACGACTTCTCACCCTCACAGGGAATATCCAAATTGATGGACGAGCTGAAAAGTCGAAACTTGAGAACCGCTAGCTTGGATTTTTCGGCGAACAGAGAGATTCCCAAAGACGCGGCGCTAGTAGTTATTCCCGCTCCGAAAACGAGGATTCTTCCCCGAGAGCAAGAATTGCTGAAGAGTTTTCTACGTAAAGAGTCCGGCCGCGTGTTTATATTGCTAGAGCCGGATGCAGATCATGGACTAGACGATCTGCTTTTTGAATGGGGGCTTCTGACCGACAAAGCGCTGGCCATCGAAGCCAGCCGAAACAGCCTCATCGACGGCGGTGACCTCATGGTCCGACGATTCGCACCTCACCCCATAACAGACAAACTGCTGAAATTGAACATGTCCATCATTACAGATCGGGCTCGCGTCGTTCGCGAAGATCCTGGAAGACCGATCGACGAATCTCTAATTATAAAAGAGCTGATGGCTACTTCGGACAACAGTTGGGGCGAAAAGAATTACGCCGTTGAAGGCTTCCCCCAGTTCGACCCAGCAGTCGACTTGAAAGGTCCCGTCCGAGTAGCAGCGGTTTCAGAGAAAAAGGTCGATTCCTCTCTAGGCATCAGCATACCCGGAGGGCGGCTTATTGTCATCGGCACCTCAAGTTTCATCGCGAATAATCGTATCCAAGCTTCCGGAAATCTCTTTCTCGCCCTCAATGCGATCAACTATGCCATCGACCGAGTCGCTCAGCTCAACATTCCTCCAAGGCCGATACAAAAGGTAAAACTGGACCTGAGCATGGAACAGCTCCTGCTTTCTCGATATCTCATATGGCTGGGTCCACCTCTTCTCATCGGTTTCTTGGGAATTCTCATGTATTTCGCCAGAAGGCAGTAACGCCACCATGCGACTAAAAATCACACTCACGCTTCTCATAATTCTCCTGGGTCTTCTGACCTACATTTTCTACATTGACCCATGGAGTTCCCGTTTACAATTGGAGGGTGAGGATGACAATGCCCTCGCCTCCCTGGCGGTGGACATCGACTATCTGCGAATCTACGACAATGCGAAGAATAGAGCCCTTACGTTGGAGAAAACGGAAAACGACTGGATGCTAACCGAGCCCTTCCTCTGGCAGGCAAACACCTTTGCCGTAGAGCGAATTCTCACACAACTTCAATTTCTGGATACCAAGGTCACCTTCGCCGTGGACCGCATTGACCAGACCGGATCCAGCCTGGCGGAATATGGTCTCGCTCCACCTAGCCTTACGCTTGAATTCGGTAGCAGCGGGAGCCGCTACTCCATTGGGATCGGAAAAGCTACGGATTTAGGAAACCATCTCTACCTAATCTCATTCGATAAAACCAAAATCCACGTGGTGGATCGCAGCCTGCTAGACAGCCTTTCCATCGACATTGAGAGCCTTCGTAGTCCTCGAATCTTTCGCAGCAACATATTTGAAGTAGATTCCTGGAATCTGCAATTGCAGGACAATCTACGAACCCGAGTCACAAAGAACGAAAACATCTGGACGATCGAAACGCCTATCAATACTCGAGCGGACTCTATCGAAGTAAACACTCTTCTTGGAAAACTGCTCGAGTTGAAAAGTCTTCGCGTACTGCAACCCACCCCGGCGGACCTTAGGCTATACGGGTTGCAGCAGCCGTCCTTGCGAATCGCAATCGAGTCGGACCAGAGTCGTGAGGCTCTGGAAGTTGGAAACCCCATAAGTCCAACCGATCCCCTCATACGCTACGGCAAACTCGAAAATCGCAATACGGTTTTTGAAATTGAATTAGACTATTTGCCTGAACTAGAAAAAGCACAGACCAATCTGCGGGACAGACGTATCTTCGAGATCGATACGGCTTATGCCACATCCGTTTCTTTTGAAAAGGGTGGATCTGAATCCTTTTCCCTCCAGAAGTTGGAAACGGACGAATGGGAAATCCTCATCCCCGACGAAGAACAAGGATTCATGCGGGAAAAGGGCTCGAACGAGGCAGTCAAAGACGCCCTAGATTGGCTCAACAAAGTAAAAGCCATCGCCTCGCCAATCTCATCAGGTTTTGTTCACGACGCTCCCACTGCCGCCGACCTAGAAACCTATGGACTCGAAGTTCCTGAGTATTCGATCCATATTGCGTCGGGAAGATTGAAAGACCGCACGGAAGAGTCCAAAACCCCAAAAGTGGAGACGCTTCTCTTCGGCGATCTTCACAGCGGAGACCGGACGTTGAGGTACGTCAAACTTGCCGAATCAGATTTCGTCTACCTCGTTTCAAACGATATTTTGGAGATGGTCCCTGACGTATTGTTCCAATATCAAAGCCGTCGCTTGTATGAAATCCCCGGTGACGCGACAATTAACAAATTGTCGATCACTCGCCTTTCCAACGAGGAGACCTTGCTAGACACATCCATCGAGGACAGTAACTTACCCCTCGAACTAGTCGATTCACTTACCCCTCTAGAGGTAAAGTCCTATCTCTTCGATCAATACACTTCTAACGTATCCATCGCGGGAAAACGGCAAAGTTGGGCCTACTTGATGAGCGTCACTTTCCAGTGGGCGAGCGCTGACACAGGACACTCGAAAAGCGTCGAACTCTACGTTTCAGAATTGACGGGAGGACCACTTCTCCTTGGTGGCTCGATCGATAGAAACTCGGTTTTTGAGTTTAGGCAGCCATTTATCGACGGTTTTAGCTCGGTAGTTTTCGATCGTATTAAGCGCCCCGTTCCCGAAGAGCCCTTCGATTCTGATCTTCCTCTCCCATCTGGAGGGGAAGAACACGCCAGTCCCGATACCGAGCAGCAATAGAGGAGGACGCATTGCAAACCGAGGGGAAATCAAAGGGAGAGTTCGCTTGGCTAAGTACCTGTCTGTTCTGCAAGGCAACTCTCGACTGTCTTTATACTTTCGGAGTGGGCCTTCTCGCTCTCATCGTTTGCCTCGTCGCTTATTCAATCACCATCGACGAGGCCCCCATGCCCGAATCTCTTGTCCGGTTGCTGGAGAAAGAGCTCAAAGCACAAGGTGCTACGATGAGTATGTCTGGTATTCGCATCCAGCCCAATGGTCGCATCACGATTGATAATCCGAAGATCTATTCTGCTGATTTACAGTCTGAAATCGCTAATGCCGACCGCATCAGCTTAAAAGTTAACCGTGCTTTGCTTCTATTTGGAAGCGCTCGAATAACCGAGCTGAATGTCATAAACGGTTCGTTAATCATCCCGGCCCTTCTTTCTAAGTCCGGAGTTCCCGAACCACAGGTCGATCAGATTGACCTCAGAGCTAAAAACCAACGCGAGGGCTGGGTGATTCACCAATCCAAATTCCAATTCGGAAATGCCCGAGCAATTATCAGCGGTATCATTGATCCTACCGACTTGACGTTGGAGGAGGTTCCAGAACAGCCCCTGCCCCTCAGCCAACGCCTTATAACCTTTCACAANAAGGCATTGGAGATCAAGGACTCTCTCTCTCAGATCGAAGGGCTCGAAGCGAGAATCCGNTTTGATGCGTCTCGCNAGGGTCCGAAGTCGGNTACCGCTGTCATCACCGCNNTTGGNGGGAAATGGCANAACNAGGCTNCAGCGGACGAAGTTCTCGTTGAGATNCAAGCCTCACTGGGTGGTGACGCTTCGCTATCGGCCCANGTCGGCTCAATCAACGCTCCACAAAACANGTTCGCCAAAGACCTCAAATTGTNTGCGNCTTGGCCNCAANTTCCGACCACTGAAAATTTGCAGCCAAGCCACGTTCACCTNACNATTGGCTCGGGTGGNCNGGAATCAAATTTCGCGTCGAATNTTTACTTTAATTTTCANCCNCTNGATCCCGAGAACTGGCGGACNAATGGATANTTTCAAATCGCTGACTCATCCTGGAAAGTCAATTCAGTCGCCAACCCANAGAANAAGACCGCCTCTGTAGATCTGATGGGTTCTCCCACACAAGGACTGGTCGAACTGGTCATCAATCTGGCGAAGCAGGTGGCTCCGAAGATGGGTAAGCTCCCCCTTGAGAGAATGGCTCGTGTCATAGATCCTNCCGACCTGCACATTTCTGCTGAATTCGAGGGAGCACTCAAACCCAAGTCCGTNGACGCCNCACTCGAGGCAAACCGTCTAACCTCACTNGACGCTCCTTTTGATCGCGTTATCGCTCAAGCGAATCTTCGCGGCAACCANGTNGAAGTCCCCAATCTCTGGCTACGCAGCGGCAAGCAAAGTGGACGCCTTTCNGTATNGCTTGATTTGGAAACCATGCACCGACGTNTNTTNATAGANGGCTTGTTCAACCCCAACACNGTCAATGGCTGGATTCCTGACCCTTGGTGGACGGAGCTTTGGTCTAACTTTCGTTTCCCGGAGGANGGCTTCTATTGCTTGNTGGACTCNAGCCAAATCATCAANCGACCTGAAACTCTNNGGTTGACCGGGTACGGTNCCTGCAAAGAACTGGATATCCGGGGTCACCCAATGGAGGANATCGANACNCACATGTTCATCCTTCAGCGCTACATCGATCTNTACAATCTAGNACTAACCCGAANGGAGGGCTCGATCAAAGGAGANGGCCAGTTTTCNATCGGCCAAGACCCTCGCGACGGCATTTATAAANTGACCGCTCTNTGGCTCGATGCCGAATCGACGATCGACCTGAGCATCGGCCCTGACCTCATCTATGAAGTGCGAGAAAACGTTGAAGAGNTACTGNAGCCCTACGGATACAGCGTTCCNCCAAAGGTCGACGCNCGCTCAGCCAGCGTCATGCACAAGAATCGCTTCACNTATGACGTCGATCTGCAAATCGATACGNACGAAGCCTTCAANTACTACGACTACCCACTCGATTCGCTCAGCGCAACNGTCAGCGTTGGCAATGACCGAGCGGACATTCCCGCCGTCAAGGCTCGCTTGGCAGGCGGGATCGTTGATGCCAACGCCACCGTTCGAAACGAAAATATCGCTTTGAGCGTNACGCTNAGCGACGCCCGCTTCGGAGACACGCTCAAAGCGTCTGCCGANTACTTTCGNGCCANTGATCCAGAAAGCTCCGCNCATGGAATCACAGCTGAGGAACTGTCNGCCTATGGTGGCACGACGAGCCTGCACTTCACTGGCAANGGNGTNGTTGGNGACTCGCTCTCNTANGANGGCGNNGGGACGTATCAAATTTCTGGGGCCAACCTNACNGATCTCCCGCTTTTAGGCGGGATTTCTCGAGCCCTAGATAGCGCGGGNNTCCCGATCGCTACTCTCAAGTTCAATGGAGCAGAGGGAGAATTTGCCGTNCAGAAGCGCTATGTGGAATTTCCCGAACTCATTCTNGTAGGCCCCATNGCTCAAATTAANAGCAGCGGGAAGTACGACCTTNNGGAAGACGAGCTCGACTTCAAAGCCCAGCTTCANCCNTTCCGNTCCATTCCTCTNGTCCAAGTACCCCTNCGGCTTCTCGATGTCTTNACGGGCATTTTCGAAGTCCGCNTGACCGGTCCNATTTCNGATCCGAAAAAGAGCGTTTTTCGCGAGGCTCCNAAGCGCGANGAAGGGGTTTCAACGGAAAANGAAAACGTATCCGGATAGCCNCNCTCTGCTNGCAAAAANTTGCGCAANTTTTTTAGGAGTTNCCTCATTTTCAGACAAGCNATTGTNNATGAGCTTGTTAGCGATANCNACCCCCNGCTTTANNGNAAAATTCGTTAGAAAAAACGATACAAACTCGTTGACGTCGCAAAAAGTATCACAATATCTTGTGGTCTTTTACNAAANGGNCACACCATCTAGTGGTTAGCAAGAGGTGGANAACTTAAAATAACTTACATTCGCCACCTCACTATNGATNGTGGTCNTTTTTGNTCNCTTTCAGNAGTTNCAAGTCAATNCCATACCGTNAANTANCACTTCATCTANCATAAATTCNTCTCATGGATAAAACGTACACAGTCGGCAATAAAACCTTCTTACTGGACCAGGAAAAGGCNGAAAGAGCATTCGCGGAAAAGCGTGTCATCAATGGCCGCCAATCGATGTGTTTTAATCTCCTCCCGCTNAAGTACCACTGGGCTTACGACTTGTACAAAACGATGAAGGCGAACCACTGGGAGCCNGAGGACATNATNATGAACCGCGACATCGAGCAATGGAAGGACAACTNCGTCGTTTCCGATATCGAGCGCTGGATCATTATGATGGGCGTGGGCTACTTTTCCGCTGCCGAAGGCATTGTAGGGGATAACGTTATACACGTTGTCCGCGAANACGTGACNGCTCCTGAGCTCAAGCTCGTCCTCGGCCGCCATAGTCACGAAGAGAACATCCATGCGGANTCGCTGCTTTANATGATNAGTTCNTTGGGCATCAACCCGCACGAATGCGAGGCNATGTTCGAAGACATCGANACCATCGTAAAGAANAACGAGTTTGTCACCCGTACGTCGCACGGACTNCGTCGGGACATGGATCTNANCGAGCCTCGCAACAAGCAGATTTTTGCCAAGAACCTTTTCGTCTTCGGACAATGNATGGAAGGTACNCAGTTCTACGGNATGTTCGGGATGATACTTTCTCTGTACCGGCAAAACAAATTCCGGGGNATCGGCGAGATGTTCCGCTACACGCTGCGNGACGAGTCCAACCACATCGAGCTGTTNCGNAACCTCNTCATGGANCTCNTAGACGANAATCCGGAGATCTGGACCNAAGANTTCNAGCAAGAGCTGCGCGACACCATGGNNGAAGCNGTCACCTTGGAAAANGATTTNATNAGCGATTGCCTGCCCATGGACTCCATNGGCTTGCGCAAAGAAGATTTNCTCCAGTACATCGACTACATTGCGGACCGGCGACTCGAAGGAGTNGGCCTCGAGCCGCTCATTGGTGATGTCCAAAACCCGNTGCCTTGGCTAGCGGAAATGATGGANATNAAGAAGGAGCAAAACTTCTTCGAAGGNCGCGTNACGGAATATCAGAAGGCNTCCTCTCTCGATCTNGATAGCGACGACGACCTCTANTCCGNGTCCTNCTTTTATNATATNCAAGGTCTTNTGATNTTATTGTCTTTGAGTNGCNCGATCTAAACGCAACCACNANTCCTATNCCCGTTCNCACCTNTAACCACCTGCCGCATNNAAAACTATGATNAATCCCACCCTCGAAGAAGACATCGCTCTAAANCGCCTNGTATCCGTTTCCCGTGAAAAGAAACTGGGATACAATTGGCGTGCTGAAAGTAGCGACGTAGACGAATCGGAAAAATCNAAGATTCACGTCGTTACCCACGANGGCGAAGCCACTTTCGATCAGAACGAGATTATGGACACCATAGGCAACGCTTTGGCCAANGTGCTTTTGTCCAAAAACGAAAAAGANATTTTTACCGAAAAGAACCGNGATTGGGTACAAGNTGTCGCNNCGCAGGTNTGCGAAAAGCTTGAGGCAAAGTCNGCTTCGACTCGGGAGACGCGTTTTGGATTGGGTGAACTTTACGATGTTATTGAACATACNCTGGTAGANAATGACGCATATGATGTAGCCAAATGNATGCTCATGAACCGCCAACGNAAGATCGCCACGGAGCAAAANNCTGGCCTGAAAACGCTTCGATTGATCCGCCGCAACGGGCAGGTNGTNCCNTGGAAGGANCAAAAGATCGAAATCGCCGTTCGCAAAGCCTTCCTNACATTNGAAATGAATTCCGAGCCGTCCGTCGCGGTGGCCCGCGGCATTACCGAACGCCTCGAAGCTACTGGNCAAGCCTTCGTGCAAATCGANGAAGTCCANGACATGGTTCAAGAAGAGCTCATGCGCCANGGCCATTTCAAAGTAGCCGAACACTACATTCTTTATAGAGCNGAACGCCGGGCCTTNCGNGAGGCGGANGCCCTNCAGGGCGTAGACACGCCGGANCAAAATTCCATGATCGTCGTCAAAAACGACGATGGCTCNACCTATTTCTGGGACGGCGTTGATCTCAAAAAGCGAATCGACTTCGCCATGATCGGGCTCGATCTCTGCCTCAGTTTCGANGNAATCGAGGCCGAGCTCCGTCGCTCCATCTTCGACGANATCAGCGAGGATGGCCTACAGAAGACCGTCACTCTNAACGCCCGAACCTTGATCGAGCAAGACGCGGACTTCGCCAAGTTCGCCGCCCGGATCCAACTCTCTTATATCTATGAAGAGGTGCTCGGTTGGGACATNGTTAAAGACGGCGTACGAGCTCTNAAAAGATTTCACCANAAGAAATTCAAGGAGTACGTCAAATACGGCACTAAAATCGGTCGCCTCAACGACANGATCAAAGACTACAACATCGACGAGCTCGCTAANNCGCTCGACCCTTCNGCCGACCTCGAGCTCGACTACCTCGGTGTACAGACCTTGTACGACCGCTACCTCATCATCGATAAGACTAANGGCCTNTCTAACCAGCGTCGNATTGANACGCCCCAGTTNTTCTGGNTGCGNGTCNCCATGGGACTCTTCTCCGNNGAGGAAGAGAAAGAAGTAAAGGCCAAGGCCCTNTACAAACTCTACAAGAGCCGTCGCTTNTGNTCGTCCACNCCCACTCTTTTCAATTCTGGCACCTGCCACTCTCAGCTCTCTTCCTGCTACCTCTACTACGTGGATGATTCCATCGAGGGCATCATGCAGCGCGGCATCGCTGAAAACGCCTACCTCTCCAAATGGGCAGGTGGACTCGGCGGCAGTTGGACCGCCGTTCGCGGAACGGGCAGCCACATTTCCGGCACTAACGGCGAAAGCCAAGGCATCGTTCCTTTCCTAAAGCTGCACAACGACCTGCTCATCGCGGTAAACCAAGGCGGCAAGCGCCGTGGCTCCGGTTGTGCGTACTTGGAAACGTGGCACAACGATCTCTACGATTTCCTAGAGCTCCGCAAGAACACAGGTGACGACCGTCGCCGCTGTCACGACATGAACACAGCCAACTGGATTCCCGACTTGTTCATGAAACGTATGGAGGAACGCGGCGAGTGGAGTTTCTTCCGCTCCAGCGAGGCTCCCGATCTCCACGACGCCTATGGCAAGGACTTCGAAGAGAAGTACACCGCCTACGAAGCCAAAGCCCTCGAGGGTGAAATGTGGTCCAAGACCGTTCCCGCTATCGAAGTGTGGAAACTGATGCTCCGCATGATTTTCGAGACCGGCCACCCATGGATTACCTTCAAGGATCCTTGCAACGTCCGCTCACCACAAGACCACGTCGGCGTGGTCCACTCGTCCAACCTCTGTACCGAGATTACGCTCAACACGAGCAACGATGAAACAGCCGTTTGCAACCTCGGCAGCGTCGTCCTCGACCAGCACTTGGACAAGGACGGCAACATCGACCACAAGAAGCTCAAGGAAACGGTCCACACCGCTATCCGGGCACTCGACAATGTGATCGACATTAACTTCTATCCGACCGAAGCAGCCAAGCGTTCCAACCAAGCCCATCGTCCGATCGGTCTCGGCGTAATGGGACTACAAAACGCGCTCTATACTCGCAACATTCCTTTCGCTTCCCAGGAGGCCGTCGAATTCAACGACGAGGCCATGGAGGCCATCGCCTTCTACGCTATCGAAGCGTCCAGCGACTTGGCAGCCGAGCGCGGTGCCTACAGGAGCTACAAAGGCTCCAAGTGGGATCGCGGTCTCCTTCCGCAAGACACCCTCGACCTTCTCGAGAAAGAACGGGGAACGGACGTGGATGTGCCACGGGGCGGCAAGCTCGACTGGACTCCCATCCGCAAGAAGATCGCCAAGCACGGCATGCGCAATTCCAACGTCATGGCCATCGCCCCAACGGCGACCATCTCGAACATCACTGGCACCTCCCCTTGTATCGAACCTTCCTACAAGAACCTCTTTGTAAAGAGCAACCTCTCCGGAGAATTCACAATTCTCAACCAGCACCTCGTTCGTGACCTCAAAGCCCGCGGCCTCTGGAACCCGGACATGCTTAACAACCTGAAGTACTTCGACGGCGAGCTCGACGAGATCGAGGAAATCCCCGAAGACCTCAAGCTCAAGTACAAGACCGCCTTTGCCGTCGACTACAGCTGGCTTGTATTGGCCGCCGCACGACGCCAGAAATGGATCGACCAAAGCCAATCGGTGAACCTCTTCCTCGCTACGCCAGACATGAAGACGCTATCCCACATGTATCGCGCCGCCTGGAAGCATGGCCTCAAGACCACCTACTACCTCCGCACCCTCGGAGCCTCCAACATTGAGAAAGCCACCATCGGCGCCAAGAAAGACCTCCGAGGCGTAGTCGCCACCTCCCAAGCCAACACCGAAGAGCCGGAGGTCTGCGAGAGCTGCCAGTAGGATACTGCTTCAAACCAAATCAATTTCACCAAAGTCCCGTTTCGAATGAAGCGGGAATTTTTGTGATCATAGTTCTTTGGCAAACGAATCAAGGCAATCGTCGAAAGAATCACTTTCAGCGACTTCGCCATGTGCCACAAAACCGAAAAACAC
>PBMN01000001.1:0-50786 GCA_002722675.1 Opitutaceae bacterium
GAGGCGTTCGCATCGGATCTAGATTCCCTTCTTCCTGGCGGAAATGAAATTCGGTTTGAGCATGATGGGCAAACGAGGCGATTAATCGTTACGACGCCGAGCGACTATGATCGCACGCGACAGTACCCGATCCTGTTTTGCTTTCATGGAGCAGGCGGAAAGGCGGATGGGCAAAGCAATCGGTGGGCTCCGAAGGCAGATGAGCGGAGTTTGATCGTAGTTAGCGCAGAAGCGATTCAGCCGATGGCAAAATGGAATTTTCTAGATGATTTTCATTCAGCGAATTATGACGATGTCGGGTTCGTCTCCCGTGTCATTGAGACTCTGATCAAGCAGAAGGTTGCTAATCCGAACGCTATCCTCGCGACGGGACATTCTAGTGGGGGATTGTTTTGCTACCGCTTGGCAAAGGAAAGCGACCTGTTCGCAGCGCTTGCTCCCATGAGCTGCGGCATGGTTAAGAACGGGCATGAACCGGATGAAACGACGCAGTCAGTTCCGATCTTTCAAGTGATCGGCAATAAGGACAAAAGCTATCAAGGTTCCACCAATCCCAAGGTGATTATGTATTCGGCGAAACAGCGTATCGGCGTTTGGAGTACGTATAATCAGTGCGATCCCCATCCTGCGGTTGAGAAGGTTGGAAGCGAAATTGTAGTCTATACCTATCGCAGCCCTTCAGGTGCGGACGTGGTCCTGTGTGATGTTAAGGATCAAGCGCACCACATTAGGAGAGATCTACGCGATCGCACGGATATCCTGGCCCTCGATTTTCTTTTGCAGCGTAATTAGAAAAACTAGCCTGTCTTCAATCACCTGTTAGCTATTCCTCCCAAGGAGTTCGCTCCTTTTGCAGCAGTGAGTCCTGAGTCCTTGATCGCTCTGTCCTGGAATCCGGCTAGTGAAGGGCCTCCGCAAGCGCGCAAGCATGGTGGTGGACGTTTTGATGTATTTTTCTTTAATGAGCGATCCGCTTGGGATCCCATTACAATCTCCAATTTGACATTGTGTGCAAAAATAAAAATCTTTCTAAAATCTGGAATAGCCCGTTGGATTCTGTAGAAGTTAGTTTATGAGCCACGAAAATAGAGATTCGCAAGCGAAGTGGACTGGGGTTTTCCCGGCCGCTACCACACAGTTCAAGCCGGATGGATCGCTCGACGTTCCCGCCACTTTAAAACATTTGGATGTGATGCTGGATGGTGGTATCCACGGATTTGTGATGTTAGGAACTGTGGGGGAGAACTGCTCGTTGGAGAAGGATGAGAAGTTGGAGATGCTTCGGGCTACGGTAGATCACGTTCAGGGTAAAGTACCGGTACTAACGGGAGTGGCTGAATACACCACCGATCAAGCTTGCCGTTATGCGGCTGCGGCGAATAAGACCGGAGTGGACGGACTAATGGTTCTTCCTGCCATGGTTTACAAAACCGATGTACGGGAAACGGTCGTTCACTTTAGAGAGGTAGCGAAGGCTACCGACTTGCCGATAATGATCTACAATAATCCCGTTTCCTATGCCGTAGACATCAAGCCGGAAACCTTTGCCGAGCTGGCCGACGAACCTCGATTTACCGCCATTAAAGAGTCCTCTGAAGATCCGCGACGGATCACACATCTGAGAAACTTGTGCGGCGATCGGTATCAGCTTTTTGCCGGGGTAGACGACTTGGTATTGGAGAGCTTGATTCTCGGTATTGATGGATGGGTGTCAGGTTTGGTAAACGCGTTTCCGGTTGAGAACCGTCTTATTTGGGACCTTGTGAAGGAGGAGCGGTATAAGGAGGCGCGTGATGTTTACCGCTGGTACACACCGCTCCTGCAATTGGATACGCTGCCGAAATTGGTTCAGTATATAAAACTAGCAGTGGCAGAGTGTGGCTATGGCTCCGAGCAAACCCGCCCGCCACGATTACGAATTGAAGGAGAGGAAAGAGAGCGGGTATTGTCGATTATTCGAGAGGGGATTGAAACTCGCCCTGATCCCGCTACTTTCGGTATGTAGAAATACAGCTTGGTTAAGTAACAAGGCGTCCCTAATACTTTCCTTACCGAACTGAGCACTGCCAAAAACGCTGAATCCACCGACGCCGATTGAAATGAGTGAACCCAATCATATTCCTAGTATATTCAACGACGTCCTTGGTCCCGTCATGCGTGGCCCATCTAGCTCTCACAGTGCAGCAGCGAATCGTATCGGTCGCCTATGCCGTAATCTCGTAGAAGGTGATTTGCGCCGGGCAGTAATTGAATACGATCCCAATGGTTCTTTGGTAACCACGCATAAGTCGCAGGGGACGGACATGGGACTCTATGGAGGATTCCTTGGTTGGGAGCCCGACGATCCCAGGCTTCCAGAGCATGCGAAGCACACTAAGGCAGCTGGTTTGGAAATCGAGGTCCGTTACGAATCGTATGGAGCTACCCATCCTAACAACTACAAGATATCGGTCGAGGGCGTAAATGGATCTCATCACATGATACAAGCGATCTCAACGGGGGGTGGCATGATCGAAGTGACGGAGATCGACGGTACGCCGGTTGCTATGGGGGGCGATTTCTTCGAAACACTTGTTTATTTAGACGAAGAATCGAATGCTCGAGCCGTTCTTGATGATCTCGGCCGTGAGTTGGTCTATGAGAGTGGCGAAGTGTGTACAGGCAAAACGGCCCTCCTAAGGTTTTCCATGGTCGAGGATCCTGGCGAAGAAGCCGTTGCGGCAATTCGCGGCAACACACACGTAATAGACTTACGAATACTGAAACCCGTGCTGCCCATAATGTCTCGCAAGGACTTAACGGTGCCTTTTCAGAGGGTCGAGACGATGCTGGCTTTCAATGAAGGGAAAGATTTAGCGCTGTGGGAACTGGCCCTTGAATACGAAAGTGCCCGAGGAGGTATTTCGAAAGAAGCTGTGCTCGAGAAAGGGCGAGCTATTTTGCATCTGATGGAAGATGCCGTTCGAACTGGGTTAGCTGGGACTGAGTATGCGGACCGTATTTTACCCTGCCAGTCGGTGACTTTCGTTGAGCGTCAGGCGGAGGGGAAACTGATTCCGGGCGATGTCATGAATCAGATCATTGCCTATGTGTCGGCGATTCTCGAAGTGAAATCGTCGATGGGGGTTATCGTGGCGGCCCCCACTGCGGGGTCCTGCGGGGCAATGCCCGGATCGATGTTGGCGGTAGCCGACTCGCTTGGAGTTGATGAAGACGGGAAAATACACGCCTTGCTTGTCGCAGGTTTGATCGGGGTTTTTATCGCAACACACGCGACCTTTGCGGCTGAGGTGGGAGGCTGTATGGCGGAATGTGGATCAGGTGCCGGCATGGCTGCCGCCGCTATGGTGGGGCTGGCGAATGGTTCTCTAGAGCAGCAACTCGCAGCCGCTTCTGTAGCACTGCAGAACTCATTTGGAATGACTTGCGATCCTGTAGCGAACCGCGTTGAAGCCCCCTGTCTAGGCAAGAACGTGTTGGCCGGATCGAATGCATTCGCCTGTGCTAATATGGCGTTGGCTGACTACAAGCACCTCATACCCTTGGACGAAGTGATCCATGCGATGAACAAGGTAGCCGGAGCGATTCCTCATGAACTTTGCTGCACCGCTAAAGGTGGTTATCAATTACGCCGACATCGAAGGCGATCGAACGCAAACTCAATGCGGTTTGAAGCGGGTTTTCATTAAGCATAAATTGTACCCATGAACAACCTACGGAGTTGTAAGACGATATGAAAGCTCTAGTAAGAGAGCAGGCTGAACGCAGGCTCTGGCTCGAAGATGTTCCGGAGCCGGACGTCGGTATAAACGACGTGCTTATCAAAGTTCGAAAAACCGGTATTTGCGGGAATGATTTGCACATCAACACCTGGGATGAATGGGCCCAGAAAACGATTCCGGTTCCCATGGTGGTCGGCCACGAGCTCGCGGTCGGGGAACGCATGAATATTGTGGGGTAATGGGACGCATAGACATTCTTACCGGTAAGCTCGGTAAAGCTTTGGCGGGCGCCAGCTGTGGATACACCAGTGGCGGAAAGGAAATCGTTGAGCAGCTCCGCCAGCGATCCCGACCCTACTTGTTCTCGAACACAATGTGTCCCAGTATCGTGGGAGGAACGATTGCGGTGCTGGACATATTCAAGGCGTCTACTACCTTGCGAGACCGGTTGGAAACGATTACCCGTTATTTTCGGGAAAAGATTGCTTCCGCTGGATTCAGTATCGTGCCGGGAGAGCATCCAATCGTTCGGAACATGCTTGGTGGTGCCTCTTTGGCGTCCCGATTCGCCGATGCGATGCTTGAACGTGGTATCTATGTGATCGGGTTCAATTATCCGGTAGTTCCGAAAGGCAAAGCTCGCATTCGGACGCAGATCAGCACAGCCCATACCAGGGAGGAGTTGGATAGGGCTGTGTTTGCCTTTATCGAGGTGAGGGAGTCACTTGGGATTTAGAGTTTAATCATGCAGGAAACAAAATCACACCCCACTTGGTTCGGGCATCCTACCGGTCTTTCCACGCTATTTTTCACGGAGCTTTGGGAGCGGTTCAGCTACTATGGAATGCGAGCGCTGCTGGTCCTGTTTATGGTGGATACCGTCAGTTCGGGAGGCATGGGCCTCGATGACAAAACGGCCAGCGCGATCTATGGCTTGTATACGGCGTTCGTCTATCTGGCGGCGTTGCCTGGCGGCTGGATCGCCGATAGGCTCCTCGGGGCACAGCGAGCTGTCTGGTTTGGGGGGCTAGTGATTGCGGCAGGCCATTTCACCTTAGCGATTCCTTCTACAGCGGCGTTTTTTATCGGACTGGTTTTAGTCGTGATTGGAACGGGTTTGCTAAAGCCGAATGTAAGTGCGATTGTGGGACAGCTTTATCCGGAAGGGGGCGCTCGGCGCGATGCGGGGTTCACCATCTTTTACATGGGCATCAACATGGGTGCTTTTCTGGGGCCGCTCATTTGTGGCTATTTGGGCGAGGAAGTGAACTGGCATGCTGGATTTGGTGCTGCTGGAGTTGGAATGTTGTTTGGCGTCTTCCACTACCGATTCTCGGCAAACCGTCTGGGAGAAGCGGGGCTTCATTCCTCGGCTCCTAAGGTTGATACAGCGGGGATGGACAAAGCTTGGTATCCTGTAATCGGCGGCTGCTTGATTGTGGTGTCGGTGGTTGTGCTTGGGTTGACCGGAACTTTAAAATTCAATGCCTTGGCCCTTGCCCAGAATACGACCTTCGTGATCGTTGGCTTAGCTTTTGCCTTTTTTGTCTATATATTCGCTTTCGGCAAACTGACTCCGACGGAACGCAGCCATACCCTCGTTATTGTAGTACTGTTTATCACCTCTGCGGTCTTTTGGTCGGGGTTCGAGCAGGCGGGATCCTCATTGAATCTCTTTGCGGATAGGTACACCGATCGCATGGTATTTGGGTTTGAAATTCCAGCTAGCTGGTTCCAATCGCTTAATCCGTTTTACATTGTGGTATTGGCCCCGGTTTTCGCCGCTGTTTGGGTTAAACTGGCCAAACGGCAGCTGGATCCTTCCATGCCCGGTAAGTTTGCCATTGGCCTTTTAATACTGGGACTAGGCTTTCTGGTTATGGTCGTGGCGGCCAAGATCGTTGTGGCTGGCAATCAAGCCGCTCCTTATTGGCTGATTCTAACCTACCTTCTGCACACGATGGGTGAGCTTTGTCTGAGTCCGGTTGGTTTGAGCTCGGTTACGAAACTGGCGCCGAAAAGATTTGTGGGGCAAATGATGGGTATTTGGTTTTTGGCAACATCGTTGGGAAATCTCCTAGCCGGACTGATGGCGGGCCGATTCAATCCGGAAGCCCTCAACGAAATGCCGGGGCTCTTTATGCAAATCGTCATGACGGTAACGGTTGCCGGTTTGCTCCTGTTGGCGTTTGCTAAACTGATCAAGGGTCTGATCGGAAAAATCGAGTAGTTTCTTTCAGGACAATTATTTCGATAGTTAGAGATAGAACAGAAGCGTCCGCGACCTCAAATACTTCAGGGATGCTTTATTCACGGGCAACCCAGGCAAAGTGTGTGTAACGACTTGTTGTTATTTATAACGAGATCCCCCTTTTCCAGGGAAGAAAGTCATCTTGTCCTAGTCGAACAGCTGCTGGAGTAAATTCACCGCTTGCGGTGCGAACGACTAGATCCAGTAATTCGTCTCCCATGGCTTCGATCGATTCCTGGCCATAGATAACCGGGCCTGAGTCGAAGTCGATAATATCGCTCATGCGTTTTGCGAGAACTGAATTGGTTGCTACCTTCAAAGTCGGCGTAATCGCATTTCCGGTGGGCGTTCCAAGGCCAGTGGTGAAGATGATCACGTTGGCCCCGGCTCCCGCTAGTGCTGTAGTGGATTCTACATCACCGCCCGGTGTGCACAATAAGTTCAGTCCTGGGTTTGTTACCTGTTCTGGATAGTCGAGAACATCGACTACGGGAGAGGTTCCTCCTTTTTTGGCCGCACCGGCTGACTTGATCGCATCTGTAATTAGTCCGTCAGCTATATTCCCCGGGGATGGATTGGCATGGAAACCTGAGCCGACCGCTTCGGCACGATTGGCATATACGTTCATTAGTTTCTCGAATCTATGTGCAGTAGAATCGGATACACAACGGTTCATGAGTTCACCTTCAACCCCGCACAGCTCTGGGAACTCTGCTAGTATGGGAGTTCCTCCCAGAGTGACGAGTTTGTCGGAAACATTGCCGAGTATGGGATTAGCGGATATGCCGGAAAAGCCGTCAGAACCACCGCACTCCATACCGACCACCAGCTCGGATAAAGGAGCCGGCTGTCTCACCAAGCGATTGATTTGGTCCAGTCCGACAAAAATCTCCTTCAGTGCCCTGCTGATCATCTCCTCTTCGGAAGGACTTTCCTGTTGAACATGAATGTGTAGCGGTCGATCGAAGCTAGGATCCCGCTTGGCGATCTCCTGCTCAAGGATACTTACTTCGGCGTTTTGACAACCAAGACTTAAAACGGTGGCGCCGGCTACATTGGGATGGGTGATGTATCCCGCAAGCAGACCGCATAGCGCATTGGCATCGTCGCGGGTTCCCCCACAACCTAGTCCGTGCAGGAGAAACTTCACTCCGTCCACGTTAGGGAACGGACTCAGAAAATCGTCGGACTCCAGTTCGAGTTCCTCGGCAAGCCATCGTTCCTTGGAGGCACCCTGAGCACGCAGATAGGCCATGCGCTTGAATAGGCTTTCGTATTTGCTTCTTTGGCCCTTGCCCAGAGTTTCCGCGATTGCTTCGCGCATGACGGCTAGGTTCCGGTTTTCGCAAAAAACCATGGGCACCACGAGCCAAATATTTTGCGTACCAACACGGCCATTAGAGCGATGATAGCCCATGAAAGTCTTTCCTTGCCAGTTTGATACGTCTGGAGCTGACCAGGTAGTATCACTCTCTCGGTCTGCTGCCGAGAAACGATCAATTTCGTGGGCGACATTTTCTGTCGTCAGCAAGCCGCCCTCTGGAATGTGTTCGATTGCCGTTCCGACTGTTACGCCATACATGTAGATCCTATCTCCCTTTTTGAAATCCCTGAGCGCGACTTTATGTTTTGCGGGAATGGTTGCTTGGGTGGTTACACCGTCCTCTATTGGAGTAGAAGCAGGTAGATCTTCGAGGGCTACTGAGACGGTATCTTTCGGGTCAATTTTTAAAGTAGAATTCATGCTGGAGGGATCGTATTCAGAGGAAAGGGTTTCGTTTCGGTTTCAGATAACCGGGAAAGGTACTCTGTAAGTCGATAATAACAAAAAACGCGAGGTCTAGGATAATGATAGCTCAGTTGTTGGATCAAATAAGTGAGCGTGTCCTAGATCAAATCCGACTTTTAATTGCTCGCCAATCTTAAGTTGGGAATCACTCGCTGCCCGGGCAGTTACGGAAGTTGCCCCATTGGACAAATAAAGTAGAGTTTCGTTTCCCATCGGCTCGATAACTTCTATGTCGAGGTCGAATCCATTACCCGCCTGGATTTTATCGGGGCTGATTATTAAATTTTCAGGCCGAATCCCAAGTATCAGCTCTTTACCTACATGAGACTCGGCTAGCCTGGAAAGGCGAGATCCCAGTTCGATTTGCATGATGTCTTCACTCGTGCAGATTTTAATAAGCAGCACTTTTCCGTCTTTTCGTTCTACGCGGCCTTTAATGAAGTTCATGGAGGGGCTGCCAATAAATCCGGCTACGAAAAGATTGGCGGGCTTGTTGTAGAGCTCGAGCGGATTAGCGGTCTGCATTATTTCCCCCGCATTCATTACACAAATGCGATCACCCATCGTCATGGCCTCAATCTGGTCGTGAGTTACGTAGATCATGGTAGCGTCTAGCCGGCAATGGAGCTTGGATATCTCCATGCGTGTGAATGCTCGAGTTTTGGCATCGAGATTCGATAGCGGTTCGTCAAACAGAAAGATTTTGGGTTTGCGAACAATGGCCCGCCCAACGGCGACCCGTTGACGCTGTCCCCCCGAGAGGGCTTTGGGCTTCCGGTTAAGCAAATTTTCGATGCCTAGGATGCGAGCGGCTTCCTCGACTCGGTTTTGGATCTCTGTTTTGGGGAATTTTCGCAACTTGAGTCCGAAGGCGATGTTCTCAAAAACCGTCATGTGAGGGTATAGCGCGTAGTTCTGAAACACCATGGCGATATCGCGATCTTTCGGCGGGAGCTCGTTGATTATTTGGTCTTCGATCGCGATTGTTCCATCATTGACTTCTTCCAGTCCGGCAATCATCCGAAGGGTCGTCGACTTCCCGCACCCCGATGGTCCGACTAGAACCATGAATTCCCGGTCTTGAATTTCGAGATCGATTTTCTTTACCGCTTCGACCGGCGGGTTCTTGCCCTTCCCAGGGTAGATTCTTTGAAGACCATTGAGTCGAACGGTGGGCATTGTGATTCAAGAATTATAAAGAATTATCCTTATNNGCTAGGACATTGGTTGATTGCAGAATGATTTCGAGGCTTTTTAGATGAATAANTTCAATGAAAGCGATTCGCNAGGATTGTCATNGAGGGGCTGCCGCGTTTTGTGCAGGATTTACATTGATTTCGAAGCATTTGAGAAGTTAACAAGTTATTTGTATCCAAATATTGGAAGTCTAATGAAAAAGGTTAAATCGCCCGACTTATTCAATCGTTACTTTGCAGAGCAAGGGATTGATACTGAAATATTGGGAATAGACATGTCGCCATGTGATCTAGGTAATTTTTCGGCCAGTTACGCGTTGTTTTTAACAAGCTGACTGTAGCCCCAGTTGATCAGCTCCTGCGTGAAGGTGTCGCGGCGCTTGCTGGACTTGAATCCAGTAGTTACTGCGATGAGGCGACGTCCGTCCCGCAGGCAAGTAGCCGTGACGCAGAAGCCGGCTCCTTTTGTGTATCCGGTTTTCAATCCATCGACCCCTTCAGTTGTGAGTATGAGACGATTATGGTTTGTAAGTATGGTTGGCTTGCCGCTATCAGCCCGAAATTCGTAGGTGGGAATAGATGCCCATTCGAGAGCTTTTTCGTATCGCATGAGTGCGATGGCCAGTCGAGCGAGGTCTTGGCAAGAGGCCGTGTTTCCCGTTTCATCCTTGGGAAGTCCGTGGGCATTGAAAAAGTGGGTGGAATTCATGTTGAGCTCAACTGCTCGCTCGTTCATCCGTTCGACAAAACCGTCCATGATTCCCTCGGCTAAGTATTCGCCAACCAAGTACGAGGAGTCGTTCGCACTCTTTACCATGATTGAGATAAGCAGTTCCTCGAGGGTGAAGCTTTCCCGAGGATCTAGCCACACTTGGCTCCCTCCAATCTTAAAAGCGGCAGTGGTGACTTGGATGACTGTATCCATCGATAAGTCTGATTTCGACTCTTCTTCTTCGAACGCGAGGAGGGCGGTCATCATTTTCGTCATCGATGCTATCCGAACTGGTTTAGCACTATCTTTTTCCCAGAGAAGCCGTTGGTTGGAGAAGTCGTACAGGAAACCGGTTATGAGATCGTCCGTACGAATATTTCCTGGTAAGACCTCGAAGGCGGCATCCGGAAATTCTTCGACAACTGCGAGTTCCAGTTTCGGTTCGATTTCCTCCAGCAGATCGTCCTCTTCCATTTCGCTCTCTGCTTTGCTCCCTGCAAAAGGAGAGGCGAGAGTATCCAGTTTTTCAGACCCATTAGTGGTTGCGGGCTCGGTTCCTGGTCGAAGCCCTATATAGGCAAATATGAGGATGTGGGCGAGCAGAGCGATACCGAACAGCTTCTTGTACATAATCTTAAATCGAGGCGAGTTAGTCTATTGTGGTTGCTGCTCGCAAACGAAATTTCTCAATAAACTATTGACGCTTGTTACGCCGGATTAACCAACGGGCAAGCCAGTACAGGGCTATGAGCAGAACCAGCCATTTCCAGGCGAACAAGGTGCGGACGAGGTTGACAATCGATGGCGGGTAGAGAATGGCGATGCCGATTCCGATAATGGCTCCGATGACAAATTTTTTGGATAGGCGAAGCTTGACCGTCCTCTTTGTGCGGGTCTTCTTTTCGTTTGGGAGGGAGTCGACGATTTCCCATTCTGGATCGTCATTGTTTTTCATACGACAAATTCAATGCTTTTGTAGGATTGGTATTGGAGTGCTATTTGGAGAGGTCAACGTGTAAAGGACTGGAAATGGGTAAAGCAGAAGAGCAGATTCACTTGATAGTCGATGGATTCAATGTCGCGCACGCTTGGGGTTTGGTTAAAAAGCGATCAGGGGATTGGATAAACGAGATCGTCCGCACGCTTCAGGAGGAGCTGAAGGAAATCCACGATGAGAAAGGGTGGAGGGTAACGATCGCAATGGATGGAAAGGGCAGGGAGATCGATCGACTGCATCCTTTTGGCGACGACTCTTTTGAGCTTCTTTATTCACCCAGTTCCCTAACTGCGGATGCCGTGATCGAACAAATGGTGAGTGGCGATGCCCGACCTGAGCTGATTCGTGTTGGCACGGAAGATCGGGCGGTTTTGCATTCAATCGAGGCAGGCGGAGCAGAAGCGATCTCACCGGCTGCGTTGAAAGATGAAGTTCTAGCGGCTCGTCGACTGAAGCGATCCCGGATAAAAAATTCCTTTGGTGATTCAAAAAACACTTTCACCAACCAGATTCCTCTATAAATTAGAGGTACGCTACGATGAACGCTACCCAAGGTGTAGAGGAATTTCAAGGCTTGTACGGACCTTATCAAGTCAGTGAACTAGTTTTGCAGAAGATTTGGCAGAAAATCGCTTTTGACTCTGCTCGGATGAAGGACTCCAGAGGGCGGCAGATAGAGGTGCTAAATCCCGGGCGCTGGAATCGCTTGGCTGGTCCCGATTTCAAAGACGCCATTCTCCGAATTGAAGGGGATAGAGTGGAGGGCGATGTCGAGATTCACTTCTCACAATCTGACTGGAGAGCCCATGAACACGACAAAAACCCCAATTTTGACAGGGTTGTGCTCCATGTGGTTTACCATCCGATTAGGTGGCGTGAGAAACCGGTGCTTACGGTTTCTGGAGGATCGGTGCCTACGGTGTCTTTGATGGAATTGCTTTGGTATGACTTGGAGGAGTATTCGACTGAAGACTCTATCGTAGAGTCTACTGGGGGTTCTGTTGAGGATGCGTTTCTCTCCCTGTTGGACCTGAGTATTACGCAGCGCCGCAACCGCTTGATCGAAGGGGCTGTAGTTCGTTGGAAGGTGAAGCGGGACTTCGCGAAAATGCGCATTGAGCGACTCGGCTGGGACGAAGCATGCCATATGACCGCACTTGAAATCATGGGTTTTGCGGCTAATCGCATTCCAATGCTACATGTGGCAGGAGCATTCCCGGCCAAAAGGTGTCGTGCGGATAGTCTGCATTTTTGGGACCTTTGGGAAGCGGGACGTGGTTTGTGGACCACCTCTGGCGTTCGTCCCGCAAACCATCCCAAAATCCGGCTTGAGCAGTTTTTCCAATGGATTTCGGCCCAACCTCACTGGCAGGAGGCGCTCTTAGAATTGGTGAATAGACTTCCGAAGGGTCAGATGTCTGACGAGTCCACCCCTCATTTTCGAAAAAAAGCAGATCTTTCCGGGCTTCAGCGTACTTTTTCCGATCGCGTGGTGAGTGGTCGAATAAGCGGTTCGAAGCTGGATACGCTGATATGTGACGGATTTCTACCTCTTTTGTCAGCCCGCTCGGGAGCCGATTTGAGTGGGCCTTGGTTCCACTGGTTCGCTGGGAATGCACCTGAAATTTTAGGGAAGACTCTGAAAGGGCTAGAAATTCTCGAAATGCGCCGGTTTCCCAATTCCAATGGCTGGCTTCAGGGATTGCTCAAAATCAGGGATTCAATGGGATAAATTGAGTTCACCCCATCGCTTCCAAGGCCTTTCCTCGCCATTGCAACAGGCCTCGGGCCGAGGTTTCCGTAGGGAGATATTCCACCCGTTAAAGCTCGTTCTTCTTGAATAAGGAGACGCTTGACTTTTAGGAGGCTGAGAAATTAACTGAACTCTTAAATTTTCATTTTATGAAAAGTGGGTCTTTGACCCGCTTTTTTTTTCATCAGCATAGCAATCATGAGCAGCGAAATTTTATCTGTATTGGAGTACATGGAGAGGGAAAAAGGGATCGGTCGTGAAGACATGATTTCTGCAATCGTCACCGCTATCAAGAATGCCGCTGCGAAAGGGGTAAATGCAGGCCAAGAGCTCAAAGTCGAAATTGATCCGAAAAATGGAAAAATGCAGGCTTGGGCCCTTCTGGAAGTAGTAGATTCCGTTAGTGATCCGAGGAATGAGATTCCTTTGGAAAAGGCCCGTTTGAACCAGCCGGATATCCAGCTAGGGGACATGTATGAAAAGGAGATGGATCCGGCCTATTTGGGTCGAATTGCGGCCCAAACCGCGCGTCAAGCGATCATGCAGCGTCTGCGGCAGTTTGAGAAAGAGCGCATTTATGACGATTTTAAAGACCAAGTCGGAGACATCGTCAGCGGCATTGTTAGAAGACGTGAGCGCGGCGACTTATGCATCGATCTCGGGAAAGCGGAGGCCATTATGCCATCACGCGAGCAAGTTCCAGGGGAGGATTACGCTCCAGGTGAACGCATTCGCTGCTTCCTGCTTAAAATTGAGGCCTCAAACAGAGGGCCCGAGTTGATATTGACCCGTTCAAGCCCCAGATTTGTTCGGAGACTGTTCGATTTAGAAGTGACCGAAATCGCCGATGGTACGGTTAAGATCGAAGCGTTCGCTAGGGAGCCTGGCTACCGCACCAAGATCGCCGTATCTTCCTCTGATCCCAAAGTGGATCCCGTGGGAGCTTGTGTCGGAGCTAGAGGCGCCCGAGTCAAGAGCATCGTTCGTGAGCTAGGCGGCGAAAAAATCGACATTATTCGCTACGTCGAAGGCCCGAAGGAACTGGCGCTCGAAGCGCTCAAGCCGGCGATTCCTCGCAATGTAGAGGTGGATGAAGTGAACACGCGCCTTCGTGTCGAAGTTGCGGAAGACGACTTGGCGATCGCAATTGGTCGGAAGGGTCAGAATGCCCGCCTCACTTCTAAACTGGTCGGATGGAAAATAGACATCGTCAAAGAAGAGGTGCACGAGGTCAGCCTAGAAGCGAAGCAGCAACAAGCTGCGGAAGGGTTGAATCAGATCGAAGGCATCGACGATGAAGTCGCGGCTCGCCTCGTTCAGAATGGACTGATAAGCCCCGAAGTGTTTTTAGATGTGGAGTCTGCCGACTTGCAGGATCTTGGCTTTGACGCGGAACAAGCGGATGATATTTTGGCAAAAGTGAATGCTTTCTTGGAGAAGCAGAATATTTCGTCTTAAAACTGGATATCGTATCCAATCGGAAAGGCACTGCACCTACACAAAATTTCAGCACCCTAAATCTATCGCATGAGCGTACGAATCTATCAGCTTTCCAAAGAGATCGGAATGGACAATTCCAAACTCCTCGAACTTCTCCGCGAACGTGGCTTTCAAGTGAAGAGTGCTTCCAGCACGGTCGACAACATTTCGGCGGAATCTTTGAAAGAAGAGTTTGCTAAAAAGTCTGCGGATACCGCAAAAAAGGAAACCTCCGCGCCAGCGGAAGGGAAACCGGTTGCGGCGCCTTCGGTTAATGCCTTCGTTCGAACCAAAGAGCAAATCGAAGAGGAAAAAGAATCCGCGAAAGAACCTGTTGAGACAAAAGCCGTGCCTCCGCCCTCAGCTTCCAAAGTAATGGTACCGCCATCGCCCGGCCCGGTCTCTCCTCCTGCGGTTTCTAAAGCCCCTGTTCCTCCTCCGGTCGCGAGTCGCGCTAATACGGGCCCTCCTCAGCCAGCGGCACCTTCGCAAACGGCACCACCTCCTGTAGCGGCTCCCTTGTCGCCCGCCGTAGTTGGGGCGCCCGTTTCTCCAGTAAGCGCGAAGGACCCTGCGGAAGAAACAGAAGAAATTCGCACCATTACCCTAAAGCCACCTATCGTCGTTCGTGATTTAGCAACCGAGCTGGGAGTAAAGCCTTTCAAGCTGATTTCCGAGCTTATGGAAATGGGCATTTTCGCATCCATTAACCAAAGTCTCGAAGAGGATGTGGCGAGTAGGGTAGCGGAGAAAAGAGGTGTCGTTCTCGAAATCCGCCATCGTGGCGAGGGTGCCAAAGCGAAAAAGAAGCAAGAGGTTAAGGAAGTTGATGAAACTGCGTTTCTTGAGGGCCGCCCAGCTGTAGTTTGTATTTTGGGTCACGTCGATCATGGAAAGACCTCCCTGTTGGATTACATTCGGAAAGAGAATGTCGCCTCCTCTGAAGCGGGTGGAATTACGCAACACATCGGCGCTTATCAAGTTTCTCACAACGAAAATAAAATCACGTTTCTGGATACGCCGGGCCACGCAGCTTTCAACGCGATGCGAGCTCGTGGAGCAGATGTTACGGATGTGGCCATTCTCATTGTAGCGGCTGACGACGGATTTATGCCTCAAACCGATGAAGCATTGAAGTTCATCCAAAAGTCAGGTGTTCAGCCGATCGTAGCGATCAACAAGATTGATACTCCCGGTGCAGATATCGATAAGGTTAAGACCCAAATGCAGGAACGAGGCATCCCCTCGGAGGATTGGGGCGGCGAAACAATTGCGGTCCCTATCTCAGCTTTAAAGGGCGACGGTATCGACGAGTTGATGGATATGATTCAGTTGCAGGCAGAGGTTCTGGAATTGAAAGCCAATCCAAAGAAACCTGCGGAAGGCATTGTTATCGAAGGACAAGTTGAGGTCGGTCGCGGTGCTACTTCGACCGTGATCGTTCAAGGAGGAACTTTGAAGGTAGGCGACGCAATCGTCTGCGGCCCTCACTACACAAAGGTGAAGGCCCTTTTCAATGAGTATGGCAAAAGCTTGAAGAATGCACCCCCTTCGACTCCAGTGAGAATAATCGGCTGGTCAGGCGTGCCGGATTGCGGAGCGATTTTCCATGCGGCCAAGAACGAAAAAGTCGCTAAGCGTGAAGCAGAAGAGAATCTCGTAGGCGTTAGAGCAGATCAGAAGGCGGATGCCGAAGACCGGATGCCAACGTCTCAGGAGAAACTTTTTGCCGCGATTGCCGCTACTCAGAAAAAGACCCTCCGACTGATTATTAAAGGGGACACCTACGGTTCAGTTGAAGCGATTGAGAGTGCATTGAAGGAAATCAAGAGTGACAAGGTAGCGTTGGATGTTGTTCGATCGGGAATTGGAGTTGTCAGTAAGAGCGACGTTCAAAAGGCCAGTGCAGGTGGGACTGAGATTATCGGTTTCAATGTTAAGACCGAGAATGGGGTCCAGGCATTGGCTAAACACCATGCGGTTAAGATTACTTATCACCAGATCATTTATGAACTCCTTGACCGTGTCCGGGAAGACATGGTCGAAATGCTTGATCCGGAATACAAGGAGAACAAAATTGGAGCAGCCGAGGTGCGGGCGGTATTCCCGATCGCGAAAGGTTTTGTTGCGGGTTGTTTGGTTGTCGAAGGTCGGGTGGTTGCGAAGCAGCACGCTCGATTGATTCGCAATGGAAAAACCGTTGCGGAGCACAAAATTGATGCCCTGCGTCGTGTCAAAGACGATGTCAAAGAGGTGCGGGCTGGTACGGAATGTGGTATTCACCTAACGAATACGAATGACTATCAAGTCGGCGACATTATTGAAGTTTACGAGATTCACGAAATTCGCCCAGAACTATAACCTCTCAAATTTTGGGGAACCTTTGCGACGTATGAGCATAGGTTCAGTTGCCTTGTACCGATAGCTTAGATTTAGATAAACATGAGCAATCGAAACATCAGAGTATCTGAGTTGTTAAAGCGCGAGGTGAGCGATATTCTGCACACGCGTTATCAACGTGAGACTGTTACGGTGACGGTTACCGGCGTCGATGTTTCTCCGGATCACAGCAACGCGATCGTTTTCTATACGCTTTTGGCAAGCGAAGAAGAGCGATGGAAGATCCAGAAATTCTTGGATAGAATAGGCGGTCGAGTCAGGTTCGAGTTGGGAAAGCGGATCGTGCTAAAACGACTGCCCGCGTTGAACTTCAAGTACGACGAGTCCATCGCTAAAGGAAATCGGATCATCGAATTAATCGACGGATTCGATGAATCAATCAACGAATCAGTCGATTGAGGGTTTTTTTTCCAGAATTGAGCGCTGGATTTCGCGCCTTAGCTTCGAGTGCCGCTGGGCAATCGGTGTGCGTGATTGGCCATGCGCGACCTGATGGAGATTGTGTCGGGGCGCAAATCGCAGTTGCGGAAATGATTTCAACTTTTGGGGTGGTTCCCCTTGTCGCGAACGCTGATCAAGTGCCCGCGTCCCTAACTTATTTGAAGGGAAGCGAGCTCATTCGCATTGTCGAGCCCGAGTCTTTAGGAAATACAGGGCTGCTGTATTTGGATTGCGCGGACGAGGAAAGGGTAGGACCGAAAACTTCTATCGCATTGGAGGACCAGCGGCGTTTGGGAAATATCGATCATCATATTACCAATACTCGGTTCGCTGAGGTAAACTTGATTGATTCGGATGCCTCCGCTACCTGTGAAATACTGGCGGGCATAGCATTTGACTTGGCTCTACCAATCTCAGAGTCCGCAGCTCAAGCCTTGTATACGGGCATCCTAACAGATACGGGCCGATTCAGCTATGCAGCGACCAGTAGTCGAGTTTTCGAGCTGTGTAGCAGACTAGTGGATTGTGGAGCGTCACCTCGGTTGGCGGCTGAAAGTCTCTATGAAAATGCGACTTTACCACGGCTGAAGCTGCTTGAGCGATTCTTGGGTTCGCTCGCTTTCGAATGTGGCGAGAGAGTTTGCATAGGTATGTTGCGGCAAACGGATTTTGTTGAAACGGGCACCTCGTATCAAGATACGGAAGGATTTGTAGATTATACGCGTTCCGTGGAAGGTGTCTCAATTGGGGTGTTGCTCGAGGAACGCAAAATGACGACTAAAGCGAGTTTGAGAGCAAAGAGTAAAGAGCTGCGAGTGGATCAAGTCGCATCCCAATTCGGGGGAGGTGGACATGCTTGTGCGGCAGCGACGAGTAGTAATCTTCCATTGAAGGTCTTGCGGGAGAAATTGATCGAAGCGGTAAGAACACGTGTTGAAACGGTTGATTGCAAATGAAGGAGAATAGAGAGCTAGAGGGCGTATTGTTGATCGACAAGCCGTGCGGACTAACATCCCACGATGTGGTGGATAAGGTTCGAAGGAAACTGAAAATGAAGCGTATCGGGCATGCTGGTACACTCGATCCGATGGCGACGGGACTTCTCATCATACTAGTGGGCAAAGCGACTAAGCTTTCGCAGTATCTGATGAGCTTGGATAAGACTTATGAGGGAACCATTACGCTGGGAGAGTCGACGAATACGTACGATGGTGAGGGTGAAGTGATGACTAAGCGTTCCGTCCCCAGTTTAACACTGGAAGAGGTTGCTACGGTTGTGTCTTCTTACCTGGGGGATCAGTACCAGAAGCCTCCAATGTTTTCGGCGGTGAAAATCAATGGCCAGCCCTTGTACAAGATGGCCCGCCAGGGCAAAGAGGTGGAGCGAGAGCCAAGATTTATCAGAATCTCCCGATTCGACGTAACCCGTTTTGATTCACCGGAGGTGGACTTCAGCCTAGATTGCACAAAAGGGACCTATGTTCGTTCACTCGCGAATGACATTGGGGAAAAAATTGGTTGTGGGGGCTATCTTTCGGGACTACGCCGAATCGCTTCCGACAAGTTTAATTTAAATGATGCCATCACTTTGGAGCGATTTCTCGAAGCCACTCCAGAGGAAATCTCCAAGACCCTAATCGGAAAAAATGAAGCGTTGCCCAATTCTGTGTTGTAAGCTTAATCATCATGCCAGAGCCCAAACAATTTGACGGACTTGACTCGTTTCGTTCGGAGGCAAATCATCCTATTCATTTGGCTATAGGCATGTTTGATGGTGTTCATCAGGGTCATCGAATCGTGGTGGAATCAGCAATACGTTCCGCGGTAAACTCGGGCGGTCTTGCGGGAGTTCTGACGTTCTGGCCCCATCCAAGCCATCTTTTTAAACCGGACAACCCGGTGCCCATGATCCTCAACTCGAGGATGAAGCGGTCCGAACTTATCAAACTTCGAATCGATTTTGTGATTGAGGAGCCTTTTTCGCCTGAATTCGCGGCGGTTGATTCAGTCGATTTCCTTGCCCTGCTGAAGTGCAAGATCCCGACGTTGGCATCTATGCATACAGGAGAAAACTGGAGGTTCGGAAAGGGGCGGCAAGGCGATGTTAAACTGCTGGTTGAATTGGCGGAGGAGGCAGGAGTTTCTGCCGAATCACTCGAATGTCTTTTCCTAGATGGCGAACGCGTAAGCAGCACTCGAATACGGAACGCTTTAATTGGCGGAAGAATTGAAGAAGCGAATCGTCTTCTTGGGTATACTTACGAAACCTGGGGAACGGTGAGAGAAGGCAAGCGAGTTGGAAGGACGATCGGAGTCCCGACCTTGAATATCCCATTTGATGGTGAATTGACACCTAAGTTAGGCGTATACAATGTCAATATTTCCCGAGAGGGCGGAGAGGAGCGGTTACCTGCAGTCGCTAACTTTGGAATCCGACCCACTGTCAATTCACTGAAGAAGCCCATGTTGGAGGTGCACGTGCTAGGAGATTGTCCGTTCTCCTATGGAGACTCATTGCGAGTTGAGTGGTTGAGTTTCCTTAGACGAGAAAGGAAATACGAATGTATTGATAAACTAAAGACGCAGATTCAAGCTGATATTAGTGATGCTAAGTTGTTTTTCGAGAGTCCGTGAATGGGTAAATTGCGCTTAGATGAGCTGGTCCTCCTGCGGGGGTTTGCTTCCAGTCGGAGCGAAGCCAAAGCCCTCATTATGACGGGCAGAGTGAGGCAAAGGGACCGGAGACTGGACAAACCGGGCGTAAAAGTTAGCGAAGACATCGAACTTTACCTTGAACCAGGCAAGCGTTTCGTAAGCAGAGGGGGAGAAAAGATTGAAGGGTTTGCCGAAGCTTATGACCTCTCGTTTGAAGGGAAAAGCGTTTTAGATGTGGGTGCGTCTACAGGAGGGTTTACGGACTATGCTTTGCAGAATGGAGCGATTAGCGTCGCTTGTGTAGATGTTGGGAAGGGGCAGTTGCACGGAAAATTGAGAGACGATCCTCGTATTGTCAATTTGGAGAAAGTAAATGCTCGATATTTGCAGCCTGGTGACCTTCCTTTGGATTCATACGATCGCGTTGTAATGGATTTATCTTTTATTTCACTCAAATCGGTACTGCCTGCTGTCTGGCCCTTTCTCGGGATTGGGGGAATTCTAGTTGCTCTGGTTAAGCCTCAATTCGAGGTGGGCAAGGAAGTGGCGGACAAATTCAGGGGAGTTATTAAGGATCAGAATGAGCGGGATAAAGCCCTCACAGAGGTCGAGCGGTTTGCCATGGAGAATCTGGTCAACGTATCCCGTATAGGTTGTATTCCTTCACCGATTAAAGGAGCAGACGGAAATGTTGAATTTCTGCTCGGGCTTTCTAAGTTGAAATAAGATGCGTCCCGTGCGAATTCAATAGCTGTGCTTAATAATAAGGCCATTAAGAACCTCGGATTCGTTTTGAATCAGTCCAAATCGGGAACCTTCAAATTGTTTGGGCAGTTACGAGAGATCGCGGAGGACATGGGGGTCTCGACTCGGGAGACGTTCGAATTTCCCGTTCCCAATGAATTTTTAGAGGGTATGGACGCCTGTTGTGTGATCGGAGGTGATGGCACCTTTTTGAGCGCGGCGTCTGAATCGACCAAGTATCAGGTGCCCTTGATCGGTGTGAATCGAGGAACGCTCGGGTTTCTGACAACCTATACTGCTGAGGAAATCAATTCTTTATTTCCATCAATTCTGGAGGGTGCCTATGACTTACGTCGGCGAGGATTGCTCGAATGCTGTACCCATGACAATTTAGTGGATGTTGCGTTGAACGATGTGGTCATCAAATCTGCTTCGGTCAGTGGAATCGTTCATTTGAACGTTTTCGCGGATGAAGAGTTTGTGACGACCTATATTTGTGACGGATTGATATTCAGTACTCCCACTGGGTCGACGGCTTACACGCTCTCCGCAGGTGGTCCATTGATTCATCCCGATTCAAAAGTGATTTCCCTTACGCCGATTTGCCCTCATGCGCTTAGTAATCGCTCGATAATATTGCCGGATAATGTTCAACTGCGAGTAGAGAATGCAGTGCCAAACGGTCAACTTGTAGTAGCGGTTGATGGGCAAAGAAATTTATCAACTTCTGAGGTCGGTGCGATCGCCATTAAATTATCATCTCAGAGTTTACAGATGGCCCAAAAAGTGGACTACTCCCATTTTGATGTGGTACGAAGGAAACTGAAGTGGAGCGGTGGATATATCCGAGAACCCAATCCTAATAATCACTAGTTGGAGGCAAAGGAAAATTCGAATTTGACAATTTCGATCTTACTTGAGCTCAATTTTGGATTCTTGAGTACTGCGGAAAGACGGATTTCTTCTAAAACGGCTTTCAGCTCTCTTGAATACTCGAGATCGTCACTGGGTCCAAACATATAGACCAGCTTTTGGTGAGTGTACCGAATGTACCAGCCCTCGTCGGTTAAACCAAAATCCGTGACATCGATTCCTGGATACCGTTTCCGGTATTGGCCGTGACTCATGGCCCCGCTATCGATAACGGCTTCTAGTGGATAAACGATCACCTTGGTAGGCGTGCTCTGAGCCCATACCGGTCCCACAAGAAGAGTCAGCGATAGCGAAAATGTGCAAAGAATTCGAGTCATTGTCGCTGTGCGGAGGTGCGGTCTGCTGACCTACAAGTTGCTGGACATTTTGCCGCCTTCTTCGGTGCCTTTAGCTCGGTTAGATCCTTGGCTCCCGCCACCCCCTACTTGCTGGCCATCGGATTCAGTAACTTTCTTGCCGTTGTCACCCCCTGATTCTCCACCACTCCTGGCCTTGTTCTGGTCGCCGGATTCACCGTCGTTTGCACCGTCTGAAGCTTGCGTATCAGGGTCGTTCCCGGTCAAGTCTCCGATGGGTCCTCCGATTTGATCAGAAGTGCTTCCAATCTGAACGTCCGGAGGGGGAGGAGGTAATTTTCCGAGAGGCGATTCACCTGCTTGTCCCCCTTCTCCTGATTGTCCTTGTTGCGCTTGAGAACCCTGTTGTCCCTGCTGACCTTGTTGCCCCTGCTCGCCCTGTTCTCCTCGGGAGCCCATTTGCCCCATCTGTCCTTGTTGCCCTGCGTTGGAAGGGGGCATGGGTATAAGAGGAGTGTTGTTGCTTTGGGAACCTTGACTCCCTTGACTGCGAGAGCTGCTCATGGGAGGCATTCCCGAGCTACTCTGTCCTTGTTGTCCGCCGCTAGAGCCACCTTTGGGAGGCAGCCCCATACTGCTTTGGCTTTGTTGCCCTCCGCCTGAGCTTCCTCCACCCATGGGAATCGGCATGCCACTGCTTCCGGAGGAGCCTCCCGACATCCCGCCTTGCATGCCTCTGGGCATCCCTGGGGTGTTAATGGGAATGTTTAAACCGGTTCCGCCCGGTATATCGATTGTACCTAAGGGTGGAAGGGTGGACTCGTCCAAAATCGAAACATCGCCGCCAATTGGAATGCCGCCTGCGGAAATGGAAGGACGTCCGCTACGACTTTGATTGGATCCGCTATTGGGGCCAGCCCCATTGGCCTCTCCTTCGAAAATGCGGGGGTCTGGATCGAACTGCGCCATTCCGCTCTGGCAAAAGAGTGCGGCGGCCCCGACTACGAAAAGAAGCAAAGTTGGATGGCGTCGATTTTTCATTTCTTAGGCGGTTGGTGGATTACAGTTTTTCATCGCATATCACCGTGAGTGGCGATTGGGCGACCCCTCCCCTGACTTGGAGTCTATATTGAATATCTTCGTATCCTTTTTTGCGACCAATAATACGATAGTCGCCGGGCAATAGGTTCATGGTAGATTCTTTAAGCTTAGTCGGCTTTTTGGCAGTCGGACCCTGTACGCTAACCCATGTCGCCATATCGGAGATAAAGAGAACCTGAACGGGTTTACTTTGGGTGATGAGGTGTTGCTGCAAGCGCTTTGCTTCATCGGTTAGTTCAAGATAGTCGGGCTTGGATCGCATCGCCTGGTCCCAGGATTGGCGAGCGAGCTGATACTGAAGCCGCTTTGCCTCAATTGCTGCGATTTCCAAGTACTTTTCATAACGAAGAATGCTACGAATCACTTTCCCGGTTCTTAACAGCCCATCTTTGGCTTCCTGAAGGTTGGGCTCCATGTCGTTCAATTGCTGGTAGATCAATCGTGCTCCTTCCCAATCCCGATTTCCACTTTCCAAAGCATAAGCCCGTGTAACCAACGTTGTGATGTCGCTCTGGCGCTTGTCTGTTCGGGCCTTGACGATGGAATCGGCCAATTCCTTGCGATCTGGAAAAATAGCGAGAGCTAGCTGAAAATTCTCGATCGCTTCATCAAAGCGGTAGGACTGCTCTGCGTTTTGGGCAATCGTGAGATACTTGCTGAAGTCACGATTCTCAATTTTGCGCCGCACCCGGGAAACTCCGTTCTGAGCCTTCGCAGATTTCTGGTCTTTTTGGAATGCTTGCTGATAGGCAACGAGAGCCTCCTCGAACGATTCGCTGCGTTCTTTTACCTCACCTTTCTTGACGAGATTGAAAACGTCGTCGGCAGTCTTCGCTCGTTCGATTTGAAGGATGGCATTTTCGTTTTGGGGATCGATCGAGAGAAGATTCGTGAAGGCTTCGATTGCTTTGGCCCCCTGTCCCTGCGCGATGTATCGATGCCCCAAGGCCGCGTTTTCGCTTATGTAGTTGGATATGGAGTCCGCAAGTGCCTGGAGTTTGTCCGTTGCCTCCGTTAATTTAGTTTTAGATGCGGTGAACGAGCCTTCAGTGAGAAACTGCTTCCCGGCGCTGGCGGCGTCGAAAGCATCGTCATAGGCTTCTTGATTCAGGTGTTTAGAAGGCTTTAGCTCGTCGACTCGAGTCAAGAAGTTGTCGTACATCTCCTGGGTAGCGAGCTTTGCCTCCACCAAATTCGAAAAGTCCTCGATTTGCACGTTGACCCCTCCGAAGGTTTCAAACGCCCGATCGAAGGCTTTTCGCCTCATGAGGTCTTCGCCCTGCAAGAACTCGCGTTCCACCGCGACTAATTTTGTTGTGAGAACTGGGTGATTGACCCGCATTTGGCGAATTTTCTCCAATCCACTGTTAGCGGTTTCAAGCTCAAGATCCGCTTTGGACCGACTTGCGAACGCTTGCTGGAAGGGGACTTCCGGCACGGTCTCTTCAGTAAGCCCAAGTCGGTTTGTTAGTGCCTTGGCGTCTCCGTCCGGATTTTCCCACAATGTGATCACGCTGACTAGCAGGACAACGACAACGGCGGCTGATACGCCCACCGCTAACAATTTACGTTTTGAGGACCGTGCTCTTTCAGCCGCATCCTCATCCTCTGGATTCCAGTGAATAACTCTGTGCTTCCGAGGGTTTTGATGGTTCTCTTCCATGTCCGGCATACTGATTTTCCTCTCCTTTTACTGATCGCGTGAACGGCTGTTATACAGGTTAATCTACCTCAAGGGCTCCCTATGTTCAAAGATTGCAGCTGGGAAGGTTTAATTGCAAAGCTTCTCAGGGTAAAGTTACGATTTGAAGGGGTGCTTGGATTCATCTATTTTTACACTGCATTCGCTCTGAGCCCCATTTTTGATAAACGGTGTTTTTCGAATTTTACCTTTGGTTCGTTTCGCAGGGATTTATAACAGGGAAACGATTCGAATTTTATTGAATTAGACCGAGATTGGTCCCTTTGGATCCCTATTGCGGTTGACGGGTCGAAAGGTAAATTAGTTAATCCGAAAGTGAGCTATGTCCGTACTATAAGGTGGGATTGAATAATCTATGGACTTGATAATGAAACTGCGAATGATAGCGATCACGTCGCTTGTAGCCATAACCTTTTCAAGTTGCAGCACTGTGCCAGTGACGGGGCGCCGTCAAATAAATCTCATGTCGGATACTGAGGTGGTGAAGATGACCAAGGTGGCGTTTGAACAAATGAAAGTGCAGTACCCGAAGTCGAACGATCCGCGCATGAACGATTGGTTGCTGAACGTTTCCGAACGGATTTCACAGCAAGTGTTCTGGGACATGCCACTAGCGGAGTGGGAGTTCATTGTGTTTGACGTTCCAGGCCAGATTAACGCTTTCGCGATGCCAGGCGGCAAGGTCGGAGTATTTTCGGGTCTGTTCGACATGGTTCAGTCCGAAGACGAATTGGCGTCGGTGATTGCTCATGAAATCGCCCATGTGACCGCGCGTCATACGCACGAACGGATGTCTCAGGCTGGGATAATGAAGGCGGGTTCAGGCGTCTCATCGATTTTTTCGGGAGGACTGAGCGGACTAGTGTTAGACCCCTCCTTGACTGGTCAACTTGCCGCATGGGACCGGGCAAAAGAATCCGAAGCGGACCAAATCGGAATTATGTACATGGCTCGTGCTGGGTATGATCCCAATGCGGCGATCAAGGTTATGGAAAAAATGGCTGAGATGAGTCCGGGCGGCGGCGGAGTTACGCCTTGGAACTCGACTCACCCGTCTTCCCAAGAGCGGTTGGATGCGCTCCAATCTTATTTGCCGGAAGCCATGGAAGCATTCGAGAAGGCGAAAGAAATGCAGTTTTAGTCTCCGCGATTCAGAACAAGGTTGGGATGACGTTTTATCTCGAAGGAACTTCGACCGATGGTTCGGAAATTCTGCCGTTTAAACCCTCACTCTTGCAGCCGGTTGTGAAGAACCAGTGGAAAGTCACACCTGCTTATATTCGCTATGATTGTGTCCGAGGAGATCCCGCAATGGATGTCTGCTGGTGGGGCGATATGGCATTTGGCGATCACATGCTCAAAATGATGACTTTCAGGTCCGTTCAAGCGACTATAGTTTCAGGGCCCGCTCGTAGTCCCGGAAACGATCGCAAGGCTTTGGCAAAGGAACTGCATACGGTTGTCTTGGGGCTAAAGAAGCAGCTCATCGAGGATTAGGAAATCGAGGTGTCAATGGGCGCATTACAATAAAAGGCCGACCTTCTGGTGAGGACCGGCCTTGGCAAATTAATTGGTTTTAAACCCGGCTTAGGGCGATTCCTCGGCAGGAGGAACCAATAAGGGAGCGGGCTGCTCTTCAACCGGTTCAGGGGCGTCAGAGATCAGGGCATCCAAAGATTCTGGCAGACTGGTGAATTGGTAAGAACTCACTTCGAATGCAGATCGGCGCATGTATTCGTTAACTGGATCGCCTGCATCACTGGATGAAATAAAGAAGTAGACCGGGCCTTCTGGTGTCACCACCTCTTCTTCCATTTCCGTCGTCTTTTCCCCGTTCTCGTCTTCCTTTTCGACTTCCTTCTCTATCTTCACTTCCGGTTGGCGTCCGATTCTAAACTGATAGCTTTTGCCGTTGTTCAGTTGGAGATCGAATTGATGGCTGTTATCACGAGCAGCGACTACGTTGGGTCCATCTTTGTCTGCGGTGGCAGTGAAGCTGAGCCCGGCAAATTTCGACGCGATTTGTCCAACAGAGCTCTGGTTTAGGATTTTCTTTTCCGGAAGGGAGTCATCTGTGGCCCATTCCGAGTCGGCATTGTCGCGAGTTGCCGAAAGCTTGTCTCCGTTTTGTAGCGTAGTGGTGATCGCTGTCACGTCGTTCGCTTCGAAGGAAACCAGCTTTTTCTCCAGCCAAGAGTCGAGAGTGGAGTCAATATAGAAGGTCGTATTCACTAGAAATGCCTTTTCCTCGCCATAGAAGCGGAGGAACTGGCGTCCGTTTTCGGTCTCCTTGCCTAGCCCGAAGGCAACGATATCATTATCGAGTTTGTCGATGAACTGAATGCGGTCACCTCCCTCAAAGCCTAAGGTAGCGATCCGATCCGGATTTTCACTCACAAGTCTTTGGAGCTTAGCTTCGGAAACATTTCGGGCAAGTTGTGAGATACGAGAATAGCTGGTGGGAAGATTGTGTTTCTCTTCCAGTACCCAGGCCTTTTTTTCCTCGTCATTGACAAGCGTGATCTTCTCGCCATCGGTTTCGACAACGATTTTTGCGGTCTCGCGAAGATTTGCGGGGTCGACCACATTAGAGCCCACGCGTTCGTCGAGCAAGGGGGCACTGCTAGTGCGAGTTAAAATGCTGGTGATGATTGCAAGGACAGCAAGGACTCCAGCGCTGATGTATAAATGCCTTATATTCATTGTAAGTCTTAGAGTGCTTTTTGTTTACGCATGCGGTAGAAAATGAAACCGAATATGACGAGACCAATGGGCGAGTATCCGATATTCAAGGATACTAGCTTCCATTTGAGGGCGTCGATATCTTTTCGTAGTTCACGCCGAATGACACGTCTTTCTGCTCTCATGTTCGCTTCGTTTTCCCGAAGCTCCTGCAAGGCGTTTGAAAGCTCTGGGCCCGCAACGATTAATCCTGTGCCCTGTTGTTGGGTTACTAGTTGCTGTATCTCCTGATTCATTTCGGAGATCTTTTCCTCAACTTCCTGAAGCTTGATTTGATATTGTTTCTGAGCTTCAACTTCCATCGCTTGGACGCGTTCGAACGATCTGGCCTCGTCTCCTTTGCTGCGTATTCCAATTAGATCCTGACTTCCGCCAAGGAACTCGATGATGTTTGTACCCATGGTCAAGTTGTCATTGATTGGCTGAATAGTCATCATGCCGAGGAAGTTTTGACGCTGGATGGAAAACTGGTCGAGTAGCCAGTCGGTGTCAGTAATTATGAATACATTGCCTTCTCCCGTGTAGAGTTGATCGGATCCTTCTGTGGTTTCCTCACTTTCTGGCGAAGCACTAGGATCGGAGGGCTTTCCATTGGGGAACGCCGTCGTAAACTCTCCACTGAGCAATCCGGCTACGGTCTGTTTTTCGTTAGAGGCTTCCAACTGATTTAAGAGCGCACCTTGCTGGGCAAACTGAAGCATCATCCCGGCGACGCTGCCGGCACTTTCAGTTGTCTGCAAAATCGGCTCGAGAGTGAGCTTAGAGCTTTCGTCCAAGTTGAGGCTCCCCGCTTCGAGAAGCAAAACAGCATTGAGCTCAGCGGCCGGAAGGAAGTCTTCGGCTACGTTGTCTTCGCGGAAAATGAGCCAGGCTGGCTGCATAGTGTTTTGTTGAGTGTATGCGATGTCAGGATCGGCGATCGCTTCACTAGCGGAGTAGCTGATGCCCCAAGCAGAGAAGAACGGTTGGAAGTCGCTCGAAGTATTCGGATTGGGGCGACCCATCATCATCTGATTCTGTTGCTGCTGGCTTCGAAAAAAGAGCGATGAGGGATCGACTGCGAGGAACATGGGCTTTCCTGACAGCGTGAACTGGTCGATGCCAAAGAGAAGCGTTTCCGGAAGCCCGATGGGATGGATCACCATCAGCATATCTAGGTCTTGTGGCAATTCCGAAGCTGTAGGCTCGATAACCTCAACATTGAACGAGCTCTCGAGCTCGCTGATGATGTATTGGTCCTCTTGTGGCGTTTGTCCGGGCATCATCGGCATCGGAGGTGCCTTCAGCGGCAGCGTGCTGATCAAGCCCAATTTTGGCTTAGACAACTGTTGCGCTTCATGGACCGCTTTTGCGATGTCGTATTCAATAGAGCCTTCTTTATTCCAATCGAAGAAGGGAATCACGTGTTCGGAATCCCCCTGGCTAATCACCAATCCAAGGAAAATGGTATCTCCATTTGGCAGGCTTTGGCCATGGACACCTGCGGCAATCGCGTTTTCCTCCGCAGGCGTATCAGGTTCAGGGTCGATCCGATCTAGAATGATCTTTCCGTTGGCGGCCCGCTCGAACTGACGGAGCATCTGTTCTACGCGATCTCCAAAGTTCTGGATGTGCATCTTTATTTGAGGTGAAAGCCCCTCGACTGATCGGGTCCGGTAAAAGTCGAACCGAACCGGTTCTTCGACTTTGGAGAGCAGCGATTTGGCACTGACAGAGAGCGTAAAAGAATTTCCCGCTGTCATATCAATCCTTAGTGGTATGGATGAGAGGACGTAGTGCAGAAGGAGAAAATTTACGAGGATGAGAATGGCGGCGTGAATTTTTGTACTCGTTTTCATGTTATTATATTCCCGTTTCTAATTTTCCAGAACGATTACATTGATACCCAGGAAGGCGATGGTCAGGACAACGAAGAATGATACGGCACTTAGTTCAATGAGTCCGCGAGTCATCGTCTGAAAGTGATTGAGAAAACTGAAGTTGCCTAGGAAATCTAGGAGCCCAGGGGAAGCAATATTCTCGAAGATGGTTAGCAAGATTTGCGAACCGAAGAGTGTGACCAGCACGCAAATCAATACGCTGATGACAAAGGCGATCACTTGGTTTTTTGTCATAGCCGAGCAAACTGAGCTAATAGACAGATAGGCAGCGGCCATGAGAACGGATCCGAAATAGCCGGAGAAGATGATTCCCCAATCCGGATTGCCAAGGTAGCTTGTGGTCAGGGCCAGGGAAAAGGTCAGTGCCAGAGCGATCCCAATGAACGCCCAAGCGGCGAGAAACTTTCCGAGGACCGCACTGACGGTTGGGATTGGGAGTGTAAAGAGAAGCTCGATACTGCCCGACCTTTTCTCTTCGGACCAAAGCCGCATTCCTGTGGCAGGAATGAAAATGAGGAAGGTCCAAGGAAGGAAGGTCCAGATAGTGTCCAGACTTGCCTGGTTGCTTTCATAGTAGCCGGCGAAAATGGCTAGCCCAATCAGGACGATATGGAAAACGGCCAGAATCACGTAGCCGACGGGCGAACGAAAATAGCCGAAGAACTCTTTCTTAAAAATAGGAGCAATCTGGTTCATGCGTATGCCTTACTGTTGGTGATTTCACGGAAAATTTCGTCGATGGAAGATCCGGGTAGTCGTGTTTTGAATTCCTCAGGAGTTTCGTTCACGCGAACTTTTCCTTGGTCGATGACGATGATGCGATTGCAGATCGCCTCGACCTCCTCGAGAATATGAGTAGAAAGGATGATGGCTTTTTCCTCAGCCATTGTCTTAATCAGGTTCCTTACCTCGTGCTTTTGGTTCGGATCGAGACCATCTGTTGGCTCGTCGAGTATGAGAACCGGTGGATCGTGCAGGATGGCTTGGGCGACACCGACTCTTTGACGGTATCCCTTGGAGAGCGTTTCAATAGCCTGATTCTGCACAGTTTGTAGGTGACATTTTATGATGACGTTGGCGAGGCGGTCGTGGATTTCGTCCTGCGTGCGATAGCCTCTGGTTTCCGCGACATAGGTCAGGAACTCGGCAACCGTCATCTCTGGGTAGGCAGGGCTGCTTTCTGGCAAATACCCGATGCGTCTCTTCGCTTCCATCGGATCTTTCTGCACGTCGAATCCCGCTACTGAGGCGGTCCCGGCAGTCGGTGAAAGGTAGCCTGCGATCATTTTCATCGTGGTAGACTTGCCCGCTCCGTTAGGTCCAAGAAAGCCTAGAATATCGCCTTTCTTAACCTCGAAGGACACGCCGTCGACGGCTCGCAAGTCGCCATAGTCTTTGACTATATTATCTACAAATACCATTAGTGGATCAGTTTTTTAAGTTTAGGGTGAGAATAGATTTGTTTTACCAGCTCAAGTTTCTGGTTGAATCAGGGTTTTTTAGTTTTTTGAACTTGAGAGCGAAGCGTCTAGCGAACGGATCGAGAGATTTCAAGTATTTCGTTGGAAGTTCTACTAAAATTCGAATGTTCTGGTCTGCTAAAGCTCAATGGCTGAACTTCAGATCTCTAGCGAATCCTGTTCTGCAATATCCGCTTCGCCTTCGGGAGTCTCGACCTCGTCCTTTAGATGCCTCGGGGGCTCTGCGATACGTTTAGCGAAATTCGCTTCCCGATCGGCGACGATTCGGTCGCAGATTTTCTGAACGTGTAAACGAAGCCACATAGAAGTATTGGAATCTTCGGAATACCGTGCCGGACCGTAGGCATGAATGCGATTTGTTTGCAGAAGGAGATCGTTCTGGGCGAACTCGGCCTCGTTGCTCGGTTTATAGACGGCGTAAGCCTTTCCTCCAAATTTGCGAACGACAGAGAAGCTTGGTACATCGCTAGGCCCATCGGCGATATAAATCATGTTTTGAAAAGGAATGCGACGGTCCTCGTGTGCCAGTTTAGCGTTCACGTCGATCGCGCCGTCTTTGTTAGAGCCCTTGTTGATCTCGAACAGGGCCCGAGTCTTGGTCGTATTGTCGATCATCATGCCGATTTGGCTGATTTCCTTGTCTGTCTCCATCGCTAGTTCGTCTTGGGAAAGAAAACCTGGCAAAAGGGGTTTCTCGATGAACTCCGATCCCCAAATCCCGTCGATGTAGGGGGCTATTGCGCTGCCGCGAATCATCTCTGCCAAGCCCGTACTGACAATGTAGTGCTCGATTTCGATTTCGTGCTTTTCGTATTCAGGTTTGGAGCGCGCTTCCGCTCTCAACTCGCTGAAGAATTTCGGTAGCCCCTCGTAAAACTCGATTTCAGCTCCTAGGGTTCGGAGCAGTTCGTTGTTGAGGCCTTTCATCTGGCCGTTGCGAACGTGAGTGAGGATGTGATTTAGGTATACGCTTTCGCCTGACACGTGATAGCCGCGCTCCTTGTAGCGTTCCGCCATGGCGTTGGTTTCCCTCCAAAAGCGATCTTCGTCGATTTGAAATCGCTCGAAAATGGGCTGCTGCATGTAGCCGGGTATCAGCGTTTTGTCGAAATCCCAGATTAGGGCTATTCTGTTCTGAGTGAATAGTCCTTGTGACATATGAGACAGAAAACGCCTAAAGGTTGCGACTGCAATTGCCAATTTCGATGAGAGCGAAGTAATCGCGTTGGACTGAGAAGAGAAACGAAACTATCGATTTTTCAGTGGTTGTCTTATCTCTTCCTGCATCTTCGTTAAATTGAGATTTGCAGTTTTAAGATCGAGTCGGCATTGCTGCTTCCTTTATTATGGCGATCGAGCTTCCAGATATTTCCAAATTTCAAAAACGCGTTGAAGAAATCGACGGGTTTATGAATCAGCCTGACTTTTTCAACGATACCCGCCGTTCGGCAGCACTATCTAGAGAGCAAATAAAATTGCGTCAGCTACTCGAGGACCATGCTGCTCTGGAATCGGCCAAGGCTGCCTTAGTGGAGCACAAAGGGCTGCTGGAGGATCCCAATGGAGATGAAGAGCTCAAGGAGCTTGCCTTGGAAGAGCTTCCTGAGTTGGAGGAGCAAGTAGCGAGTCTTGAAAGCAAGATCCTCGTTTCCATGATACCCCCCGATGATTCTGATTCGCGGAATACGATCGTTGAAATTCGTGCGGGAGCGGGAGGTGACGAAGCGTCCTTGTTTGCGGGAAGCCTTTACCGAATGTATACGAGATTGGCGGAACGTCGTGGCTGGTCGATCGAACAGCTCGGTTCGAGCGAAAGTGGCATCAGTGGATTCAAGGAAGTGTCCTTTCTCATTCGTGGGGAGGAAGCTTACAAGCAAATGAAGTTTGAGAGTGGAGTTCATCGCGTTCAGCGGGTGCCTGAAACAGAGTCTCAAGGGCGCATACATACTTCCACCGTAACAGTCGCCGTGCTTCCCGAAGCAGAGGAAGTGGATATTCAAATCGATCCTCAGGAGCTGGAGATAACCGTTACCCGAGCCAGCGGCCCAGGTGGGCAAGGCGTCAACACGACCGATTCTGCCGTACAAATCCTTCACAAACCGACCGGGATTATCGTGCTTTGTTCTGACGAACGTTCGCAGCTTAAGAATAAGGCGAAGGCGATGACGGTTTTGCGGTCTCGATTGCTTCAGGCGAAAGAGGACGAAGAAAGAGCCAGGTACGCCGAAAATCGCAAAAAGCAAGTGGGCACTGGAGACAGGAGCGAACGAATTCGAACCTACAATTTTCCTCAAAGCCGACTGACTGATCATCGAATTGGACTCACCACCCACAGCTTGAATCAGGTGATGGAGGGCGAGCTCGACGAAGTGATTGAAGCGCTTCAGAAGGAAGATCAGAAACTGAAAATCGAGAGTCTAATGAGCGGTCAATCTCAGGTTTAGAAATCGTAGAAAACCCGTGGGTAAGGCACATACAGTTTTGGATGTGGTTCGAAAAAGTGCGGACTTTCTCGAACGTAAGCAGGTAGAGAACCCGCGATTAAATGCGGAGTGGCTCATCGCCCACGCGTTGGGAATGGGCCGAATGCAACTCTACATGCAGTTCGATCGGCCTTTGCAGGAGCCGGAACTCGGGAAGATGAGGGAATATGTTGCCCGAAGAGGAAAGCGTGAACCGTTACAGTATATTATTGGTCAAACTCCGTTTCTCAATTTAACGATTAAATGCGATCACAGAGCACTGATCCCGAGACCGGAAACAGAGCAATTGGTTGAACAAATCATTGATCTTGGACCAGGGATCGATGAAGAAGTTCGTATACTGGATTTGGGTACAGGCTCAGGGGCGATTGCGCTTGCTTTGGCGATGCACTTCCCGCGTTCACAAGTGGTTGCGATTGATGAAAGCATCAAAGCTATCGATCTAGCGAAGGAAAACGCCTTACATTGCGGACTTCAGAACCGAGTCGAGTTTGTCCAGTCAGACTGGTTTGAGAAATTAGGAGAGGCGGACTCATTCGATTTGATCGTCGCGAACCCCCCGTATTTGACGAAAGAGGAGCTGTCTGATGCGGAAAGCGAGGTAAAGGATTTCGAGCCGGTGATCGCACTCGTTGCTGATAACGCAGGTTTAGAGGATTTGCTAATTATTATTGAAGGAGCATTTAAACACCTTGAAGAAGGGGGATCACTCTGGCTCGAAACTGGAATAGAACAGCATTCGGCTCTGCTGGATTCCTGTAACCGGTATGGGTACAGTGAGAGTGAAGGAATCAACGACTGGAGCGGTCGGCCTCGGTTTGTCCGTGCTCAGCGTTAGCGAGCTATCTCCAAGAATCTGAAAACTATATGCCAGTTGAGGTTTAGTTAATCAGCTTTTCGAAACGCGATTTAGAAGAAGCCAGTGGAAGTGCGGGCTGTTTCCAGTCGTTGATATTTGGAGACGCATTCACCGCATCTACCATAATGCGAAGGGTTTCCCGAAGCTGTATATCAAAATCTGGAACAGGTTCCTCGTCCTCTTCCTCCTCGTCGCCCGCTTCATTTTCGGCAACTTCGATGTTCGAATCTTCACTGGGACCGGGTTCAGTCTGAGCGAGTTCGCCGTCTTCTTCTAGGGGAACCACTTCGGTACTCGCGAAATCGGGTTCTTCTTCCTCTTCGTTCTCAGCCTCCTCTTTTAGAACGGTATCGAGTTTTACCTCAGTTGAGTCGAAGTTTATTTCGGCCAATTGGCGCTGTTTCTCCTTCATTTGGTCAATGAACTCTTTGTCCTCTTCCATGATGAGTTTACGTTTTTCCAGATTGAGGGAAATTGTCTTCTGCTCCTCTCGTTCCTCATACCAGCCGATTCGCTGCTTCAAGAATCCGAATTCCTCCAACTGCAAGCGCCTTTGCTGACTCTGTTCTTGCAGGGTTTCAATAAACGGTTTTTTGAGAGTCATTTCCACGAAGAAGCGCGCAGGTTTTATATAGTCCCAAGCGAGGGCGTTGTCCAAGTCGGCTTCACCCACCGCAGTGATATCAGCAACTGAAGGTAAGGAAATATCTGATACGACACCTTTTCTTTGAACGGAAAACCCGTTCGGCAGGTAGTACTTTTGGATCGTTAACTTTGCCGCACCGGCCTTGTTGCTAGAATTGTAAGCACGGAGGACATAGTCTTCGAGCGGGAGGACCTGTTGGACAGTTCCTTTTCCATGCGTGCTGTCATTGCCTATGATCAATGCGCGGCCATAATTTTGCAGGGCTCCGGCTAGTATCTCCGATGCGGACGCACTGTGGCGCGAAGTTAGGACTGCCAGGGGACCATTATAAACGACTTTCGGGTTGCGGTCTGATCGGGCGAGGATCTTTCCGTAGGAATCTTTCACCTGAACAACCGGTCCTCTCGAAATGAACAGCCCGGTCATGTCGACGGCTTCGTTGAGTAATCCCCCTCCGTTTCTTCGAAGGTCTAGGACGATCCCTTGTACCCCCGCGTCCTTCATTTTCAGGACGAGCTCTTCGACATCAGTCGTGACACTGGTTATAACCCGATTTCCTTGATCGTCGATTTCATCGGAGCCATAAAACCCGGGAATGTCGATGACACCCATTGACATAGTAGATCCAGAAGCGGTCGGGACGCTGAAGATCTCTCCTTCACAGCGGCTAGAGTTGATGCGGACGGTATCGCGAATAATACTCACGACCCGTCGTTCCGATTCGTCGACAGCATCTGCCGGGATGATCGTGAGATTTACGACGGAGCCTTTTTCGCCCCGAATTTGATCGACCACTTTACGCAGACCCATGTCGATAATGTCAACGGGCTCTCCATCCCCCTGAGCGACTGCTACGATCCGGTCGTTGGGTTTGAGATCGGTCGTATTCTTTGCCGGTCCGCCGGGTATTAATTCACGAATCACGCAGTAGCCATCCTCTTCACTGAGCAAGGCTCCGATTCCAACAAGGGACAGTCTCATGTGAATACTGAAATCCTCGAACGTATCAGAGGAGAAAAAGGTGGAATGGGGGTCGAAGATGTGGGTGAGGCTCGTTAGGAAGACCTCCTGCACGTCACTCGAGCCGAATTCTTTGATACTGCGAAGCTGACGCTCGTACCGTTTGGCAATGCGTTCTTTTGCCTCCTCAGTCGTCTTGTCATTTAGAAGCTCTTGCAGCATTTCCTGCTTAAGCCGCTTTACCCACAGATCGTTTGCCTCTTCCACGGAAGCCGGCCATGGGCTCTTGCTCCGATCGTACTCGTACTCTTCTTCGCCGTCGAATGTCCATTCCTGTTCGAGCTTTTCTAGGACCCACTGAATTCGCTCGAGTGAGATTTCCCGGTATTTACTGTAGATGTTGAAGGCGGCGTCCAGGTTCCCTTTGTGTCGCATTTGCATGCTGAGACGTGAGGCGTAGGTGTCGATGAATTGGTCTTGGTCAGACTGGAGGAAATAGAGGTGGTTGTAGTCGAGCTTGCTCATGAACTCGCGAATCAATTCGATAAAGGCCTCGTCTGAGATTTCCTCGTTGTTGAAGTGTAAGGTTTCCAGCATTTCTATTACCCGCATCGTTTCCTGTGACATGAGATCCGTTGGCTCCAAGACTGGTAGCTCGGCGGGATCGATCAAGGGCTCCTTGTCGGCAAGCGCGTAGCCGATCGTTATTGCGGACAAGAGGGTGGCGGTGGTTAGAAAAACGTTTCGTTTAAGCATCTCGCGTTTATGGCTGGTTCTTTAATTGTCTGTGACGCGTCTGGAAAATATCTGGTCTCGTACTGTTTATCTTTTCTTCAGGAGATCTCCTGCTTCATCGAGTATTTTCTTTTCGCTATCAGTCAGCGCTCCGAAGCCTTGGCTGTTGATCTTGTCCAAAATGCGGTCGACCTCTTTTTTGAGATCGCTAGGAGGACTGATGTTAACTTTGTAGGGAAAAGTTTTGGTGCTAGCCGTCTTAGGTTTGGGTTTAAACCAGTCTGGCATCTTGAAATCTTCCGCTTTTCCGGGTCCAGGGTTTCGTAGGTAGATGAACTTGTAGAAAATGTAACCACCGATCATCCCCCCAAGGTGGGCTGAATGGGCCGTGCCGTGCCCATTCAGGAGTTCGAAGAAAATTAGACCAAACGCAGCGATACCTAATGAGATGTAGAGCAGGACCTTCGCTTTCATGCGGATGACCATCATGAAGTAAATATCGCTTTCCGCGTACATCAGCCCGAAACAGGTGATTAGGCCGAAAACCGTTCCCGACGCACCATACACGGCGTGCGATGGCGTTGCGAAACTGACAATATACCATAGAATCCCTCCCGCCAAGGTTGAAGTAAGGTATAGACTGACGAATCGCTTTTCGCCGAGTTCTGGAAGAAGCGCCCTCCCGAGGAAGAAAACACCGATCATGTTTCCTACTAGGTGGAAAACGCTTTGGGTGCTATGGAGGAAAGAGTAGGTTATGAAACTCCAGATGTGCGGCCCTCCTAGCTCGCTTGTCGTCAGCGCGAAAAAACGGAAAAACCTTTCACCGCCGGTTAGCTGCACCGCATACATGACCACATTGAAAATGATGATACCAAGTACCAAGTTCCGGGACCGGGTACTGCCATTTTGCTGCATGTATGGTCGATCGTAAAGCATGCGTTAATCCAAGATCATCAATTTTTGGGGAATTACAAGGAAGCTATCGCGTTAATTATCGCTAGTTATTACGTTTCTATTAGTGGTTTTGCTGCGATTGGGTTCTTTTACCCACGTTGTTCGCCCTTTTGACGATGAAATCGTTGATTTTAGAAAGTTTGCATAAATTGCATTCATGGTCCATCCGAGACCCTTTTAGGTTCAAATGGTTCAATGAAATCGATCGGAAATTTGGCGATCAAGCAGCGAGGCGCTAGTTGTTGAACCGGAAAAGGGCGACATCACCGTCTTTGAACGGGTATTCTTTGCCTTCGAGACGGTATCTACCAGCATCCCGAGCTGCGGCGACACTTCGCAGCTCCGACAGGTCATCGTAGGACACGATTTCCGCTTTAATAAACCCCTTTTCGAAATCCGTGTGTATGACTCCGGCGGCTTGAGGAGCCTTCATGCCGTGAGTGAAAGTCCACGCTCGGACTTCTTTCTCGCCCGCTGTGAAGTAGGTTTCGAGACCCAGCAAGGCGTAGGTGGCTTTGATTAGTAAGGAAATGCCCGAGTCTTCTACTCCAAGATCTGCCAGAAATTCCGCGGCTTCCTCCGAACTGAGGTCGATTAGCTCAGACTCGATTTGGGCGCTGATGACCACGCATTCAGCGTCTTGGCTTTCCTTTGCATAGGCTTTTACCTTGGAGACGAGGTCGTTGTTCTCAGAGTCTGCCAAGTCGTCTTCCATTACATTCGCGGCGTAAATCACGGATTTTGAGGACAACAAATGAAGTCCCTTCATCACCAAGTCTTCATCTTCAGAGACCTCGAGGGTATTGGCGGGCTTACCTTCATTCAGATGGGGAAGGAGCTTGTCGATCATCGTGCATACGGTTTGGGCCTCCTTGTCGTTGCCCCGGGCCTTCTTCATCGCTTTTTCTCGCTGCCGCTCCACCGATTCCAAGTCTGCGAGCACAAGCTCTGTATTTATAATTTCGATATCCCGAATGGGATCCACTGATCCCATGCTATGAATGATGTCGTCGTTCTCAAAGCAACGGACGACTTGCACAATTGCGTCAACTTCTCGGATATTCGCGAGAAACTTATTTCCGAGTCCTTCTCCTTTGCTCGCCCCCGCAACGAGTCCCGCGATGTCGACAAACTCAATCGCGGCGGGAATGACCACCTCGGTTTTCGCTATCTGCTTAAGAACGGCGAGACGCTTGTCTGGTACGTTCACAACGCCGATATTGGGATCAATGGTGCAGAAAGGGTAGTTGGCCGACTCTGCTTTGCGGGTTCGAGTCAACGCATTGAAAAGCGTAGACTTGCCAACATTGGGGAGACCGACGATACCTGCTTTGAGCATAGGCGACGAACAACATTCAATCGGATGTTGCTTGACAAGAACCAATTTTGGTAAATCTTCCTCGTCTTTTTCCGAATTTTCCAGGACACCGAAACATGGCCTTAAAGATCAAACTTCAGAGGGGTGGAGCTACCCACAATCCCATTTACCGCATAGTGGTCGCAGAGGCTCGCGGACGCCGCGATGGACGCTTCGTCGAGAAGCTCGGCACCTATATCCCGAGAGCACAGGGCCAGCAGATTGAACTCACTTTGGATGTGGAGCGTGCGGATTATTGGACTTCCGTTGGTGCAAAGGCAACGGAAACGGTTGGAGGCCTCATTAAGAGAGCCCGCAATTCAGTGCCAGCTTCTGTCGAAGCAGAAGGTTAAATCAAGAGTGCTTGTGCTTTAAATTTCTAACCCGGTTTTCGAGCCGGGTTTTTTAGTCCCCAGAGACTTGCCTTGAATCGATCAGCGGATTGCCCATTTTTCTTAGTTGGACACCCATGAAAATTGACGTACTCACGCTCTTCCCGCAAATGTTGGATGGATTTCTATCTGAGAGTATGATGGGACGGGCACAGGCGAGCGGATTGGTGGAGGTCAATGCCCACAATCTTCGGGACTGGGCCAAGGGTAAGCACAAACAGGTCGATGACCGCCCGTTTGGCGGCGGAGCGGGTATGGTCCTGATGCCGGAACCGATCTTCGATGCCTTCGAGACACTGCAGACTCCGCAAAGCCACCGCATATACCTTGCTCCGGACGGTGAACCTTTGACGCCTTCGATTGCCGAGTCGCTCTCCCAAAAATCGCATCTGATTTTACTGAGTGGCCATTACGAGGGAATTGATGAGCGAGTGCGTAAAAACCTGATCGATCGGGAGATCAGTATCGGCGACTATGTACTGACCAATGGCACCTTGGCAGCGGCGGTTTTGATCGACTGTTTGTGTCGATTTTTGCCCGGTTTTTTAGGCGAAGAAAAATCATTGACTAGCGAAAGCTTCCAAGGCAGTTTGCTCGACTTTCCTCAATTCACGCGTCCCGCGGTGTTTCGAGATATGCCAATTCCGGAGATTCTTTTGTCCGGAAACCATGCAGAAATCGAGATATGGCGTCGAAGGAAACGGGAGGAAAAAACGCGCCAGCGAAGACCGGATTTACTAGAGGATTAATATAATGAACCAGATTGTTAAAGATTTGAATCAAGACCAGCTCAAGACTGACATTCCCCCTTTCAAGGTAGGTGATGGTGTTAAAGTGCACACTTTGGTGAGAGAGGGTGACAAGCGGCGCGTCCAGATATTCTCTGGTATCGTAATCGCACGAAAGGGTTCGGGCATTCAGGAGGCATTCACGGTTCGTCGTATTTCCTACGGTGAAGGCGTTGAAAAAGTGTTCCCGGTCCACAGCCCCAACGTTTCCAAGATCGAGATCGAGAAGGAATCAAAAACAATGCGTGCCCGTATGTACTACCTTAGGGGACTCATTGGCAAGAAGGCCATGCAGGTGAAGGAAAAACGCTTGGCCCGCGGCCACTGATATCTTCCCGAACGTTTGATTTTAATCAGGCTGCCCGTTTGGGTAGCCTTTTTTGTGCTCGGGATCGTCGCTGTTTCAATTCCCAGTGACAGGATTAAGCGGTCATTTTACCCTTGAGCCCGTGGACAGGCAGGATAGACGTGGGGCCTTAGAAATCTTGTTCGAATTTTCGCAATCTGACATGAATAAAGACATCCTTCAAATAGCTGCCAATCAAGCCCGCGGTCTCGCCATCGATGCGGTTCACGCCTGCCACTCAGGACACGTGGGCTTGCCACTCGGATCAGCCGAGATTGGTGCGGTCCTGTATGGGCATGCGCTGAGTGTTAATCCGGACGAGCCGCGTTGGCTAAACCGCGACCGTTTCATCCTTTCGGGCGGTCATGGAAGCATGTTCCTCTATAGTTGGCTGCATTTGGCTGGATTTGATCTGGATTTGGAGGAACTCAAGAATTTCCGCCAACTTCACAGCAAGACTCCAGGGCATCCGGAATTCAAGGAAACCGCGGGGGTTGAAAGTACAACGGGTCCCTTGGGGCAGGGAATTGGCAACGCGGTTGGGTTTGCTGTCTCCCAGAAAATGGCGGCAGCAAAATTCAACACGGACACCCATACTATATTGGACAACCACATCGTGGCCTTGGCGGGTGATGGTTGCATTCAGGAGGGGGTTGCCCAGGAAGCGTCTGCGCTCGCGGGGCATCTGCACCTCGATAATTTGATTGTTTTCTATGACAGTAATGACGTCACGCTCGATGCGATGGCGAATAGGTCTCAGAGTGAAGACACCGCTACGCGATATGAAGCGTTGGGATGGGGTGTTGTCACAATCGATGGACATGATCTCGATGCCGTTGCAGCAGCGTTTAGCGATGCCAAGGCAGCGAAGGGTAAACCTCAGTTGATTATTGCCAAGACCGAGATTGCTCGAGGGATTCCGGAAGTTGCCGGGACGAGTGCCGGTCATGGGGAGAGCGGTGCGATCAAGCATTCTGAAAACGCCCGCCAGATTTTAGGGCTCCCAGAAGAGCGTTTCCACGTTTCCGAGGATGTTCGAGTTTATTTCGCTGAACTGAAGCAAGTGCGTACTGAAGTTTATAATACTTGGAAAACGACCTATGATGATTGGGCCGAGGCCAATGGTGAGCTAGCAGCTGCGTTGGAGGCGGGAGCTTCAGCTCCGGTGGATGTTGACGATCTTTTGTCGAAAATTCCGGTAGCGGAAGTAGACGCGAAACTGGCAACGCGAGCGGCAGGTTCGAATGTCCTGCAGCCTATCGCACAGGCCCGCCCCGAATTGATTAGCGGTTCTGCGGACCTCCACGGATCTACGAAGAACTACATTAAAGATGGTGGTGATTTTCTGCCTGGAAACGAGTCGGGACGAAACTTGCTCTTTGGTATTCGCGAGCACGCCATGGGTGCCTTGCTGAACGGGGTGGCTTACGATGGGATTTGGAGAGCTTCGGGAGCTACCTTCATGGTTTTTGCGGATTATTTGCGACCTTCGATCCGATTGGCTTCCTTGGCGGGTCTCCCTGTGATCTACATTTTCACCCACGATTCGGTTGGAGTGGGTGAGGATGGTCCGACACATCAACCCGTTGAAACGGTTTCCGGTCTAAGAGTCATACCCAATCTGGATGTGATTCGCCCTTGTGATACGGAAGAGACCGCGGGAGCGTTTGTGGCGGCCGTGGAGCGTCAAGACGGTCCAACTGTACTTTCGCTCACGCGGCAAGGTGTGCCAAATATCAATACGGTGACTTCTGAAGAACGCCGCCACGGAGTTCTCAAGGGAGGGTACGTTATAAAAAAAGAGACCGGACCTTTGGAAGTCATCTTAATCGGAACCGGTTCGGAAGTGCAGCATGCCATTGCCGCAGCGGATGAAATAGGTCCCGGTGCCCGTGTCGTGTCGATGCCTTCAATGCTGAGATTTGATGGCCAAAGCGATGAATACAAAGAGAGTGTTTTACCTTCCTCCTGTACGAAACGGATAGCGATTGAAGCAGGTGTCACGGGGCTTTGGTACAAGTATGTCGGCTTGGGAGGAAAAGTCCTAGGAATCGACCGATTTGGTATCAGTGCTCCTGGGAATACGGTCATGGCCGAATTGGGAATGACGGGATCGAATGTTGTTTCGGCAGCAGGCTGATGAAGGCGAGCGTCTGATTGATTTAATTATTTGGCCTCAGTCGCGTTCTGCGGTTGAGGCTTTTTTTCCAGCCCATGAAACGCCATTTTTGTGAAATAGCTTATGGTTCTCCTGAATACGAAAAGGTATTCTTGCTCCGCAACCAAATCTTGAGAGAGCCATTTGGGCTGAATTTCCGTTTGGAAGACCTCTCTTGGGAAGCATCGTCTCACCACTATGCGGTTTTTAAAGGAAATGAAGCCATTGCCTGCGTGATCGCCATTCCAGAGCGCGATCATTGTTATCGTATCAGGCAGATGGCGACAAAGAAGGAAATACAAGGGCAGGGGATTGGCTCGGAGCTAATGCGAAAGGTCGAATCTGAATTGGCAGGGAAGGGCGGCGTAAAAATCAGTTTGAATGCACGAGTCACCGCACTCGGATTTTACCAGAGTCTTGGGTATCATTCGGTTGGTGATGAATTTATAGAAGTTACGATTCCGCATCAGAAGATGGAGAAGCGGCTTCAATGATCGATAATAGGAAAAATCAAGAGGGGATTGTGGCATGGTAAAGGTAGAAGCTTGCATTCGAGGCGACGTAGCTGAAGAGACTGGTCGATTTGCTAAGGCCGCATTCCAGGGCGGAGCGGATACCATCGAGCTTTGCGGATCGATGCACCTCGATGGCTTGACCCCGCCCAGAGAAAGTATTGAAGCGGCTCGATTGGCTTTTCAGCGTCCTGGACTTATAGTGATGGTGCGACCCAGGGGCGGAGATTTTTGCTACTCCAGTTATGAGATTGCGGAGATGCACCGAGAGATCGAAATCGCGGCAGAAGCCAAAGCGGATGGAGTGGTGCTGGGTGGATTGACAAGCGGGGGAGAAGTTGACGTGCCTCAAATCGGACCGTTGATCGAGCTGAGCCATTCTTTGGGTTTGAAGGCGACTTTTCATCGCGCTTTCGACGCGGCGAGAGACGTCCCAGAATCGCTGGGCATCCTCATCCAATTGGGTATTGATCGAATTCTTACCAGTGGGGTGCCTTGGGGAGAATCGGGATCAGCCCTTGACGGGGTATTCGTACTCAATCAGCTTATACAACAGTGTGAGGGTAGAACGGAAATCGTTATCGGTGGTAGTGTCTCGCCAGAAAATGTCCCGCTAGTTCTGAAGGAGCTTCAGCCTTGGAAAGGGGACTTATCCGTTCACGCGTATTCAGGCGTGACGGAAAACGATAAGACGTCTGAAAGGAAAGTCCGCTTGCTGGTTGACGCGGTTTCGTTATAATTTTCGAAAGACTAGAGTTCGCGAATTTTGAGACTGCGATAGCTTACTTCATCGTTATGGTTTTGAAGAAGCAGAAGTCCTTTTGCTTCCAGTCCAAAATTTTCGTATTTCTCATATTTGCTACGAGCCACGAGTGCATCATAAATATTTGATCCGCGTTCGTATTCGACGACGTTAAAGCCGTTTAACCAATGTTGGACCGTTCCATTGGGAAAAGCAACGATACGACCATGATTCCAGCTACCTATGTGCAGAGGGACTTTTCGGGTTTGGACTTCTTGATATCGGGGTATCAGATCGTACAGCGAAGCACCAGTGCGATTACCGACGACACCTTGTTTGGCGTCAGGGTGTAGGTTGTCGTCGATTATCTGGTATTCCAATCCAAGATAATTCGCTGCTTGTCCGGGTGCGGCGAAATCGGACACGAAGTATTTGACTCCGCTATTGGCCCCCTCTGTGAGTCTGAATTCAAAATCAAATTCAAAGGCGCCATATGCCTTCTTTGAAACGAGGTCCCCTACCTTAGAACCGGCATGGATCATTAACGCCTCATCTTTTACTTCCCAGTCTTTTTTAGAAAAAGCGTCTATCCCTTTGGCACTCTTCCATTCATTCGCTTTTCGGCCATTAAAAAGAAGCGTCCATCCCTGTGCCTTTTCAGGGCTGCTTAGGGAATTGGGTTTGATGTTGCGAATGTAAATTCCCTCAGGTGGGGATAGTTTGGGCGACTGTGTATTGATCCTAAGGTTACGCCAGCGGACCTTATAGCCTTCGTGCTCTGAACCTCTGATGCTGTGAACTTGGAGCCCAATGAAACCAGAAATCGTTTTTTCATCTACAAGGTGCGAAACTTGTTTCCCGTTAAGAAAAGTTTGTACCTCGTTTCCGACGCATTCGATGCGGGCGGTGTTCCATTGCTCGTTCTTGAATAAATAACGAGCTGGTTCGTTGTAACTGACTGGATACAGCCAGCCTCGATTCGCTTCATCGTAAATTCCAGCAGTCCACGCACGTTCAGCCGTATCTAATTCGAATTGGTAGCCGAAGACTCGGCCATCTGAGAGATCCGGATCAGGCTTAGTGTTACTGCGAAATTGAACACCTGAATTGAGGCCATCCTGGACCCATACTTCAAACTCCAGAACGAAATCCGTATAGGCCCTCGCGGTCGTCATAAAAGAGTTAGGTGTATTGGCGACACTGGTTCCCGTAACCTCTCCGTTTTTAATTTCGTACTTGGCAACGCCTCCATGCTGCTCCCATCCCTCAAAGGAGTTGCCGCTCAGGAGCGGATCCCAGTCGTCGGCGAAGGAAGCGAGTGATATTAGGAGGGATAGGTTAGTCTTTGTCAGAGTCCAGGTAAGCTTGTCCATACAGGTGTTAGGATGCTGCCATATGACCGACCATCAAGCAGTTTTCGTGTAGGTGGGCTTGAATAGCGGAATTGGCTTGGCTATCGCCTCGGGGTGTTGCCTTCATTGCATACTTCGATCTTCTCTTCACTTCTTTGTGCCAACCCGCTTGTCGATTGTTAACTGGTCCTCATCTCGGCTGATGCTTTGTAGGTAGAGTTTCGTTTCAGTTGCTAAACCGCTTCCGAACTAATAAATGGGGTGGCTAGCGAGATTCGGATTCGGTTACTACCTAGGGCACAATGCTTTACCTAGGTAACTAGGTGAATGAATTACCATTTAGGTGTATTAATCCGTACTGATTATGACAGGAATATGACAGGAAATTAAATGACGGGCACGTNTTTCTAAAGTAGCCCCAAAGATCCTCAACCACCAACTATTTGAAGCGGTAAGATCTCATNGCTAAAACCATNATCATCATCACATNACCGAAAATGTAGTTTCCTGATCAATACCCTCCACCCGCTCTTTGTCCTGAATACGGGTTACCATTCATCTATTGTTGGTCTAATGAACAAAACGTCCCGTCTGCAGAGCTGCGCTCGCAAGGACTCAAATCAGACATTTGGTCTAGGTATTTTCAAAAAGCGTCACATCTTCAGCAAGTCTATCAATATCGGGGGTCTTGACTGCTCCATGACCGCAATAGGCAATCGTGTCTCGCTGGTGTTCTTCGGATATGATAAAAAGCGAATTGAGATGTAGCGAATTGAACAAAAAATAACCATTACAGCCTGTACTCCAATGGGTAAGCGATTCGTCTCACAGTTTGCGATTAACGAGATCTCTAGAAGAGAAACGCAGAGTTCACTCCCCATTATCCAAAAAGAGAAATAAACGAGTTACAGAGCCAAGAGAAGTCAGTGATTAGCGAAGTTGTGTATTCCAGCCATTTGGTGAGTACTGTACGAATTCAGGAACGGGGAGATGTCGACGGCCGAAAGCCTGCAACATTGTGATTTTTTGCTAAATTATCCAACTAATATATGTGCAAAATATATATAAATAATATATATTACTATATAATTATAAGTTAGCTATTTCTTTTGATAGCCATGATAAATATCAGTAATAACAAAAGCGGTCCTACTACGCCTACGATCGATCTTACGATTTCGTTGTGACGATCCTCATAAACCAATCCACGTAAAAATGGGCTAGCAGTAACGGCGTATCTTTTATCTTTTTTATTCATTGAATCGTGCGTTATTTTTTACCACAAATAGTCAGTCAAGATCGGCAAATAGCTCATCGCTTTTAGTAGCCGACAAAGTCTTAATTGATAAGAGCAGAACATTTTGATCTCCAGCAACATAGATCGTGGTAAAACCGTCGGCATCCACCGAGAACAGGGAAAGTGCGGCAGCTAGGTTTAGGCGTAGTGTTTTTGCGAAACCTTCAATAATTAGAACTCCACCGCTGCAATTGATTTTTTTCGCCAGAATTCTCTCACTATGAATAATTCCATCCGTTTCTAAAGTCGCAACAAACGCAATTGATCGCTCGCGAAGCAATTCAAAGAATTTTGTTATTTGCGAAGGATCGCTAGCGACTTTTTTGGCCAACTTTGGAATTAATGGATAACGCTCTCGATTAATTCTGACGTGGCACTCTGCCTCTTCCAAAGAAGAGGCTGCTATTATCTTACCCCAATCTAGTGGCCTTACCAGAGGAGAGCAACAAATCTGTAAGACCTCCAAATTGCGCTTATTTCGAACCTCAATTCGACCCGGAGATTCACAGCATTCGCAGCGCGCGACGCGAGCATACATACGATGGTTACTTGTCCTATCCAACTGGAGGCTTTTTTCGCAGTCTGCAATTATATTCGTACTTTCGATACATCGTAATTCTATTTGCCGCCTCCTGGCAATTAAGGTGGCGTACGCATGGCGAGTTTGCAAATAGTACTCAGGCAAAAAGTTTAATCGACGAAACAGTTCGACAAAATCTGGCTTTAAAGCAATCAAACCTTCTTCGTTAGTCTCGATAATCAATCCACGGCGATTTCGACTTGTAGGCTCGGCTTTCCGATACTTCCGATGGATTCTGTTCATAGCTGAATTGAGCTGGGGTTGCTCTCGCTGTATATTTGAGTAGATACTCGTATTTCAGGGCAGAAACAGGCGATCCTACTGGCCAGCCTCCATATTTCATCATTTAAAACAGCAATTTCCTTAGGAATTTTTAATAATATAGCCGATTCGGTCTCTCTGCTTGTCTGAGGAGAGCCAATCACAAGTGGTACATTGATACCTAGATCGATTGCACAGGCTTTAGCAATTTTACCGAGGTCAACCAGCTTTTGATCATCGGGAGCTAATATTTCACACCGTATTGCAATAAAACGTTCAACCATTCCAATATTCTAGGGTATTTATTCCATTTTCTCCACTCCAAGAAGAAAAAATTATACCCGTAAAAGTATTTATTCTCTTTAATCAATTAGTATGGCTAATATAATTACTAATTCGGAATTAGTTTAGTTTTTGGGGTATGAGACACTTTTAAAGCGTAACTATTAACTTTATTTGCTAACTCTTTCATTTCCCTTAAACGGTGACTCTTTTGTACAGATCGTACAAATACATAAAAAACGGGCTATGCCTAAGCATAGCCCGTTCGTCTTTATTTTAGGAATAACTAATTGATCAGAAACGACCAGAAAGCCTAAAAGTCGCGTGAAACGGGGCACCAACCGTTACCTGTCCACTTCCGTAGGAGTTCGGGAAATACAACTGATCGGTAATGTTTTCAAGATTAAGCTGGAATCGTAGATTCTCATTTACCGCGTAATAGGCAGCAACATCCAAGCGATCGTAGGAAGGTAATTGGGTACTACCCTTACCAACTGTATCACCCTTATGAATATAACCAAGTCCTACGCTAAACTGATCATTAACTTTGACGAGATTCCATACAGAATAACTATTTTCCGCGACCTCCGCTGGAGCAGTTCCGTTAACTATGTTAGCTCCTGCTGAAATAAACCAATTTTCCGTAACGGTTCCAGTTGCAGTAATTTCAAAGCCCTTTGTTGAGGTTTCTGTCACTGCGTAGTCACCATCCGCCACTGAGCCGGTTGGCTTAACAGCGTTAGAGCGATACAAAGCGGCAGTCATACTCAGCCCATTTGTGAGTTCATATTTAACCCCAAACTCTGTATTTTCGTACACGTCAGGATCAGTTTTCTGTTTTTTGCTGCCTTTCAAATCAGCATACTGCCCGCCGCTTTTCGGGATGAATGACTCGCTGTAGCTACCGTACAATGCGAGGTTCTCCTGGGCCTTGTAAACGAGGCCGAAGCGAGGCGAAAACTCATCATCAGATTTTGAAGCACTCCCCCCAGAGTTGCCATAAACATCCACAACTGACAGATCAAAATCATCAAACCGTCCGCCGATAACCATGTCGAATTGGTCAGTTAGTGCGATTTCGTCGCTGAAGTAAATTGAACTAACACTAAGATCAGCTTCCGTCTCGTCGTACTTTTCTGTTGTGAAATTAAAACTAGGGATGACTAACCGACGTGCTATTGGAACCGTAATTTTTTCTCCTTTGGAATTATTATCCAAGTTGTCTGTATCCATGTAAAAGCGATCATTGTCGTTGCTCGTGTCTATCTCCTCGAATCCGACAACGAACTTGTGACCAATACCACCTATCTCTTTTTCACCGATTAGGTCTAATGAATAGATGGTACTGCCCCTATTAGTCGTATCACGATAACCAGATAGAGTTACGGTGTCTGCTGCAGAGTCATAGCTACTCGCATAAAGGTTTTGATATAGTTTCGAAAAGTCATTGTCGGTGAATCTCAAACGGAGTTTAACGTCGCTTTCTAGCTGCTGGTCGACGGTCAGACTGAAAACATTCGAGTCCAAAGTTGAATAATTCTCCTCGCTGTCGCCAAACGTAGTATCCGCCAATGATTTAACCGGTATACCACCCTCAGATGGTATTCCACGGTCAATGAACCGTTTATGGTCAAGACGCTCGTACGAAATGTTAACATTCGTAGTTTCACTTAGATCAAAGTTAAAGGTTGGGTTAAAACCCTTATTGTCACCGAAGTAGAAATCACGATGGTTTTTAAGGTCCTCGAGGTAGGCATTCAGTCGAAAAGCTCCATTTGAACCAAGCGATAGGTTGGTATCCAGCCCCATGTAGCTTTCGCTCATATCATCCAGCGAAAGTGAGTAATTAGTAAAATTCTCACCTGCGATAGCTTTCTTTGTAACTCTGTTTATAAGACCACCTGTTCCACCGCGGCCAAAGAAAAGAGCATTTGCACCTTTAAGCACTTCGACCTGTTCAATGTTATACAGTGGCCTGAAGTATTGTACATCGTCTCGAACGCCATCCACGAAAAAATCAGCTGTTGATTTTACGCCTCTGAACAAGATGTCATCTCGGTGACCTTCTCCCTGTCCTGCATCAATGCCTGGAGTGTAATCAGCAATGTCAGCCAACCCTGTCATGTCCTGAAGCGACATCATATCAGCTGTCAATATGGCCAAGCTTTGTGGAACTTCGTTAATTGGGGTCGGCGTTTTGAGGGCATTAACCTCACTCGACTGCAAATACTCGCCCACTACGACGAAGTCATCCAGTTTTACGGTGTCGTTTTCCTGTCCGTGCAAACTGGAAAAAACTGCCAAGAGAAAGGCGGTAATAGTTATAGTACTTAATTTTTTACTTTTCATTTTCATGTTAGTTTGAATTTTTTGGCAAGTTGCCGATATTAGTGGGAACCTTACCTAAGGTACTAATCTACCCATTCGTAATTCTACATTCTACCCCGATCGGGAGCAAAACCGCTCCGTACTGGAGCCTGTGCACTACAATTCAGATTCTTCTGGTAGAATTCCGAACCCTAACTACACACAAAATACCTATCACTAGAAATAACGACCCGAGGTAAATCTTCACCTCAATTTAGTGGCACACCGACGATTCATTTTTTCAGTCTTGCGAAGAATCGAACGTTGATTAGAAAGCGGGATACACTTAGAACAAAAAGGTCTAGGGAAGTTTATAAGTTTCTCAGCACTTCATGAAAATCGCGTATTTTCGAAGGCTTTACACCCTATAGGCTTTTTGCAACGAGGATTATCGAGCCCAATCCGCTAAAAAAGCCTTAGGGTTTAATCCGAAACATCCCCGAAAAGCCCTGGCAAAATGACTAGGGTTCGCGTACCCGACTGCATTCGCAACTTCCAGAACCGTGTATCTGTGGCTGAGTAATAACTGACGAGCCCGATCCATTCGGCACTGTCTTAAGTAACCGAAAACAGTTATACCAAACCGATCTCGGAACCCGCGTTTTAACTTGAATTCGTTCAAGGCGAACTTCCGACTTAAGCCGGCAATCGAATGATCCTCATCGAGATTCTGTTCCAAGTAACTGGCGGCTGCTGCGAGGGCTTCTTCATCCCTACTTCTGTAGCATGGTTCTGACTTTGAGGATCCAGAAATGAATTTTGAGTCGAAAACCCGTGCCAAAAATTCGAGGGTCATAGACTCGACCAAGAGCCGATCGCTAGGTGAACCACCCTCATTGCCAATCAAACTCTCTGACAGGTTTCGCATACGTGCATCTTGAATTCCCTTTGTCAGAATCGCTTCTTCGCGCTGTGAACAGCTATAACAAGCTTTTCTTGCGTGGAGGAGACTATCTTCTTCACTGACCAAACCTTGCCACAACTCTCTCGAGCATTCAATTACGCCAATCTGAGATTCGCACTCAAACGATGTTGCTCCCGTCCATTCTCCAAGGGAAATCACAAACCATTCCCCTGAGCTGGCAGAGGTTGCTCCCTCATCAGGCAGGGCTACGGATACGCGGCCCTTGGCCACGAATACGATTTGCAAGAACGATTCGAAGGGCCACGAGAAGCAGTTCGACGCTCCCGGGATCCGGTAGACGCCAAACGACAACCCCTGACGCTGGGTGAATTGACGCCGCCAAACATCTAAATCACCGAATCGGGCAATCGATTCATAAGGTTGTTGGAAGTGACAGGGAATCATCGCTTAAAGATATTGAATCTCAATAAGGAATCAAGTGAGACTCGTCTGCAAAAGCTGGTCAATTCTTTTTTAGGCCAATAAAGCATTTTTAACGAAGGGGACTACCTTCTTCGCAATGATTCGACGGCA
>PBMN01000036.1:0-17755 GCA_002722675.1 Opitutaceae bacterium
ATTTGCGGCAGCTGCTTCTTTGAAAATTTCGTGGAGTTCCTCTGTATCAAATCTGTGGTGATCCAGAAATCGCTTTGTGTAGATTAAATTCGCTCCGAAATCGTGCAGGAAACACTCGAAGCTTTCAGGGACCGCTATGCCACTAAACGCCCCGATTCTCTTCTTCAAGAGTTCATCCAATGGCAATCGTTTTTCTCCGTTGACCTCCTGAAGGAATTGCGGCTTGTGGGCACACTCGATCACATCCACCCCCGGATTATGCTTCTGTATCAACGCCTCCAGCTCTGGATCCGGTACCCCATCTGATTTTGTTAGAAACACGTAAGACGCTCTCTTTAAATGCCTCACTGGCTCCCGAAGGATGCCGCGCGGCATTAGATGCTGATTCCCAAAAGGGTTGCTTTTATCCACAAGGAGGAGATTGAGACGCCCTTTTAAGGGCAAGTACTGAAACCCGTCATCCAAAACCAAAGTGTCGCATCCAAATCGTTTTATCGCGTAGGTTCCACTCTTCACTCGGTCTTTATCGACAAGGACGATCACTCCCGGAAGATTTCTTGCCAACATAAAAGGCTCATCGCCCGCGAATTCAGAATCGAGTAGAACGGCCTCGCCATCGCTTACAATTTTGGGCGGGGGAGGATCCTCTCCGGTTGCAAACGTCCTCCAGAGTTTTTGCAAGCGAGACTCTTTAGTTATGTTTTTGCTCTTGTACCCTCGACTCAGAATAGCCACTCGCCTTCCCCTTTGCTGAAGCGAACGGGCAAATTTCTCCACAACCGGAGTTTTACCGGTTCCCCCTACCGTGAGATTGCCAACGACAACCACTAAGCATCCCAAGGGCTGATCCTTCAAAATCCGTTTCTTGTAGAGGAAAAAACGAAGACGCGCCAAAAAACCAAAGATTAGGGAAAGCCCATAAAGAAACAGACCAAGAGCGAACGCTCTCTTTCCCCGCCGCCGATCATAAAAAACATCGACAGCAAACTCCCCGATTTGAGAAAGCGTTTTTCTAAAACGTGAAATTGCCATACTACGCTGTAAACCAGCAACTAAGAATCCAAAATATGGGGTTAAACGTTTCTCGATTACGAGAGGAAAAGCAACTTTGCTTCAAAAGCGTGTACAACCTAACTCTGTAAAATTTGTACTTGCCACAAGTTAATCCGTGCTTCATCGACCCGCTTTTAAGGATTTAGAGGGAGTCGTATGGGCTCCTTACAGAAGAAAGTAGACTCATAGGAAAAAATTTTTGGTAACCAACCAGCAGAAGCAATTTTGACGACCCACTCAAAGAAACAACAATGAAGTCCCTTGTAATTGCCGAGAAACCCAGTGTCGCCAAAGACCTCTGCAAAGCCTTAGGTGGCACATTTGCGAAGCAGGACGATCACTTTGAAAACGACGACTACGTCGTTACTTCCGCAGTGGGGCACATCGTCGAGCTTTGCATGCCCGAAGACTACGACAAACGAGATGCCTTCTGGAGACTCGCAAATCTACCAATCATTCCCTCCACATTTAAGCTAAAGCCAATTGAAACGACCGAATCTAAATATAAAGGGGTCAAGAGACTCATCAACCGAAAAGACGTTGGCACCATCATCAACGCTTGTGACGCCGGCCGTGAGGGAGAACTCATCTTCAGCTACTTGTACAAACTTTCGAAAAGCAAAAAACCGGTAAAACGACTTTGGATGCTCTCGATGACACCCTCTAGTATTAAAGAGGCATTCCAAAACATGAAATCGGGAGATGAGATGAAAAATCTCGCCGAGGCGGCACAGTCACGATCGGAAGCGGATTGGCTCATTGGAATCAACTGTACTCGCGGAGTGACGAAGCGACTATACGGTTCTCGAGCCGGAAATGTAGCAGGAGTTGGTCGCGTACAAACACCTACGTTGGGCATGGTAGTAGAACGCGAACGTGAAATAGAGATGTTCAAGCCAAGAGACTACTGGCAAATCGTCGTAGAATTCCAAATTTCTAATGGAATTTACCAAGGAACCTATCAAAAGCCGGACTTCAAGAAATCAGATGACCAGCATGATCGAATCGATCGTATTTGGGCAGAGAGTGCAGCCAATGCCCTCATCGAATCGGTCAAGAACGGTGGGAAAGCCACCGTATCAGATGAGACAAAGAAGTCCCGTCAAGCCGCGCCCCGTCTTTACGACCTAACCACACTGCAACGTGAAGCCAACAACCGCTTTGGCTATCCCGCTCGTCGCACTCTCCAGCTTGCTCAAGCCCTCTACGAAAAGCACAAGATGATCACGTACCCGCGTACGGACTCTAAAGCTCTCCCAGAAGACTATCCTGAAACCTGCGCAAGAACTCTCAAGAGTCTTGACAATGATCTAGCCGACCCCGCGAGAAAGGTCGTCGCCAGAAACTGGATAAACCCTTCCAATAAACGAGTTTTCAACAACAAGCAGATCTCTGATCACTTCGCCATTATTCCAACTCCTGAGAGCCCGAAAAAGCTAAACGATGACGAAGCGAAGATTTACGACATGATCGCCCGTCGTTTTATCTCAATCTTCTACCCATCTGCCGAATTCAATGTTACGACGCGTTTCAGTGAGGTAGAAACTCACATTTTTAAGACTGAAGGCAAAGTTCTCGTCGACCCTGGCTGGCTGGAAGTTTACGGGAAGTCGGTTCTCACAGCAGACCCTGAAACCCTTCCTGCACTGAGTGATGCTGATGGCAACCCTCCCCAGTCAAGTATTTCCGAAACCGAGTGCAAACACGAACAGACAAGGCCACCCGCCCGATACACGGAAGCCACTCTGCTTTCTGCGATGGAAAGCGCCGGTAAGCTCGTCGAGGAGGATGAACTTTCAGAGGCTATGAAGGAAAGCGGGTTGGGAACTCCCGCAACTCGAGCAGCCATTATAGAGCGATTGATCGCCGAAAGATACATGGAGCGGGACCACCGGTCACTCGCTCCAACACCAAAAGCGGAAACCCTCCTCGACTTCCTCGCGACAATCAAAGCAGACGCTTTAACTAAGCCTGCACTAACCGGAGAATGGGAATTCAAACTACATAAAATCGAGGACGGGGAACTCGACAGCAAGACCTTCATGAAAGAGATTGTCTCGATGACAAAAGCCGTAGTCGAGAGCATCAAATCGTATGAGGAGAGCGACGACGACTTGTCACCCAGTGACTTAATATCACCCTATGATGGCGAACCACTTTTCGAATCGCTAAGAGCTTACCGAACAAAGGACAACTCTTTCGCAATCTATAAAATCATAGGAAACCGAAAGATGGACAGAGAGGAGTTGCGCGAACTTCTTGAAAAGAAACGCATTGGCCCAATCGACGGCTTTCGTTCGAAACGCGGCAAACGCTATAGCGCCTACCTTAATCTGGACGATGAGACCAAGCGAGTTAAGTTCGACTTCGGCAACGGAGATGAACAGGGCGGTGAAATCGACTTTTCAGCACTGACCCCTTTCGCCAAGTGCCCACGCACGGGCGGGGATGTTTACGAGACTGCCAATGCCTACGTGGTAAATCTACCGAACGGCAAAAGTGATGCTAAACCAAGTCGCATTAGCAGAAAAATATTGGATCGCGAGATCCCGCGTGAACAAGTGATCAAACTTCTCGAAACTGGGAAAACTGATCTTCTCGACAAGTTTTGGTCAAAACGCACAAAGCGGCCTTTTGATGCGTATTTGGTTATTAACGACTCTGGGAAAACGAATTTTGAGTTTCCGCCGCGGGCACCCAAGAAGGCTGCGAAAAAGGCTCCGAAGAAAAAGATCACCCCAAAAATCTAGCTACTCTTCCCCCTTCGAGTAGCGTGCGACAAATTCCTAGTTGAAGCATAATAAACAAGCGAATATTCATTGGCCAACTTAAATTAAATTACTAATAAACAGGTTTTAAGGTGCGTATACCTTAATCCAAGGCTGTCCAATTCTGACAGCTTAATCGATCTCTTAATCCACACTGTAATGGCATCAACGGCCAATCAAACCAAGTGATCTATACTCTCAGGCATAATTTTCTAATTCATGAAAGTGATCAGCATTTACTTTGTACACATTAGTGATTTCAACACATCATCCAGCTTCGATTCGATGTGGTGGCATAACGTTCCTTGTCATCAACTCATTGCTCGGATTCTCTATCGCATTTATCGTCATTAAGCATTNAANGNATCCCNANANTGTCGNTGTTGNGNTGANACTTTCAATCCTGAACTCCAAACTCACATNGCNAGCTTCAACGNCACAAACNTGTTTTAGAAAAACGGAANTCACGTNATAGTTTTTCAACNNCGCGTGGACTCCCCAATCGGCACTACCTGCCAATTGCNTAGACCTTAAAACCAATATCAATTAGCTCTTTTCNATTCGCGATATTTCGCCCGTCGAAAATGAAGGCGGGTTTCATCATGCGGTCGTAGATTTTTCGATAATNCAGATCCCTGAATTCATCCCACTCGGTTAATATCGCNAGTGCATGAGCCCCTTCAACTGCCTCGTANGCGTCACTGCAGACTTCAATTTTTTCTTCACGGTTGGNCTCANTCTTCGCTCCGAGNTCTNNATAGATTTGATNCGAGGTNACTTTCGGATCATAAATCGCCAANNTGGCTTCCTCTTCAAGAAGATCNCNACCGANNTATATTGCAGGNGATTCCCGCGTGTCATTTGTNTCTTTTTTGAACGCAAATCCAAGAATNGCTATCCGCTTGCCGTTAACGGTGTTGAAGAGGGAATTAATAATACGATTNGAGAATCGNCGCTTTTGCCAGTCATTCATACCAATGACANATCNCCAGTATTGTGCTACTTCTGNAAGGCCAAAATGTTCACACAAATAAACCAAATTGAGCAGGTCTTTCTGGAAACANGAGCCGCCAAATCCGACTGACGACTTCAAGAATTTTGACCCAATTCTGGAATCCTTACCGATCGCAGAGGCTACTTCATCNACATTCGCTCCCGTTTCCTCGCACAAGGCAGAAATTGAATTAATGCTGGAAATTCTCTGGGCGAGAAAGGCATTCGCCACCAGTTTTGACAATTCAGATGACCATAAATTGGTTTGGATAATTTTATCCCTCGAAATCCAAGTCGCATAAACATCTGCCAGGGTTTCAATCGCCGTCTTACCTTCAGGCGTTTCCTCACCCCCGATGAGAACGCGATCTGGATCGTCAAGGTCCTCCATGGCCGTACCTTCCGCAAGAAATTCGGGATTGGAAAGCACCTGAAAACTAATGCTGTCGCTCGAGTTAGCACTGAGCACCGCTTTCAACGACTCTGCAGTCCTTACGGGAATCGTTGATTTTTCTACAACAATTTTTGATCTATCTGAATGTGCCGCAATATCACGAGCACAAAGTTCGACATATTTCAGATCTGCCGCCCTGCCTGCAGCAGCACCATAGGTTTTTGTAGGAGTTCCCACACTTACGAAAATGACGTCCGCCTCACGGATTGCAGTTACCTTGTCAGTTGTAAAAAATAAATTTACGCCGCGGGAAGACATTACGATCTCGTCCAATCCCGGCTCAAAAACAGGAAGCTCGTCCGAATTCCAAGCGGCGATCCTGGCTTCGTTAATGTCTGCAACCGTAACTGTAATATGAGGACATTTGTGAGCGATCATCGCCATCGTTGGACCACCTACGTAACCCGCTCCTAAACAACAAATTTTCATACTAAAAATGCTCAAACACTAAGGAGAAACAAACCGTCAGTTCCGATCTCTGGCAAGTTATGTAAGAGTGATCAATTGATTTCGCCCATTTTTTTCCTCGAATCGACATCTACCGCCATTTCATTATAAGTGTTTCACCTTTTTGGACCGCATACCCAAGTTTGAATAAGAAAGTCCGCTGCCCCGTCCTAGCCTTACACTCACTATTTAGATTTGCAGAACTGGAGCGTTTTCACTCTCTTCGTCAACAATGAGCGACAAGGAGTCCACACAGATAAACGACTTGGTAGCCCGGGCTCAGAATGGTGATCAAGCAGCATTTGGAGAGCTAGTTGAATTAAATCACAGCCGAGTCTTCGGCCAGATACTTCGCATGGTTAGAAATACAGAAGACGCAAAAGACATTACTCAGCTAGCATGGATCAAGGCTTGGAAAAAGATTGGAACTTTTCGCTTCGAGTCCGCATTTTCTAGCTGGATCTACCGCGTCGCCACATTCACAGCTCTCGACGCAATCAGGAAGAGAGATTCGAGAAGGGAAACCAACATCGATTATCTTGAAGAAGCGAATATCGCAGGTGGCTCAACTTCCGTGATTGCACCCCCCGAACAAGTACGCAATCTTAACCGCCAAGAAATCAGAGAGCAATTTTTAAAGGCTCTGAACAGACTCCCAGAACATCACAAAACGGCTCTGATACTAAGAGAAATTGACGGATTAACCTACAAAGAGATCGCCGCAAAAACCAATTGCAAGACCGGCACCGTTATGTCCCGAATTTTCAATGCACGCAACGCCATTCAAATTTATATGAAAGAGTTCCTATCATGAACATTAGAAAACTTCTTGCCCCCGCAACACTGCTCGCAATCTGCTTTCAATTTGCCGCGTTAGACGCCTCTGCTCAACAAACCAGCGTTAGTGCAACTCTAATCTTTGCGTCCTCGCAAGGTGAGAGTATCGACCCTGCTCTCAAAGCCTATGAGGGCAATTTGAAACGACTTTTCAAATACAGTTCATACAAGCTGCAGGGACGTTCCAATGCAAATCTGAGCATACCCGGAAAATCAACAATCAGCCTTGGTACTGGCCACCGAGTTGAGCTCAATGCCCAACCAAGCGACGGTAGCAAAGTTCGCCTAAGCGTTAAATGGTCTGACTCACGCCGAATGTTGTTAAACACCACGTTCAACCAAGACAGGGGTAAGCCTCTCATATTAGGAGGGCCTTCTGCTCCATCTCAAAATGGCAACCTGATCCTAGTTCTACTTCCAAAATAGAGTTTCAGGCTTCCTCAGCTAAATAGATTTGGAAACATGAGTGAACGCATGGCATATCGCAACTGCCGCTGCATCGGCTTCATCGTGAGCCAAAGTGCGTCCGTGTCCAACCAGTCCCATAACCGTACGTGCGACTTGGTCCTTGCTGGCCCGACCGATACCGACGACTGCTTGCTTCACTCGAAGCGGGGCGTATTCAAAAACCGACTTTCCTGAAACAGCTGCTGCCGCTATCGCTGCTCCCCTCGCAGCTCCTAGTATCTGAGCTGTTTGAAAATTTTGCACGTAAATCGTCTGCTCTACTGCCACCGCGTCGATCGCATACGTTTCTAGGAGCTCCGTCACGTTTGCGTTTATCTGCCCCAAACAATCGAACATGGAGATTGAAGGCTTAATTTTCACCGTACGGCTATGAAGCAATAATCGTAAATCCGCCTTGGAAAACTCAATTACAGCGAGCCCGGTCCCCCTCAGACTGGGGTCGATACCGAGAATCACGCCATTGAATGGACTCCGGGAATTCGCGTATCCACTCTTTGAAGAAGAATGAGTCGATTTCCCACTCACTTTGTCAGCCCAAAGTTGCCTTGAACTTTTTCTAGCCATGGATAGCGACGAGCTCCTTTATCGAGTTCAAGATCATGTATCCAACGGCTACGATTGTAAGCCAAAACGCACTTCTCTCAAACCACAATTGATTCACCTTCTTTGCAAAAGAAAACCCAAAAAATGCACCCACTACAACAAATGGAACCAATCGTACATTCGCACTCGCACTTTCGATCGTAATGATATTCAAATACACAAGAAAAGGAATCTTAAACAAATTCAGTAATGTAAAGAAGTAGACGCTTGTGCCGAGAAATGCCATCTTCGGCATCCGCATCGCCAGAAGGTAGAGGGTCATCAGGGGTCCTGCTGCATTGGCGATCATAGAGACGAATCCCGCCATCCCTCCAATGACTGGCCCCACACCTGGTGTGAGAAGACCGGACTTTTTGATGTTTCCGGTTTTTCGGTTCAATAGGTGAAGGGCAATCATTACGAGAAAGCACGATCCAATTAAGAGTCTCGCCTGTGCATTGTCGATATTTTCGAGTACAAAAAAGCCGACAACCACGCCGATACCAGCCCAAGGAATCAGTTTTAGTATTTTAAGCCAGTCGGCATGACGCCGAAACGCGATCAATGCACAGAGATCTCCAACCACGAGCAGAGGAAGTCCAAATCCAGTCGCATCCTTGGCCAACAGGATATTCTGAAAAATAGCAACGTTGAGAATCCCTAAACCAGGAATTCCGCATTTGCTCATTCCAATAATCATAGCGGCTATTCCGAATAACAGCCACTGCCAGAGTTCATAGGCCATCCGCCAACCACGAAGGATAGCCAATCAAAGAGCAATGCCTAAAATCGACCCATTAAATGCCTGATCGTACCGCACACGCGATCCAATCTAAGGTAAAAAAACGATCCCAATCCAAATCAACCGGGACGTTAAAAAATGTCTCGCTTACGATCCTTTTTCGTCGCCTCTGCTTCGACGCGTTGCTTTCCCGTTGTCCAACTTCCAGCATGGCATATTTTCCTGCGCCCAATTTCATAGGTTTCGAAATTAATCTGCCTATAATAGCGGTCTTTCATCTCTCCGAAGAAGTTCGAGGACATCAGCTCATCCATTCCAAACTTCATTTCAGTGGTGAATTCCTCATTGCTTTTGAACCAAACGCCCCCGCAATGGAGCTTCGCCCCGACGCGATCCTCTTCGATATCCCCCGGAACGAAGCCCTCTTTCATAAAGTTTTCGTTCTCCTCCTTTTACTCCACAACCGTGAGTTCGCGTTGCAGCTCCCATTCGTCACTCGGCATGAGATTAACCCATAAGGTAGCCTGCTTGATCAATCTGCCAGAACGGTACTGTTAGATGTCCACGACGTGCATACCTTAGCTTCGCCGTTCCTCCATAGTTTCCCTCAAAACGGTCTTTTTCCAGACCTGTATCGAGCTTCCACTGAATTTTCCAACCATCATAGTCAGCCCCATTGAGACTGAAACCAACGAGAGACAAAAAGACGGAAGCGGCGAAAGAGATTGTTGTTTTTCCAACAATTCCAAATTTTTTAAAATTTTGCATGGCTATTTTGAATAGTTGCGGCACCAACGTTTACCGTCTTAAGATAGAGAGAGGATTTTAACAAAAATGATACTTGGCCTTGCGCGAGAGCGCCATATTCAACCGGGAGTCTTGGCACCTGCAGGTAGTTCACTTTACAAAAAGCCCGTTCCACACTGTTTCTTAAATAGTCTAATTTAAACCAGAGCGAAAAGCGATTTATGCCCTCACTAAAAACCTTAAAAACACTCGTTATATTCGGGATCAGTCTAATGACTCTCCTTCCCGAACTTTACCCTCAGGAGGAAAACGGCGTTCTTCAACTTTCCCCGCTCGTAATCGACGCGGACCGACTGGTCCAGCCTCAAGCGTACGACGACTCCAATGCAGGAATGACCTTATCAACCACTCTTTTAGGTGGCGCTCAAATTGGCTTTTTGGAATTGTCTGAGGCGGTCGCCCAGTATCCTGCCTATGCAGCATTTAGGAGGACTCCAGCGAGAGCGGCCCACCCAACCACCCAAGGCGTGAGGCTTCGAAATCTTGGAATTAACTCCACGTCCCGATCTGTAGTTACTCTTGATGGCGTGCCTCAGAACGATCCCTTCGGGGGCTGGATCTATTGGCAGAGATACCACGCCTCCTCGCTTTACGATATCCAAATAAAGCCCTCAAGTGGCAGTGAAGCCTGGGGAAACTACGGAACCGGCGGCCACATATCGCTGAAATCGATTTCCCCAAAAGAGTCACGTATTCATACTAAGTTAACCGGCGGAAGCGACGGAACGAAAAGTGCGTCAATCTCATCCGACACTAAAATCTCGCAAAACGTGTCGTTAAACCTCTCGGCTCTTAACGCAGAAACTGACGGATTTTACACGCTTCGTTCAGATCAACGCGGATCGATTGACCAAAAAGCAAACTCAGAGGCCCATGCCTACCAAGGCCTTCTGCGAATTGCGGCAAATGAATCCTGGCTTTTTACACTACGAGCGGCGTTGTTTGAGGAAGATCGAGTGAATGGAACGCCCCTATCATTCAATGGAACTGAAGCGACCGACTTTTCAATCACCGCTCTCCATCGTTTCGCCGATTCAGATTCAGGATTCAATATCGTTGCCTACGCCCAAGAACGTGACTTTCACAATCAATTCACCTCAGTAGCCGATGATCGAAATTCCGAGCGGCCCGCACTAGATCAATTTACCATGCCGGCCGGAGCAGAAGGGGCAAGCTTCAACTACTTCACACGAATTGCTGAGAAACATGACTTTTCTATTGGGGCAGACATCCGATTGCTGGACGGCGATGTCAATGAGCGCTTTCGAAACTTAGGAAACGGTTTCACTCGGCTCAGAAAGGCGGGCGGAGAACAAGAGATATTCGGCCTTTTTTCTACCTCACAAATCCTCCTTTCCAATAAATCGCGCCTCGCAGTAACCCTTCGGGCTGATCAAGTAAAGAATACCGATGGCCAGCGAGAAGAGTGGAACACAGAGAGCAACGCTCAGATTCGCAACGATCGGATCACGTCAACCATTGAAAGCTTCTTTTCCAACAATTTAACTTTATATCACGACTTTTCTCAGAACCTGAGAGGCATGATGCGGCAATCAAGCGGATTTCGAGCCCCGACTTTGAATGAGCTCTATCGGCCCTTTCGGGTCAAAAATGACATAATTGAAGCAAACCAGAATCTCAATACCGAAAAGCATCTCGGGTTCGAAGCCGGACTACGGTTTAACGCTGACGATTCTTGGTCGATCAGCACAAACGTCTTCACCTATAGCCTGGACGACATGATTGCCAATGTGGTCCTTTCCAGCGAGCCAGGGTTTAATCCGCTATGCGGGTTTGTTCCCAGTGGTGGTTCCTGCGGACAACGCCTCAATCTTTCAGAGAGCACGGTAGAAGGTTTCGAAATAGTCTGGGAATCCCAATTGACCGAGACATTCAACGCCCGTGCCCAATTTCTCTACGCGCCCAGTGAAATTGATTCCAATGATGCGATTCCAGAACTGAACGGAAATGAGTTCCCCCACTCATCCCCTTTCCGAGCAAATATTTCGCTAGACTGGCTTCCACGAGACGAACTGAAAATTTGGTCCAGTATCCGCTATCAGGAAAATGAATACGAAGATACGGGGAACCTGAGAATCCTGAAAGATTCCTTTCAAATTGACGGTGGCATCCAATACGCACTTTCAGACCAACACGCTTTGACCCTCCATATTGAAAACCTATTCGATGAGGAAATCGAGACTGGTATTTCGTCGGCCGGCCTCGTCTCAATCGGAGCCCCTCGAACGTTTTGGTTTTCCTGGGACTTCTCTCGCTAGAAATTCAGAAAGCCCCTCATCACCTTGGCACTTTAAAAACTACTAAGGAGGATGTAAACTGCGTACCCACCCAGCAATGCAATGCCTGTCGACTTTGTCAGGTGAGTCTTGCAAATGAATGTGGATACTTGAAAAATCAGCATTAATCCAATCATCGCAGGGAAAATTAGAGTAAAGAACTCCCCACTCGCAAGGAGGCCACCCGGCGTGACGGATGCGGAAGCTCCCGCGACCAATAGAATATTCAGAATGTCCGCACCTACCACGTTCCCAATCGCGAGTTCTCCATGCCCCTTTCGAACCGCGGTCACAACGGTGACCAATTCAGGAAGCGACGTTCCAAAAGCGACTAGCGTTGCTGCTATGATAGATTGAGGCACCTGAGCTCGTATCGCGGTTTCCTCTACCGCATGTATCAACAAATGGGAGGAGGATATTACCAATGTTAGTCCAATCAGTATTTTAATAAAGATCACAACTGTGGAACCTTTCTCATGCGACTCCACACCAAACTCTTCTCTAACGTTTTTCGCCCAGTGTACTGACGCCCACAGGTATCCCGCGAGCAACCCGAGAAATACGAAGCCTGTAATCTGAGGAAAGCGCCCGCCACCTTCGAATACCGAACTCAAATTGCTAAAGGGTAGACAAACGGCAATAACGAGGAATCCCAGCACCAAACAGAGCAGACCCTGTCGTCGCATTAAATACAGATTTATTGGCACTTTGCCGCACAGTGTGGCTAAACCCAGGATCAAGCCCGTATCGCAAATGACTGACCCGATCGCGTTACCCAGCGCCATGTCTGGCTTTCCGTTGATCGCGGACATCACAGAAATCATTACTTCCGGTAATGTGGTCCCGAGGCTCACAATCGTAGCCCCAATGATCACTTTGCTGATACCATGACGGATTGAAAGAGTCACGGCTTCTTCAACTAGAACGTCAGCCCCTTTTCCTAGTGCCGCTATGCAGACCGCGATCACTACCAGCAATAAGTAGATAGGCAAACCTTGCACGAATTCAGTCAGTAGTTCTTCCATTGTTCAGATGAGCGTTATAGTGGAAATGGTTCGACTTACTTAATTGGGTGGACAGAGCAGTCAAGAACACACCGAAGATTCCACTTGCAACCCAATCAACCAATCTTAAAGCGGCAGAAGCAATGTCGGAAAAGACCATAAACTACGATTATCGATTCGGGGGAGTTGAGCGCCTTTACGGACCCGGAAGCCTCGAGAGAATTCGCGAGGCCAGCGTTCTCGTGGTCGGTATTGGAGGCGTGGGATCCTGGGTTGCTGAAGCACTGGCTCGGTCCGGGATCGGGTCAATCACGCTCGTTGATCTTGACGACATTTGTGAGAGTAACATAAACCGCCAAATTCACGCTCTGGATGGGCAAATCGGAAAGCCAAAGATTGAAGCGATGGCCGAACGCTGCCGGCTCATAAATCCCGAGGCGACTATAAGCGTGCTCCACACGTTTTTCACAGAGAGAACTGCTGAAGAAATATTCAGAGAACCTTATGAATATGTCATGGATGCCATCGACAGTGTAAACCACAAATGTGCCATGATCGATTTTAGTCGAAGAAGAGGCATTCCCATTTTGACCTCAGGAGGAGCCGGTGGACGTATCGATCCGACCAAAATCCAAATCTCCGACATCACGAAGTCGTACAACGACAAACTCCTCCAGCGAGTAAGAAAGAAACTAAGACAAGATTACGGCTACCCTCGCGAGAGAAGGCGCCGGTTTAAAGTCGAGTGCGTGTTCTCGCCCGAGGAAGCTCGCTATCCCGAATCCTGCGATACAAAAGACGGCGACACAGGCAGCCGGCGACTCGACTGTGCCTCCGGCTATGGAGCAGCCGCCCAGGTTACTGGAGCTTTCGGTTTTGTTGCAGCAGCAAGAATCGTTCATAAAATCGCTAAGTCTGAAGATTAAATGAGAGTTATTGACCTTAACCGGAATGGAGGCATCGGAGCCAACTCCCTCTTCGTGAAATTAGACTCCTTTAACTTTATCGTTGATGCCGGGCTCAATCCTAAATTTGCAGGAAACTTGGCTACTCCAGACTACACATTGATCGAAGACGCCGATATCCATTTTATCGTTATTACCCATTGCCACCTCGACCATATTGGTTCGCTACCCGTCTTGATGAGGAAGCATCCTGAAGCGAGAGTCTTCATGAGCCAGGCCAGTCAAATGCTCATTGAACGCATGCTACACAACTCCTGCAATGTCATGACACGGCAAAGAGCCGAAAAAAATATTCCCGAATATCCACTTTTCACTCATGAAGAGATCGATCAAGCAGCGGAGAGATTCGAAACTATTCCATTTAGCAAACCGGTCCAGCTTTCAGAGGCTGACGATGAAATTGAGCTGAAACTCTACCCTGCTGGACATGTGGCGGGAGCTGGAGGACTGGAAATCTCGAGCTCGGGAAAGCGGTATTTCTTCTCTGGAGACGTGCTATTTGATAATCAATACACTCTGAACGGAGCCAGTTTTCCAATCGAAAACCGCTTTGAGACGGTCTTCCTCGAAACAACTCGAGGTGAAACCGAGCGCCCAAAAGAACGGACAAGAGCGAGTGAGATCGATCGTTTATTGAAAACAATAACGAATGTCCTGCGTCGCGGAGGATCAGTACTCATACCCGTTTTCGCCTTAGGCCGGATGCAGGAGATACTCACGCTGATTAACAACGCCCGCAAAGAAGGTCTCCTACCTACTTGTCCCATTTTTGGAGCAGGTCTCGGATTGGCAGTGGCAGACCATCTGGATCAGATTTCCAAACGAACCGGTCAGGTGAAATTCACCCGCAAGACGATTAAAGAACTCCGACTTCGTCGACCGCCACGTGAGATGACGCCTGGCAAGGAACCACCCGAACAGGGCATCTATATTCTGAGCAGTGGAATGATGGTCGAACATACTCCCAGCTATAATCTCGCCGCAAGTCTCCTCCCTCAAGGTCGCAACGCGATCTGCTTTGTCGGATATTGTGATCCTCAAACCCCTGGAGGCAAACTTCTGGACACCAAGCCAGGAGAGACTTTTCTCTTCGAAACCATCGACTATCAGACTCCAGTGAGAGCCCAAATCGAACGCTTTGAGATGAGCGGACATGCCGATCGAGAGGAACTTCTAAAATTCGCTCTGAGAACACATCCCAAGAAAGTCGTTCTAACTCATGGGGACCCAGGGGCACGGGCCTGGTTCGCTATCGCCTTGGCCGAAAACGACCCCGCCCTCATCGTCATTGATCCCAAGCCGCTTGAGCCCTTTCAATTGTAATTCGTCGATTCTGAGGACCAACCTAATCCGGTTAATTCCAAATATTCTTCATCAATGAAGTACAGACGACTTGGCACAAGCGACATACGCGTATCAGAAGTTAGCCTCGGATGCTGGACACTTGGAGGACTCAACTGGATCGAGGGCCATGCGACGGGATGGGCGAATGTCGATCCCTATGAAATTGAATCCGCAATAAAGATTGGCATCGATGGAGGCATCAACCACTTTGACAACGCAGACGTTTACGGAAATGGGGATGCAGAACGACTTCTCGCGAGTTGTCTCCAAAATATTGGGATTAAAAGCGACTCTTTTATAATTGCGTCGAAAGTCGGTCACTACAAGGGTACCTCAGCCCACGCTTACGAGAAAATTCATATTCGTCGGCAATGCGAACAGTCGCTCATAAATCTGCGTCGTGAATACCTTGATATTTACTACTTGCATCATGCAGACTTTGGACCCAAAGACAGATACTTGAATGACGCTGCAGAAACCATGCAAGCGCTTCAGGCTGAGGGTAAAATCCGCCTTATCGGTCAGTCTGCCTACCGATCTTCGCATTTCAAAAAGTCCGTGCCAATTATTAAGCCAACCGTCCTTCAAAGCTGGGCCCACGCTATGGATACGAGATTCGTCGAACGAAGCAGTATCGTCGGTCAACTACTCGAGAAAAATGATCTTTCGTTCATAGCATTCAGTCCACTCAATCAGGGACTTCTTCTAGACAAATTTGATCCCGAAAGCCCTCCAGTCTTCGAATTGGGCGACCATCGTAGAAACAGTCCTAAATTTTCCAAAGAAGCGCTTGCGAGACTAGCTCCCCAGTTGAATGCGCTTAAGTGCCGATTCGGCAATTCCGCTTTGGACCTTGCCAGCGTTGCTTTACGGTTCGTCCTTAATAACAACCGGATTGCTTGTGTCATACCAGGCTTTCGAAACGAGCGGCAGGTTTCATGCAACTTAACCGCGTGTGATCGAGAATTGAACAAGGAAGACATGGCGTTTATCCGCGATGTTTTCAGCAAAACAAATACAAAGGCTGCTACAGCCAACAAGACCAACGGTTAAAGTCCGTCCAAAACCTGCTTGTATTGAGCTTGAGAAGGATTCAGTTCCACCGCTTTCGATAAAGCCTCTTTAGCTCTTTCCGTTTGCCCTACTCGCATGTGGGCGACTCCTAAGTTATACCACCATCGATCTTGAACAGGATCTAGCTGCACTGCCCTTTCCATGGATTGGATGGACCGGATAGTGTCGCCTTTTTCTGCATACAAGAGACCCTCACCAAACCAAATAAGCCCAAGGGATGTGTCAATTCGCTTGGCCTGGTCGATTTTTAGCAAGGCACCGTCAATATCGCCTACACGGGCGAACATAATCGCCACATCGTAGAGAAGATGGGCATTGTTTTTGTCAAAATCGGCTGCCTGCTGGGCAAGCTGTTTGGCCAGAGCAGCGTCACCCTGAAGCACCGCTAATTCCGCTCGTCTGAGAGCACCCGCAGGCCTGTCCGCGTTGGCCTCCGCGTATTGCTGCCATTCTTTAAAGGCGCTTTGCGTTGGATTAAACTGGGTCGACAGCGTATCTGCCGCTTGGTTGCGAACCAATCGAGAAGAATCGTACAAAGCCCGTTGCACATCAGCTAGGCGATCATTCCGGTTTGCCATAATGCGAAGCGCTGACTCTCTTTCAATAGGTGACTTCGACTTCGCAGAAGTAAGCGCTGCTTGCAAACTCTCAGGAGTTCCTGGAGCCATCGCCCCCAGAATCCTCAAGTACGCAGAACGCCAATACACGTTCTCTTCATTCAGAAGCAAGCGATGTACATCAGTCCATGAATCCTCCTCCCCCTCGTAATACGAATTCAAAACTCCGGCTCGATCGCGCAACGCCAACCTGCGTTCAGAATTCGGATACCAGCTTTCCACTTTGTCCCGCGCCCACTCAACAGTCTTATCGCCATGGCAAGCAGAGCAAGCATTCGGCGCATCGTAGTCGATGGTCAGTTGCGGGTCAGGAATCGTAAACCCATGGTCACGCCTCGCGTCTCTTTGCATATAAAGGCGCTTCGGCATGTGGCAAGAAACACATTGGTTCCCAACGCTGTCTAGTGGATGGTGGCTGTGCGCAACCGGGTCAATAATCGTCGCCTCATTTAGACCCGTAGAATGGCAACGCATGCAAAGTGAATTATCTTCCACAGGTAAAATAGTCTCGTGGGAATGAGGATTGTGACAATCAAGACAACTCACACCTTTATGGCCCATTTTGCTCAATTTAAGCGATGCGTAGACATAGTTCTCCTCGTTGGCCTTCCCGTCGGCAAAGTAAGCGTTTGGCAGATCAGGGAGAACGAGCCGGAAATGATCATCAAAACGTTCACCCGCATGAAAGTCGTTTGCCGTCAGCTCTTCCCGTCGCGCGTGGCAACTCGCGCAATTATCCATTGCCAATTCAATATTGGGAGGAGTTTCCCTTTTCTTGTATTCTCCAGATCTTGCTGAAGCCACATGCGACTCCATATCCGCATGACATTGGATACAGGAAATTCCCTCGATTTTCCACTCGCTCGAATATTCGTCTGTGCGGATATCATAGTTCTTCTTGTAGTCCGTCATATGGCACCATGCGCAATTGGAATTCCAATTCATGCCCTGTTGACTCCAATGGCCCCAATCACCTTCATCTCGATGCTCGTCTCCAAAGACGTTAAACCACTGTTTCTTGTGCGGGTCCCAAGTCAGCCCCTGTATCTGAAATCGACCACCTGGAAAGGGGATGAGAAACTGGCGAATCGGAGTCTCTCCGATCACAGAATCCACCTCGCTCGGCAACTGGGTTTCTAGTTCGCTAATTTCGAAACCATTCTCTTTAGCAGCGAGTTGGTACCTCCGTTCTGCTTGATCAAAAACTTCTCCTTGCGAAAACGCCTCGCTGTCCTTTTCCGAATCCAGACGGCGATGGGCTAACTGATGATGACTTCCGAGCCAATCATCATACTGGTCAGCG
>PBMN01000037.1:0-51960 GCA_002722675.1 Opitutaceae bacterium
GACCCGCCTCTTCTTGTGCCAAGGCTGGCGTTAAACCCGCCATCATTGCTACTATCAAAGCAAAGAGCAATGGTCCGGGGAGTTTTGTGAGGAGTTTTGTCATAACGTTCGTGATGTTAATTTTAACAATGATGTTGGCTATTCTTGCACAACGTTTAATGCCTACTTTCTAGCAACTCGCATGCCATCTATCTCAGCTTTCCCAGATTTCCAACTGAGACACACAAAACTGCTAAAAAGTAATATTAATCGCGTCTTGCGATCTTTCCTGCGTGTTCAATTGTGACTTTTTTTTAACAACCAACTGTAAAACCGCTCAAATTCGAGCGGTTCATTCAGGATTTTCATTATCTTTGGCCGTGGCTTCAATGCCACCGCTCTTTCAACGGGGCCGTCACTGCTCTTTTTTTAGAAGCGTCGTTTCGATGTTTAGCTCCTTGAGTTGCTTTTCCGACACGGGACTTGGGCTTTCCGTCATAAGACATTGGCCCTTCTGCGTTTTTGGAAATGCAATCACCTCTCGGATACTAGACATTCCGCAAAGAATCATCACTAGCCTGTCCAGTCCAAAAGCGATACCTCCGTGCGGCGGAGCTCCATACTTAAATGCTTCAAGCATGTAGCCAAATCGACTCTCCACCACATCAGCAGGAATCTGCAGCACGTTTTCAAAGATCTTCTTTTGCAGATCCGCCTGGTGGATACGAATGCTTCCACCTCCCAACTCGACTCCATTCAATACTAGGTCGTAATGCTGCCCTCTGACCCTCTTCGGATCGGAATCCAGCAAATGGCTATCCTCCGGCACCGGCGCGGTAAACGGATGATGAGAAGCTACGTACCGACCATGTTCTTCCTCGTAGGTCATCAATGGGAAATCCACAACCCAAAGGAAATCAAATTGGTCCGATGGAATTTCGAGCTTCCCTCGCTTCTTGAGCAATTCGCCACATTCTAGACGGATGCGTCCTAAGATCGCACAAGCCTGTTCCCATTCAGACGCGGCAAAAAAGACGATATCACCTTCTTCGAGGTCCAGCCTTTCCTGCAAGGTTGCTTTCTCCTCATCCGAAAAGAATTTGACGATGGGCGACTTCCATTCGCCGTCTTCGATCTTGATAAAGGCAAGCCCCTTCGCTCCAAGCGATTTGGCGACTTCTTCTAGATTTTTGAGCTCACCCTGCGTCACGTTGGCCAACGTTGGAGCCTTGAACGCCTTCACTACTCCACCATTCTTGACCGTAGCCGAAAAGACCTTGAACGCGGAACTCGCAAACGTCTCTGAGAAATCCGAGAGTTCGAGACAGAATCGCGTATCCGGCTTGTCGACCCCATAACGGTCCATCGCTTCCTGGAAAGGCATGCGTGGAAATGGGGTCGGGATCTCAACGCCAAGTGTGTCCTTCCAAACGCGCTTCATCAGTCCTTCCATAATGGAGTACATCTCTTCGCGGTCGACAAACGAGAGCTCGATATCCAATTGGGTAAACTCCATTTGCCGGTCTGCCCGCAGATCTTCATCGCGATAGCAGCGGGCAATCTGGAAATAGCGTTCTACACCGCTTACCATAAGCATCTGCTTGAACTGCTGTGGCGACTGCGGCAACGCATAGAAGTGTCCCGGCTGAATGCGACTGGGCACAAGGTATTCGCGAGCCCCTTCCGGGGTACTTTTGAAAAGCGTCGGGGTTTCGATATCGTAGAACCCTCTCTCGTCCATGTAGTTGCGGATCGACTTGGTGGTCTCATTACGCAATTTGAGCATTCGGCGCATCTTGCCACGACGAAGATCCAAATAACGGTACGTCAGACGGAGATCCTCATTTACCCGGTCTCCTTTTTCGTCATCGATCGGAAACGGGGGCGTTTCAGAAATATTGTGTACGACGACCTCGCTAATCTCCACCTCGATTTCCCCCGTTGGAAGAGTAGCGTTTACATTATCTCCATCGCGAGCCTCTACAACTCCCTTGATCTCAATCACGGATTCGTCCCTCAGGCGATGCACCGTCGCATTGAAATCGCTATCATCGCTATTCGGATTAGCCTTAACTTGAGTAAGGCCCTCGCGGTCCCTCAGATCAATAAAGAGAATACCGCCATGATCGCGAATGGAGTCGATCCATCCAATCAATGATACCAGTTTCCCAACATCGCTTCCGCGTAGTTGGCCACAATGATGCGTTCGTTTCATTTGTTTTTCGCTTCGATCGAGTTCGCCTTTGCGGCGAGGTCAAAAGTGAGCGCGAACATTGGTAGGAAGATCCAAGAGAATGCAACTTCAATTCGGCGACTAAACATGTCGTCCAATCACAGATCGCTAATATTAAGATAAATTGCCTAAATTTGCTCACTTTTGGAGCTTATTTGCCAACAAACGCGTCGAGAATGCCGATATTTCAAAATACCCGTGTCAGTCTGGTTCGATGGATGCTCAAAACGGATATGGTCGTACGAATCAAAGACGAACTGGTCAATCCGCCCACTTGGTTCTCTTCTTTCCGCGACCTCACTCTCATCTGCAGCATGAGGCTCCACGCTGAAATCGTAAACGAGCCTCAAGTTACAGATCTCTAACAAAGGAAACCGCACGGGGGAATGGATTTCATCGCCGATTTTGTGCTAACCGGGCTGGAGGAGGGGGTTCGTATCGATACCGAGCCAAACTTCGACCCGTCCATTGTAGTCGACCGAATCGTTCCCGAAAATCCCCATTTGCTCTACAATCGGATACAATTCGCCACTTTGCTTTGGGCGATTGCCAAGTAGACTTATCGGTTTCCCACGATCATTGGGAACCTCGCTGGCAAACCCTTTTCGCAAGTGGTTTCTCCGACCTTGACACTTCGAGACCGATCGACAATATCCGCGCATTCTTCACCTAGGGCATGGCTGAAAACTATAAAGATACGCTCAAATTGCCACAGACCTCCTTCCCTATGCGGGCGAATCTTGGCAAGCGTGAACCCGCCCGGGTAGCCCACTGGGAAAACGTCAATTTGTACGGTAAAATCCAGCAGAAGAACCAAGATGGAGAGCTTTTTCTGCTCCATGACGGCCCCCCCTTTACCAATGGGGACCTTCACCTTGGCCACGCCCTGAATAAGACGCTCAAAGAAATCGTTCTTCGCTACAAAGCAGCCAAAGGATTCCGTACACCGTATATCCCCGGTTGGGACTGTCATGGTCTACCCATCGAGCACAAGGTCTCCAAGGATATCCGAGCAGTTGGCGAAAAGATGACCACAGCTGAACTGAGGGAAAAGTGCGACGCCTTTTCGGAGCATTGGATTTCCGTCCAGCGCAGACAATTTAAACGACTGGGCGTTTTGGGCGACTGGGACCATGAATATAAAACCAAGAACCCCACCTACGAAGCAGAGATCCTGAGAACACTGGCTTCCTTCGTAGACCAGGAGCTAGTCTATCGCAGCAAAAAGCCAGTCTACTGGTCTATTCCTTTCGAAACCGCTTTGGCCGAAGCGGAGATTGAGTACAAGGACCACACGAGCCCGTCCATTTGGACTGCTTTCGACATTCCAGAAAACGCAAAATTTGCTATCGAGAAACCTCTATCAATTGTCATTTGGACCACCACACCGTGGACGATTCCTGCGAATCTGGCGGTTGCGGTGCATCCAAGACTTGAGTACGCATTTGTCGAAGCAGGTGAACGCGTATTCATCGTTGCGAAAGAACTGGCTGAAACCTTTGCCGAAGACTGCGGCCTGGAAAATTGGCAAATCGTACAAACGGCCTCGGGCGAAAGCCTTGAAGGCATCGAGTCACGTCACCCCTTTATTGACCGACCAAGCCCAATCGTTCTGGCGGACTACGTTACCACCGAATCGGGTACGGGTTGTGTTCACACTGCTCCCGGACACGGGCTTGACGATTATCTGACCGGGCTCAAGTACGGATTGGATATTTACTGCCCCGTAAACGACAAAGGCGAATACGACGACGATGGCCAAATTCCTGATTTTCTCGTTGGGGAATCCGTTCTGGAGTCAGATGGTTGGGTCCCTGCAAACGGGAAAGTTCTGAAAGCACTGGCTGAAGCCGGCTCGCTTGTTAAGAAGCAGAAAATCACCCATAGCTACCCACATTGCTGGCGCTCCAAAACACCTGTCCTCTTTAGAGCGGTCGACCAGTGGTTTGTCGCTTTGGACAAAGACGGAGAGCGCGAAAAAGCTTTAGACGCGATCGAGTCCGTAAGATGGATACCTGACTGGGGCAAAAACAGAATTCGCGGCGCTGTTGAATCACGACCCGACTGGTGCATCAGTCGCCAGAGATCTTGGGGGGTTCCAATCCCTGCGTTTTACGACGAAGAGGGCACTGGTCACTTGGACGCAGGCGTCATAAGGGCGATCGCTGGCAAGGTTGAAACCGACGGAACCAATCTTTGGTATACAAAAACCGCTGATGAGATTCTCGAGGGTGTCGAGCTGCCCGTTTCTTGGCAGGGTAAAAAACTTACCTCAGGTACCGATACGCTTGATGTTTGGATCGATTCAGGCTCGAGCCACTTTGCCGTACTCAAAAACGACGAGAACTTGGCCTGGCCTTGTGATCTTTACCTAGAGGGAAGCGACCAACATCGTGGCTGGTTCCAATCCTCCCTCTGGACCGGAGTAATCAGCGAAGGAGTTGCTCCCTACAAGAGTATCCTCACTCATGGCTTTATAGTAAACCAGGATGGAACCAAGCTTTCAAAAAGCGAAGGGGCCATGACCTTGGAGCACTACCTCGACAAATTCGGCGCCGATATCGTTCGGTTGTGGATCGCCTCTACCGACTTTCGGAACGACGTTCCAATGGGGGAAGAAATCTTAAAGACGATCGGCGAAGCCTACCGGCTTCTCAGAAACACTTACCGGTTTCAGATATCAAATCTCTTCGATTTCAAAATCGAGCAACACGGGATGCCCATTCAGGAACTCCACGAACTCGATCGCTGGGCATTGGACAAAGCTGCTGTTCTGACCGAAGCCTGCGAACAGGCCTATGAGCGGTATGAGTTCCATCGCGTCTACCAGCTTTGCAATCAATTTTGCTCAGTGACCCTGTCTGCACTGTATCACGACATTCTTAAAGACCGCCTCTATACACTAGCCGAGAAACATACTCTCAGGCGCTCATCCCAAACGGCGATCTACCATATCTTTCGTACGCTCGTTCGGGTTCTAGGGCCAATTCTCCCTTTCACTTCCGATGAGGCCTGGAGCTATTTCGTTTCAGATTATGATTTTGTTGATGAGCCGCTGGCCCTTCAAGGATGGCCCACCGAATCTTCCAAATGGCGGGATTCGGAACTTGAAAGCGAATTCACCACCCTCCTTGACTTCCGAAATTCCGTTAATGAAAAGCTGGAAGAACTCCGCAAGGAAGGTGCCATCGGCCGGTCGCTAGACGCATTTATCGAACTATCTGGTCAAGCATCCGATCCTACGTTCTCACTTCTTAACAAGTACCAAAACTTTCTCGAAGAACTTTTCATCGTTTCGCAGGTAAGACTCAACACGAGTAGCAATGGCGGAATGAAAATCAAAGTAACCAAGGCTGAAGGCGGTCGTTGTCCGCGTTGCTGGAGATGGTTTCCGGACCTTCAAAAAGGCGTCGATAACGATCAACTCTGTCCCAGATGTGCCGAAGCCATTCTTTAACCGTCTCAAATAATGCCCGCCAAAAAAGCCGTAGCCAAAAAAGCCGTCAAGCGCACTACCAAGAAAGTAGCTAAAAAGGTAGCCGCCAAAAAAGCGGCGTCCCCCTCAAAGGCACCCCCACCGAAGAAGACGTCCTCCACAGCAAAAGCGTCCTCTCCGAAAAAGACGTCCGCTTCAAAAACGGCTTCTGCTAAGAAAGCTCCCACTAGTGCAGGGTTCTCCCTCGAGGACGCACTTTCAATCGCCAATTCCCGCAAAGTCGAGGACGACGCAGTCGCTAACAAGAAAGCGGCCAAGGAGCGGGCCCAGAGGGAAGTAGAAGAAGCGGAACAAAAAGCGGAAGCCCGCGTTCTCGGAGCAGCATCGCTTTCAGATATTCTCGGATTTGATCCAATGAGTTCCACGGAATCCCCCATCGAGACTCGGAAAGTACCGAAAAAGCACCAAGCATGCCATAAACTTCTTATAGAGCTGCGAGACCACGTGAAAACCGGTCTAAGCATGCACACGGAGGAGACGCTAAAGCGGTCCAGCAAAGATGACGCTGGCGATCTTTCTGGATACAGCCAGCACATGGCCGACGCCGGCACGGATACCTTTGACCGCGACTTCGCGCTAAGCATGGTATCGAGTGAGCAGGACGCATTGACCGAAATTGAAGCAGCGATCGAACGCATTTTCAGCGGAAAATACGGTATTTGTGAAATGACTGGTCAGCCCATCGACAATGAACGTCTGATGGCTGTTCCCTTCACGCGTTACTCGGTCGAAACACAAAAGCAGCTCGAAAAGAATCAAACGCGCTCCGTTCAACGAGGCGGCGTTTTCGCAGAAGCCTCATCCGAAGACGCGATAACCTTCTCTGACGGGGATTCTGAGTAGACTCCAGATTTTAGATGCAAGGTATCGCAGCGTACAAGCGACTCCATAGTTTGGCGCTAGTGGTTATCGTTTTAGACCAGGTCACAAAAGTTCTTATTGAGAAGACTTTACCCTACGGCAGCTTCTATCCACCTCGCTGTATCGAAGTGATCCCAGGGTTCTTCCATCTAGTCCATGTGGGAAACACCGGCGCCGCCTGGAGTCTTTTTAGCGGTTATCCGAAAGTTCTCGCATTTATCGGCCTACTTGCTCTCGTTCTGCTTTATGTTGGTCGCAATTCACTACAACTCAAACTGCCACAGTCTCAATGGGCCTTCGGCTTGATCATGGGCGGAATAATCGGAAATCTCATAGACCGATTTCGTCTAGGGCACGTAACTGACTTCTTGGACTTCCATATTAAAGACTGGTACTGGCCCAGCTTCAATGTCGCCGATTCTGCCATAACCATTGGCGTCGGCCTCTACATCCTGTTTTCCTTTCTCCAGCTAAAAAACGAGCCTTCCAAAAAAGTACCGTAACTGCCAACTTAGGAGACTTTAGTTTGATCGGATAACAGAATCAGACACCGACTTGGCCCGGGGCTGCAAGACTTAGCCCCTATTCTACATTAGCTACTTGTTCACGAATCCGCTCGAGTTCGTTCTTCAAGGACAATGCGGCTTTGGAAACATCTATGGAACTCGACTTGCTTCCGATCGTGTTTATCTCCCGGGCTATTTCCTGAATAAGAAATTCTATGGATCGCCCCACCGGCTCGACTTTACCAAGCAAGTCAGAGAACTGGCCCAAATGACTGTACAGCCGCGTAATTTCTTCGGAAACGTCACATCGATCTGCAAACAAGGCCATTTCCCTAAGAACCCGCTCATCCTCAACATCGATCTCCAGTCCAGCCTGTTCCAAACGGCCCAACAGATTTTCGCGATGCTTTTTGACCATCTCCGGTGCCAATTTTCCCACCTCTTTCAGTGTATTCCTCATCACAATACACCGATTTCCTAAGTCCTCAAGCAGCACTGCTCCCTCATTTTCACGCATCGAAACCAATTCTTCCAAGGCGGCGTCCGCGCATTTCATCAATAGCCGCTCCACGACTTCTACCGGCAAGACACTCGCCTCTGACTCTAGCAGCCTAGCTAGATTGACGACGACCTGAGGAGTGATTTCTATCGAACCACCATGACGTTCAGTGACTCTCTTCAATCGCTCAATTCCTGCGTCGATTTGATCGTCGGACGGCAGCCCTGCCGACTCATTTCGCTCGTCCTTAATCTCGATTGAAAATTGTATCCTTCCCCTTCCGATTCGGTTCCTCACTTTTTCGACAACTTGTCTTTCCAGTTGCTGAAACTCTTTTGGAAGAATGCACATGATATCCAGACTTTTCCGGTTAACTGAAGATATCTGTACCGAAACAGTGACGCCCTCCTCAATTAGTTCCGACCTGCCAAACCCAGTCATGCTCTTCATAAGGTTTGTCCCAAGAATTTTGCTACCTGGTTAACATCTTTGTCTCCGCGACCGCTCAGGTTCATAACGATAACCTTGTCATTGGACAGTTGCGGAGCTCGTTTGAGCGTATAGGCTAGAGCATGAGTCGATTCAAGAGCCGGTATAATTCCTTCCGTGCGACAAAGCATCTGGAAAGCGGATAGCACTTCGTCATCCGTTGCATAAGCATATTCAATTCGACCNATATCTCGNTAGTAGGCGTGCTCTGGCCCGATGGCGGCATAGTCAAGNCCTGCTGAGATNGAATGGGTCAGCTCTATTTGACCGTCAGTGTTTTGTAGAATGTAGGTNTTGCACCCCTGCAAGACTCCCAAACGACCTCCTTCAAAGCGAGCAGCGTGTTCACCNAGCTTAATTCCTCTTCCTCCCGCTTCTACGCCNACAAGCCTAATATCGGGCTCATCCAAAAACTCATAAAAAAGCCCGATAGCGTTGGATCCGCCGCCAACACAAGCAATCATCTCGTCTGGAAGCCTTCCTTCTTTCTCCAAAATTTGCTCCCGAGTTTCCCGTCCGATTACACGGTGAAAATCGCGAACCATCATGGGATAAGGATGTGCCCCTAATGCCGACCCAAGAATGTAGTGAGTATCGCGAACATTGGTCACCCAATCACGCATTGCCTCGTTAACCGCGTCTTTCAGGGTTCTCTGTCCTGAATCAACCCCTCTGACTTCCGCTCCGCACAACTCCATTCGGAAAACATTGAGCTTCTGCCGCTCCATATCCACCGCACCCATGTAGACGACACACTCTAGTCCCATCTTGGCACACACAGCTGCTGTGGCAACCCCATGCTGACCCGCGCCGGTTTCCGCGATAATACGACCTTTTCCCATACGCTTCGCCAGCAATGCCTGGCCAATCGCGTTGTTGATTTTATGGGCACCTGTATGCAAAAGATCTTCCCGTTTGAAATAGATTTTTGCCCCACCAAGCTCTTCCGTCAGCCGTTCGGCAAAATACAGTCCCGTTGGACGTCCGGCAAACTCCTTCAACTGGTACGCCAACTCCGCCTGAAACGCTGGGTCAACCTTCGCTCGATCATAATCTTCGCCGAGCTTTTTCAGGGCAGTCATCAGAGTCTCCGGCACGTAGCAACCGCCGAAGTCTCCGAAGCGCCCTTTGCCATTCGGCAGCGATTCCTTGTCGATCATTTCAGTAGTGATACCGCTCATAAGTTACGGAATCATTCAGTACACGATCGGTGGAAGCAATCGAAAAGCCGTGGGCAAAAGACTAGGAGGGGCAACCGAACAATAAAGGCACAACTATCCTTCTGAAATCCGGTTCCTCAAATAGCTTATCACATCCTGAAACTTCCTCTCATTGCCGCCATCGGTTTCCACCAATTTTTCGTGTGCCGCAAGGCACAGCCGGGCGCTATCCAACTCTTCAAGTTGCCCAGCATCCAATGATTCTGTCACAGCCGAGGCATCGATCGCCTGATCGCCCAGATCCAACGTTGCGATACGGTGAAGTCCTAAACCGCGGACAAGCGTCGTATTACGCTCACTCAGATGCGAGAGAACCAGAGATCCTTTGGGCTCAAGTTTACGCAATTCTAGAGCACATCCCGCCAGCACACCTAAAACCGTGCTGTCCATGCCCGTGCAACAAGAGAAATCGAAAACGTAGCTGCGACTTCCCGTTTTCATAGCATCCTTCAGGAAGTCCTGAAGAGGCATAACGTTCTGAAACGAAGCCCTGCCAACAATCTTTACGGCGACAGGGTTCGAATTCGGATCGACAAAAAAAACCGGTATTTCTTCGGCCATAACAAGCTTTCGGCAATTTAGGACATCAAAGCACGACTACCTCCTCCAATTTGGCGTCTTAAGAATCGGCCTCAAGACAAATGGTAAACTAATAAGGCAGCCAGCTTTTTCAACCGAGTCCGATGTATCCCTGAGAATATTCCGAAAGCTTTCTTGCGTCATGGATAATCCACTACCGCTTACTCCTTTACAAAATCAGCCTATTTCTCATTAACTATTGTACATTATATATTTGCAAAAAACGAACTCAAGTAAAGCGGTCTCAATTAGAAGAGGATCATATTAATCGCGGCCCTACAAATCAGAATCCATGTTCGCAATCATTACACACGCCTAATTTATATGGACTTAACAAAATTCAATTAACTCTTCTGGGGTTTGGCTAAAACCGACAGATTCACCAAACATTAAGGCGAGGATATCTGCAAATTCTTCTTGAAACCACCCCACATCAGACGACATTTCTGAGAAAGCCATGAGTTTCTATTCCCAATACTTAGAAGAGATCGATAAACGAAAAGATCAGGGGTTGAACCCAAAGCCAATCGACAGCAGCGATTTGTTGTCCGAAATCATTGCACAAATCAAAGATCTTGAGAGCGAGCACAGAAAAAACTCCCTCAACCTATTCATCTACAACACCTTGCCGGGCACCACTAGTGCAGCCGGGGTAAAGGCGATATTTCTGAAGGAGATCATCCTCGGCGAATCCACAGTCGAAGAAATCTCAACGACCTACGCCTTCGAGCTTCTCTCCCACATGAAGGGCGGTCCTTCAGTGGAAGTTCTCCTCGACCTCGCCCTCTCCGACGATGCTTCAATCGCTTCGGGCGCCGCTGGAGTTCTCAAAACTCAAGTTTTTCTATATGATGCGGACACAGACCGTCTCGAAACGGCTTTCAAAAGTGGGAGTGTGATCGCCAAAGACATCCTCGAAAGTTACGCGAAGGCGGAATTCTTCACCAATCTCCCAGATGTAGATAAGAATATCGACGTCGTCACTTACATTGCTGGCGAGGGCGATATATCCACTGACCTGCTATCTCCAGGCAACCAGGCCCACTCTCGCTCTGATCGTGAGCTTCACGGTAAATGCCTGATTTCCGAATCGGCTCAAGCTGAAATAAAAGCTCTCCAGGAACAGCATTCGGGCAAGCGAGTTATGCTCATCGCTGAAAAAGGAACTATGGGCGTCGGCTCTTCCAGAATGTCCGGCGTCAACAACGTCGCTCTTTGGACGGGCAAACAAGCAAGCCCCTACGTTCCCTTCGTCAACATTGCCCCTATCGTTGCAGGCACTAACGGGATCTCGCCGATTTTCCTGACAACCGTCGATGTCACAGGCGGTATCGGTATTGACCTCAAGAACTGGGTCAAGAAGACCGATGAGAACGGCGAGACAATCCTCGACGAAAACGATGAACCCGTACTTGAGAAGGCCTACTCTGTTGAGACCGGCACTGTTCTAACCATCAGCCTAAAGGATAAGAAACTCTACAACGGAGAAAATGAGCTCATCGACATTTCCGATTCGCTCACCCCCCAAAAGCTGGAGTTCATTAAAGCGGGCGGATCTTACGCGATCGTATTCGGTAAAAAACTGCAAAATTTCGCAGCTCGAACGCTCGGCATAGAGTGCGAGCAAGTATTCGCTGCCTCAAAGGAAATCTCTCACAAAGGCCAAGGCCTCACCGCGGTTGAAAAGATCTTCAACAAGAACGCGGTAGGCATTGCCGAGGGAAAGACTTTGCACGCTGGTTCCGACGTCCGTGTTAATGTCAACATCGTCGGCTCTCAAGACACCACCGGATTGATGACTTCCCAAGAGTTGGAAGCCATGGCTGCAACAGTCATCTCTCCTACCGTCGACGGTGCTTACCAGTCCGGCTGTCACACCGCTTCTGTTTGGGACAAGAAGGCTCAGGCCAATATTCCGAAGCTTATGAATTTCATGCACGGTTTCGGTCTCATCACTGGCCGCGACCCTAAGGACGTTTACCACCCGATGACCGACGTTATCCACAAGGTATTGAACGATCTCGCTGTAGACGATTGGGACATTATTATCGGCGGCGACTCCCACACCCGTATGTCAAAAGGCGTGGCTTTTGGAGCTGACTCCGGTACCGTTGCCCTCGCACTCGCCACAGGTGAAGCCAACATGCCAATCCCAGAGTCCGTTAAGGTAACCTTCAAGGGCGACCTCAAAGAGCACATGGACTTCCGCGACGTCGTTCACGCTACCCAAGCTCAGATGCTCCAACAATTCGGAGACAATGTCTTCCAGGGCCGTATAATCGAAGTTCACATCGGCACCCTCCCAGCCGACCAAGCCTTCACATTCACCGACTGGACAGCAGAAATGAAGGCCAAGGCCTCCATTTGTATTTCTCAAAATGAGACGCTTATCAAGTCGCTCGAAATAGCGAAAAGTCGTATCCAAATAATGATCGACAAGGGCATGGATAATCATACCCAAGTCCTCCAAGGTTTGATCGACAAGGCTAACAATCGCATCGCTGAGATCCGATCAGGCGAAAAGCCAGCTCTCACTCCTGACTCCGACGCCAAGTACTTCGCTGAATTTGTGGTAGACCTCGACCTCATCGTCGAGCCGATGATCGCGGACCCCGATGTAAACAACGAAGACGCGTCCAAACGCTACACGCACGATACGATCAGAGACCTTACCTTCTACAGTGGAGACAAGAACGTCGACCTCGGCTTCGTCGGTTCCTGCATGGTTCACAAGGGCGACATGAAGATCGTTGCCAAAATGCTTCGAAACCTCGAGGAACAATACGGCAAGGTCGAATTCCAAGCGCCTCTGGTCGTAACAGCTCCAACCTACAACATCATCGAGGAGCTCAAAGAAGAGGGCGACTGGGAGATTCTCCAAAAGTATTCAGGTTTTGAGTTCAACGATGATGCTCCCAAGAATACAGCTCGCACCGAATACAAGAACATCCTTTATCTCGAGCGTCCCGGCTGCAACCTCTGCATGGGCAACCAAGAAAAGGCGGCCAATGGCGACACTGTTCTAGCAACCTCCACTCGCCTCTTCCAGGGCAGAGTCGTTGCCGATTCCGAACGCAAAAAGGGAGAATCGCTCCTCGCTTCAACGCCAGTAGTCGTCCTCTCCGCAAGCCTCGGCCGCATCCCCACAATAGAGGAATACAAAAAGTCAGTCGAAGGAATCAGCCTCACAAAATTTGCTCCGCCTCGCGAAGCAATGATCAGCTAGAAAAACTCTCAGAAAGGTGCGTGTTAGCGTTCATTTTTCTATCTGACGCTAATATCGTCCAAGCAACGTGTTCGATTAACGATTCCGCAAAGTTAATCTGTAGCAAATTCAATTACCAAACTACCTCTTCGACACAAGAGCTGCTTTCCACGCCGAAAGCTGGCCTGAATCCAAAAACAAACGGTCCTTTTCGTAACTTTAAGTACCAACGAGGAACTTCTACAGCGGCACCTCGTTTTTAAAACAATCGCCAACAAGGAACCTAACCGCAACGAGGAGAGAATCGAGACCAACTATAAAAACGGTGGACTTTTCAGGCACACAAACACTCGAAACCCTTTAAAACTCGAATTCGTTTCGCGCTTATTCACTGAGTTTTAAACAGTAGCCTTATCGCGGGAACCAGGCTTATACGAGGGCCGCTTTGATAGCGTCGAAGTCAGGCCACTGCCCTAGATCCTCGCTCGACTCGCTGTAAATAACCTCTCCATCTTTGCTGATAACGACTGCCGATCGTTTTGCTACGCCCTTCATACCTAAAGCCTCTTCGAAAAGCACCTCGTAAGAGGCGCTCGCCTCTTTGTTGCAATCGCTTAGTAGCGGGAAATCAACATTGAGAGAGCTCGCAAAGGCCGCCAAAGCAAAAGGGAAATCAGTACTGATGCCGTAAACTTGAGCATCCAAATTTTTATATTCGCTGATCGAATCTCTGATCGAACACAGTTCCTTTTCGCAAGGACCCGAAAAGGCGAAAGGGAAAAATATCAGAACGGTCGACGTTTTTCCAAAATTATCACTTAACGTGACGTCGGAAAGACCGCTATCGTTTTTGTGTAACAAAGTGAAGTCCGGAGCTTTGGATCCAGTTGCAATTGCCATAATGATTGGTGGATTGAATTGATTTAAACCGAAAGAGCAGCAGAGGATTGCGATTTAGGAAACCGTGGCAAATCGAAAGCGCAAATTCCGGCCGATTTTAGACCATCGCAAGAATCGTCGAGCAAAAATCAAAATGAGCGGACAAATGACCCGCCAACTTACCAGTAAGCTATCTCCTCGCGATCGCCCAAACGCTGTCGTTCGTCGGCAGCCGATCATAGAGATTCATTCTCCAAAGCTTGAGCCCTGATGTCTCGATCATACGCGTCAGCGTTCGTGGCGTGAAGTAGTTCACATGGTCGGGATACCTGAAGCCACACCAATTCTTCTGTCTTACGTACCTGTTCCAACAGCCAAAGTTGGGCACTTTGATAATGACGTACCCCCCTTTTTTCAATTTGCTGGCAGCAGCTCGTAACACTTCCAACGGCTCTACTTCATGCTCCAGATAGGAACAAAAGATCACTAGGTCCGCACTGGCATTCTCCAACCTCTTCAACCCTTCGAACGCTGAGGAGTGGACGCAACGCCCACCCAACTGCGACAATCTCTCGCTAGTCTCTCTCGCTAGCTCAGCGGATATTTCGATACCGACCGGGCTCACAGGAATGCCCGTTTGCTCCTGAAAATAGCTGCTGATGCTGCATAGCTTTTCCCCGGTTCCGCAACCCACATCAATCATTGTGATCCTGTCCTTGATCCCTTTTTCGTTCACGAGTCGACTGAGAATGCGAAATGCCACTCGCTCAATCCGCTCTCGTTTCTGCATCTTCTGGCGCACGGACTTACTCAAATGACTGGTAAAAGCGACGACCGGCTCTTTATTACGGCGCCGAATCCTCTCTTCCTCGAAGGTTTTCTCCCATGCAAACTCCTCAACCAGCTGCGAGTACTCCGGTGGATTCTCCAAGAACACCATCCCTGTTTCGAGGCATTCTACCAACTTCCATTCTCCGCTCGAATACGGCGTCTCTTTGACGGGAGTTTGGTTTCCCGTTAACGGGTTACTTCTAGGCATATTTTCGATTTGAATGATCTGCATTGAACAAGAGTCGCTTCATTTGTCACTCCTCAATTCTCACAAGATAAAACCGGTAGATGCGCTCAAAGCCGATCCCATAGGCCATATTCTCCTAGTAGGGCGACGAAGAGATTACCTGCCATAAAAAGCATGGGCGCCAGACCGGTTTGGGTCTTGTCGAACGCTAAAATCAAAGGCAGTGCGACACCCTGCAGAAAACCGGATCCAACCAAACAACTTATCGAATCATGAAAGTAATCGCCTTTCCAACTATCACAGCTCTATTCGTCGCTGGCTCTGGCCAAGCCGCTGCCAGCACCTACCAACCTTGCTCTTGGGAGAAGCAGATGGTAGCCGCATGTCTCGTACTGGAGGCACCTGACCATGATGAAAAGGGAATGAGAGGCGGTGCTTCCGTTATCCTCAATCGGGCTAACAGAAACTACTCCACGGCTATTCGGGTCCTCAAAAAACCCTTCGCATTCAGTGCTCTCAATACGGCCACTCCGGTCGAAGGGATTCGCTAGCCACGCACAAAAGACCTCGCACGACAGCCTGTGGCGATCCATACAGCAAATCGTTGACGATCTCTGTACTTCAAAACTGACACGACGTTACTCAGGGAGCCAGTCACTACGTGGTGGCTTATATTCGTCCTTCTTGGGTTAAATCTATGGCCAAGACTACCACCATTGGATCGCACGACTTTTACACGACCTACCACTAGCGGATTTGGGGAGTCCGAGGATCCAATCCCCATCCGAGTCGACCTCGAACAAAATATAAGCGAACGCTATTGATCTTCCTTCAAGGAACCCTACGGTCCCGTCCTTTCCAAGACTATGACCGAATTCATCCTTACTCATCCAGGCAGCGCCCACAAAGACGAATTCCTCGCATGCTGCGTTCTCATTTCCCAGAATCCGGTCGAGATTCAACGCCGTGAGCCGGAAAAAGCCGATCTAGATAACCCAGCAGTTCGTGTAGTTGACGTGGGCGACGACGAAGATCCCTCAAAGTCTAACTTTGATCACCATCAATTCCCCCGCGACTCGATTCCCACTTGCTCACTTTCTCTGGTCCTTAAGCATCTCGGCCTCTACGACGATGCCCGCGCTTTTTGCGATTGGCTCGAGCCAGCCGAATGGTTCGACTGCCGCGGTGCCAATGGAACCGCTCGCTGGCTTGGCGTCGAACGAGACATCATCGGAAAGCTCAGTTCCCCCATCGATATCACACTGCTTCGGCGGTTCGCCGCTAAAACCCTTCACACTCCCGGAGAACCGCTTTGGGAAGTCATGAAAATGATTGGTGATGACCTCGTCGGATACTTGAAGTCCCTGCGCGAGCGACTCGATTTCATTGGGACAAATGCGGAGACCTGGACGATCGAAAATGGCTCCTCCACTATTCAAGCCGTATTCCTACCGCGCACCGAACCGCTCCCGGAAGAGCCTTCCATGGGCTTACCCCGCTTCATAGAAGAACAAGGGCTTGCCCAAACCGCTCATGCCATGATTTATCCTGATCGTCGTGGAGACGGGTACGGACTTTCTCGATACAATGATCATCCAAAAATGGATTTTACGCGAATCAAAGACGAATCCGATGTTCACTTCGCCCACGCAGCAGGGTTCGTGGCTAAGTCTTCTGCCACGAGTCCTGACCGTCTCAAGGAACTCGTTGCCAAAAGCTTCGGTTAAGTTTCAATCGACGGTTCTTTACCCTTTTTTACCTTTGCGGTAAAGAGCGTAGCCGATTCCAGCAATTACCAATCCACAGAACAGGAAACTGACGCGACCGCTATGTTCGTTCGGTCTCAGGATTCCACTCAAGGCAATCAATCCTCCAATATTAGGTATTGGCAAAAAGGGGAATCCGCACGCGATGGTTGCTTCGCTCGTCGACCGAAAAATTTGCTTTTGCTATTCGACTTTATCTCAAGGCCGAATCGACCATACCCAAGTCAACCTCGCAAAGGTTGACCCTCAACCCTAATTTGATTCGAATAAAGCCCAATATGCTCCCCTCCTCTTCCCTCTATTTTAGATTCTTTCTACTTCTCCTTCTTATTCTTCATTACCCGAGCGTAAAGGCCCAGGTCTTCGAGGACCCGGCCCCTCCCACCGTCAACCTGATCGAAAAACGGCCCTCACCCGAGCCATTAGCTCAGCCGGGACTCATCTTCTACGTACCCCCAAAGCACCTCTCGCCCGATGCCGTCACCGAAGACTGGATGGATTTCATTGGCCCAACTCACAACGCCATCTCTCGCGAAACCCATTTACTTAAGACGTTTGGAGACAATGATCCTAATATTGTGTGGGAGGTCGCCAAGGGCGAGGGATACGCCGCTCCAGCGGTGATCGGAAAGCGAGTCATTTTATTTCACCGGATTGGGAATGAGGAAGCGGTTGAGTGCCTACACAACGAAACGGGCCAACGGCACTGGAAGTACTCCTATCCCACTCAGTACGAGGACCGGTACGGATTTAGCAATGGGCCTCGATGCCAGCCCATCAGCGACGGAGAATTCGTCTACACCTATGGAGTTGAAGCCATACTCAGTTGCCTCGATCTGAAAACGGGACAATTGCTCTGGCAACGAAATCTTAAAACTGAGTTTGGCCGCACCCTAGATTTTTTTGGAGCGACCGCGACACCACTTCTCGAAGACAGTCGAGTTATCGTCAACATCGGAGCACCCGGTGGTCCCTGCGTGGCCGCCTTCGACAAACACACTGGCGCAATGCTGTGGGGTGCCGGAAGTGAATGGGGACCCAGCTACGCGTCTCCTATTCCGGCTGACACAATTGCTGGAAGACGCATCTTCGTTTTCGCCGGAGGCGAAAGTCGACCCGCAACGGGTGGCCTTCTCGTCATTAACCCGGAAAATGGGAAAATTGACAGTCGTTTTCCCTGGAGAGGGAATCGCTACGAATCCGTCAACGCCTCGTCACCCGTAGTCGTCGACAACAAGGTTTACATTTCCGAATGCTACGGAGCCGGCGGAGCCTTAGTGGGCATCGAAAGCGATGGATCCTGCTCCCCGATCTGGACCAACGAGATACTCAACACCCACTTCATGACCGCTATTCACAAGGACGGTTACTTGTATGGGATTGATGGGCACGGCCCTCAAAATGTCCCTATCGTTTGCATCGAGCTCGAAACCGGAGAGGAAATGTGGCGAACCGAACCGGAATGGATTACTCCGGTGACCAACGATGGCCGGGAGCAGGAATACAATCTAGCCCCCGCCTTGGCATCTTTCCTACTTGTCGACGGGCGATGCCTTGTATTGGGTCAATACGGACACCTCGCCTGGATCGACCTCAACCCCACAGGTTACCGTGAGCTTGACCGGACCCATCTTTTTCTCGCCCGCCAAACCTGGGCCCTCCCAACCCTGAGCAAAGGTCTCCTCTATGTCGGCCAGAATGACAAGGGCGTCGACGGATCAAACACCCGGCTCATCTGCTACGATTTAAGAGCCGAATGACTAGGAATTCGGTCCGCCTCATGGAGAGGCTGCGCAAATCAGCGCCGTACACTCAGCAGACCACTGAAATCGCTGAGACTTCTTCCCAGGTCTCAAAGCTGGCACTGAGGAGATCTTTGTTCGTACGTTTCAGCTGTCCTTTGAGAATGCCGTTCATGCCAAGCTCGTAGAACATGTCCGCTCCATCGGCAGCAGCCGCCACCATACAATCTTCCCAGAAAACGGGTGAAACGAGAGCGGCAACCAGTGACTTGCGTATTTCTTCCGGATCCGAGATTTTGGAGCCCGTTGTGGTTGAAAAGACGGTGTACTTGGGTTCTGAAAGCTCGATTTCCGCGAGGAAATTTTTAAAGGGATCGCAAGCAGGGTGCATGAGCCGACTGTGGTAAGCACCGGCGACATTCAATATCATGATCCGGCGAAATCCGGTTTTTTTTCCTGCCTCGACAGCGGCTTCAATTTTTGCCGTTTCCCCGGAAATGACGATCTGGCCAGGGCAGTTCAAGTTCGCAATCTCCACATCGTGCGCTTCACAGAATGCGGTGACCGTTTCACGATCGACACCGATAATTGCGGCCATCGAACCGTCGCTCGCCTCACAAGCTTCCTGCATGAGGCGGCCCCGCTCGGCTACAATCTTTAGACCCATATCAAAATCGTACACCCCGGCGACAGCAAGGGCGGTAACTTCTCCGAGACTCAACCCCATCGCTATTATGGCGTCACCGAGAAAGCCTTTCTCCTCTAGGAGCTTGTAAACTACGTAGCCGTGCGTAAAGAGGGCTGGCTGGCAAATGCCTGTCTTGGTAAGCACCTCCTCGGGTCCTTCAAAGCTGAAGTCCGACAATTTCCAACCTAGCAGTTGGTCCGCACGGTCGTAAATCTCGCGTGCAAGGGGACTTTTCTCACTCAAGTCCTTGCCCATACCAACTTTATGGGCGCCTTGGCCAGAAAACATTAACGCAATATTCATCCCTCCCTTTCGCATCCCATTTTCGCGATTTCTGCAAGCCTTTGCAATTTAATAGCGAGTCAAACCCATACAATGAGCCCTTCCCTCAGACGGCTCAGCCTTCCCCCGAGGCATACTCGTCGAGACGCTTTTTGAGCGTGTTTCGAGTAATACCGAGGATTTCTGCCGCGCGAGCCTGATTTCCGCCTGTATCCGAAACCGCCCGCTGAATCATCTGCTTTTCGATGTAGGAAAGAATGCGCTTCCCCTCCCGATCTTTCACCGTTTCATAAATCGTGTCAAAACTTGACTGGAGCGTTTCGCCCCTAATAAGCCCAGTTTCCGGTGGATCGATCACGGGTGCAGGCACGCTCGAAACAACGGGCTCATGATTCGCGGTAACCAGATCTTGAGCCGGCAGCGGCTCGGGGGCAGTAACTGGCGCCCCTTCTGACTTACTCAATGTGTCAGGGAGGTCCTTCATCAGGATGATGTCCCCCTGGGCGACAACCGCACTATGGTAGACAACGTTACCCAATTCTCGCACATTACCCGGCCACGGATATCGAACGAGGGTCGCCATGGCTTCGTCTGACAGGCGAGTCGCTTTCGCCTTTCTCTCTTTGACGAGCTTCTGCAGCATGTAGTCAACTATATAAGGAATATCCACGATGCGCTCACTCAAAGATGGTACCCGAATTCTAAATACATTCAGCCGGTAATACAGGTCTTCTCGAAACTCTTTCTCTTCGACCATTTTCTCCAGGACCTTGTTGGTGGCCGCGATCACACGCACATTGACCTTGATAGTTTCGGAACCCCCGACCCTCTGAATTTCGCCATCCTGGAGAACTCTTAGAATCTTAGTCTGGGTTGCCAGAGCCATGTCTCCGATTTCATCCAGGAATATCGTTCCCCTATCGCAATGCTCAAACTTGCCAATTCGCTGAGCCGTCGCCCCGGTAAAGCTTCCTTTCTCATGCCCAAACAATTCGCTCTCGATCAGATTGTCTGGAATCGCCGCACAATTAACTGCCGTAAAGGGGCCACCTGATCGAAGGCTGTGCTGGTTGATGCAATTCGCGATCAGCTCCTTTCCAGTACCACTTTCGCCAGTAACCAAAACCGTGGCATCGCTAGCCGCTACCTGACCGATAATTTTGAATACCTCCTGCATAGCTGCGGAGTTTCCCACAATGCCTTCTTTGTAATCCTCGCTATTTACCTTTTTACTTGGCTTAGAGGCTGACTTCAAATCTCTCGTGGCGTTGATCGCCGAGGCCGCTAGACTCAAAACCTTCTCCGGATCAAACGGCTTCATTACATAGTCGTGGGCTCCAAATTTCATTGCCTCAATAGCCGTTTGCGCAGTTCCAAATGCCGTCATGAGGATTATTTGCAAATTCGAATTGATTGAACGCATGTGCTGCAAGGTTTCCAGACCCGTGATGCCACCCATCCGAATATCCATGAAGATCAAGTCGGGAGTTGGTCCGTTCCTTACTTTTTCGATTCCGGCCTCTCCGCTCGAAGCGGTATCAATCCGATAACCTCGACTTCCCAGGACGCGTTCCAAAGAGTAGCGAATCTCATCGTCGTCATCTACGATCAGCACGGTGAATTGACTGTTCTGCTGCTGTGAATCACTCATATCAAATTATCTGCCCGCCCTTTCCGCGACCATGCTCGGGATTCCAGCGGGCACATCATAATTCCCTTTTGGAACTAATACTGCGGCCAGCCGATCAAACGATGTGGAAAGGTCAGAAATGCATTCTCAGTACTTCATTGCCTTGAGGAAGCAATCGGAAACGGTCTTTCTACTATCAAATGCTCTCAATTCCGCCCAAAACGCCGACCAAACACACTACCAAAAGGTCCATCAGGATCTCTATTACACTGCTGTGTTCGGTCTGGGCGCTGAATTTCTCTTGTACTTCCGAGGCAGAGAAACTCGAACCCTACGCAAGAATCTCTGGAATAGGGATTCGGGAGTGTAGCGGAATTACCAAGAGCCGCCAGACCAACGACATCTACTGGGTTCACAATGATTCGTCGAGCGGGTCGCGTATTTTCGCGATCCTAAAAGACGGCTCGCTTGTCGCAGCATTCCCGACTGGACTTACCAATATCGACTGGGAGGACGTCGCCACTGACAACTCAGGCAATCTTTACCTGGGTGACTTTGGAAACTTTTTAAACACCCGGCGCGACCTCGCTATACATTTTCTTAAGGAGCCCCTCAAACCAAAAGTCGGTACCCGAATCAAGGGAACTACCTATCGATTCGAGTATCCTGAGCAAATGGAGTTTCCTCCTAAGCGCCGGATCTATGATTGCGAAGCGATTTTTTGGGCTCAGGAGGAGCTGTTTGTCCTAACCAAGAGCCTCGGTGACACCGCTACAAGGCTCTACTGCTTTGAATCACTTAGAGCGGATGAAATTAACCACCCAAAACTTGTGGGAGAGTTCGACATCGGTCCTCGAGTTACTGGGGCAGACGCCACTCCCGATGGAAAAAGGCTCGCGGTCCTCACGACTTCGAGCGTGTGGGTGTTTGAGCGCCCCGAGAACTCTCGCAACTACCTGGAGGGGATCGCAACGACCCTGCGCATCAGCGCGGGACAATGCGAAGCGATTTGCTGGGACGACCAGGAAACCCTCATCATTGCCAACGAGGGCCGGGCATTGTTCGAGGTCAAGGTGGCTGACCTAGTAGACTACTAAAAACAGGACCGCTTCGCGCTACAGTTTTCCCATTCGCCAGAAATCAAGGCTATCGCTTAGCCACACTTCCTCCGGCTTCTGTGGATTCCTGTACTCCATGGGCCACAAAGCGGTTATCAGTATCCTTAAATTGGCAACAAAAAACGCTAGGACCGCAATCCATATCCAACTCCAAGCCTCAAATCTATACAAGCTCATACCTAGAGTCGCGGTAACAAATAAGGAAGCGATAGGACCCCCCGCTACGATCCAGCGTTGAGTTTTCGAAGTCTCCTGAGACCGATCGTAAGTGGTCGAACCATATCGAAATCCCTCTATGCCTAGCTCAATCGACATCCGCCCCCAATATAATTTAACGGGCTGCTTACTAAGACCGACTTTCAGCTTCACCGTCTGACCTGTCAAACTAAGCGCCACCAATGCATGCCCGAGCTCATGAACCAAGACCCCCAAGTATATCCCATCCAAGAGCGCAAAAGCAAACAGCAAGACCTTGAGCACCAGAAACTCCATCAGATGCCAGTGTCGCCTCCATCCAGGAATTTGGCAACTCGCGAAACGAAGTCCTCTCGAAACTCGAAATGAGGATTATGCCCACTCTCCTCCATCACTTCGACAACCCTATTCGGAAAATATCGATTCAATCCCGGATAGTCTGATGGCTCCGAGTATTTCGACTCCCCCCCCATTACAAAAAGAGTTTCACCTTCGAACCGATCCTCCGGCCCCAAGGGCGATCCTTCAATCTCTCGCTGATTCGCCTCTAGAGCTTTAATATTGACCACCCAGCAGAAACCGGGACCTTCCTTTCTCCGAGACAAATTCGTGAGCAGGAATTGCCGTTTCCCCCAGTCAGGAACGGCTTTCTCAAGTAGCTCGTCCGCCTCTTTGCGCGAACCCAGTTTCTCGAGGTCAATCGCATTCATTGCATCATATTCCGAGTCTTGGGATCCCGGATACCGCTTCGGCAATATGTCTACAAGCACAAGGCGTCGCACTTTTTCTGGATTTTCACAGGCAATCTTCATGGCCAGTTTCCCACCCATGGAGTGCCCGAGTAAATGACCGCTTTCGATCTCTCGACCCTTCATCCACTCAATAACGTCATCTCTCATCGCATCGTAGGAATGCGGAAATGCGTGCGGCGACTTTCCGTGGTTTCTCAAATCCAAACAATGAACATGAAAATGCTTCCCTAAATCCGAACCTGCACCCTGCCAATTTCGAGAGGAGCCCAGCAAACCATGCAGCACCAGGAGGGGCGATTTAGTCGAGTCTCCAAACTCACGATGGAATAGATTCATAGCACGATAAACGGGCCGAGTCATTGGCGCCAATCTCAATGAGTCAAGAAGACAACCATCAGAGGCAAGTACCACTCCGCTTGGTCGTAAAACTACGCTCGAACTATCAGCCTTTTTTCTTGCGACCGAATTGAGCCAGAGATTACTTACAAAGTTTCCCTCCGCTCGTCAGAATATGGCTAAAGGCAAGATAACTCCCATGATGCAGCAGTACTTCGAGGTTAAGCGTAACCTGCCCTCGAACACGCTGCTCCTCTTTCGTCTCGGTGACTTCTACGAAATGTTTCACGAGGACGCAGAAATCGGGTCTCACCTGCTAGGAATCACTCTTACAAAACGGAGCGACTACTTCATGGCGGGTATTCCCTACCACGCCGCGGAGCAGTATATCAGAAAAGCTCTCCAGGCCGGAAAAAAAGTGGCCATATGCGATCAGGTGGAAACTCCCCAACCGGGAAAACTCGTCAAGCGCTCGCTTACTCGAATCCTCACACCTGGCACCACAATCGAGGACAACCAGATCGAATCGAGTCGAAATCACTACCTGGCCGCATTCGAGCTGGAAAAGTCGGGCGCGTCCCTCTGCTGGCTCGACCTGTCCACAGCCGAATTCCAAATCGCCACCGGTAAATCGGTCGATGACCTCATGCCCGTGCTAACGTCGATCGATCCGGCTGAAATGCTTGTCATGGAAGGCGAGGAAGATCGCTGGAGAGCCATGGCCCATGATGGCTCTACTCACGATGAACTAGCTCACTTCCTAACGACCCGATCCGTCACCGAGCTTCCTGGTTACAACTTCGATATCGACGCCGGAGTCCAATCCGTAATGGACACACTTGGAGTTATCAATCTAGAGGGCTTTGGGATCGACAAGGACCATCCTGCGTTGGGATGCGCCGGTGCAGTGCTTCATTATGTGACAGAGAATCTGCGGGCAAAGCCAGCCAACCTGTCTTCCATTCGCGAATACAGTTGTGCAGCCTCTCTTCTTCTAGATCCCGCCACCCTACGAAATCTCGAAATCTTCAAATCAACCCGTGGAACCCGCGAGGGTAGCCTCCTTCAGTCCATCAATAAAACGACCACTGCATCCGGTGCCCGTCAGCTCGAGCAATGGCTCATTTCCCCTGACCGTCGACTGGACGAGCTACGACGCCGGCAGGACAGTGTGGAGCAGTTCGTGAAATCCCCGCTGGCCGTAAGAGAAATCCAAGACCTTTTGAAGTCCGTTCGCGACATCAAGCGTATCTTGGGTCGCCTGCAGAACCGGCTTCGCAATCCGCGTGAGCTCGGCGGCATTCGAGACACCCTCAACCAGTTACCAGAAATCCTCGATACACTAGCTCCGTTTACGGGAACTCCAATCGACTCTATATCCTCCCAACTCAACACCCTTCCCCACTTGGCTGAACTTCTCAACAAGGGACTCAAAGAGGAACTGCCCAACAATCTCTCCGGTGGGGGGTACATTGCCAAAGGCTACGACGATACCCTCGATAGCATGCTTTCACTGACCACGGACAACAAACTATGGTTGTCAAACCTTGAGGCTGAGGAGAGAGAACGCACGGGAATCAAGAACTTGAGAATCAAGTTCAACAATGCGTTCGGCTATTTCATCGAAATCTCCAAGTCAAATCTCAGCCTCGTACCCGACGACTACATACGCAAACAAACAATGGTCAACGGTGAGCGATACGTCACCGAGAGTTTAAAGCAGAAGGAGAAGGAAATATTCCACGCAGAAGAAAACAGTAAACGAAGAGAGGAAGAGCTTTTCGCCGGTTTAGTCGCTGCCGTACTCGAGGAATCTGGGCCGCTAATCCAGACAGCCTCCGCGTTGGCCGAACTCGACGTGTTTTGCGGATGGGCTGAGATCGCTCGCCTGTGGAACTACTGCAAGCCCGAGCTCGAAGAGTCCGATACGATTGAAATTTTGCAAGGCCGCCACCCCGTCGTGGAGCAAATGCTTAAACAAAATGCATCGGGACTCGCAAGCAGCCAGGCATTCGTTCCCAATGATTCACAAATCAGCGCATCCGAAAGTCAGATACATTTGATCACAGGGCCGAACATGGCGGGGAAAAGCACCTTTGTTCGGCAAGTGGCTCTCATTACTCTCCTCGCCCAAGTCGGATGCTGGACTCCCTCTACTTCCGCGAAGATCGGACTGGTCGACAGAATTTTCTCGCGAGTCGGGGCGAGCGACGATCTTGCCCGCGGAAACTCTACCTTCATGGTAGAGATGAACGAGACGGCTAACATTCTCAATAACGCTACGCGACACAGCCTCATCATACTGGACGAAATTGGCCGCGGCACGAGCACCTATGATGGCCTCAGCATCGCTTGGTCTGTGGTTGAGCATCTGCATCGCGAATTGGACGCAGGACCCAAAACGCTCTTTGCGACCCATTACCAAGAGCTGACCCAACTGGAGACCCATCTGGATAGACTCGAGAATTTCTCGGTCGCTGTAAAAGAGTGGAATGACGACATCGTGTTCGTTCGGCAGGTCGTAAAAGGAGCTGCTGACAGGAGCTACGGCATCCAAGTAGCCCGACTCGCAGGGCTTCCCCAACCGGTAATCGATCGGGCTAAGGAAATCCTGCAAAAGCTTGAATCCGACGATTCGACAGTAGCCGTGAGTTCGCCTATGCCAAAAGCAAAGCCGCGCAAAAAAATACGCGTCGAGCACAACGAAGACCAGTTGAGCCTGTTCAGCTAATACAGCCCCTCCGACGGTCCGACTGGAAGTGAACATCCTCTGAACCAGCTACGCTATTAAATTTTATCCTATTGGTTTGTAATAACTCAAATGAAATTGCACTCCGCTCCTAAGCTTCCATCCGAAGCAGCTTTCATTGAACCCTAATAGGCTTAGAACTTCCCACTCAATGGATAAACGGAGTGTACTCTTTTTGTCGGGAGAAATATGAATCTACATCAAAAACTTAAATCGATTGAAACGAAGCGGGAACGCGAATTACGATATCCCGCTTCTAAAGTTGTAGATAACTGGGAGAGTCCTCTCCATGGCAAGGTAACCAAACGTCGCAAACTGAGCTTCCGAACTGAAGAATTAAAAGAGGTGTCGATCGCTAGACGCGGTCCCTTAGAAATTGTTCTGATTGACCGAAGTAAAGGTTCTGACTCAATCGTCCAACACTCGACTTCTCTGTAAATGCATCGCTTCGAGAAAATTCTCGATTCAGGGATTACCAAGATAAAGACCGAGCTACTGGAAAACCAAGACGCCAGCCCTCTTCTCTATTGATTGCAAAGGCGACTTAGCCTTCCAACTTGAATATCATTGTTGAGCAGGGAGGGAGCGTGAATTCTGCCGACTGGGGAAGCTCGTCGAACGGATGAGCTTCCGACGCTAATCCAGAGCCGTTACCCGAATTGCTTCCTCCATAAAAACTGGAGTTTGTGTTTAGGATCTCTCTCCAAAAGCCGGGACGCGGCAGCCCAATCCGATAATTCGTACGCTCGATAGGCGTAAAGTGGGCTACAACCAAGACCATGTTGTGCCCGTCAGGAGCGGTTCGCGAATAGCTGATCACGCTCGCCTCGGAATCCCAACAAGCGACCCATCGAAAGCTATTTGAGTCAAAATCGGTTTCAGCCAACGCTGGCTCCCTTCGGTAAAGCTTGTTCAAGTCGCGAATCAGATCCGAGATCCCCGAATGGTCTTTGTACTTGAACAGATGCCATTGGAGGCTGCCTGCATAGTTCCATTCCTCGGACTGCCCAAACTCCGAACCCATAAACAGCAGCTTCTTTCCCGGATAGGCCCACATGTGGCCGTAAAGCGCCCTCAGTGTCTGAGACTTCTCCACTATTGAACCTGCCCCCATCTTTAGCAGCATCGACTTTTTCCCGTGAGTGACCTCGTCATGCGAGAAAACCGTAATGAAGTTTTCGGCATACTGATAGAGCATGCCAAAGGTAAGATTCCCTTGATGATACTTTCGATGGATAGGGTCTTTTCCAAAATAAAGCAGATTATCGTGCATCCAGCCCATATTCCACTTAAGATCAAAACCTAGGCCACCTTCTTCAGTTGATTTTGTTACACCTGCAAAGGACGTCGACTCTTCCGCGATCATCAAGACCCCCGGATGGTATTTATGGACCAGGTTGTTCGCTTCCTTCATGAAAGCGATCGCCTCCAAATTTTCATTACCGCCATACTTATTCGGAATCCACTCTCCTTCCTCTCTGGAATAGTCGAGATAGAGCATAGAGGCAACTGCGTCGACCCGGAGCCCGTCTATATGAAAATATTCTAGCCAAGCTAAAGCGTTAGACACTAGAAAGCATCGCACTTCATGGCGTCCGTAATTAAAAATCAATGTCCCCCAGTCCTGGTGAGCCCCAAGCCGCGGGTCCTCGTGCTCGTAAAGATGGGTTCCATCAAAGGTCGCTAAAGCGAAAGTGTCTCTCGGAAAGTGAGCGGGAACCCAATCCACTATAACCCCGATCCCTCGCTGGTGCATATAGTCGATAAACGCCTTGAAGTCGTCTGGTGTGCCAAATCGGTGCGTCGGAGCAAAGTAACCAGTAACTTGATACCCCCAGCTTCCGTCAAAGGGATGCTCCGCAACAGGCATTAGTTCAATATGGGTAAAGCCTTGTTCTAGAATATATTCAGCCAATTCCTTGGCGAGCTCCTCATAAGTTAACGGTCGTTTATCCTCTTCCCATCTACGCTTCCACGAACCCAAATGGACTTCATAAACCGACATGGGTTTGTCCAAGGCTTGCCTTGACTGGCGTTCACCGAGCCACTCCTTGTCACCCCATTCATATTTGCCGTGATCATAAACGATGGTGGCATTATTCGGCGGCGCCTCAAAGTAGGCACCGTACGGATCCGTTTTTAGGAAGAGTCCTCCCCCCTTGCCAACCAGTTGGTACTTGTACATCTCACCGACCCGCAAACCGGGAATGAAGAGTTCCCAAACCCCACTGGAGCCCAAAATTCGCATAGGGTGGTAGCGTCCATCCCAGTTATTGAAGCTCCCCACAACTGAAACGCTAGTTGCATTTGGCGCCCATACGGCAAAGCTAACTCCAGGAACCCCATCAAACACTCTCGGCCGAGATCCTAGCTTTTCGAAAATTCGGTGCTCGTTGCCCTCGTTAAATAAATAGAGGTCCGATTCGCCCATCGTCGGCAGAAAGGAGTAGGGATCATAAAATTGGCGAATCTCCAAATCGCTCGTCTCCACTCTCAGGCGATATTCGAAAACCTCGTCGCTACCCTCGATGAACCCTTCAAAAAATCCGTCCTCGCTCAATCGCTCCATTGGGTAGCGGATCAGGGCCTCATTCTCGATGTCGACCACTTCGCAACTCTTAGCGTCGCTCACAAAAGCCCGCACCACGAGGCCTTGTTTCCCTTTAACTTTGGCAGGATGCATTCCAAGCACCCCATGGGGTGTGCTCATCTGGGCTTTCCGAAAGGCTTCGAGTTCTTTTTTAGCAATGATCATGGGCGATAGTCCCTGTCCGTAGACTGCAATTGAGGACAATTTTAGTTTCCGATGGCATTCCTACACTACTGACTCAAGACAATAAGTCCCAATACCAGCGACAATTTCCTTGTCCGGCGCAACTTTTTCCTAAGCAAGCGTTCAAATCATTTCCCTTCCGATTATCAGCCTTGCGTCGCCAAGACGCCGCCTCTAGTTCTTCCAAAAACCATGGCCAGAATCCTGAATCACAACGCTTGGCACCTCGTCGCGACAGGTCTATTTTTTTCCGCTTTTTGTGTCGCTGTGCGTGCTCAATCTGAAGGATTCGATGCTACACTAAGCACTCCGATCGTCATCGATACCAATACTGGGGACCTGGTTGCATCCGAAAACGCCCAGCTTTCCTACGGCGACTGGCTCATTTCAGCGGATGAAATTCGGCTCAATCGCCAAACAAATCGGGCCATCGCGACCGGAAACGTCATATTTACCCGCTACGACATTCGGCTCGTCGCCGATCTTCTCGATTACAGTTTGGACGATCAGCAGGCTCGCGCAGAAAACTTTCGAGTCGGAAATGGAAAGTACTTCGTCTCCGGCAGCTTACTAGTTGGAAATCCAAACAACTTCAAATTTGAGAATATCAACTTCCATCCAGGTGAGCCTGGCACTTATTTGTTTAAAGCAAGGGCCAATGAGATTGCGATCGTGGATCAAAAGGAAATCCAGGGAAGACGCATCTCATTCAAGCTCGGGGTCGTTCCTTTTTTCATCATCCCCAACGTATCCCAACCGATCGATGCGGAACGGAATATTTTCAAAGCGAATCTCGACTACTCTGGCCATATCGGAGGTGCCATTGGCGGTGAAGCACGGGTTCCGATCAATTCCAACTTTCGAGCGGGGGGCAACCTGGCTTTAACGACTAAACGGGGAATTCTTGCGGGACCCGCTTTCGAATACAACTTTGACGAAAATGAGAAAACGAGTTTCGGATCGTTTACTTCTGGATTCATTGACGATTCGCTCGAGGAAATCGCTCCTGATCTTATAACAGGGAATCCAATTGATGATGAACGCTTTTTCGCCGAGTGGCAACACAACCAAAACTGGGGCGACAGCGGAGCATTGACTGCCTATGGACGATGGTGGTCTGACAGCGAAGTCACTAGAGAATTCAACGAAGACTCGTTTGACGAGATGCAAGACCCTGACACGTATATAGAAGCTAACTACAGCGGTGAAAACTGGCAGACGACTCTATTTTCAAGGATCAGCCCCAACCATTTCCAGACCTTCACGGAGAGACTTCCCGAACTGAGATTCGACTTCTTCCCAACTCAAATCGCCAAAGGGCTCACCCACAGCGGTAGCATTTCCTTCGCCAAACTCCGCAACGACAAGCTCAATGAGTTCCCGATTAAGAGCAAAGCCGACCGGGTAGACGCTTATTACGGCTTTCGACACACTCGACCACTAAAATCAGGTGTCACACTTACCACAAAAGCTGGGGTCAAAGCGATTCACTACTTCGACAACGTGCTAGGGACCGAGGCCAGTGATTTTGGTTTATTCTCTCCATATCGTCTGACGCCCCTATCGATTTTTGGCGACTACACGCATGCTCTTCAACGGCCATCAATCAAAGAGGGAACGCGTGGATACGGTGATCTCGGATTCGATTTGAAATTCACCGCCTACAGTCAAAGGGAATTTAAGAACGAGGTCTGGAATATCGACGGTATTCGGCATATTTTCGAACCCGTCATTTCCTACCGCTACGCCCCAGATCTCGATAGCAATACTGCGAATGCCACTTTTGACATCCCAGCCTTTTCCAATTACTTGACTCCGATCGATCTGGAGGATCGCCGAGATATCGACTCCATCGGCGAACACAACATAACGCGGGTAGAATTTCGCAATCGGATCCAGACCAAAGACGAGGAATACGGTTCTCGCGACCTAGCAAGACTCGACTTTGCGATCGACTACCTTGTGGACGACTTCAATCAAGGACAGGATTTCTCCGACTTTGTGTCCGACATTGAAATCACCCCAGCTCCCTGGCTTAAGCTAGACTTTTTCTCCCGGTACAGCCTCGAAGAAAGCTTTACCCGGGAATTGAATACAAGTGTTGCTATTACGGATCCCGGCTATTGGAAGGTAGGATTCGGAAACCACTTTCTAAGGAGCCATATCGAACAATATTTTGCTTTCTGCGAATACAGCCTAAACGAGAATTTAAAAGTGTATGCCGTCGCAAAATTCGACCAGAAATCGGATACCTACTACGAGCAACGTATTGGATTTATGCAGCGGGCCCTGGAAAAATACGGAATCAAATACGAACTGCGATTCTACGAAGGAAACCGTCGGGAGAGTGATTTTGGAGTGCGTATCGGAATCGACCTTTTCGACGAATAAGTTGCCAATACCAGTGACAACACGGGGATCGGATGGACCATAACGATATCCAAACCCGCCGTTCAGCTAATCAGCGACGGATACTGTTCGAACTCATTCAAGCGATTCCGGCCCTACAAAACCTAGGAGAGAATTTCCCTCGAAACCTCAATCGGTATTTTAGAGATCGCAGCCAATTCGGTTCGAGAGACCGGAGATTGTACCGTGAGTTGATATACACCTACCTAAGGTATCAGCCTTGGCTGGAAGCTCTAGCGGATTCAGCGAACGAATTTATGGATACACTGATATCATTGGCTACCTCAACTCCAGACATTGCAAAGCTGTATTCTACGATAGACCCATCCTTACCCGTTGAGTCCTCTGAAACAGCTCGTCATCGAATCATTGGAAGGTCCGACAATGAGCTCTCCTCGCTCATTCCAAGCTGGTTTTCAAGGCACTTGTTCCGTGAACTCGACGTCGAGGATTTACTTGCTCTATTTTCCCGTCCTCCCCTTTGGATACGCGTACAAAAGGGAGACCGCGAGTCCATCGCGACACATCTTAGTGCCGGGCTTCCCCAAAGTGCTCAACGTCCTGCCGTGCACGAAACAGTTCCTGATGCGATTCACTGCCCTCCCGACTTTCCGGTCCAAAACTGTGACGACTATAAGAGAGGAAATATTGAGATACAGGATATCAGTTCTCAAATACTACTTCACCTCATCGATCCCGAACCCACTGGGGATTGGTTCGACGCCTGCGCGGGTGCAGGCGGAAAATCACTACAATTGGCACAGCTAGTGGGCTCGAAAGGCCGAGTGTTCGCCTACGATCCTCGCCCTAGAGCACTGGACGAACTGATCCAAAGGTCTAAGCGAGCGGGATTTCACAATATTTCTGTGGTTAGGCATTTACCGACCGGTAGACGCTTCAATGGAGTCCTTGTCGACGCTCCTTGCTCGGGTTCGGGGACCTGGCGCCGCCACCCGTACCTGATGCGCCAGACAAACGAGAAGGAGCTAATGGACGCAGCGGAAAAGCAGTTTGCCTTGCTCAGCGAGTATGCGGCGTTTGTGAAACCAAACGGCCTACTAGTTTATTGCACTTGTTCGCTTTCCCGATTTGAGAACCAGGAGGTGGCCCGACGATTCCTCGAAAACCATTCCGAATTCGAACACAGCCGAATCGCTAGCAAGTTCGGCCTCTCCGAGAATGGACGCGGCGTTACGGTCTTCCCGAGGGACTTTAATGGCGATGGCCTCTACGTCGCGTCTTTCAAGCGCTCATCTTCGCCGGGTACATTCCAGCGAACGAATAAGTGAAACAGCACTCAATCCGCTAACTTATTCACAATTCGACTTTTGTCATTGCCACTGTGGTTCGATCAAAACTGAACTCATTTCGTGGTCGCAGAGATTGATCCTAGAATAAAGTTGTCCGTTTTTGAAGGTCCCCTAGACCTCCTGCTTTTCTTAATCCGAAAGCACGAGATCGACATCTACGACATCCCAATCGAAATCGTACTCGATCAGTACCTAGATGTGCTCAACAGCCTCCAAGAGGTGAAACTGGAGATCGCCGGTGATTTCTTCGTAATGGCTGCGACACTAATGGAGATCAAAAGCCGCCTTCTCTTGCCAAAACACCAGCGTTCAGTCTCAGACGACGATGATGATGAGAATCTAGATCCTCGTTGGGAACTCGTTCACCAGCTACTCGAGTACAAGAAGTTCAAAGAGGCAGCGGACAAACTTGATGAACTTTCAGATCATGCCGCGCTGCGACTCACCCGAGACTACAATGCTGTGGGCAAGGCGGAAGGCCCAGTTCGGCCACTGAGGCCAGAGGACAAGATTTCCGTCTGGAACTCTTACAATATTGTTCTGAGAAGGCTTTCGGAAAAGCTCATTTTAGGAGAGATCCAGGACGACGCTCTCACTGTGGTGGATCAAATGGAGATGCTCATCGAGAAAATGGAATCCGAGCCCTCTTTCGAGTTTTCTGCCCTTTTTCCGGGTAAGTGCAGCCTGAAACTGCTCGTCGTCACCTTCATCGCGATTCTTGAGCTGGTTCGACTAAAACGACTTACAATCGTCCAAAACCAGTCCTTCTCCGATTTCCAAGTAGACCGTATCCAATCACCGCAGTCCGAGACATCAGCTAATGCAGGATTGGAAAACGAGCTTGAAACTAGCTCCAATTGAATCAATTTGAGACTGTGCAAAATAAAGATGTACAGCATGCCCACCTTTTAGGATTCGGATTAGACAACGACGACGGCCATAAAAGAATCACTCAAGCCGAGGAGTTTTCCATCGTTGGGGGTTCGCAGGACACCCACGAACGAATGACCGAAACCGTCATTAAAACCTTCGAGGACATCAAGAACAAGGGAGAGACCCTCCGCACTATTGAACCCCAACACCTTTCGGATCTTATCCAGAAGAACAGTCCTGCCTAGGGCCCAAAAGAAAGTTGATCCGCGATATGTCCGACCCATACCAACCAACAAATAGCGAAACGGCTGAGCGTAAACTCACGCTAGATCACAGCCAGGCAAACGAAACGCTATTCGTTGAGACCGAGGAAGGAAGCGACGAGGTTGTGCTCTCAAGCGGATCCGATGGCAGCTCATTGACATTGCTGGAGGAGTACTCCATGAACAGAGCTAATAAAAGTAAGCTTTCGGCACTACTCGCTTTGTTGTGTGCAGCTATTTCCATCAGTTTTGCGTTAATGATTTTCAAAACTCTATAATACCATGTCAGCAATCACTACACTGAACGAACAGAACTTTAGAGACACGATCAGCACTGCTGCCGTGCCGGTACTCGTCGATTTTTGGGCGCCATGGTGCGGACCTTGCAAGGCGATCGCTCCCATACTAGAGGAACTCTCAGGAGAGCTGGATGGAAAAGTTCAAATCGCAAAGGTTAATGTCGACGAGAACAGCACAATTGCAGCCGAATACAATATTCGTGCAATCCCCACGCTTCTATTGTTCAAGGACGGCTCACTCGCCGACCAGTTCGTCGGCATGGTGGGAAAAGATGATCTCAAGGCTAAGCTCGAAGCTAACGCATAAGCGATTTTTTCAGGTTTTCTGTTTCAAGCCTTCCTGTATCAGGAAGGCTTTTTTATATACAGGCTAGTAGAGAATCTCAGTTGTCAATGGCTGAGAGGAAGATCCCTCCTGCTAAAAGAATACTGAATAAAAGCAACAATTGGGCGGTTTTTTCCAAAAGCTGATTCAATGCGACTCCTTCTGTCTTTCGTAAGGCAACCACCAATCCTGCTCCTACTGGAATCATCAAGAAGACAAGGGCTGCCCAAAAATTCTGTGTCATACCCAAATAGATACTAACAGAGAGAAATGCAGTCACAAGCTGCAACAGATACTGTCTTCGCGCGAAACCTCTACCGAATCGCACTACGAGCGTACGCTTACCCGCAGTTTCATCCGTTTCTAAGTCCCGGTAGTTATTAACAACAAGGATGTTGTTGGCCAGTAGCCCCAAAGGCAGTCCCAAGAGAAAAGCGGACGACGTAACCTCTCCCACAATCACGTAATAGGTTCCAACCGTTGCCACGATTCCGAAAAAGAACACAACAAACACGTCACCCAGACCATGATACGCAAGCGGATAGGGACCACCAGTATAACCGTACCCAAATACAATTGCAACAATGCCAACAATCAACATTTCACCGCCTCGGTAGCTAACCATGGTAAGACCAACGAAAAACGCTAGGGAAAACAATCCAACCGCTACCCTAATCATCGCCTTGGGCAGGATTCTGCCACTGGAAACAAGCCTTTCCGGTCCTATCCTTTCTTCTGTATCCGCTCCTCGGATATAGTCGAAATAGTCGTTCACCATATTGGTGGCTATTTGGATCAGCAACGCAAAGACGAGGCAAATAAACACAGGCCAAGTCTCAATGTCGTTCTGCCGAGCGGCCTCCGCCGAACCTACCAACACCGGAGCAATCGCGGCCGGAAGCGTCTTCGGTCGTGATGCTGCGATCCAATTAGCTAATGGCCCCATAGTGAGATTTCTGGAATCCTTTATTGCGAGACGCTACTGTATCCGACGGGCTTCGAGATAGTAACGTTTCTCGTCCGCCTCTCCCATAGAGAAGGTCTTCCGCGGCAGAGCGCCGTCCAGAACCACCGTTTTAAACAAAGCACTTTTACCGATCGTCGGCAGAAAAAAGCCAATATTGCTGGGTTTGGACCCAAGATCGATAACTACGTCTTCACCATGAATATAATCCACAACGGATTCTTTTCCTTCGACATACTTGTCGATGAAGGCCTGTAGATTACCCACTTCTAAATTTCGCTTTGGATTGCTCAGTCGAATGAGGCCAAACCCCGACCTCGCCACGAAAGCAATTCGATGCTCTTGATCCGATTCGCCCAAGTTCGCAATCCGGTCCTGCACGGCTTCGAAAGTCTCGTATTTTTCCAAAGCCATGGAGGATCCTTCCTCGCCGAAAAAGGCCTCCAGCTCTTTCAGCAAATCTTCGACATCGATATTGAAAATTACGCGATGGATCGGCTCGAATTCCAATCCTTCATCATGTACGTTCATTAGTTCAACTAGAGCGTAGCGAGCAGGGTGGTCCATTACGTCAGACGGATCGTCCGCCTGAGATTTTAAGTCTTCCCAAATATTCTTTGCCGTGGCTAAGGAGTGATTTCCGTCTCCCATCGCAAAAAGCAGCACTCCTTTTCCCGATACGCCATACTTCTGGTCGAAAACAGTTTGCTCGCTGAGTAACCCCAAAGACTCGTACACCGAGTCGATATCTTCTTCGGAATCCACTCGCCACCCTTTAAGGTGCCCTCCTCCACTGTTGAGCTCGAAATCGTAAAGAGATTCCAGCTCCTTCCCAAAAAGAGGCTCGATCACCGTTCGATCCGGATCGTCAATGAGGACCATAATGTGAGGCAGCTCGATTTTGGCGTTCTTGCGAATCTTGACCCGTGGCGGGAGTCGATTCTCGATCGTTCCCTCAGTTGCCCTTATCAGGCTTTGCGAACCAATCTTGTAGTGGTATTTCTCCAAATCCAAGGCAACCACAAGACCCTTACGGGATGCGACATGGCTCGTCTTACGATCTAACAGCACAAAACCAGGACCCAAATCTTCTAGCACACCCTCTTCTAAGTAGGCGTCCATTGTCTCATTGATGCTTTCAATACGCTCCTGCCCGTAACCCAATTCCAGATAAACCTCTGGAAAGACCACGTTCAACGTAGAGGGACCCCCCTCGACTAGGTTTTTGAGGCTTTCCCAATACTTCGGCTGCGAGGTGTATTGGTCACAGGCAACCACCGCCCATTTTCTTAAGTCGACTCCCTTGGCTGGGAGTAGAATGTTCGGCACATTGAGACCGATGTCTTCGATTTCCATAGCTAACCGTGATGATGAAATTCTATAGTTGTAAATAAAAAGGGCAAAACGAGTCAGTTGTACTCATTTTGCCCTGAAATTTACGCCATTCGAATATCTCCGATATTCAATGTCACCTGACATAGCTTGTAAAAAGCATTACGCCCGGCGGCGGCGGAACTTGTTTTGGAACTTCTCTACGCGACCCGCAGTGTCAACGAATCGCTTTTCACCCGTGTACACTGGGTGTGAGTCCATGGTCACATCGCGAATCACTTTGACGTGATCGACGCCGTCGATCGTTTCGGTTTGCCCAGTCTTGATAGTCGAACGAGTCAGGAATTTCTTCCCTGTAGATACGTCGATAAAAACAGTTGGGTGATAATCCGGATGTATGTCCTGTTTCACGATTTTGAATAAATTGGAATTAGCCCTGCCGCGCCTTGAAGCGGGGATTCGTTTTGCAGATCACGTAAACACGGCCCTTGCGACGTACCACCTGACAGTTCGGATGGCGTGCTTTCGCAGACTTAAGCGATGAGACTACTTTCATAAGGGGCGATAAAAGATACTTCGCCGACACCCCTGTCAACAACACTTTCGCCAAAAAGTCATAAACATTTGCCCACCAAATCGCCTCAAATCTTCTAATTCTCTTCAGGGCAATCGGGGGCGAGCGACATCAGACCGAGCTCTAAGTCAGCCTTCATGATAACATGACGCCACAGAGAATCCCCCTCAAGTTCCAAAAGCGCAGCACCGTCCATTTCGGAAACAATAAGGCATTGCCCGAAAGTTCACTCTCCAATTGACCCTCTCCCCAGCCCGCATAACCGCGAAACGCTCGAATGTTCAATAGGGGATCTTCTTCTAGCTTGGCCTTTGCTGACGCCGGATCGAGACCGAAAAACAGCTGAAACTCAGCAAAATTGTGATCCGATTTCCATGCTGCCAACAATACTTGGTCACTAGAAACAGGCCCCCCGATGTACAGAGGTACCTGTTCGAGCCCAAAATCCGCAAAGGCCGCGTCAATATCTCCCAGCACCATACCGGACGCCTTGTTCATAACGACGCCTAGCGAGCCTTCCTCTTCATGGGCTGTCATCAGAATCACGCTTCGCATGAAATTGGGATCTTTCAATTGCGGATGCGCTAACATTAGCGACCCCGCGATACTACTCGACGACTCGTCTGAACCTTCAGGCAACATGATTTCTTTTAAAACCTTCTTAAGATTGGTTAAACTTCAATCCCAGATTGGCTAAAAGATCGACTATTGGCAATTAGCCAAAATTATTTCTTTTATGGCTCAGCTCCAAGAGATTGTCTCGTTTTGCGATCAACGCGCCCGAACGCATGAAGTGGTCGACTTCCAAGAAGCCCTCAACGGCCTTCAGTTTGCGAACAACGGCACCGTATATAAAATCGGGGCTGCGGTAGACTCAGGACTTCTTCCCTTTCAATCAGCCATAGAAGCGGGGATCGAGTTTCTCATAGTCCACCACGGGATGTTCTGGAACGGGTCATGCCGGATCGTTGGCCCGGAGTACGAAAAGTACAAATCGCTCATCGAGGGGAACCTTGCCGTCTACGCCTGCCACCTGCCTCTTGACGTTCATCTCGAAATTGGAAATGCTGCAGGACTGGCCCATGCGATTGGAGCCACTCAGCAGGGCACCTTTCTTCCCTACGAGGGAACCGATTTGGGGTTGGTCTGCGATTGGTCCAAAGATCGCGAAGCGCTACGTAATTCGCTTGAAAGAACTTTTGGAGATCAAATCGCATCCATTGAATACGGCTCCGCCAATCCGGAAAAAATCTGTATTGTGACGGGTAGCGGAAGTAGTGTGGTTGACCAAGTTAAGGCTACGGGTTCTGACACCTTGATTACGGGAGAACTCAAGCAGCACTTTTTCACCATTGCCCAAGAAGCGAAACTCAACCTTTACGTGTGCGGTCATTACGCGACTGAGACCTTTGGCGTTGAATCGCTCGCCAAAGAGGCCGCCGCGAAATTCAACATCCCCTATCAGTTCATAAAAACCGACTGTCCCCTCTAAATCGCTACCGACTTTGACACCCAACTCGACCCTGTGAAAATTCGTGCAATTCGCGAGCAACTAGCTTTTAAGTAAATCTATGAAACGAATCGCTGTTTTGAATGGCCCGAATCTTGATCGCCTCGGAAAACGAGATCCCGAGATTTATGGTACCGATACATTGGACGACTTGGCTAATAACCTGAAGGATGCGTTTTCAAACGTTGAATTCGAATTCTATCAATCCAACCATGAAGGAGACCTCGTCGACAAGATTTCCACCCTAGCTGAAAACGGTAGCGATGGAATCGTTTTCAATCCGGGCGCGTACTCGCACACCAGTATCGCCCTACGCGACGCCATTAGCGGCTCCAAGATTCCAACCATCGAAGTTCACATCAGCAACATCCACGCTCGCGAGCGCTTTCGCCACCATTCCCATACGGGTGCGGTTTCGAAAGGTGTAATCGCTGGGCTTGGCCTGAAAGGCTACAATCTAGCCACTCAAGCACTGACTGACTAATCCGCTATAAGATTTAGGTCACTTCCCGATACGGAGTCGCTTCCTGAAGGCCAGGAGCAGCCTCGATTCATTCGCTAAGTCTCGTCCCCCTTTACCAGAGGTAGGGGCAGCCGTTTCCCCGCCCTTTGACGCTTTCACTTCCTGAATTGTTTTCCGGGTAAAGATAGGGCCACACCTTACGCGTTCACGTTTTGGATTTTACGAAAGACCGCGTCTAGGTCAACCTCGATTGATCAGAAACGTCACTTAAAATAAATTATTTTAAGCCTTATAAAGCTCCCTGATTATTCCGCTGGGAGATATAGTGAAAAGCTTACGAACCGGACGACTTTTCCAGTCTTTTCCCGCTACAAAATCGTGGATTCAATCCTAGCGTCGGGTCCAGAAACGAGAAAAACCCGGCGGTCCCACATCCGCCGGGCCAAGCAACGACTCAGTTTTGGAACTAAAGTCGAATTGTGTTTTTCTCGCTTTGCCTGAAATTTGTCTGTCGTTTTCTTGCGATCTCAACTGTACCCATAGTTTATCAAACGCGGCAGTTAATAACAATCCGTGATGCATACCGAACTTCACGCAAACCTCCGCAAGCTTCATGCGTGAAACACCCCATTTGGGCCTGGTTCCGTAAAATGGATGCGAAAGGCGAAAGCAACTTGGCGGTTTTCCTCGAAAATTGGTTCGACAGAAGCTGACAAACGCCTGATAACACATAGTTATGTCAAATCTTGATAGCGGATACAAAGTAACTGCCAAATCTACCATCATTGATGCCGGGCTCACCTTCATCGCATGGTTTCTCTTCACCATCTGGTTTCGCCCTCATGTAATGAGCTACGAACCAGTGACGGTATTGTTCTGGGCTGGCTTTACCGCCCTACCCGCGGCCGCTACCTTCTGGTTTTGCTTGCAGATGTTCAAGGTGACGCTCGCGCACCAGAAGAAACTGAAGCAAGAAAAGGAAGAGAATAACTAGCTCATACTTCCTAAACCCATTTTCCACCTTCCCTCAGCCTGACCGCTCGAGGGTTTTTTGTTGTTCGAACCCAAGCATACCTTTCATTCTAGAAAGTAATAAAGCTTTAGAAGCTTCTAACGTTTTTGCCCTTTAGAAAAAGCAAATCCAATGGGAGGTGGAACCCTATCCGAAACCAAATTCACTTTGGTCGTCATTCGGATCTACCTCGAGGATCTTGCGCAGAAAGAGCGGACGGTGGATTGGTGTGGGGCCTAGGCTTTTAATTGCCTCCCGGTGCAACGGGGTCGCATAGCCTTTGCTAGATCCGAAATCATATTGAGGGTATTCACAATCTAATGCCAGCATGGTCCGATCTCTAGCCACTTTAGCGATAATAGAGGCCATAGCGATACAGAGAGATCTCGAATCCCCTTGCACAAATGCCCGATGGGGGTAGCCCATCTTTTTCATCGGCTTACCATCCACAAATATCTGCCAGTGCGCCAACGTGCTTTCGTTTGTCTCGGCAACGGTGATCGCCTCAAAAAGCGGATCTGGCTCATGCGGCGAGATTTGAGCACTTGAAAAAACTTGCTCAACCGCTCGGCGCATCGCCACTTGAGTCGCCCCGAGAATGTTGAGATCCTCAATTTCCTCCACTGTACCCCAGCCTACACCGATCCAAACACGCTGGCTTCGCTCTAGCCAACGTAATTTCTCATAGAGAGCCTCTCGGTCCTCTTTACTTAACAGCTTGGAATCGTTGATACGTGAAGCATTCCGCTTACACCATTCTGTATCGTAAAAATCGCTACGGGCCGCAACTGCAGCCGCCACTACCGGCCCCGCAAGTGCACCGCGTCCCGCTTCATCAACTCCAATCAAGCCAGACAGCCCTTTCATTCGAGCTCTATCGAATGCTCTCAGCCGCTTCGATTTCATTGCCCTATCTGCCCTTCGCCGCAGCACATACCTTGAGCTATTTTCTCATTAAGCGTTCCATAAGCCGGTACAGGAGCGCGTTTGTCCCGCCATGGAGTAGACCATAACCAGATAGAAAAGAAATGTCCCCGCGATATGTCGGGAATCCTTAGATCAACTAAAAACAGAAACATCGAATTACTAGGCACTCTCTATGCTTTTAAAAGTACGGCTATCCATAACTATTTTCGCCATTCCTTTTTAGCCGGCGGAGGTTTCAATGGCAACTTGTCCAACATCCCCGCATCAGACACCACTTCATAAGACGTGCGGAAATGGAGCTTAGCAAATTCGCAAAAAGAATCTGGACCAAACCGATTGAGAATTTGGGTAGCCTGTTTTTTCGTTTCCCCACTAGCTCCTTTGACCAGATTCTCTCCAAATCGCTTGGAAAGGGAACCCATGTAACGAACGTATTCCGCACGAGCGACGACAGAAGCCGCCGCGACCACGGGGTCCTCTTCCGCCTTGGTCTGCATACGCAGATCAAATTTCGAGTCCTTAAAATAACGCCCCACCAGATCCTGCTTGCTGAACTGGTCGAGCATACCCCAAGGTGCCCGTTTTCTTTTGAGAGCGGCGGTCAGGCTTTTCGCATGCTGCCAGGCGAGAAGCAGGTTGAGGTTGGCCCGCGGCTTACTCATGAGCTCATTGTACTTACGCATTCCACAAAAGCAGGTTTCGACGGCGATGCCTTTGGTTTCCCGGATAACCTTATCCAATTTGAGGATACGACCGTCCGTGATTTTCTTAGAGTCCCGGATTCCTTCTTTCACCCATTCGTCGATTTGCGGCTTATCCGCGATGACACAAGCGGTAATGACCGGTCCGAACAAGTCCCCCTTGCCGCTCTCGTCCATCCCCGCGTGCAGTTCGAACCATTCCGGATGATATATCTCGTCATATCCGTACCGGGCTTCTCCGAGTACCTCAGGCTCGAGAATGTTGATGACAAAATTCTCCATCTCCTTGCCCTGCACCACCAACTTCCCGCTGTTGTAGGCGACCACGTTCACTTTTTCACCCTTGAACGCGAAACGGGCATACTCCACCTCATAAGCCTCCCAGTTCTTCATGGCGCAAACGCCTTCCAGTTTTTCCATTTGCTCATCAGAGAGCTTTTTCGTGTAGAGCGTCTTCTTTTTCGGCTCTTCGGGAGTATCGATTTTCTTTTTGCGTTTAGCCAAGGTGCCTCAAACGCTAGCTTCCCCGTTCTTCCTATCAACCAAAATCAAGACCCATCCTCATTTGGCTAGATTCCCTCAAAGGCTCTGTTTTCCCAGCAAATCGACATCCGCATGAACGACTCCTTCCTCGTAGCCAACGCCGCAGACTTTCGGGCTCAACTAATCGATTGGTACGATCAAAGCGCTCGCGACCTGCCCTGGCGCTCGCATCCGAGCCTCTACAAAACAGTGGTTTCCGAGTTCATGCTCCAGCAAACTCAGGTAAAAACGGTTTTGCCCTACTTTCACAACTGGCTCCAAGTCTTCCCCGGTTTCAAAGCGCTCGCATCCGCCAGCGAAGAGGCCGTTGTTAAGCATTGGGAGGGACTCGGCTATTACTCGCGAGCCCGAAACCTTCACAAACTGGCCAGGATCATTTCGAATCTCGATTCGATTCCGACCGACGCTAAAAGCTGGCTCGCCCTCCCCGGCATCGGCCCTTACGCCGCTGCCGCAGTTTGCAGCATCGCCTTTTCCGATCCTAGTGCCGTGGTCGATGGCAACGTAGTCCGGATTCTATCGCGTCTGGTTGCGGACCGCTCCGAATACAAGACCACCACCGACGCCGCCAAAACCTACCAGTCGCTGGCCACCGCCCTTCTCAATCACGCACGGCCGGGCGACCATAATCAAGCCATGATGGAACTCGGGGCTACACTCTGCAAAAATCAAAAGCCACAGTGCCTTCTGTGCCCCGTGCAGTCACTCTGCCAAGCCAGAGCCCAGGGCATCGAAACCAAAATTCCTAGATTCAACAAAACGAAGGCCATTAAACAAACCGTTGAGCGTGCTTGGATCGTAAGTCCCAAAGGAGTTCTCCTATACCGAATTCCACAAACCGCGAGCCGCATGAAGGGCCTGCACGAGATGCCCTCGCTCGAAGTACTAAATCTAAAAACCCCTAAAACGAGCCCACTAATCGTACGCCAACGCTCCATCACCAAATACCGAATCACCGAGCGCTTCCACGAAATTTCCGCGGAAAAGACCTTCAATGGCGACCTGCCCGATCACTTTCTCTGGGCCAATCCCGAATCAATCGCTTCACTTACCTTCACCGGCCCCCATCGCAAGTGGATCACCGAGCTGATAGATATTGTTTCAGAAAAGCAGCAGGGATCAAAAACCGATGCCAACTCCCCTCCAAGCACAAAAAACTTCCTCAATTTCAGAGGAAGTTCGAATCGCAAGGAGAGGTAATTTTCAGCCTTACTCCTTTAATCATAAGCCTTCGCAGCTTAGTTGTCCCACTTGTGGCGAAGCATGTCGTTAAACTTCGCAACCTTGGTCTGGCGACGTTTCGTCGCCGAAGGCTTTTCAAAGTAGCGGTTGCCACGCACGTCTTTAATGACGCCTTCACGATCAAGCTTTTTCTTAAGTCGACGCAGCGCACGTTCTACGGGCTCGCCTTTGCGGATTTTAACTTCGATTGCCATCTGTTCTCAGAGAAAAACGCGTAAGAAGACGTCTATTTCCCCCTTCGTCAACTGTTTTCTGGCACCCTTTTGCATATCAAAGCCTAAGCACACTCCCCTCCGAATCGGGACCATCCTATTTAAACATCATTCTCTAACATAATCAACTGAACTCTCACCCTATTCCGGTCGGAGAACTTGGCTCGGATCTTCCAGTGACGTCACATACTGGGCATCCGCTTCTTCCAGAGCCTTTCCCATTGATCGCACCATCAACTGAAGCCGTTTCGGATTGCTGGACGCTCGGTTATACGATTCGTCCAAGTCATCTTCGAGGTTGAACAACTCATAACGCTCCTCCCCTATTTTGTGATAATGGTAAACCAGTTTCCAATCTCCCAAACGATACGAGGTGAAGTAGCTACTCCGGTGCTTATGCGGAAAGTGCATCAGAAACTCAGGTGATCGTCTGGATCGTTTTCCTCTAAGCAATGGGGAGAGATCCACGCCATCCACGCGCGAACCCTGCCTGATTCCGGCAACACTGAGAATCGTTGGGAATAGATCGTAGACCGTTCCTACTTGGTCGGAAAGCTTATCATTCGGAATGACCAACTGCTTTTGCAAATTCGATTCAGGATTCCGCTTCGCCCATGATGCTATAAAAGGAACCCGCATGCCTCCTTCGTAGTGCGTCGCTTTCTTTCCCCGAAGCGGCGACGCACTCGAAATGGCGTGAGCATCTCCTAATGGTGCAGCCGACCCATTGTCTCCCAGAAATAGAACGAGAGTGCTCTCGGCTACACCTAAATTTTCCAGCTGATCGAGAATATCCCCCAACGACTTGTCCATCCCTTCAATCATTGTGGCAAACGCTTTCGCGGGAGCCTTCAAATCCGAATCCTCGTAATGCGCCGCGAACCGATCGTCGGACTGAAACGGACCATGAACCGCGTAGTGGGACATGTAGGCGAAAAACGGCTCTTCGTCTTCGACTGCCGCACTAATCGCCTCATTCATCTCCAGAGTCAGTACCTCCGTTAAATGAATCTCCTCTCCATGATACTTTTCTAATCCTGGAACCGCTCGCGTGCCGTTCCCATTTTTGCCTCCAAAGTGATCCTTTCCATAGTAACTGCCTGGGCGCCCATACGCGCAGCCGGCGATGTTAACGTCAAAACCGAAATTCTCGGGCAACGAGCCAAAAGAATCTACCGGGCCGAAATGTGCTTTCCCCACATGGATCGTCCGGTAGCCCCCTTCCTGGAGTAAGGCCGGAAGCGTTGTCGCACCCGGAACGATACCCTCCCACTGCCAGCCCTTGGGTCCATACTCACCGGCATTGTTGGCGGTTGGACTTATGAATTGAGTCGAACGATGTCTGGCCGAAGTTTGACCCGTCATCAGAGAAACCCGCGATGGCGAGCAAACGCTGTTGGCGTAAAACTGGCGAAACCGAATCCCCTGCCTCGCCAGGCGCTCCATGTTCGGCGTCCGGTAGAAATCGTTTAAAGGATGCCGCTCTGGCCGTCCCTTTTCATCCGCCAGAAATGCTACCGACGTATCCATAACACCCATGTCGTCCACGAGGAAAACCAGAATGTTGGGTTGCTCCGAAGCGTCGACTTGGAAAAAAAGCAAAACGGTAAACAGGAACCGATAGAGAAAAGGCGACTTCACCACAATCACACTGGATTCCTTCGTTCGAAACGCAAGGGTTGAATCGGATGACTCCAACATAAAGGCACTCCCAAAAACCGTGTTGCTTCCAATGCTTTAGTCCCTGCACAACGAAATCTAAAATTATTCTTTTAATTTTTAACAATTACAAGTCCACCTATGTGAACAACCGTCGAATAACGCTTCAACAACTTGCGAACAAATCAGTACTTCTTTGCTTTGAATTGATGAGGAACCTGTCTTGACTGTCTTCCAATGTCTGCGTCCGGTCCGTTTGTTCATCTTCACAATCACACGCACTACTCTCTCCTTGACGGGTGTGCGAAGCCCGCTCGGGCGGCGGCTCGAGCGAAGGAGCTGGGCATGCCGGCCTTGGCTATGACCGACCACGGCAACCTTTTCGGGGCTATCGACTTCTACCGCTCTTGCAAGAAGGGGGATATCAAGCCGCTCATCGGATGTGAACTCTACTACGTCAACGACCACAAGCAAAACGAGCGGCCGCGTCGAGAACGTAAACGGACCGACGACATTGGCGACATCCCGGAGGACTACTTCCCCTCCCCTGAGGATTTTCCCAAATTCCAAATCCACCACAAAGGGGTCATCGCCAAGGATTTCGAAGGTTATCAAAACCTCTGCAACCTCGTCTCGGATGCCCACCTCAATGGCGTGTACTACAAGCCGCGTACTGATATTGAAAAGCTTGCTCAATACTCGAAAGGTCTGATCGGCTTCAGCGGCTGCATCAATGGAGTCGCAGCCCAGTATCTGATTTATGGTGACGAAGCGAATGCGCACCGCGTTACGGCTGACTTCGTCGATATTTTTGGGAAGGAGAACTATTTCATCGAGCTGCAGGACCACGGCATGCCGGTCCAGCGGCGCATTATTCCAGGACTTCTGAAACTCGCCAAAGAGTTCGACTTGAAAGTCATCTGCGCCAACGACTCTCACTACGTTTACAAGGAAGACTCGGACCCACACGACGCCTTGCTCTGTATCCAGACTGGAAGGATGATTTCCGATCCCAACCGGATGAAGTATCCCTCTCAGGAATTCTACATGAAGAGTCGAGAGGAGATGTACGAAATTTTCAAGGAAGTGCCTGAGACGCTCGACAATACGGTCCACGTAGCCGAGATGTGCGATCTCAAGATACCCTTCGACGAGAACCACTATCCGGTCTTCGAAGCACCAGTCGAACTGAGGTCATTCAAGCAAGACCCCGACACGTTTGACCGCATACTCGACATTTACGAAATCGAAAAGACGAAGGTCAATCAGCAGGACGGAAAAGACGAAGTCTGCAAGCTCGACAAGGAGCAGCGGAAGGAGCTTAAAGCAAACGGCACCCTCCTATTGGAACTCTGCAAGCGTGGCCTCCTCGAACGCTACGGCGTCGACTACGACGATCGCACCGCCTACACGCCCAAGAAGGGTCTGAGGAAAGATTTCGCCGACTTCCTTTGTAATCAGCTCGACTACCAGATCGCAATCATCGCCGGTACCGGCTTCACCGACTACTTTTTGATTGTCTGGGACTTCATCAACTTCGCCCGTAACGAGGGCATTCCCGTAGGACCGGGCCGCGGATCGGGCGCAGGCTGCATCGTTGCCTACGTATTGAAAATTACTGACATCGACCCGTTGAGGTTCGGACTTCTCTTCGAGCGCATGCTCAATCTGGAGCGGGTATCCCCTCCCGACTTCGACATCGACTTCTGCATGCGTCGGCGCGAAGACGTGGTCAATTTCGTGCGGGAAAAGTACGGGGCCGACAGCGTTGCGAATATCATTACCTACGGAACGTTCGGGGCCAAAATGGTCATTCGCGACATGGCCCGGGTGAACGACGTTCCTTTCGCCGAAGCCGACAGGCTCGCTAAGATGATCCCCGACGAGCTCAATATTTCTCTCGAGGATTCCGTCAAGAAATCGAGGGAGCTTCGTGACGAAATCGGCCGAAACCCAGTCGCCAAGAAGATCGTCGAACAAGGCTACGTTATCGAGGGAATGGTCCGCAACACGGGCAAACACGCGTGCGGTATCATCATCGGCGACCAGCCCATCCATAACCTCGTTCCCGTCACTCTGCAAGAAGGCGACCTCACCACGCAATACGCTAAGGGACCCGCGGAAGATCTCGGTCTGCTCAAGATGGACTTCCTCGGTCTCAAAACGCTTACCGTTATTTCAGATGCAGAGACCAGTGTACGGCGACTGGAAGAGATGGCCGATTTCGACATCGAGAAGATCACTCTCGAAGACGATAAGACCTTCGAGATTTTGAATCAGGGTAAAACGGTCGGAGTCTTCCAGTTGGAGTCCACTGGCATGCAATCTTTGTGCAAACAGATTGGATTGTCATCCTTTGAAGAGATTATCGCTCTAGTAGCGCTCTATCGTCCCGGTCCCATGCAATTCATTCCTCAGTTCATTCGCGGCAAGAAAGACGCGAGCACGATCGAGATTCCGCACCCGCTACTCAAGGAACTGGTCGGCGAAACGTACGGCGTGATGGTCTACCAGGAACAGGTTATGGAAGCCGCCCGTATCATCGCAGGCTATACACTGGGGGGTGCAGATATTTTGCGACGAGCGATGGGTAAAAAGATCGCTTCGGTCATGGAAGCCCAAAAAGAGGTCTTCGTGGAGGGCGCTGAAAAAACGCACGGAATGAGCCGCAAAATGGCACTCGGCATTTTCACTATCCTCGAGAAATTCGCGGCCTACGGATTCAACAAATCCCACTCCGCGGCCTACGCCATGTTGTCTTATCGGACGGCGTATCTAAAGGCGAACTACCCAGTAGATTTCATGGCGGCGGTCCTTTCCAGCGAGCAAGGAAATGCCGACAAAGTCGCCCACTTCATCGACGAATCCGAGGCGATGGACATTCGCGTGCTTTCGCCCGACATCAACACCTCACTCCGATCGTTCACCCCCGTGGTAGACGATCCCGTAGATGCATCGGAAGGACGGCCCGGTTCGATCCGCTTCGGACTGGGGGCGATCAAAGGAGTGGGCGATGCCGCCGCAATCAAAATCATTGAAGAGCGGGAAGCCAACGGCAGCTTCCAGGACTTCGATGAATTCCTTGAACGCATGGATTCGAAGGCAGTCAATCGCCGCGTACTGGAATGCCTCGTAAAAACCGGAGCCTTCGACTTTTCGCTCGAGCCTCGCGGCGCCATCTTCCATCGGCTGGAAGAGGCGATCAACTACGCCGCCGCCCGCCAGCGGGACAAAGAGGCCGGACAAAACTCGTTTTTCGATATCTTGCAGGAAGACACCAAGCAAAACGGAAATAGGGATGCCGATGGACCACGCGAAATCGACATAAGCAAACAGTTTCCGCAGCACGAGATGCTCACATACGAAAAGGAGCTGCTCGGATTCTACGTTTCCGGGCATCCACTCGACGACTACAAAGGAATTGCGGAAGCACTTACCAATTTCGAGATCGACAAGATGGACCAACTCGGCGACCGAGTTGAATTCCAAATCTGCGGGGTGGCATCGGGCGTAACCAAAAAACTGGCCCGAAAGGACAATCGGCCTTGGGCCTTTTTCAATGTGGGAACCCTCAAAGGCACCGTCCTGATGAATTGCTACTCGGACGCATTCGGTGAGTACGGGCACAATCTCGAGAATGAAAAACTCGTGCTCGTTAAGGGGAGCGTGTTTCGCAACGAAGAAGGCGTTCGCTTAAGCGTGTCGGAAATCTACCCGCTGGAAACCAGCCTAGCTGACCAGGTAAAGCATATCACTTGGATCCTCGACCCAAAGGGTGACACTGAACGATTTTTCTACGACTATCGGGAGGCTTTGGACACAACTCGAGGCAGCACAACGAGCGATATCGCTTTCCGAGTGGATTCGGAGTCGATCGTCACTGCACCCACCGCTTCCTCTCTTCGCTGGAAGGTTAATCCGGAAGGGTGGATTAAACTTCGCAGTTCAACTGCTGTCGTTGGTTGCGTAATACAAACTGGGCCTGTCGTACTAAAGAAAAAGGAAAGACGCTGGAAGCGGTGACCATGAAGCATCGCGAGGGTTCTCCGAATTGAGTTAGCCGACTATCACCGAACTCGCACAAAAAATCGTAAAACATGCAGGATGCCTGTTCTATTTTTGAGGGGCAATCGGTTTGTGCCGCCGTAGCTTCAGCGAAGGATTGAGATCGCCCGCTACCTCAAAATACGTTGCAGCTTTTGACTTGGCGACGCTCGATTTCCGCTGTTCGCCGGGCTGTCGAGCACTACCTTTGCGACTTTTCAAAAAATGCGTTAGCTGACTTTGAGTTGCCTTTGCGGCATGGGGCAAGCAACAGCCCTACCGACTTAGAGGCAAACCACAACGGCCTAACTGTACGCCTCAATTAGTTATCGCCGTCCAACTTACCTTTGAGCCCTTTCAACAATCCGCCCAAACCCTTTTGAGAGCCCCCACCAATGTTCTTCAGCTGATCACGAATAGCCCTCCCTGACTGGCCGACAGAGGAGATTATCCCCCCATTGATCGCCTGGAAGACAATCTTCATCGTCTCACCAAACGTATTCCCACCATCATCCGCTCCGATATCCTTTAATTCGATATCCGGTAAAGGAATCGTAAGCGCCTGTCCTCCGAATAACTTGTTCGACACCTTAAACTTGCCACCGGTGATGCGAAGCAAGTCAATCTGCACATTTTTGGAGGTAACTTCCTCTTCAACTTCAGTTTCCGCTTCACTTTCGCCCGTGAAAGCTTCGATATTCGCGAGAATCGCACTGATATTGCTATTTGTTGGGTTCAGTCCTGATTCAAATATGAACTCAGGTGCGTCGATGATAATCTCGTTAATCACAATCTTGTCTGACAAAACCGACATGGGCTGCAATTTCATGCTGAAACCGTCGAGTTTGATCGCGTGCGGAGTATTAAAGCCTTCAGGATTTCCCACCACGAGGCCTTTTATCGAACCGGCTCCCGAAAACGCAGACAACTCGACGGAATCCAGATTTATTGTTGTTTGAGTCACTTCCGGACCAAAGGTCTCAACCCCCGCCTTAATACCGGAACCAATGATTTTGGAGGAAACGAAAAGCAGAACAACTACCACAACCAACAACAATGCAAAAATAGAAACGAGCTTTTTCATGAAGACTTGGTTTTGAATGATGGCCCTTATCTTGCACATAAATCCCGGGGTGGCCACAGTAATTCGCAACCTTTTCAAGTCCGATTTATTGATGATTGCACAGGGAAGCCCTTAGACGGTTTGGGACTACCTAAAAGCAGAAACATCTTTCTCTTGGTCACGGCAATGAGAAGCACGAAGCCGAGACTCCCGAACCTTCTCCATATCAGGAAAAAGTTTTTAAGCCAACGTATCGTATCCTAGCTCTAATTACGATTAGACCATTCCAACCTGTAAACCCTATTCGACCGCTACCAAAAACCGTCAAGAAGGCGTCCAATGATTCTTAATCCCCTTCCCACACACTTTGATCATTCATTTTAGGTCGTTTCTTCGGGGACCCAGACAAGTCGGTGGATAAACAAGCGGCGAATCAGTCCTTCGACATAGATCAGGATTTCTGACAATGCACCGCACCGCTTTATTCAATGAACGCAATTGGATTCATTGGATAATTTCTCAGAAACCAGTAATCAAAAGTGAAGCGTTTTATAGACAGGAAAATCGTACTCATATAACAAGTACATTTTATTTTTCATACAAAAAAATGGTTCAAAAAGCATTAATATGAGATAGTCACTTTTTAGGCTTCAAAAAATCGATTCTCGGCCAAGTTTCGTTATCGAAGTTTGTTTGACTTGTTATAGTGTGGGTATGTTACTTTATAAGTTTGAGCTCGACCAAAACCAGGTCCTAAGATAGAAGAAAAAGGCTCTGCTGTATGCTACGGCTTGGAAAAGAGCCAGATTATACTAATGAGCGGATGCAACTCCGGCATAGGTAGAAAACTGCTCGCAATATTCAACCGTAGCCCGTTTAAAATCGTCGCCACTTACCTTCCAAAGCCTTTCGCCGAACTAAAAAGAGACCCTATCGCAGATAGCGAACGCCTTTGGATTCGGCGTCTGGATTTAGTCGACTACCCGAATGCCTCGCTAATCGTAGCGGAAACGACGGAGAAATGGGGAGCGGTAGACATTCTCATAAACAACGCGGGGATATCCTATCGCTCGGTAGTAGAAGACATGACGGTCAACGACGAACAAACCCAAATGCAGATCAACTACATCGGGCCCATGCATCTCATTCGAGGGTGGATTCCTGCTATGCAGGAACGGAGATCGGGTCAAATAATCAACATCTCTTCGGCAGGAGGAATGATGGCCATGCCAACGATGGC
>PBMN01000038.1:0-5301 GCA_002722675.1 Opitutaceae bacterium
AGAACGCCGATTTCCTGAACTACGCCTGCTTGTCCTCAGGCATCAATAAAGTCGCCAATTTTGAAGCGGTGCCAAGTACCGCTACGAGAGAGGTGGTCTGGAAGCCAACCTGCGGACCGCAGCCAGCACGACCGCAATCATCAAAACGTAGAAGATGATGCCCGTGCCAAAAGAGACTAGAGCTGGATCTACGTTCCATTTCTCCATTGTGCCCCTCAGCTTGCTTTTTATCGCTCCGGTGATCCATAGACCGACTACAAAAATAATCAGAGCTATGAGGATCGCTTTTCCGATGTTGATTCCGTCCTCAAGCAGCCATTGCACGGCTGTTTTTATCAATTCCTCGCCCTTTGAGAGTGTATTTCCTTCGTTTATATACGGGAGTTCTTGAAAGGGGCCGATTATTTTTCAATATACTATCATGCAGTGTACTCTAGTTCGGATGTTGTTCAACCCGAGGGGTATTCTAAGGGTTACCGGCTGGCGAATACTCCAATCTGGTTCAAATCGAGTTCATCCGTATTCTTCGATTCAAGATCTGCGGTATCCTGCTTTATTGGATAATCCGAGACAAAGTCGCGAAAATAGACGAGTTGCATCCTGCCATTAGAGTGCTCGACGATAGCGGACAACGATTCGACCCAGTCGCCGGAATTCAAGTAGTGAAGCCCTCCGATCTTCTTGTTGTCGGGAGTATGGATGTGCCCGCAAATGACGCCCGTGCATTCTTTGGCTTGGGCTAGTTTGGTAATCTTCTCTTCGAAGCTTGATACGAAGTTGACTGCGGCTTTAACTTTGGCTTTAATCGCTTTACTGAGCGAATAGTACTCCTTTCCTCGCCACGCTCGATACTTGTTGTACCAGCGGTTCAATGACATGAGGAACTTGTATCCCCAATCTCCCAAATGAGCGAGAAAGACGAAATTTTTGGTAATGGTATCGAAGACATCACCGTGAAGGACTAAGTATCTCCCGGATTTGGACTCATGGACAAAGTCTTCCACGATCGAGAGAGACCCAAACTGCATGGGAAGAAATCGGCCGAGGATGTCGTCGTGATTTCCTCGAAGGTATATTACATCGAGCGTCTTCTTCTCAATGCGCTTGAGGATAAAGCGGAGGAACTTGGTGTGTTCTGAGGTCCAAAGGCTTCCCCGTTTGAGTTGCCAGCCGTCGATGATATCGCCGTTGAGCACCAGTCTCTCGCAGCGTGTGTTCCGCAGAAAATGCATCACTTCCTTGACCTTGGAATTCTCTGTGCCGAGGTGTAGGTCGGAGATGAAGATGGTCTTGTAAATTCGGGGAGCTCTCTTCATAGATTGGATGTGAGAATAGGTGATCCAAGTACGATGACAATTGATTTGCTCGAAGAAGGTCTGGCGAGAAAAATTGGCAGTATTCGCATAATCGTAACAATTCTAGAAAAGTCTATTCCCATGGGAGCGATCGGGAATGAGCAACCCTTTTCTCCAGCAGGATGTTATGACTGATTCAAACGAATCTCTATTCGTTCTGACAGGCTGTACTGCGGTGGGTAAGACGGAATGGGCTCTTGAGTGGGCTGAATCAAATGATGCGGAAATCGTGTCCTGTGACTCGCTACTCTTTTACAAGGGGATGGATATCGGGACTGCCAAACCAACCGGCACTGAGCGGGCGCGTGTGCCTCATCACTTGATCGATATCTGTGAACCACACGAACGGATGGANATTGCTGCGTTCNTGCCTCTNGCNATCGCCGCNGTGGAGGACATACGGGTACGNGGGAAGAANGTCTTGGTGACAGGTGGGAGCGGATTCTANCTCAAGGCTTTTTTTTCNCCGGTCTTGGACTCNGTCCGNGTTTCAACTAAAACGAAGNAAGCAGTANGAAGCCTAGAACAAGCGGGNGGCNTGGNNAAGATGGTAGAGATCCTAAGNTCACTGGATCCGGAGTGTGAAGGTGAATTGGACATTCAAAACCCNAGACGTGTTTTGAAGGCNTTGGAGCGCTGCATGGAAACGGGTAAGTCGATGAGGCAATTGAAGACGGAACTTTNGAGTCAGAAGAATCCGCTTACNGAAATGTCNAAAAAGCTGGTTGTGCTCGATCGCGATCGGGAAGAATTGGATGNTAGNATAGAAGAACGCGTNGNGGCNATGCTCNAAGAGGGTCTCGTGGAAGAGGTGAAAAGACTGAGAGNAGAGGGATTTGAATCGAATCCAAGCGGAGCGGGATCTATAGGGTATCGCGAAACGCTCGCCTACATAGATGGAGAAATTGAATTTGAGAATCTNGCCAGTAACATTGTTGTTGATACGCAACGATTGGCGAAAAAGCAGCGAACCTGGTTTCGTACTCAATTGCCGGTTTCTAAAACCATTAACTTAACCAAGAGCCCNCACTTGGNAATTANCCCGTTATTTAGATGACACTTAANAATCAACTTCTAGTCGCTCTCTTCGGTCTGGGACGAGCGGGTAAATTTCAATTGGAAAGCATACGGTCNAATCCNNGCGTTTCGCTGATTCATGTTGTGGATACCGATTTGGAAAAGGCGAAGGCAGTCGCGAATGAGTTTGGATGCGAATACGGTCGTTCNGTGGATGAACCGCTTTCGAATGCTNGCATNGANGCGGCTATTATAGCNACTCCAACGGGNGAGCATTTNGGTCAGATTGTGGCCTCACTAAATGCGGGTAAAGCGGTTTTCACCGAAAAGCCCNTNGGCANTGGTCTTGAGGAAATCGANACGTGTTTCCAACTGGCCCGAGAAAAGAGNCTCCCTTTGTTTGTCGGTTTTAATCGNAGATTCGATCCGTCNCATTCCAGTCTCGCNCAAAGTGTGCNCGGAGGGGAGATCGGAGCTCNCCAGTTGGTNCGGATCACGTCTAGGGACTCGCCGCTGCCGAGNATGGACTACATCAAAACNTCGNNCGGGATCTTTCACGACTGCATTGTCCATGACTTGGACATGATACGTTTTATCTCCCAGGAAGATCCGNTAGAAGTCTACTCGGTTGGCAGCAATTTCATACCTGANATTCAGGCGTTTGACGATTTGGATAATGTGCTTGTGAGNCTGCGGTTTGCCAGTGGCCTNCTNGCGAGCATCGANGTNAANCGGTTTGCCTCCTATGGCTACGACCAACGAATNGAAGCNTTCGGAGAAAAGGGCATGTTGCAGTCAGAGAACNGTTATCCNCNATCTACCGTACTTTCATCGGAAGCCGGAGTTTCGCGACCCCCGATCGAGTTTTCNTTTCCCTCACGATANCGAGAAGCCTATCANTGCGAACTGGAAACTTTTCGAAAGTGTGTCGTTNAGGGNATNCCGNTGCCGATCACTTACGAGGACGTTCGAATGAGTTTTNTGCTATCGGATCTGGCAGAGNGCTCCTATCGGGAAGNCCGCCCCATGCGAGTNGNAGGCTGAGATTNATGCGTGGGGANAGGCGAGAGNATGCTGTTTTGACAAGATCACTGAGAAGGGTCGCGATTTACGGGGCAATGCTTGGGAGTATGCTTCTNGCCNCCTTGTTTCTGATTGCGTGGAANGGATGGGANTTTGGGCATTCGCTNTTTTCTCATTTGTGCCACCAGAAAAGTGAAAGGNGCTTTGNCTTNGGTNCNTCACATCTGGCGGTTTGCTCCCGTTGTATTGGTATTTACTTTGGNATGACGGGANGNTGTGCNATCGCNTGGTTGCAAGCGAAGAAAGTCTTCACTTTGAACCCTTGGGTGGGNATGATCNTGGGGATTAGTGCCATCGCTAACCTGCTCGACTTTGGGTTTGAATGGTTTGGGNTTTACCAGAANNCGATTTGGACNCGTGCCTTGCTGGGANNGCTTNNAGGGATNTCTCTNGTCCTATTCGTTTTGNTGCGATCTCCTTATCGAATGGATCGAAAAGAANAGAAAGCGGCATCTATGCNCTTGCNCGAAAGGGGTTGATTGAAATGATCGCNATATGTCTGACGAACCCGNTATTGTGAATTTAGACGATTGTCCGATGAAGCCAGGCCTTGNAGCCGGTGGAGNGGTNGCCTTCGNGCTAACGCTCTTTCCCATGTCGTACGCCCTCTGCTGCCTGCCCCTGGNGNTGGGAGGTTTCNTCGCGACAANCACATTCNNCTTCAAATACAAAGTCAGGNTGGAGCTTAAGTANGGAATGAAGATTGCNATACTGGCTTGCCTACTNGGATTTGGGGCTTCGACGGTCGTNTACNATCTGNTTTGGNTAGCGTTCGACTATCGAATTGGATTCGAATGGTATGTCTCNTTTCTNANCGGGCTGGCGNAGTCTGCNNCTCCNCCCTCNGGAGATCNGTTGNTCGAATCAATCGAACTCCTCAGAGAGCAGTCNTTTGGCATTGGTACATTTNTTCAGCAGATTTTCACNGTGATTCTCGCATCCGGAATTGGCGGGGCGATCGGAGGTGCCTTGGCGNCCGTGCTTTTNAAGAAAGGTGCTCTCGNTCAATAGGCCNCGGCCCATNAAGCGAGGTTTCANAANCCTGGAGGAACTATTTAGTNTCGGACGCCTGAGATAGGATGTCGTACATTCGNGAGACCATATCCTTCGGGTCTTCCAAAAGCCCNGCNGCGACCATGGAGTTNTCAAACGCTTGCAGTGCGATCAATTTCGCCAAGTCAGGANTCGTCTCACGCTGCGTATTCAAGTTTTTCATTAGNGNNTGCCTCGGGTTNATTTCGAATAGCACCTCGGTGGGCATCCCTGGCTGTCCCATNTGCTGCATCATNCGACGCATTTGCGAAGACATGGCGTCTGGGGTTAGCGCCATTGCGGGGCTGNCTACNAGTCTTTCNGAAATCTTCACCTCCTTAACGCGTTCGCCAATGGTCTCTTTGAGCCAGGAGCAGAGAGCATTGCCCTCATCTTCGCTTAGGCTTTCCTCGGAGGATTGAGGNACTTCGTCCAGTTTGAGGTCACCCTGATCGGCGGATACNAGAGTCTTCTCTTCGTATTCGCGAAGGTTGTTCATNACGTATTCGTCGACGGGTTCGTAGAGAAACAGCACTTCNAGTCCCCGTGCCTTGAAGCCCTCTAAATAGGGACCGCTTTCGATCGACTCGCGGTTCTGGCCGGTAATGNAGTAGATCTCTTTCTGNNCCTCCTTCATCCGNGAAANATAGTCGGTTAGGGATGTCTTCTTNCCTTTTTCCTGGGCGGAAGATTCGAAGTAGAGAAGCTTGGCNANCTCGTCCTTGTAGGTCATGTCGATTGCCACACCCTCCTTNAGNAANAAACCGAACTTATCGAAGAACTCNTGNTACTCNTCGGGCCGTTTCTTNGCTTC
>PBMN01000038.1:5306-15639 GCA_002722675.1 Opitutaceae bacterium
TCAGGAATTTCANGAAACGNTTGGTGATCACNCGCCCCAGNTTCTGGATGAGNGAACGATCCTGCATGGTCTCGCGGGAGATATTCAACGGNAGGTCNTCGCTATCGACGACTCCCTTNGNGAAGCGCATCCACTCAGGCAGAAGCTCNGTGGGTTTCGAGTCGATNAGAACCTTGCGGCAATAAAGNGCCACTGCGGGATCAATGCGACCGAATCCTGCNCGTTCTGGATTCTCNTTCGGAACGAAAAGCAAGGCTTTGATCGCGAGAGGNGCGTCGGCGCTGAAATGGAGTCGATATCNCGGCTCATCCCATGCGTTTGCCTGNAATTTGTAGAACTCAGTNTACTCTTCGTCCTTGATTTCCGNTTTGCCGCGCAGCCAGAGGGCNTCTATCGTGTTGACCTTTTCATCATTCAGTTTGATCGGAAACTGGACAAAGCTAGAGTANCGCTTTATNATNTCNTTNATNGTTTCATCNTTAGCGAAGCTGTTNTCANCANCTTTTANTGAAAGGACGATTTTGGTTCCTCGGCGTTGGCCCTCTACTTCCTCTACTTCGTAGCTACCGGCTCCCGTGCTGGTCCAAACATGACCCGATTCGCCTTCCTTCCATGAGCGCGAGTATACTTTGACCTCATTCGCTACCATGAATGCGGAGTAGAACCCGACCCCGAACTGGCCGATCAGATTGTCGTTCTTGGTACCACCTTCTTTGAGAGCCTCAAGGAATTGCTTAGAGCCCGAATGGGCGATCGTACCGAGGCTCTTGACAAGTTCATCTTTGGTCATGCCGATTCCAAAGTCCTGAATGGTGATGGTATTGGCGGTGTCGTCGGTGGATATCTTGATTTCAAGCTCGAGGTCTTTGTCGAAAATCTCTTTCTCGGTGATTTTAAGGTGACGGAGCTTTTCGGAAGCGTCGGACGCATTGGATATCAACTCGCGAACGAAAATCTCCTTTTCGGTGTAGAGCGAATGGATGACGATATCCAGGAGCTGTTTGATTTCCGCCTGGAACTCATGTTTTTCTACGTTGGGTGTGCTCATATTTGAATATGTCTATTGTTTGGTTAAAATCTAAATGCGTTACCGACTCAGCAATCGGCTTCAAGTTCATTTTTCGCTTTTGGGAAAACGAATGATCCTGCGATTGGCGGTTGTTCCGATTTCAGGACTGGTTGCCGCAGGGGATGCTCACCGGAAGTCCCGTTTACTAAACTTATCCGGCACGGCGTTTATCCCCGTTCACTGGATCGGGCAGCCGCCACGTTATCAAGTCTTTTGGGAAAAGGTTTCGGCCTGATTCGGTTAGTTAAGAACCAGATTCCTCAGTGTAGGGTAACAAGCTTGCTTACTTTTCCGTGTCCGGAGTCTCGATCTCGAATCCGTGTATATTGTCTTCTTCTTCAGGAGTAGTGAGCACTTTGTGGATGCACCAGGAGAAAAGGCAGGTTACCGAACCGACTGAAACAATCATTATAATCCATCCGCCTAGTGTCATTTCGCGTTCCCTCCCTCATCGTTTGGTTTGAATTTCGGCGCGATGGCCGTAAGTAGCGAGAAAAACGCGGCTACGAGGATGATGAGCACTACGCTGAATCGAGCGACTCCATTCGGTTTGATAAACAAGTCATTAACGTAGGAAGAGTAGTCTTGCTCGCCGGTGAGGATATTGTAGCCGAAAACGTTTTGGATCGTCCAAAGGGCGAAAATAATCAGGAGAAAAGTAGGCGTGACGTACTTCATAATAATTCCGTAGATGGGGGGGACCTTGAAGAGAGCTCCTTGGTTCGCCATCTTTAGGCCTTGCTTGATCCCGATTACCCACCCGAATATGATGATCTGGATAGTAGCGAGAATGAAGATTAGAAAGGTGCCTACCCAGAAATCGATGGTGTCGAGGGCCTTGAGGTCTTTACTGAAGTAAACGACGAATCCGCTGCCTAAGGCGGTTATGATTCCGAGGACGCTCACGGACTTTTTCCGATCGATATCCATGGATTCCTCTAGAAACGCAATGCCTGGCTGAAGCATAGAAAGGGAGCTTGTAACCGCTGCGAGAAACAGGAGGAAGAAAAAGAGAAACCCAAAAAGAGCGCCGGCGGGCATTGAAGCGAAAACCATGGGCAAGGCATTGAATCCCAAGCCCAAAGTCGAGCCCGTGGCTCCGGCGATTCCGAGGAAGGTGAAGGCTGCCGGCACGGTCATCAGACCCCCTAAGCCAACCTCGCAAAACTCGTTTGCGGAAGTTGCCGCCAAACCGCTCAAAACGACGTCATCCTTTCGCTTGAGATAGCTGGAATAGTTGATGATGACTCCGAAACCGATACTGAGCGAAAAGAATATTTGACCGGCAGCGTCCAGCCAGAGCTGAAAGTTCAATAGTTGTTGCGTGAGTGAAATCTTCCGAACTCTCAGCGATTCATCTGCGGCGGCTTGGCCAGTGGCGGTGGCGATCGCGTTATCTCCAACCACTTCGTTGATCTTGGTCCAAGCCCCATCGCTGCTCTGCGATTCGACGATGGTCTTCGAGGGGTTCCACATGTACCCGAGGCCGTTGTTCACGTTCAGATCGGGATTGGCTGGATCGGGGGTTCCAATTGTGAGAACTCGAATTAGAACGACAAAAGCGAGTATCATTAGTGCAGGCATCGCATACTTGCAGAATAGCTCGATACCTCGAGACAAGCCTCGATAAATCAGAATAAAATTGAGGATAAAGACGGCGACGAGAAACCAGCCCACTTGTTTAATTCCAAAGCCAAAGGCAGATCCGTCAGCGCTAGCTCCAACGAAGGCGTCAAAAAACGTGCTCGCTTCCTCCCCGCTAGTGAAGTCCAGATTGCCAGCGAGAAAGTTGACCGAGTACCCTAGGCACCACGCTTCTATGTAGACGTAGTACATGTAGATCATGACAGGAATAAGCACTCCAATCACGCCAAAGTACTTGTAGTTCGATTGCCCGGTGATGGCGGCTAGAATTCCGGGGCTGGAATTACGGCCTTTTTGTCCGCCGGCTCGGCCCATGGCCCATTCCGCCCAGCAAATGGATATCCCAATGATGAGAAAGGAAACGAAATAGGCGAGCATGAAGGCGCCTCCTCCGTGTTTAGCTGCTAGCCCAGGAAAGCGGAGGAAATTTCCAAGTCCAACGGCGCTCCCGGAGACGGCTAGGATAATCCCGATGCGCGAATTCCAGGACTCTTTGGGGTGGGAGGAACTCATTGGTTGAAGGTTTTAGGGAGAGGCAACTTGAAAGCCAGAAAAAAGACTCGATCGCAATTTTTGGAGAGAACCACGGCATTCTGAAACGTCGATCGCACATGACGCTGGACACCGCTGCCTTGAACTCTCTTTATCGCCCAGAGATTCATGTTTCCGGTAGTAGACAGGTACGTACTTTTTGAATGGCTCAAAATCTTTGGGCTCGTTCTCGGAGCGATGTTTGGTCTGCAGTTGATTGTCGAGGTACAGGACAGCTTTTCAGATCTGCTCTATTACAATGCGGACCTGGGGGAGATAATCTTCTACTACCTGGTTCTCGCTCCGAGCTTTCTTACTATTTCTCTCCCGGCCGCAATTCTAGTATCCATATTGTATGCGCTGGGATTACTCCATCGTAACAATGAATTCCTCGCCTTCCGCTCTTCGGGGATGAGCGTGTCGCGGATCACGCGAACCTTGTGGTTTGCCGGAATCGGGTTGTCAGTGGGCCTTTGGTATCTGAATGCTAGTTTAATTCCCTGGTCTGTCGAGGCGTCGAGGAAACTGATGGATACCTTGGAGTGGGATCAGCAGGCGGAAACCGTTGGATCCGAAAAGGTTGGATTGGTTTATAATCTAGCCTTCGATAACCGAAAAGAGAACCGCATGTGGTTCGTCAATCGGTTTAGCGAGTACAAGCAGATGGGCTTTGGAATAACCGTATCCATGATGGATGAGGATCGTCATGAAGTGCGTCGGATTTCTGCGGAAACGGGATTCTTCAGAGAAGACCAGAGTGATTGGATTTTCCTCAATGGTCGGGACAGCCGGTATGCGGCGGCGGATGCGGAATTGATAAGAACATTGCCGTTCGAGAAACTGGAAGCCAAGGAGCTGGATGACGATCCTAGTTTGATGTTGCTGCTCGGTGAGCGACCAAAGGATCTGTCTTTTCTCGAGCTCAAGATGATTACCGAGAATTTCACTTTGGATGAGAATCCGAAGTTACTCGAGTATCTGGTGCGACTTCAGGCCCTTATGGCGGGAGCGGCGAGTTGTCTGATCGTGACAGGGCTCGCAATTCCGTTCGCGGTCTCCGGGGTTCGCGTGAACCCTGCGGTGGGTGTTTCTAAGTCTTTGGCCCTGTTTTTTGTATACTACATCATGACGAGTGTTTTGAATTCTCTTGGAAAGCAAGGGGTTTTGTTGCCAGAGGTGGCGGCTTGGACTCCAAATATTTTCATGATTATTCTAACCTATGTATTGGTAAGGCGGGTACGATAATATTTTTCAATCAATCTCTAGGATTTGTCTATGTCACACAAGAGGACTGAAATATCGATTTTGATCGAGAGCGAAAGCGAACGTGAAAACGTTCTCATTCAGGGTTGGGTGCGTACGCGGCGCGATTCCAAGGACTTCTTTTTTCTCGAGCTCAATGACGGCTCGTGTCTCAAGAATCTCCAGGTCGTGGTCAAGCGGGAAATCAGCGAGTTTGAGACGCTAAAGTCGATTCGAACGGGTTCTTCAGTGTCGGTAGTTGGCAATCTTGTCGCTTCTCAGGGGAAGGGGCAGAAATGGGAGGTTCTGGCCAAAAAGGTTGAGCTTCTGGGAGACTCGCCTGAAAACTACCCCTTGCAGAAAAAGCGTCACTCGCTCGAGTTCATGCGGGAGATATCCCACCTCAGACCGAGAGCGAACATGTTCGGCGCCGTTTTCAGGATTCGAAGCCGACTGTCCTTTGCGATTCATCGGTATTTCCAGGAAAACGGGTTTTTCTATGTGAATACACCCATTATAACCGCGAGCGATTGCGAGGGAGCGGGAGACCTGTTCAAGGTCACAACGATCGATCTGCACGAGCCTCCGAGGTCGGAGGATGGACTCATCGACTTTGCCTACGATTTCTTCTCCCAGAAAACCTATCTAACGGTGAGCGGTCAACTTGAAGGGGAGGCCTTCGCGACATCGTTGGGCAAAATCTACACGTTTGGGCCGACGTTTCGGGCGGAGAATTCGAATACATCGCGTCATGCGAGCGAGTTTTGGATGGTTGAGCCTGAAATCGCATTTTGCGATTTGCAGCAAGATATGGATTGGGCGGAAAGCTTTGTAAAATGGGTTACTCGGGAAGTGTTGGATACCTGCCAATCGGATTTGGAGTTGTTCTTTAACTTTGTGGACAAGGGGCTGGAAAAGCGCCTTCGATTTGTAGTTGAACGTCCCTTCCACCGCGTTTCCTACACGGAAGCCATTGATATCCTTCACGCTTCTGGCAGGAAGTGGGAGTATCCAGTCGGGTGGGGGGCTAATCTACAGTCCGAACATGAGCGGTATCTGACGGAGGAGCATTTTAAAAGCCCGGTGACCGTCTACGACTACCCGAAAGAAATTAAGCCGTTTTATATGCGGACTAATGACGACGAAAAGACAGTGGCTGCCATGGACGTTCTGGTTCCTAGCATAGGCGAGATTGTGGGAGGAAGCCAGAGGGAGGAAAGACTGGATGTTCTTTTGGAAAACATGAAGCGCCACTGTATCAGCGAAGAAGACTATAGTTGGTATGTCGATTTAAGGCGTTTCGGTAGCGTGCCTCACGCGGGCTTTGGGCTTGGGTTTGAGAGGCTGCTTATGTTTATCACAGGTATGGGCAACATCAGGGATGTGATTCCCTTTGCCCGGACGCCAGGGAGTATTTGAAGTATTTCCAGTTTTGCTTATGGGTCCTATACGATATTTCAATCGGTACAATCAGGCGATTGAAACCGAGACGGTTTATGGCGAATCGTATTTAAGATGGACCTACGAGAACCCGTTCGGTCGACTGGCGTTGAATTTTCTCGTAAAGCGTTCCTTGTTCAACAACTGGTACGGTTGGCGAATGGATCGATCCAGTAGCCAATCAAAGGTGGGGCCGTTTATTGAAGACTACGGGATCGATATGGAGGAGTGTTTCGAATCGAAGGAAAGTTTCGGTACCTTTAATGAGTTCTTCTACCGAAAGCTAAAACCTTCGGCCCGTCCACTATCTGGGGGAGAGGAGACAGTTTGCTTTCCTGCGGATGGGCGACACATTGCAATTCCAGACCTCTCAAGTCTCGAAAGCGTTTATGTTAAAGGGCAAGCATTTGACCTAATTGCATTTCTAGGAAGTGATGAGCTAGCGGATACTTTTTCGCGAGGATCTGTAGTGATTTCAAGACTCTGTCCTGTCGACTATCACCGTTTCCACGCGCCGGTCGCTGGAAAACTGGTTGACCAGAAGTTGATTGGGGGCTCGCTTTTCAGTGTGAGCCCGATCGCACTTCGCAGAAAACTGTCCTATTTGTGGGAGAACAAGCGCGTACTGACGTTGATTGAAACAGAACACCGAGGGTTAGTCGCTTTCGTCGCGATTGGGGCTACTTGCGTGGGCCGCATTCATATGGCGAGAGGAAAAGGCGAGAGCGTGGCGAAAGGAGGCGAGCTTGGCTATTTCGCCTTTGGAGGTTCGTGTGTGGCGACCTTTTTTGAAAAAGGTCGGGTGGATTTAGCCGATGATCTTGTCGCACAGTCGAGCAAGTCAATAGAAGTGTATTCAAAGATGGGCGACCGCTTGGGAACGTGGCGTTAGCTCCTTAGCTGGTCGATTCCGGTTCAGAGCTTGTGTTTTCAGCGGATAGGCACACTTCGCAAATGCACGATTCGTTCCTGTAGCGAAAATCGCGATCCGGATGGGATTTGTCAGTGGCGCCGCATTGTTCGCAAATGTGAAAGGGCTCAGCTTCGAATTTCTCTTTTTCGGCCTTTATGACCGCTACCCTTTTTTTCGACTTGAGCGTAAGCATAATGTCTTTCCCGAAAAACAGGAAGTAATTGGATACGCTGGCGGCGATGAAAACTTTGCCCTGCCACCCAGAACTAAAGAAGAATATCAGGAGCATCCCCCAACTGAGCCATCCCAGCCATCTCACTTTTACGGGAAGAATGAAGAAAAGGCGAAATTCAAAATCGGGGAATAGGTAGGCGAAAGCGAGGAAGGTCGTTTGGCCCCAGATGAAGTTGGTGATCGGGTAGCCGGGCATGAGAAAGCCCACAGCCATCCCGAGAAAGGCCCCAACGATTAGATACACGTTGAGCCGAAAAGCGCCCCATTGCCCTTCTAACGCGTTGGTTACCATGTAGAAAATATACCAAGCGAAAAACAGGAAAAGCATGCTTCCGACCGCGGGCGGGAAAAAGGGGAAAGCGAATACCCTCCAAATCTCACCTTGCAGGACCAGCCGGGAATCGAAAACCATGAGTTCGAGAAGCGGGCTCGTTTTGTCGGGATTTAGCGTGCTCATGGCCAGTAGCCAGATCGCTACCTGACCGATGACGATATACATAGCGATACTGGGTATCGCGTACGCCCCGAGTTTTCGTTCGAGCTTATCCAGAATAGTCATACAATTTTCGTTCCGGAAAGCGGTTATTCGGGAAAGGGAAATGAGGCGATGGTTTCAATGCTGATCCCTCCGCGGGATTTCTGAATCGTCGTAACGCTGCAGCTTTTTGGGGAAATATCGTTGACGACTCGATCCCGTATTTCCGCTGCTAGCTTCTCGGCAAAAACGGCACGCGAAGCGAATGACCACAGGTAAAGCTTCAGGCTTTTAGATTCGATACAGAGAGATTGAGGGAGGTACTCGATTCTGACCGTATAGAAATCGGGCTGTCCTGTTACGGGGCACGAACTGATGACTTCGTCAGAGGTCATCTTAACCTGTGATATCCCTTCAGGAGCTGGGAAAGTGTCCAGTTCCTCTATGGGTTGTTTGACTGATTTTCCTAAGTACTTTGATTCCATTGCCTCCTTAAAAGCACCACAGGTAAGTGGCTATCTTCCTAGTGGCAAGCATGGTTTTGGTAAGGTAGTGGTGAAAAGTAGGCCGCTGGGATTTATCGTTTGCAAACTAGGTCGGGAGCCGCGATCAAGCGATCGATGAAACCAATATTGCTCGTACTGGCGGCTGGAATGGGAAGTCGTTTTGGAGGCCTCAAGCAAATCGAACCAGTGGGGCCCAATGGTGAGTGGATCCTTGATTTTTCCGTTTTCGACGCCCTCGAAAGTGGATTTGGAAAGGTGGTATTCGTAATTCGGGAGGAAATGGCGTCGGCATTTAGCATCGTGCGAGATCGATATGCAGGCCATTTAGAGGTGGAGTTCGCTTTCCAAAACGCGAGTGACCTGCCTTGTCGACAAGAGCTGGCGGCGAATCGGGAAAAGCCTTGGGGGACGGGGCATGCCGTTTATTCTGCTCGCCAAGCAATCGATGCCCCATTCGCCGTGATTAATGCAGATGATTTTTATGGTAGGAGCGCCTTTCAATCGTTGGGTTCGTTCCTAGGCCAGCTGGAGGACCCCGCGAACGAGTACGGATTGGTCGGATACGAGCTTGAGAATACATTGTCTGAGAATGGAACGGTTTCTAGGGGAATCTGCCATTCATCGGATGGGATGACGCTCGATTCAGTGGAAGAGCACACCCAGATTCGTAGTGATGAAAATACAGGATCGATTTTAGCTCTAAATAGATCGAATCGAGAGGTGACGCTGAGGCGTGATGATCGGGTTTCGCTTAATTGCTGGGGATTTCCAGCGTCGTTCACGTCTTTGCTGGAGAACCTTCTAGAGGTATTCCTAGAGCGATACGATGTCGCTACCCAAGAAGAGTTCTATTTGCCTTTTGCGGTGGACTCACTAGTGCAGGCGGGAAAAGCGAAGGCCTGTATACTGGATTGCTCTAGTCGATGGCTGGGGGTGACTCACCGCGAAGACTTGCCTCACGTGAAAGAGGAGATTGCTAAACTGTTCGCCCAAGGCGAGTATGTGGCTCCTTTGTGGTAGGCGTGCTGCCTAGCTTTTAGGGGCTACTTTAACGCGGTCTCCATCGTCGAAAATGTGCAGGTTTTCAACGATCACTTGATCTCCATCTGAAAGGCCATCAAGCACCTCGATCATTGTCACACTAGTGAACCCAAGCTGTATTTTTTTTCGTGATACGATTCCATTTTTAACTACGAGTACGTCATTTCTAACGACTGCCTGCCGAGGAATGAGGAGGGCGTCTTCGTGTTCGTTGAGAGTGATTACGGCATCTCCCGTGAGTCCCGGATCGAGGCGTTCTCTTTCAATGTCTACATCTAAATGGACGGTGAATCGCTGTGTTCTTGGATCGGCAACCGGAATGATTTTCGCCACTTTCGCGTCGAATTGCTCGAGTTCAATTCCCAGGAAAGAAACCTGGGCAGGCATTCCCGGTCCAATGCCAACAAAATGTTCCTCGCTTACTTTCATTTCCACTATGCGCGTCTGTGAAACGACTTTGGCTACCTGGTAGCCACCGCTGATTAAATCCCCGTCATGGGCGTGGACTTCGGTGACAATTCCGTCAATCGGCGAAATGATCGTCATTTTCTCCTTTTGCCGTTTAAGACTCTTAATCGCGTTCTCCAGATTTTGCAGCGTTTCTTCGTTCGTTAACTTTTCCCGGGCGATATCGTCCTCCGCCTTTTCCACGGCTCGTTGGTATTTTCTGAGGTCCATTTCCCGCACACCGCCATTGTTAAACCGGAACTGTACGTCTTCAAGTGCATCTTTGTGGGTCTCGAGAGAAAGCTCCAAGGGAGATTGGATTTCAAGATTGCGTTGGGCGCGGCTCAATTCGTTCTCCGCTTTTTCTATCTCGAGATCAATATCCCCTGTATCCAGGACGATTAGGACTTCACCGGCAGTGACGTTTCCTCCCTTTTCGAGGTTGGAATTGATGACGCGACCCCCATGTTCACCCTTTATGAACATTTCCTTTTCAGCTAGCACATTAATGGTACCGGGCACTGCGTTGACGGCTATGCCTCTCTCGGTTTCAGTTACGATCGCAATGGGAATAGACCGTGAGAATAGAAGAAACCCAACTACTAGAAGGGCTGCGACGGGGATCAGAATCTTGAATACAGTGCTAATTTTCATTTCGAGTTACTAAAGTCTTTCGTTATTGGCTCCGTTGATCGATAAATTTCTGGGCGAAAGGATCGAAGCCTAGGAGTGAGGAAATGTTTGCGAGCGCATTGTGGTATTCGGACGGTGACCGATTGGTTCGTACTTCC
>PBMN01000002.1:0-169405 GCA_002722675.1 Opitutaceae bacterium
TTCTCTGCGAAATCGTCTGTCGCGGAGGAACGCTACAACCGTCTTCAAGCTGCCTATCGAGCCCTCGCTGCTACAGGATCGCTGTTAGAAACCATCTACTAAAAGAATACCAAATAAATAATCACTATTTGCAATGGAAACCGCTGAGCCAACTCCCCTCTTTCCCCTGGAATCAGACCTTCGAGTCCTCATAGTCGAAGACTCAAAGATCGAGGCAAAACTCACCGCTAACCTTCTTAAAAAGAATGGCTATAACGTCGTCCACGAACGAGTTGAAACAGAAGGGGAAATGGTCAAGGCCATCGAAGAGCATAAATGGGATATAGTAATCTCCGATTTCCAGATGCCTAACTTTGACGGTACCCTTGCCTTAGAAGTATTCCAGCGGTACGATCTCGATATTCCCTTCATTCTCGTCTCAGGTAAAATTGGTGAAGAGACAGCGGTCGATCTCGTTAAAGCGGGTGCCCATGACTATATCATGAAAGGCAATACCGCTCGACTGGTTCCGGCCATTCAAAGTCAGCTGCAAGATGCAGCGAACCGTCGTGAGAACCAAAGACTAGGACAGTGCATCAAAGAAAGCGAAGCTCGGTATCGTGGCTTTTTCGAGAATGCCCGAATTGGTATTTTTCGCTGTTCTGATCACGGTATTCTGCTCGACGCCAACTTGAAAATCGCGGAGGCTTTCGGATACGATTCACCTAGCGAATTCATAAAATCCATGGAAGTCATAAAGCCTGAGGTTCTGGATCGGGAAACCAATAAAGCGAGATCCGCACACCTTTTCGAGCTAGCAAATAACGATACCCAGGTCGAGGCAATCTTCCACCGCAAGGACGGCTCAATTCTCGAAGCTAAAGTAAACGTTTGGGCAATTCAGCAAGACCCCGACAAACCTGTTTACCTGGAAGGAGTTGTTGAAGACATAACGGAACAGAAAGCCACGGAACGGAAGCTGCGTGAAATGGCGCAACTCCACGAGACGTTGATCGACTTTACCAGCAATTTGTAATGCATACTACGGAAATTAATCGCTTAGCGAATCAGACTCGATCACCCGCCAATCGAATCGCCGAGACAATCGATGATTCACTGAGAGGGAATGCTTTCGCAATCGAGGCTTCAAGGGTCGACGATCCGCTTTTAGAATGCCTTGTCACGCTTGGAAAGATCCACCGCAAACCACTTTCAAAGGACGCTCTTATTTCGGGTTTGCCGCTAGTAGACAATCAGTTGACTCCGAAGCTTTTTCTCCGGTCTGCATCTAACGCCGGATTCTCTGCCCGTATCGTAAATCGCTCATTCAAGGCAATTCCTTCTATCACTCTCCCAGCCGTTCTCATTCTGAAAGAGAATCGTGCAATGATTCTCGTTTCCAAGAACCAAGACGGAGAATGCAGGGTCATTCTACCTGAAACAGGAAGTGGCGAATCGACCCTCCAAACAACAGACATCGAAAAGGACTACGCGGGTGTCACCATTTTTGTTAAGCCAGAGTTCGACTTCGACACCCATGCAGATTCCAGCACTGAGGCAATAGACGCTAAAAACTGGTTTTGGGGCACTCTTTGGAAGTATCGGAAAATCTATGCGAACGTACTGCTCGCTGCGGTTTTCATAAATCTATTCGCTATTGCAGGATCATTGTTCGTGATGAATGTCTACGATCGTGTGATACCCAACAATGCAATCGACACTCTCTGGGTTCTAGCAAGCGGAGTGAGTATTGTATACGTCTTTGATTTTCTCATGAAGTCACTTCGAGGAATGCTAATCGACAAGGCGGGTAAAAACGCCGATATATTGATGTCGACCTTCATTTTCCAACGTATTATGGGCATCAAGATGCAGAGTAAACCCAATTCTGCCGGCAGTTTCGCCAATCAGGTAAAGGGATACGAAAGTTTAAGGGAATTCTTCACTTCAGCCACTCTGACCACGATTATCGACTTACCATTCGTGTGTTTGTTCTTGATATTCATGGGATACATTGCCGGTTGGATTGCATTTATACCCTGCGTAGCCATTCTTCTTATACTGGGACTAGGATGTTTAATGCATATCCCTCTGAAACGAGCTGCCGTAAAATCCCATGGAGCAGGGGCTCAAAAGCACGCGATCCTCGTTGAAGCTATTAACGGATTCGAAGCCATTAGAGGCCTTTCAGCTGCCGGCAGTTTTCAGAAACGAATGGAGGACTGCCTTGGCAAGACGGCTCGGAGCGAAGTCATTTCCCGTCGCTATTCCTCGATCGCTTCCAATTTTACAATCTTTATCACCCAAATGGTGTCAGTTGTGATCATAGTTGTGTCAGTATTTCAGATACAGGCAGGCGAGATGAGCATGGGTGCGCTTATCGGCTGTACGATCCTCACAGGGCGGGCTATGGCACCTATCGGACAAGTAGCGGCTCTTCTTTCAAGGCTGCAAGGCTCGATAGTCTCACTAAGTGGATTGAACGATCTCATTAAATTACCCCAGGAACGAGAAGAGGGCCGTGATTATGTAAGAAAACCTGATTTCGAACCACGAATCGAATTTAGCAACGTGACCTTCTCCTATAATCCGGAGAGCGCTCCTGCGGTCATCAATGCTTCCTTTAGCATTAAGCAAGGAGAACGCGTAGCGATTCTAGGAAGAGTTGGATCCGGGAAAAGTACCCTACTACGCCTCATCCTTGGATTCTATCCCTCCACAGGCGGAATGATCACGATCAACGATACCGACATTCGACAAATTGATCCTGCGGATCTTAGACGTAGGCTCGGGTATATTGGGCAAGATAATCTTTTATTCCAAGGGACCCTTAAGAGCAATATCATCATCGGGGCTCCGTGGATGGATGAAGCTGCCGTAATCGAGGCTGCCAAACTTTCTGGGGTCGAGCGCTTCGCCGCCAGAAATCCTCTAGGCTACGACCTACAAGTAGGCGAACGCGGAGAGCTCCTTTCAGGAGGACAAAGGCAAGCCGTAAATATCGCTCGCGCCCTCCTGGCAAAACCTCGCCTGCTGGCGATGGACGAACCAACTAGCGCTATGGATGCAAACGCAGAGCGAGACTTTATTTCGAATATGGAGAAATACTCGAAAGATGGAAACCACACCTTAATTCTATCTACACACAAACCCTCAATGCTGAAACTGGCTGATCGAATTATCGTTATGGATCAAGGCAAAGTAGCTGCTGACGGGCCAAAAGCAGATGTGCTGCGCCAACTTTCCGGAGGAGCGGGCAAAAACTGATGAGTAAAAATAAGGATCCAAAAGACGGGGCAAACGTGCCGGAAGGCAAAGTTCAGCCAAGCGATCTCGACTTTATCGCTGATTGCAAGGCGGCGTTTCTCGAAGAGAACATGCCTTATGCTAACGTCCTTCTACTAACCATAGTTGGCATTGTATCCGCTTTTCTACTATGGGCATACCATTCCAAAGTGAGTGAGCTGACACGAGGGCAAGGAAAAGTCATTCCTTCCGAAAGCACCCAGATTGTCCAAAGTCTGGAAGGTGGCATTCTCTTCGACCTTTTCGTCTCAGAAAGCTGTTTTGTAGAAAAAGGCCAAGTTCTCGCAAAACTCGACGATACAGCGATTCTTTCAACCTACAGGGAAAGTCTAATCGAAAGAGACAACCTAGTCGCGAAAATCGCCAGGCTAGACGCAGAATCGCAAGAGCTTGGTAATGTACGCTTCCCAAAATACCTCGAAGAGTCGAATGCCGATCTGGTCACATCAGAAACCCTATTATTTCAAACACGAAGGGATCAGATTAACACGAATCAAGAGCGACTTCAAAAGAGCCTCGGTCTAAAAAGCCGGGAGCTTTCCATAACCAAGCCCCTAGCCGATTCGGGAGTAGTATCCCAAGTCGAGCTCTTGAGGCTGGAAACAATGGTCAACGATCTAGAAGGTCAATTAGAGCGAGAGAAATCTAAATACCTTAATGAAGTTGTTTCCCAAAACAACGAGTACAAAACGAAACTGAACCAAATCGAGCAATCGATTCTAGCCTTTGAAGATCGAGTTTCCAGAACAGATATAAAAGCTCCACTCTCTGGTATCGTTAACAAAATCCATGTCAAAACGTTGGGCGGCGTACTGCAGCCGGGAGCGCCAATAATGGAGATTGTTCCCATTGAAGACAGCCTGCTTGTTGAAGCTAAAATCAGCCCATCAGATATCGCTTTTGTGAAGCTTGAACAGGAAGCTACTGTTAGACTCACGGCTTACGACTATTCGATTTATGGGGGACTCGAAGGCGAGGTAGCTAGAATAAGTGCAGATACTTTCCTTAATGAAGAAGATGGACAGAGTTACTACCAAATACTCATTCAGACTGGGGAACGCTCTTTGAAGACGACTACCGAAAGGTTTGAAATCCTTCCGGGAATGGTCGCTCAGGTTGATATCAAAACCGGTAAAAAGAGTGTTTTAGACTATCTATCGAAACCTTTGATGCGGGCGAAAATGAACGCCTTTACTGAACGCTAGGGACCGTAGATGCCGCCCCTTCCGCTTGGGCCGTAAATTCCACCCCTTCCGCTAGGACCGTAGATTATTGAAGGCATCCTGGATTCCCTACGCGGAATTGGCGTGGGATACCTTTCCTGAATTTCCCGATCCCGCGCCTTGAGCGTTTCGCGTTCGAGCCCCACAAATGCCCCGCCATGCTCGTACGTCAATTCACGCATAAGGTTGGCGAACTTTAATCCAGATTGGCTTAGGGACAATGAATTCCGAATAAGATTCGGAAAACCAACGGCATTTATAATCGCCATGCGTTCTCCATCCTTGTCCTTATTGAGCCTGTCCAAGGTATTGAGGACGGGTTCAGAACGGCCCGTAAACTCGTCCCCAAAAACGTAGACGCCCATCTTCATTTCCTCGTTATCAGGTTCTGCCAGATTGCGAATGGCTTGAGCGATTCCCGGCACAGGATTACTGTCACTATTATAGGGATATAGCCTAACTGCTCGAACCATATAGTTCCGCGTCTCCTGATTGTCCGTCATCCATTTACTTCGCATACCCCGGCCCATAATGAAATGTCCGTCTGCATCTAAAAGCTGGATACCTTTTACCTCAGGGTATGAATCAAGTGTTTCCTCAAATTTTTGGATCACATACCCCCAGACCAGACTCGTACTAGGATCACGCATACTACCAGAGGTATCTATAACGAAGGCAATATGATTGCTCTCCACCGGAATCCCTACCGGTGAGGGCTGCATCTTCTTCTGCTCAATTTCGGGGTCCGTCTGCATTACTGCCAGTTCATCCTCAACTTGCTCGAGATCAGTCAACAATTTGTCTTTGCTAAACACCTTGTCGTTTATCTTCTTTTTCAGATCCGCCAGCACCGCATCCAAGTCCTGCTCCACTATCCTTTTTTCTTTTTCCTTGTCTCGTTCCAGACGGATAAGAGTGGCTATCTCCTCGGTGACTATTTCGTATTCGTTAAGCTGGAGCATTCGCTGTTGAATGATCCGCTCCAAGGCGATTCTCAAATTCGTAATCTCTTTGGTCTTCTTTCCCATCGTTATGACAAACAAAAGGATAATTGCCCCAAACCCACAGCAAATGACGTCTAGAAATGAAAGGCTAAATATCTGTGTGGACCGCTTCCGTTTCATGTATTAGGCCATGTTTTAGAGGGGCAGACCATGGAGCCTCCTTGCTCATCCGCTAAACGCCAGTAGTGCACGGCAGCACCAGGATCATTCTTCATAGGATACAGCAACACGCTAACTGGAGCGTTATAAACCAAGGCTTTCCTTGCTACGCGAAACATGTTGATTCGATCATGGTCATCCAGGGCCGACGAACCTTCGTAACTTTCGGCCAGCGTAGGGAGTCCATCGACGATAAGAACTACACGATCCGGCGTGATAGGCATGTCATCTACCATGTCGAATGCCTTTTCCAAATTCGCTCCTTGCTGGGGAACGACCTTGTCTAGCTCTTCAAGCACCTCAAACGTTACATCGCTATCAGTTGGGTCGAACCATTCTGACCCATATCTGGATTCGATAGGCGTCAGCTCGTTGTTGAAAAGTATAATTTTGTATCGAGAAGTCGGCTTCAGGTTCGCGATCATCCATGTCATTCCCTTCTTAACACGACTCCATTTCGGGGAATTGCGTTTTTCTTCATCCGAGTCCGCCTGCCGGGCTACAGCGGCGTCATACTCATCATCCGTCATACCACCCGATGCTTCGACCAGGAACAGTACATTGTCCCCCTGGATATCGAATCCGGTTAAATACTGACGACGTATCGCGTTTGGAATCGGGATGGGAGGTTTTTCCTCCTGCATGGGCATATTCTCTTTATCATCTAGCAACTTACCCAAGTCTTCTTCCATCGAGGCCAACTGAGCGAGCAACAACGCAAACTCATCTTCGAGCTCGGTTTGCATCTTCTTTTTTTCGTCAATTTCCACGGTCGCATAACGGTTTTCATTTCGTAGCGTGGTTAATGACCTTTGAAGCGCTTTGAGCTCTTGGTCTTTCAGAGCGATATCATTCTCCATCTGGCCGATCACTTGCTCTATCTTCGCTTTGATATCAATGAGGGTATCCGATTTTTTACCTACCGTTAGGACAAACAAAAGAAGCACCGCTCCAAATCCGCAGCAAATACAGTCTAGGAACGACAAGCTAAAAACCTCAGTCTCCCGCTTCCTTCGTTTCATACGGAGTCTCCTCCCTGATTTCCAAGATCAATGCAGTGGATTAAGAGCAGTCGTTTTCGAGAACCCTGCATGAGCACTTCAACCGCGTCTCCGGCTTTCAAAATAGCGTCATTCTCGCCATCAAAAGCCACTCCTTCAGAAGCCGCAAGAGTCAAGCGCTCGCCCGCCAACTTCAACTTGCACAATTCGACGGGCTTTCCCGCGATGTTGCGGTCCGCTACGAGATCGAATAATTCACTTTCGCCGATACCAATAGAAAATGAATCTCCAGACAACTCGTAGGCCAGCCCGTCACATACAACATGAGTAGGGTTCAGAGAACGGCCATCCTTCGAAACCCGGATCGTCGCAATCTTCTGCCTCACATCCAGAGTCTCAGGATTTCCAAGTACTGAAATACCCACTTCTATACGCGTCTCTTCCAATTTATGGACCACATCCCAATTTTTGCCATAGCTCGCCGCTCCAAACGCACCACTTTCCGGCTGTAGTTCTTTCACAAGCCCAATTCCTTGGGAAACAATCGCGCCCTTCAAACCCTGTATCGCTGCGGCCCTTCCCGAAAGAGCAATTTGGATTTCCTCGTCGCTATTGGCGAAGTCATTCACTGCTCTAAGAATCATTTGAGTGAGCGCTTTGACCTGGGGTGCCAGCTCCTTGCCTGCAAGATCTTTGGAAATCACCATTTGGCGCGACTTTTCGCGCGTTGAGACCTCCAGACTCGCTTCATTGGATCGCCCAAGGTTGAAAAGCATGTCTCGCGTTTGAGCATGAAATGCGCGCTCGATCGTTCGGTCTTCAGTGATATCAAACGAAGTCTCGACTAAGAAGCGCTTAGACATCGATGTCGTGAAGCGTTCGAGCATCTTGCTAAACCCATGTTGAGGAAAACGAGCAAAGTAAACACGCTCCAATCCCAAATGCTTGTGAAAAACGGTTATGTGCGTTGCTTTGGAGAGTAGGTCTATATGAAAAATACGCTCTCCCTCCGGCACATTCCAAAGACCTTCGCTATGCAATCCCGCCGCAGCCATGTCCACGATTCCCGCTACCGGAATGCCAATGTCCGACAGAATCCCTAATAACAAGCCCAACCGCTCCTCAGACTTTTCGTTATCTTCAAGATAATGCCCAGGTGCAGCAATTACCGCCCTGTCGATCTCTCCAATCTCGTTCTTAATTCGATCCGCAAGCTCCACAAAAAATTTGTAAGCAAGCTGCGAATACATCAATCGACTATAGTGCCCATCTAGATTCGTTACTTGGAAGGAAAGATCATCAATAAACTCACTGCAAGTCCGACGTGGATAGACGAACGCCATCTCTTGAGCGTCAGAGCCAAAGGTGAGCTCGCCCGCCCGCGCATAGGCAAAGGCGGGAAACGAATCACTTCCATCTGCCAACTTGAGAACATGTGAAGCGCCATCATCTTCAATTACGACGCAATTTACGCCAACGTCACTCAGTTCTATACCCAACGTCGCCATAATTTTAGGTATAGTTGATTTGGCTTCCCTCAGCAGCCGGAGTTTTCATTAGCGTTATCACCCTTTTCGTCGCCAAGTCCTCCATGTCTATAATTAGCGTTTCTTGCTTCGACTGGAGCAGGTGGACCATCAACATCAAAGCGATACTCAAGAGCAACGCAATGAACGTTGAATTGAAAGCTAGACCCAAACTCGAGGTAACACCGCTAATATCTCCTTGGATCGCCATATCTGCCTGTCCCAATGCTTCACTGATACCTCGAACGGTACCAATAAAGCCAACCGACGGGATCGCCCAAGCGATGTAGCGGATCAAGGACAGATCAGACTCCAGTTGTTCGTAAGCCATTTCACATCGCTCACTTACTGCGTGTGCCGCATCTTGAATCGAACGGGTCGCATCAAATCGATGAAGAGCTGCGAGGATTACGTCAGGCAGGATTTTGCCTCTTAGTCGAGGCGTACGCCTCACTTGGCTTTCGACTTCTTTAAAATGAGCCAACGCGTCCTCCGGCATAATTCGCTCACCCCTCGAAATCTTCAAGAACTGGCGGTCTGACATCGATTGTTCCCCAAACAGTTTTGTGAACTTAAACACCATAATGATCGATGCCCACATCATGAGAATGAGACACGCCAGTTGCTCGTTGTTTTTTAAAATGACCGTAACTGAACGTTCCGGAATGAAAGCCCCCTCCAAATTCTGGCTTTTCTGGATGCTATTGGTAATCTCGATATCCTCCGAGACCGGCCAAATGTAGAACCTGTAGACGAACAATACAACGATCACCGAGACAATTAGCCCCACCGTTTGGATCAGGAAATCTCGCGATAAAAACCCTTTATTCTTCATATTCAATAGTTGCCGAACCTAACACTTTGTAATCTAATCACTCTACTTAATCTGACAATGAAATCCAGCACTCGTTACGAGAAACAATACGAAAGAGGGCACCTGACGGATTCACTGAAAAATTTGGGCAACAAAGCGGATTTACAAATGTCAGGATTAAGTATAATTGTCCCAACATAACAACGAATCCAATCAATCGCGCGATTGCGTAGTTATATTCACAGGTATGAATCGGTCGAAAATCTTAAAAAACACTAACGCAGTAGCCCTAGTCTTGGCCTTCCTGAGTTTCCAGTGGGGTTGCGCGGGTCCCGCGGCGTCTAAAACTGTCAAAGGTGCCGGCACGGGAGCTGCCATCGGTGCCGTTGGAGGTTTGGTAACGGGCCAAGACACAGGCGGGCTTCTTGCTGCTGGAGCCGCCGGCGCCGCCATTGGGGCCACCGTTGGGGCGATCCAACAGAACAAAGAAAACAAACGGCAGGATACGCTAGCTCAGCAACGTGCTTACAACCAAGCGATTGCAATGCAAAAAAGNGCTATCGACAAGGAAAAGGCAGAGCTGCAGGAAGAGCTTGAAATCGCAGAAGGCTTNCGAATTTCAAACGCAGAGCTTGAGGAAATGTCCGGCCGNGCCGAATCAGCAGAGGAGCGCCTGAAAGCACTGCAGGCTGTCAGACAAGCCGCCATTGACCGGAAAAAGGCTCTCGACGAGATGGAGCAACGGGAGAAGGACGCTCTCGCTGAAATTGCCCGCCTAGAAAAAGAACTGGCAGCATTAGAGTCCGAGAGCGGATCGATAACGAGTGATCTAGATTAGGTAAACGCTTCCCGCTTTATATTTTAGCCGATGACATTGAAGCTCTTCCAGAACAAATTTTACTTCAGGATCGGAGCGTTTCTCGCCATCGCGCTGCTAAGCGGGTGCAACACAACCTACGAAATGGAAGTGGATGCGATTACAAACCCTGCGTTGAACGATGCCGAATCCTATGTGATCGTGCCTAGAGACCCAGAAACGGACATCAATGATCTGCGTTACAAAGAGACCGTAGCCTACATTAAGACTGCACTTTCCGGAAAGGGCATGTACGAAGCCCTGTCTGTGCAAGACGCCGACATGGTTGTCGAAGTTGACTATGGGATGGAGCCGCCAAGGAGGGAATTCAAAGTAGTAGAGGAACCCGTGTTTGCAACCATTCAGCAACCAGATAGAATCCAGACCGTTTCTCAAAGAGACCCCAAAACTGGCCGTGTGATCACCTACACAGTTCGGGTTCCAGGAGCTCGATCGCGGGAGTTGATTGGCTACCAGGAGAGGTTGGTTTCCGTTATCGTGAACGAAAAATACATGGAACTGACTGCCAAGGAGAATCTCTTCGAACAGAGCGGTGACATTCCCGCACAGGAAATTTGGAGCGTGCGAGTGAAGAACTACGATGAGAATGATGATCTCAGAGAGTATCTTCCCATAATGGCAGCATCAATAGCGGACTATGTCGGTGAAGACACAGGAACCAATCACAGTGTTCGATTAAAAGAAAAAGACGAAGTGGTTCAGTTCATAAAGCGCAGCATCAACAAGAAGCCGGAAGCCGATGCCTTCCCATCCGAAGGATAAGGTTTAAAGCTTTTTCCTTGCGGATCAGCTGCCATTAAACCCCTAGTGTTAGCCCGCCGGAACTTTACCTTAAAATTATATCCAACAAAGCCTGAAAATTGAATTTAGCCTCGAGGGGCTATTTCTAAGGGATACGCTCTTTTGAAAGATTTCGAAAGCTAGATCGTACTTTTTGAGAAGCGGCTTGTTGGCACACCACTAGCTTTGTCTAGGATCATAGATGTTAGTTAATGCTTAAGGGAGCCAATCATATGCACACTCCTAAATTACTGCGCACCGATGAGTGCTCCCGAGCGCTCTGCCAGAGCAAACTATGCCAGTTTATATAGGAATTCTTACCCCTCGCCGCAGAAACGTAGGGGTGTCAAGGTCCTGCCCTTCAAATACGAATCCGTCCGTGTCTTCAAATTCACCTCTCGGATCGCCTTCATTAAAAGAGAACTCGTCTTGCTCCACCTTCACCTTCTTGGCGTGAATTTCCTTATTTTTCCTGTTTTTGGGCAAGTTCAGCTCGGCTGGATCAGCCTCGAGTAAGGGCGGTCTGGGCTTTTTTCGCCCTCTGAAGATCGAAATATCGCTAATATCGCTCGTCCCAATAACGCAGATCTCAACCTTGTCCCCAAGTGATTCGTCAATCACAGCTCCCATGACGACATTCGCTTCTTTCCCAAAAGACTCAGTCACCATGTCCATGATTAGCTGCGTTTCACCGATACTAAATCCCGCGCCTCCTACCAAATTAACGAGGAGCTGATCTGCCTTCTTTGAAAACTCAGGAGTGTGAAGAAGGGGGCAGAGCTTTAGGTTTTCAAGGGCTTCTTCCGCAGCATTTTCACCCGAACCTTCACCGAGCCCGAAAAGCGTTTTTCCTGCACGATGGGAAAAAACCTGCTGCAACTGGGAGAAGTCCAGGTTAATCAATCCCGTTTTGTTCATCATCGACCAGATCGATTTGATCGCTCTTTCGATCCAAGCATCGGCATGGCTAAAGGCGTCTAGAAGCGACGCTCCCGGCTCACTCTCTTGAATGAGCAGATCGTTTGGCAAAGGTATTACCGCATTCGCCACTTCCCTCAAGTGCTCCAGCCCATCCTTGGCCACTTTTGCTCGTCCCGCCCGCTCAATCGTAAACGGCATCGTAACGAATGCGATAACGATCGTTCCATTTTGGGAAGCCAAGTCAGCGAGCACTGGAGATACGCCCGACCCTGTTCCACCGCCCAAACCCGCGGTGATAAAAAGCAAATCGATGCCTTTTACAATGCCTTCTAGGACTTGCTTGTCCGCTAAGGCCGCTTCCCGTCCTATTGACGAATCTCCCCCTGCTCCGAGCCCACGCGTAACCCGCTTTCCGATACAGTACTTATCAAGCACGGGCGACCCAGCCAAGGATTGTTCATCCGTGTTGATAGCCGTCAGGTCAACCCCATTGGGATTGGAAAGCATCAGTCGATCTACAACATTGGAACCAGCACCGCCGATTCCAACAACCTTCATTTTCATTCGCTCGGTTTCGTACACCTTAAATCCGTTTGTTTTAGTTAAATAGACCCTTCAGTTTACCAATTATTCCGGCAGGTTGCCCTTCCGGGCCCACTTTACTTTGGTATTGCAGCCCATACTTTAGGAGCCCCAGAACAACGCTGTACTGAGATTCCCTCAATTCGCCAGAGGCCATCGTTCCGTTATCTCCAATTCTTGTCGGAACACCAAACACGAGTTCCGCACAATTATCGCTCCGTGTCAGGTTGGCACCGCCTCCACTCAAAATCACCCCACCCGAAAGCCTTTCTCGGCGACCGTAGGTACCGAGTTTCTTCTGTATTACCTCAAAAATCTCAGACATCCGCAACTCAACGATCTTCTCGATGCTCCAAAGCGGAATTGGGCGGTCCCCAATTTCGAAATCGTTGTTGAGCCAGACTTTCTCCGTCTTGTTCTTGTGCTCTACCACCGCAGTCCCGTATCGATGCTTTAGACTCTCTGCCTGGCTCAGGCGCATACGAAGCCCAATACTCAAGTCATTGGAAATATGGTCTCCCCCAATTGGCATACTACCCGCCATTACGCAGTTTCCATCTTGGTAGACGGCGAAATCTGTCGCCCCCTGCCCAATATCGACCACGAGACAGCCATTCTTTTTTTCTTCATCAGACGCGACTACTGATCCCGCCGCGAGAGCTGATAAAACAACGTCATCCACATGCAAATTGAATCCATTGATGATATGGATCGCGTCTCCAATCTTCCGCGCGTTGCCATGAACTGTCCAATAGCTGGCTTCGAGCCGCTCACCTTCCAGATTCAATGGCTTTTCGACGGACCTATTATCCAGACGATAAGGTCGTCTCAAATGATGAATCACCGCACGGTCTTCAGCCAGGTCTCGACCTTTCGCCATCGTCGACACCTGGCGAATCTCCTCCATGGATACACGACGATCTCGAGATGTTACGTTGACCGAAGCTTCGCTCGGAAATCCCTCGATATCGCTGCCACTTACTGCTAGATAAACTCCATCTATCTTTACTCCAGCTTGCTCCTCCGCCGAGAGAATTGCGGCATGGACACAGTCGCTCGCGTCATGAAAGTCTACGATATCCCCTTTCAAAACGCCTTTTGAAGATGACTGTCCGAGGCCGATGATATTCAGGCTACGCCCCTCCACTATTTCTCCGAGTAAAACGGAAATCTTGCTCGTTCCAATTTCAATGCCCGCGATTACTTTAGATTTGTACACGTTCGGAAGCGATTTAAATTTATGTAGTATTTAGTTCGGCACTCTAACGAGTCATTGCCACGTTAGTGACCGGAACCTGTGAATTCATCGTCAAGTCCACTTTGGCGATGCTCTTGTAGGATTGACTCTTGTGGTAATCAATTATGTAATCCAGCTCAGCCAATTGGCGTCGGTAGTCCGTTGAAACCGGTTCAAAGATAATTTCTTTGGCAAAATTGCTTTTCACAATCATCTTCGGAAGCGCTTCTAGCGAAACTACTTTCCAAGATCGGTAAATGTGTGGAGCGATTTCAAAGGCTTCAGACAAAAGCTTGCCCACATGTTGCATACCTGTGATCGCCTCGTACTGGCCCTCGTTTCGCTTCAATCGAATTCCGTCCAGAAAAGGCAATAGGCTAATCCGCTTCGACTCGTAGCCGATCCCCTCATAGACGACTCCCATTCGATCAACAAGAAGCGTAATTCTTCCACGCTCAACGTCCTCCGCAAGCACTTTGGCGATTGGCTCTCTTTCCTGAATAGCAATGTAGAGCGTATCCGGAAGCTGGCGGGCTATCTTGACGGAAGAAACTTGTGGCTGAAGTTCCAGTCTCTCCTTCAAACTGCCCAAATCTAAACCGAGCAAATTCGGCGTTTCATCACCATCTAGGCCAAGATAGTTAAGTACCCATTCACGGGACAGAGCGTCACTCTCAATTTCGATACTCTTTATTGGAAGCGACTTTCCCGCTCGCGTCAGCGCTGTAGAAACGCCTTCCGTCATAAGAAATAATTTTGCCCCTCCCACTAGCACTATTACGAGAATAGAATAGAAGGCAAATTTACGGCAACGACAGAAAATCGCTCTTTTAAGAGCCGTTGAGCTCATGCTCTTCGCCTTAACGTCTTGGTCGATATCTTTCCAAGACCTGGATTTGATCGAATTTTTCGACGGTTCTCTTCGAGACATATCAGCAGACTGAATACTTCGAATAAAATCTCAAGAACGCAGGCTCTACTAATTTTTTTAACAGAGCTTTGAAATTTATCCCCGCCGCTGCTGCCGACATGGGAAGAAGACTCGTTTCCTTCATCCCCGGAAGGGTGTTCACCTCCAAAACAAATGGGTGATTTGATTGGCTGAACATCAGGTCGACTCTAGCATAATCCCTACAGCCGCAGGCCTCAAACGTCCGCTCTACGATCTCTTTTATCTCGCATTCCAGCTCTGCTGAAAGTGGCGCCGGTACAACAAACTCGGTAAACCCCTTTGTATACTTGCTGGCGAAGTCGTATTGCCCCGATCTGGGTCGAATCTCGACGATTTCGGTCGCTTTCCCGTCCAGCACGCCTACCGAAAACTCTTTCCCTCCGATCATCCTTTCCAGCATCCAGTAATCGAACTTGAGATCGGAAAGCAAACTTTCCAGCTCCTCGACCGAATTCGCAAAACCGAGCCCTATGCTGCTTCCTTGCTTCACCGGTTTAAGAACGACTGCCGGCCCCAATTTTTCAATCGCTTCTCCCGGATCCGGGGGCGATTGGCGATGAAAGGCTATTTGCTCTGCAACCGGAATCCCAGCATCACTCAACACTGACTTTGTCTTCACCTTGTCGAAAGTGAGCTGGCTACTCCGCACATCGCATCCCGCATATTCGATTCCCTCTGCCTCCAACAAAGACTGAAAACCACCATCTTCTCCAAACGTTCCGTGGAGGGTGGAAAATACCACATGTCGCTCCTTATTCAGTTGTACGGGGACAGACTCCTCTGACAGCTCGATTCGCTCTACCTCGAAAAGCGACCCAAACGCTTCAGCAACTGCCAGGCCTGAACCTAATGAAATTTCCCGCTCTGCGGACGTTCCTCCGCAAACCACAGCCACTACTGGCTCGTTTTTCATGACAGCACATCCTTCCATTCACTGCCGTAAAGCAAAGCCTCTGGTTCGAGGTCTATGGCTCTTCTCGATTTTGCGACCCTTATCACCAATCGCACCAACTCTATCACATCCTCGCTCGTTGCACCGCCCCGATTTACGATAAAATTTCCGTGAACCGGACTGATTTCAGCGCCTCCGATTGCAGATCCTTTTAGACCGAGCTCATCAATGAGCTGCCCCGCGGAGGCTCCTTCGGGATTTTTGAAAATGCAACCAGCACTCGGTTCCCTTGGCTGGGATTCTTTACGCTTCGACTGGTAGACATCTATCGCCTTGCGCAATTCCACTTCCTTTTGGCCAACGGCACTAGCGACCAAAATAGCATCCAGGGCAATCGCTTTCTCAAGTTCTCGACAATGGCGGTAGCCAACACTCAGCTCCTTCACATTTGCTTCGACCAAGGTTCCATCAAGATTGACAAATCGAACGCTCTTAACGACATCGAACATCCATCCACCCATTGCTCCCGCATTCATTCGTAGGGCACCACCGACGCTTCCAGGAATTCCTTCCAAGAACTCAAACCCCTCGAGACCTTCGCGACAGGCGATACCGCAAAGTTCCTTAATTCTCATTCCGGCTCCCACTCGGATTTCGCCTTCCGATAAAATCTCATAACGCCTCCAGTGGGGATGGGAAAGACGAATCACCAATCCTGACAGGCCACTATCAGGCACTATGAGGTTAGACCCTCGACCCATTGGATAAACCGGAATTCCGCTTTGATGGCAAACTCGCAGGGCCGTCGCCAGTTCTGGTCCAGAAGCTGGCTCAAAATACAATTCCGCTGTCCCCCCAAGTCGAAGGGTTGTCTTGTTGCTTAGAGGTTCTTGGGAACGAATTTTGGATCCGTAATCAAGCACACTCGATATTTCTGAATACAGCGCTCCCCAACGCAAGTCTTTCGCAAAGAGATTTTGGACAAATTGGCGCGCCAAAATGTCTGTTTTGCCGGCTCCCAAAAAAACTACGTTAAAGAGATTGCTCTCAACGATTTTTGACTCAAGAACGCGGATTAACGCGTCCTCATCAGAGTGGAATTCGCAGTGCTCGAAGCGATTTTTGCAAGCATCGCTCAAATCACGCCCACTACCCCCTTCGATTGGGTCCTCCGACGCCTCGTAAACCTCTAAAAGATGTACGTAGTCGAAGCGCGACAACTCGGTAGCCAACTCTTCTTTAAGCGAAAGCGTTCTCGAATAGCGGTGAGGCTGGAAAACGGCAATCGTCTTCCTTGAAAAGACTGACGCCAGACCTTTCCTAATCGCAGCTATCTCCACAGGGTGGTGAGCGTAGTCTTCAATAACATTCAATGTAGGTGAAAAATAGAGACACGACTGACGTCGCTTGATCGGCGTAAAGCGTACCTTCGCCACATCCGGCTTTTTGAGTCCCGCCACTTCTATTGCGGCTAAGGCCATTTGCCGATTGTTCCTGCTGAAGTCGCCCAGTTGATTAGTCGCCACTCGTTCGGAATTTTCGACCTTAGCATACACAACTAGATCCTGTGCCAATTGCTCGCCTACTGAACCGCGTAGAACTTCGTTCAATACAACGTGCCCTGTTGTCCTGAGTCCCAATCGCCTGAAAATGTCTAGGTATTCTGTTTCGGTCGCATATTTTGAATGGTGATCATGATCTGCGTTTAGAATGATTGAAATTTCAGGACTAAATTCCTCGATCGTTCCATCGCTTTCGTCCAGCTCGACGATCATCCATTCTGATTGAGTCCATCTTCCGGGGTCTCTTTTCGAAGCGAAGTGCCCCCCCATCGCATAGCTGGGCTCTTCGCCAATAGACTCGAAAAGATCTATCAATATCCCGGTAGTAGAAGTTTTACCATGGGAACCTGCGACCGAAATTAGCCTCTTTCCTTTGACAACGTCCGCCAGACATAAACCTCGCTGAATCTGTTTCCAGCCGCGACGACTCGATTCCGCCCTCGAAGGGTGTAAATCTCCAATCACGGATGAATAAACAACCAGCACCTCACTATTTTTGATATCAGAGGCGGACAGGATAGGAATTTGATAACGCTCCAAAGTTTCCTTCGCCTCGGAGGTCATCCGGTCATCCTCGCCGCTGACATTCGCACCCGCTTGTTTAAGGCAAAGGGACAACGGCAGCATTCCAGCTCCTGAAACTCCAATCAGGTGAATTCTCCGAATTTCCGAAGAACGTTTTACTGGCATTAGGTTACTTCAAGGGCCTCCTTCTGCCCGTCTTTAGTCGTTGTGGCCAAACGCTCCAGATCGTCAGCAATTTCAGATTGGGAGTTCGATTGGTCCATAGCTTCAAGATTCTCCATTAAGCGATTACGTTTTTCATCACTAGAAATCACTTCCAGCGCGATATTCAGGAGACTCTTCATTTCTTCTTGCCGACATAAAACCCCGCCTCCTTGAGTTACAAATCTCTTTGCATTGAAAAGCTGGTGATTGTCTGCCGCATGCGGATACGGGACCAATATTGCGGGTACTCGACATCGAATAAATTCAGCAATACTGCTTGCACCCGCTCTGGAAATCGCCAAGTCCGCAGCCGATAGCAATATTGCCATTTGTTCGCTGAAATCCATGAAGATCGTCTTTGATTGAGCTGCCTCATCCGAATCGATAATTGCGCTTTCTGAACAACCACCAGACATACCTGTTAGACACAGTAACTGGATTTGGTTTTCGTTCAAAATTCTCGAGTGTTGTCTCGCCCACTCATTCAGAGCCAGAGCTCCCTGGCTTCCTCCAAAAACGAGTAACAATTTTTTATCAGGATCAAATCCCAAAACACGCTTGGCTTCACCCTTCGAGCGACGTTCAAATTCCGTGCGAAGTGGCATCCCCACATTTCGTATACAGTCTTTCTTCGCTTCTTTCAGAACTACTCCATTTGGAAGGTACACACGACTCGCAAATCGACTCGTGAGGCGAGTCACCCTACCGGGAATCTGATTTGCTTCATGAATCGCAACCGGAACTCCATTGCGGGCACCCGCCAAAAGAGCAGACGCGGATAAAAAACCTCCAAAGCCAACCACAAGCTCCGGACCGCTAGACCGAATGATTCGACCACAAGATCGATAACCGTTTAGCAAATCCCTCAGAAATCGGAAAAATTTGATGGGATGAAAACTTAGCCCACTACCAACGATAGCTTCATACTTAAATTGGGTGTACTTCTGAACGAGCATCGAATCCACCTGCTTGCCGCTAATTAGCAATTTACATTCCCAACCGCGAGACAACAGCTCCTCAGCGAGAGCGATTCCAGGCGCCAAGTGCCCCCCTGTTCCGCCACATGCGATCAGAGCTCGTCTCATTCTCAGATTTCTTTGAGTTTTCTCTTGGAATCATTCAACGCTGGGGATTTCCACGCTAAGCTTGTATTCAAAATCAACGCTACGCACAAACCCATTACTAGAAAATTGGATCCTCCGTAGCTTATAAATGGCAAAGGAAGCCCTGTAGTGGGTAAGGAGCCCGTAACCACTCCCAGATTCACCAGAGCTTGGATACTGATGGTGAGGAGACATCCTGACGCCAACAAAAACTGATAAGCATTAGGGGCTTTTCTAATATGACTCACCCCGGCCAAAAACATCACCATGAAAACGAGCACCACAGCCATCGTAGCTATTAGGCCCAGCTCTTCGCCGACTATCGCGAAAATGAAATCCGTATGCGCTTCAGGTAGCGACTTCAGTTGCTGTCTTCCATTTCCCGATCCAACCCCATCAATCCCTCCGGCCCCAAATGCCAGAATGGCCTGCCAAACCTGGTAGGAATCACCTGATTTATTGCCTTCCATATCCATAAAAGCAGTTAGGCGACTGAGGCGCTCAGGATCTTTCGAGATGAGAAAGAAAACACAGATCGTAACGGCGATCGCTGAACCTACGAGATAAAATACATTTGTGCCCGCCAGGTACAATAAACAAAAACTAACCATCGATATAATCAGAGCGGTACCAAGATCGGTTTGCATCATGATCAATCCAACAATGAGGCCAATCGCCAAACACGGAACCACAAACCCCTTCCAAAAAGTGCCCGATTCCTTCCGTATCAAGCTGAAGTAGTGAGCCAGAAAAAAGATTAATCCGATTTTCGCGAACTCTGCGATCTGCAAGCCGAAAGGCCCGAAGCGAAACCAGCTCCGACTACCATTGATAACCGATCCAATACCTGGAATCAAAACGAGTACGAGCCCCACTAAACAAATCGTATATCCCACCCAAACAAATTTCCGAGCCCATTCTAGATTAATTTTCAGAACCATCAGTCCAGCTACGAAAGTGATGCCCATCCACATCATTTGTTTCTCGATTATCTGATAGGGATTATTAATGTCTATCGGAAGACTCGCGCTAAACAAAACAGACACACCAAGCATCGCCAAAGCGAAGACGCACACAACGATCGCAACAGCAGGGTTTAGAACCCCATGATGTCCAGTATGGACCGCTTTCGTCTTCCGCTTTGCCATATACCAATAAAACCGGATACCGTTAATTCTCTATTTGGATAACTGGTTGCTCAATCCAACCTTCGTCCTCTAGGAAATCGTCTTCATCAGGAAGAATCAGCGGCGCATCTTCTGGTATTGTACTTAGCACCGGCACAGGGTCTCTCTTTTCGATAACAACCGGAGGCGGCGACGAACGAGACGTGGTAGAAAGGCTGCTTGGTATGAAAAGCGTTTGCCCGGGATTAATTCGGGCTGGGTTTTGAATGTCATTATGCAGAATCAGGTCTTTGGCCGAAACATTGTACCTGATGGCGATCTTAGACAAGGTGTCACCTGGCGCAACCACGATCTGGAGCCCCTGCTTCCTCAATGGGCTCGGAGCAATACTGTCCTTACGTCCATTTGGGATGACGAGTTTTTGACCCACTCTGATCAAGTCGCCGCTTAAGTTGTTAGCTGCTCGAAGCGCGCTCAACGTAACTCCCTGGTTCGCTGCAATCCGGGAAAGAGCGTCGCCGCTTTTCACCACGTAAATACTCCCATCGACAACCGTTGCCGGTTGGGCTGAACCACTTATCGGTTTAGGAGCCTGACCCGACCTAGGAACGTTGAGGACTTGTCCTGGCTGGATATTTACCGTCAATCCTGGATTCATGGACTGGAGCTGACTTTGCGAAACGCCAAACTTCTGCGTTATTCCCCAAATACTGTCCCCACTTCGCACTGTATATCGAACAAACTGCGACGTGCTGCTTGGTGCTGTTATGTTTTGCGGCTGTCCCGCCCCACTTCCTTCTGCAGGACTACGCCCTAAGGGCGTTAAAACACCGCTATCAAAATTTTCTCTCGAAGGAGTCGACGCCGGGGGACTGGATTTTTCCGATCCCCCCGGACGTCTCGGCTCGAATCTCTGCTTACTTGAGATTTCGGGAAGCGTTGCCCGATTGACAGAGCTTCCATCACCCGCATTGAAACCGGTCAATTCACTGGCTTTCGTATCAAAACCGGTGCCGCTAACGGTGGGAGCAAGAGCATTCGGATCTTCGCTAGACCAATTTACAATACCATTGGCACCGGCTACCGACACTCGACTGTCTTTCAATCCACTGTTTCCAAATCCACTCATCAGGTAGAGGATCGTGATAACGATCACATGGGCCCCCGCAATGACTCCGATTCGCAATAATTTCATCTTAATCTCTTTCTCACCAAGTCCTAACATCTCTTATGCTCCTATCTCCTTACAAACAGTCAATAGCCTTTCGAAACGCCTCGCCTCTTTGTACGTAATTTTCAAACATATCGAAACTCGCAAAGCCAGGGCTAAAGACGATGTTGTCTTCGAGTGCGGCAATTGCAAACGCCTCTGCGACCGCTTCCTCCAAAGAATCGTGAATAGTTGTTTCGATGCGATCACGGTTCAACGCTTTGCCCAATTGGATCGCCGTCTTTCCAATGAGCGAGGCGTATTTTAAATTCGGTGCAATGCGTCTGGCAAAATCCTCGATATCACCGCCTTTGCTCTCACCCCCTCCCAGCCAAACAATCGGCTTCTCAAAACGTTTCAAACCACCCAAAACCGCATGAAAATTCGTCGCTTTGGAATCATCCCAAAAACGAATTCCATCCTTCTCACCCAAGTATTGCATCCGGTGCGGCGCCTTCTCAAAAAGGTGGGCTGCCTCTACAAGCAAACTCTCATCAAGCTCAAGGGATAACCATAGTGCTCGCGCCATCAAGTAGTTGCTTTTCTCGGGTTCAGTCGCAAAAACGCTACCTCTCAAACCCAATTCAGCTGCACCATGATTCGATGAAACGATTGCCGCTTTAGGCATATCCAGCCCGATTCCAACTCCATAGTCATAAACCGAGGAATCCACAAAAAGCGAATCGTTCCTGGCGTTGGCAACAAGTCTGTATTTACTCCTGAAGTACGCTGGCATCGAACCGTGGCGATCCAGGTGATCTTCGTCGAAATTGGTCCATAGCACATGATCCGCCTTCAACTCTCTGATCTGCTCAGACTGGAAAGAACTGATCTCACAAACCGCAATTGCCTCTGGATTGCAATCCTCCGCCAACAGTTCGCATAGCGGCTTTCCAATATTGCCAACCGCAAAGGATTCAATCCCCACATGGGAGAATGCCTCGTGCAAGAATGAGGTAAGTGTCGTTTTACCGTTCGTCCCCGTCACCGCAATCAATGGGCCCTGCCAAAGCGACGCTCCCAAGTCAAACTCGGGAATCACGCGGCAGCCATTCTGTCGCGCTCGCTCGATCCACACGTGATCATGTTGAAACCCGGGACTAAAAACAACCAAACCGGCAGCTTTAGCCGAAGAATCGTCAAACAGTCTCTCTTCTCCCACATGCTCTCCTTCATCATAGAGAAGAGGATTCCCTCCCAATTTCTCGATCAGGGCTTTGACTCCTATCCCACTTTTGCCCGAGCCTAGAATAGCCACCTGCGAATCTAGACAGGTCTCAAGCCATTCAGGGAGCTGCACGGTCAGTAGACTCATCGGATTTTCAAAGTCGCCAAACCTGCAAAAGCGAAAATCAGAGAAAGTATCCAAAACCTGATTACAACCTTAGTCTCAGCCCAGCCTTTAAGCTCAAAATGGTGATGAATAGGAGCCATTCTAAAAATCCGTTTCCCGGTACTCTTGAATGACATTACCTGCAGGATGACAGACACCGTCTCCATAACGAAAATACCCCCAACAATTATGAGAGTAACCGCTTGATGAGTCATAAATGCGATCACACCGATTAGTCCTCCTAAAGCCAGCGATCCCGTATCCCCCATGAATATCTCAGCGGGATGGGCATTGTACCAAAGAAAAGCCAATCCACCCCCTACAATCGCAGCGCAAATGATACCCAATTCGCCCACCCCGGGGACATGGGAGATAAGCAGGTATTCTGAAATGATGAAATTGCCTGCTGCATACGCCATGATCGAGTAAACAATAGCCACCGTAATAGTGCACCCTATCGCCAATCCGTCTACTCCGTCAGTAACGTTTATCGCATTGCTCGCCCCAACTAGAACCAGAAACAGAAACCCGAACAATGCCCACAAAGGCATCTGAGTCATTACCGCATTCTTAACGAATGGCAGCCAAAGCTCCTGAACTTTGTCCACACTCATCGGGTTGTTAAGGAGAATAACCAACGTTACGGCAGCGGTCAGGCTTTGCCAAATTAGTTTCCCTCTCGACGGAAACCCTTTGCTGTTGCGCTTCGAAACCTTCAGATAGTCATCGAGGAAGCCTAGCGACGTTAAACTGGTGTAGACGAAGAGAGCTGTTAGAGTCCAAACATTAAATTGGGCCCACAGCAAAACGCTCACGCTGACGGAGACGAAGATCAGAAGTCCCCCCATAGTCGGCGTGTTCTTCTTGCCCGAATGCAATTCGGCCAGTTTTCCCACCTCTGATTCATCGCGAAAGCTTTGCTGAAAACTAAGCCTCCCAAAAAGTCCGATCAACCAAGGCCCTAAGATGTATCCAATAAATAACGCTGTCCCCGCTGCAAATAGCATTCGTAGGGTCAGAAACCGCAAGAGTCGCAGAGGACCAAAAACTTCCTCGTACTGGGATAGGTAACTTAGCATGAAGTCCTTTCATCGACAGCTATTCTTGGAAGGTACTCCATCACTGTCTCAAGTCGATATTTGCGGCTTCCTTTCAAAAAGACATCTCCTTCAAATTCTGCCAGAATTAGCTTTAATGTTTCTAGGCTCTCGAGCTTTTCTACCTGTCCCCTCGACCTATTGGAAACTTGGATTCCCTCTAAAACCCAATCCGATCCCTCGCCAATTAGATAGGCCCTGTCACGCGGTCTCAAGCAAAGCTCGGAACCAAGCCGCTTATGCCATTCTTCTGACTCGGAACCCAATTCTTCCATACTACCGATAACGTACAGCCTATTTTCAGCTGGTTCCGCACGGGTTCTGAAATTGTTGAGGGAATCGAGCATGGACAATGGGTTGGCGTTGTAGCAATCCAAATACACTCGGGATTCCCCTACTTCGATCCACTCGCCTCTCATCCCGCTAGGCTTCCATTTTGCCAATCGCTCCTGAACACTTTCCGGAGAAACATCAAGACTCCTAGAAACCGCAATGGCCAGAGCGACATTCGATGCCAATCCTCGTCCCGTTCCCTCCACAAAGTAGGATTCATCCCTATTTCCAAAACTCAATCGCATGCCGGATCCTACTTTCTCGATTTGATAATTCCATCCCGATGAGCCAACTGACGATTCTGATTCCAAGACGAAAATACCCTCCTCAGCATTCAAATATTCTTGATAAAGTCGACAGGTCTCTCCGAGGTAAACCGTTTTCGTCCTGGCTTTACTCGCAAGTATACCCTTCTCTCTCGCAACACCTTCCACCGAGCCGAGCCCCTCCAAATGAGAAGGCCCAATCGCAGTAAAAATCACTCGATCGGGATTGATTGTATCCACGAGAGCCTTCATTTCTCCTCGCTCGCTTATTCCGGCCTCAATAACGGCAAAGCGACATTCATTTGAGTTAATCCCAAGCAGGGTAGACGGCACTCCAATCAAATTGTTGAGATTGCCTCTGGTTCCTTGGGCCACAGGAAATCCTCCCAGCAACTGGCAAAGCAATTCCTTAGTAGTTGTTTTACCACAGCTTCCCGTAATCGCCACCACGGGGAAGTTCCAAGTTTCGCGAAATCCTTGAGCAATCGCCTGGAAAGCCTTTAATGTGTCGTCTACGCACAACAAGGGAAAGCGTCTGCTGAACTCCATTTTTTTCTGAACGATTGCCCCAATTGCGCCCTTAGCCTGCGCATCGGCAAGAAAATCATGCCCGTCTCTTTGGTTCGTTTTAAAAGCTACAAAAAGTTCTCCTTTTTTCAAAAGTCTCGTATCGTACGCAAATCCTTTGATGGACGTTGAAGGCGGTTCGCCCAACCACTCTCCGTTACTCCATCTCAAGAGATCGCTTCCGTCCAATCCTACCATTTCAGATTCGTCCGCCCAATTTCATCGACTCCAACAACTCCCTTGCAACCTTTCTGTCATCGAAAGGGACCACGGTGTCACCGTATTCCTGAAAAGGCTCGTGTCCCTTTCCCGCAATCAAAACACAATCACCCGGATCAGCGCTTTTCAGAGCCAGCTCGATTGCCCTTCTACGATCCAATACAAATTCAATCTTCGAGTGACCCGATATCCCTTCCCGCATATCATCAAATATTTGCTCTTGCACCTCCGTACGCGGATTGTCGGTTGTAGCCCAACAAAAGTCTGCCAATTCCGTGGAAACTTTCGTCATTTCGGCCCGTTTTCCACGATCGCGATCCCCTCCACACCCAAAGACAACCTTTACCCTTCCCGGAGTGATCTCTTGAAGCATTTTCAAGGCGTTTTCTAAGGCATTTCCAGTATGAGCATAGTCCACTACAACTTCAAAAGGCTGCCCGGTACTGACGCGTTCCATTCTTCCCGGAATTCCTCCAAACGTTTTCAAACTACCAATACTTTTCTCGACAGGAATGCCTTCTAGAACCGCCATTGAAAAAGCGGCCAAGGTATTGCTCACATTATATAGCCCGATAAGGGGCGAGTTGACGAGATACCGCTTGCCATCCCATTCCAGCGTGAAAGTCGCTCCGTCCGGAGCTAATTCAATATCCGTGGCCCTAAGCCGTGCCTTTTTGGATGTGCCAAAAGTAATCGTGGACTCTTCTTTATGCTCGTCTGCAAGACGACGACCATAAGCGTCATCTACGTTCAATACCAATTTTTTTGGCCCAGTGCCAATCTCTCCATCAATGAAGCGTCTTTTGACCGCGAAATAGTTCTCCATGTCCCCATGATAGTCTAAATGGTCACGAGTCAGATTCAGAAATACCCCTACTTTAAATTTCAGCTCTGCTATCCTGAGCTGGTCGATTCCATGCGAGCTGACTTCCATAACGGCACGGGTACAGTCGAAGTCCCTCATCTGCGAAAGCAGTTCGCACAACTCATGTGCCTCAGGAGTTGTTCGAAAAGAAGGGAGGACTCGATCGACTAGGTCATATCCAATAGTTCCCAGGCATCCCGTTTTTACGCCATCGAGGGAAAGGAAGTGTTTCGCCAAATAGGATACCGTAGTTTTCCCATTCGTACCCGTTATTCCAAATAAATCGATGCCCTTGTCAGGCTTGCCAAAAAAACGCCTCGCTACCTTTGCTAAAGTCAGACGCGGATCATCCGCTTGGACAAACACCGCTTTCGAATTCCCGAACCGTCGAGGTTCGCTCGAGACGACACCGACAGCCCCTCTTCGAAGAGCCTCGTCAATAAACGCACTGCCATCCTGCCTGAGTCCGGGAAGAGCGAAAAACAGGCTCCCAAGAGTAACACGTCTACTGTCGATCACCAGTCGAGTCACAATAGGGTCGGGAGAACCCCGCTTTAATTTGGCCCCACTTTTCCTTATCAACTTACTTAGGCTCTTCCCACTGCCACTCATTTTCTTCAGTTTTTCCATTCGACACCCAATCTTATATTGTTCCAGTGCCGGTCGACTTCTCAATTTGCCCATCTCCCCAGAATCAATTGCTTGTTTCCACCGGAGTTGGTCTCCCACTCAGAGCAAAAGCTGCTCTCTCTTCTCTAGGCGATATCGCGTAGTAGGGAATCAGCTTCTTTGATATGCGCCTGAAAGAGGGCACCGCCGTTCCACTTCCTGACACCGGCATATCTGTCCTTGATCCGTCAACAATCACAGTGATTACCACACTGGGGTCATCTGCAGGGAAAAATCCGGAAAATGAGCCAACGTGATGGTGGGAAGAGTACCGACCATCAACGATCTTTTGTGCGGTACCCGTTTTCCCTGCAACGCGATAGCCCGAAATGAACGCCCCATGGGCCGTCCCCCCAGGGGAAGCGGTCTTAACGAGAAGCTGAGACAGGGTCCTGGCCGTTTCACTGGAAATCACGCGGTGCTTCACCATCGGGCCAAAGGTCACCGCCTCCTTGTTTTCGGTATCCAATATCCGGGAGACCACTTGAGAACGCATTAGCAAACCTCCATTTGCCACTGACGCCATAGCGTAGTGAATCTGCAAGGGCGTCGCCGATATGGCGTGGCCCATTGTCATTCGTGAAAGCGTCAGCCCGTCCCAATTCCGAACGGGATGAAGAATCCCTCTGGATTCAATTCCGATGTCCAGGCCTGTCTTTTCGCCAAATCCAAATCTTCTTACATAATCGTAGAACTTTTCTGAGCCCACAAGAGTTCCTAAGTGGGCAGCCCCGCGATTCGACGAATAGGTAACGATTCCCTCAACTGAGAGAACTCCAAAAGTCTTCCAGTCTTTTGGCAGTTTTGCGACATAGCCGTTTGGCATCCTCAGTGTCGGAAGCGAACAGTCAAACTCCGAGTGAATATCCACCACGTTCTCCTCCAAAGCAGCGCTCGCGGCAACGATCTTAAAGGTTGAACCTGGTTCGATCGGATCAGTCATCGCTCGATTCTTATGGCTCGATTGATCGAATTTCGTGTAGTGGTTAGGGTCAAACGTCGGGAAATTTGCGAGACCTAATAGGAATCCGCTGTACGGATCGGAAACAATGATACACGCTGATTCTGGCTGGTACTCTTCCGCTATTAGATCGAGTTCCGCCTCGATCTGGTGCTGCACATACGAGTCAATCGACAAAGCCAGGCTCATACCGTCCCTCGCTGGGACATAGCGTCTTCTAAATTGCGCCATTTCCTGGCCTGCCGTAACTTCTGACTCACGCCAGCCACGCTGCCCACTCAGGTAGAAATCAAACTCTTTCTCTATCCCGAATACGGATTCACCATCCCGCCGAACCAGTCCGACCACATGGGAGGCTAACGATTTCTTAGGATATACCCGCTCGTATTTCCGGGTTCCATACAACCCGGAGATCTCTAAATCTACGATTTTCTGGTATGTTGCTTCGTCAATCCTCCTCGCCAATAACCGCCATCTTTCTCGACCCGATTTTTGACTCTCAGGCAATCGGTTTTCAACTACGCCGAACCCTTGTTCTACATCCCATAGTTCCTTCCCCAGCAGCAGACTTAGCTTGGCAAGCTTTCCCAAGTCCTTTTCCTTCAAAAGTGTAGGATCAATTCCTACTTCCAGCAGCGTTTGACTGGTCGCAAACAATTCCTTTCCACCATTGAGGTCATAGGTGAAAATATCCCCCCTTCTCGAATTTAGAGGAATCACCCGATACCGGCTGTTTTGCAATTCCTTGGTCAGTCGAGGGGCATCAACTACGTGCAATTTGACTAGACGATACCCTATCGCCCCGTATCCAAAAAGAATACACAAAGCGAGCGTCCAGAATCTTATTCTTGGAGCAAAGCTCTTCGCCATTAGTCACTAATTACCTGCAGAAAGGGACGCGGTTAAAACACTATTAGTACTCTTTTCGTACAACCGCGATTCAACGTTCTCCGTTACATGTACAATTTGAGTATAAACGGGTTCCCGAAGATCCAGATTGAGTTTTCGGTTCAAGTCCATGAGCCGATCTGTCGACATCGCTATCGCCAGTTGCACATCTAATTGGGAAAGCCATCGACGCTCTTCTACAATCTTTTGCTCGATCGCGTGAAGCCGATTCGCTGTTTGCGACGTCTGGTGCCGCATCCAAACGGTCAAAACGCCGAACCCTCCAACGAGGGCTAGTGAAGTCAAGGAATACAAAATCAGGCGATTCAGAATTCGATTAGCCTTGCGGGAATTATTTGATTTCCGATTCATCTGGCTTCCAAAGTCGACGAGTACGAATCCTGAAACACCGGATACGCTCTCTCGAATGACTTGAACGAAATTGATTGTTCATTCGAGCCGATTGACTCGCTCCTTTTGTATTCAAATGCACCGCTTTCCAATGGCAAATGTGTGGTCAAGGCCACGAATTGACGATTCAGCGCTTCTTTAAGCGTAATACTGTTATTCATTATCCTGCTACTCCTTATTGTCTTGATGGTTATCATTCCCTACTACTCCGCCTTTCTTAACACTCTGAGTTTCGCCGATCTACTCCGAGAATTAACCGCGACTTCCGTATCACCGGCTACTGCTGGGCGGCGGGTAATTAACTCCGCCTTTACTTCACGCATGTCCTGGGGCCGATTATCTCCCGGCTCCGGTCGTCCCGCCCATCGCCGAAACAGATTCTTTGCGATTCGATCTTCCAACGAATGAAAGCTAATCACACATAATCTGCCGTTGGGCTTTAATCGCTTGAACGCAGCTGGGAGTCCGACTTCGATGACATCGATCTCGTTATTGACCGCTATTCGAATCCCTTGGAAGGTTTTCGTAGCGGGGTGGATTTTCGAAGCAAAACGCAGCCTAGCCGGTGTGCAGGATAGGATAAGTTCCGACAGGTCTTGGGTGGACTTGAGTGGTGACTGGGTCCTGGCTTCGATTATAGCGTCGACGATGCGCCGCCAGTTTTTTTCTTCTCCGTAAACGCGGATTGCTTGTATCAGTTCTCGCCGACTAGCAGACGTCAGCCAGTCAGCAGCTGAAATCCCCGTTTCCGGATTCATTCGCATATCAAGGGTAGCTTCTCCTCTAAAGGAAAAGCCACGATCTAACTGATCGAGTTGAAAAGAGGAGACTCCAAAGTCGAATAGGATGCCATCGAAGGGCCCCTCTTCTAAATTCTCCAGATTTGCGAAATTCATGCGGCGGAACTGAAATCGGTCGCCAAATTCTTGAGTAAATTGATCCGCTCGCTCGATTGCTTGTGGGTCTTGATCCAGGGCAACAACGCTTGTGTCGGCCGCTTCTAAGATCAACCGTGTGTGACCTCCACCACCGAAGGTACAGTCCAGATAGACCCCTCCGCCTTTGGGACCGAGAAAAGTCAGCGTTTCTTGCGAAAGTACTGGGACATGACCCTCCATCGGCGCGTTTGAAAGGAAGCTATCTAAAATTGAAATCATAGAAGCCTTTTCCCCTCTGCTCAGTAATTCGATCGCTCGCTTCGGACCTTCGTTGGTTGGCCAGGTCTTTCATGCTCTTACGAACCGTTACTTTATCAGGAGCCGGATCACCAATCTCCCAATTGTCGCGGTGGTGCTCAACTCCGTGGCCGAAGGTCCCACTCATTCCAAAAAGCTGGAGTCGACCTATCCCATCACCTCGACTTAGGCGGTCGGATGTAAATCCGAAGATCGATAAAATTATTGAGTTTCGTCTCTTTATCATACGTGAACCCCTCCTTTACCAGTTAGCTCGCTTCATTAGTTTGCCCAAATCTTCATTGTTCGATTTGGGATCGATGTTCGCCCATCTTTCAGGGCTCCAAATCCGGAAGTTAACCATGCGCCCCACAAGGATTGCCTCTTTTTCAATTCCAGAGTGTAACAAGAGATCCTCCGGCAAATTGATCCGGCCTTGCTTGTCACAGCTAAAAAAAGTAGCTTGAGAAAATACTTTATCCTGCAGCTCCTGAGCGTCCTCGTCACTTAGCTGCTGCGCTTCAATTTTATCGTACAGCTTCGCCGCCTGCTGCGGCGGAAGTACTAGAATGCAACCAGCGGGATCAGGCAGTGCCAGATACCCATCATCTGAATCTCCATCAAATCGCCACTTCGAAGGAATCGCTAAGCGACTCTTCGAATCCAAGTTACGCTGGTGTTGGCCAACGTAGATCATTCTGGAGTAGGATGACATGGGTGAGTTTTTTGAGGTTCCTAGAGAACTCCCCCAAAATTCCCCACTTCTCCCCACCTTGTCAAAATCTTTCGCCACCTTGATCCATCTTAAGTATAAACATTTTGTGAATAGGGCTTTGTTTAGCGGGCTTTTTACCTACCCGCTTCCAAATCGCGGAATCTAGAGGGGATAAAGAAATTAGCCCCCGATTTTCGCGATGCGATATCAAGCCCGGCATTGAAAATCTAAATTCAAGTGTTAGCTTGCTGACAATGATTCCACCGAAAAACATGCAGCTGATTGGTTCCGAACTAGCGATCGCTTGGGAAGATGGCAAAGAGAGCTACATCGACTCGCCGAAACTCCGGGACAATTCTCCCAGTGCTTCAGTTTCTGGTGAAAAGGACATCTTTGGCACGCAATATGGCGGCGAGACAGGGAAGGACCACTCACAAGTCGAAATCGAATCGTGGACTCCGGTTGGCAGCTACGCCTTTCGATTCCGTTTCTCCGATGGGCACAACACCGGAATTTACTCCTACGACCTGCTACGAAAATTGGGGGATATTGATCGTGTCTAACCTCGTTGAAGCGATTTCGTTCGACGCCGCGGGAACACTCCTTTTTCCAAAACCCTCGGTCGGAGTAATTTACCAAAAGGTGCTCGCGGCACACGAGCTAGTGCTCGATTGCCACCAATTGGAGCAGGCCTTCCAAGCTTCGTTCAAAAAGGTCAAAAAAGACCCCTCCATCCCCGAACCTGAAATTCGTGAACGCGCCTATTGGAAAACGGTGGTTGCAGAATCAATCCTGCGGCTAACTTCGCTGCCCAATAATTTCGAGACCGTATTCGCGGCGCTATGGCAGGAGTTTGCTAAAGGAAGCCGATGGAGACTAAACGAAGGGGTATTCGATCTCTTCGACTTTCTAGACAGCCGGGGGACCCCATTCGTGTTGCTAACGAATTGGGACGCACGCGTTCGATCCGTTCTCATAGACCACGGGTTACAGGACCGATTTTCCTACCTCTTCATTTCGTGCGAGATCGGATTCGAAAAGCCAGACCGAGGCATTTTTGATTTCGCGGCCAGCTCTCTAAGCATTAAGCCACGCAATATTCTCCACGTAGGAGACCACTACAATCAGGATGTTCTCGGAGCCCGAAATGCTGGCTGGATGGCCGCTCATTTTGCATGTGCGAATGAATCTGCGACGGAGGACGCCAATACGGTTTCCCGTTTAGGTGAGCTATGCGACAGATTTGAATTCGCCTAAAACTTAGTCGCCAATTCGCATCATTGGCTTTACAGTGAAGATTCTCTTCGATTCATTCTTCCGACTATGTCACAGAGCTGTCTACACGAAAGGTCTTCCAAGGAAGAAATCGAAAAAGGTTTAGCGCTTCAGCCAAAATTCGACGAGAATGGGTTGATCCCTTGCATCACGACCGATGTGCATACCAACCAAGTTCTTATGTTCGCCTTCATGAACAAGCAAGCACTCGAGCTCACCATCGAAACGGGCAAGGTCACCTATTTTAGTCGGTCGCGTGGAACACTCTGGGTGAAGGGCGAATCCTCGGGCCAGGTTCAAAAGCTTCGAGAGCTTCGCACCGATTGCGACCAGGATGTCATTCTTTGCAAAGCAGACATTGGGGAAAAAGGAGCATCCTGTCACAACGGATACAAGTCTTGCTTCTACCGAAAGCTGGACGCTGATTCGAACGAGCTTGTCTACGATGGGGGTGAACCTCTATTTGACCCGAACGAAGTCTACGGCAAAGGCTGAGATTCTAAACACGCTATTCGGTCGACGAACATGACTGCTCCCGTATCCTACCATATTGGCTGTCCCGTCTGGACCTGCCGCGACTGGATTGGGTCCGTTTTCGATCGGAATATTGAACCGAACGAATCGCTGCGGGAATATGCCAAGATTTTCAATACTGTAGAGGCGAACTCTGTTTTTTACGCCATCCCTCCTTCAAGCAACCTTGAGCGATGGATGGCTCAAACCGGGCCTGGGTTTCAGTTCTGTCCGAAATTTCCGAAGGCTATTTCGCATGAGCGTCGACTTGTGGATGCGAAGGAGGAAACGAATTCTTTTCTCAAAGTGCTCGAAGTTCTCGATCATGGAGAGCGACTCGGGCCGAGTTTCCTCCAACTTCCTCCTTCATTCAACAGCAATAGCTTCAAGGTCCTCGAAAGCTACCTTGAATCATTGCCATCGAATTTTCGATACGCTGTCGAGCCTCGGCATGTCACCTGGTACGATAAGTCGGAAAACGAGCAAATGCTGAACGACTTGCTCCAACGGCTGGGCATGGACAAGGTTGTATTCGATAGTCGCCCACTTTTTACCAGCGAACCTGCAGACAAAGATGAAGTCGCGGCGCAATCCAGAAAACCGCAAACTCCTGTGCGAAAATCAGTGCTAGGCCAATATCCCTTTCTGAGATTGGTCGGCAAGAACGACCCATCCTCAAACAAACCGTGGCTAAAGGAATGGGCTCCTATCATCAATAAGTGGATACTAGACGGGAAGAGGCCATTTATTTTTACTCACTGCCCGAACGAAGCCAATGCTCCCTATTTGGCTAGGGCCCTTCACGAGCAACTTAAAAAGCTCAATCCACTTCTGGAGCCATTTTCAAATTTCGCCAGCGATTCGAAGAAAGTGGTTGAGAACCAGGAGCAGCTAGACTTTTTTGATGCCTAGACAATTCGCCGCTAATGTCGCTAGCGAATTTCAAATACTTCAACGAGCCCAACCCCTGTTTCGCCACCGACTCCACTAACGACCACCGAGTATCCCCCCGGATCAAGAGTCAAAATCGTTGCCGCGTCTTTGCTGCCTTCGTTGGGCACTTCCGCACCGGCTCCGATCATTTCGCGAATCAGAGTGTCCTTGTATAAGGAATCTCCCCAGTCATCGGATTCGCCCACGATATTTCCATCACCGTCTATTACGATTAGTTGAATATCCGAAATCGCGTTTTGCACATCTCGATCCAATAGTTCCGGTCCAAGCGCTCTCACGAGGAGATTCGCCTTCTCCCCTCCTAATACCCAAAACCCCGCAATCAATACATTCTCTCCAATACCTACTTCCGCGCGGGTTGCTATATTCACTAAACGGACATCAGTATTCACCCGATCCTCATCCGCATCAAACGCTTCCGCTAAAACGATGCCATCTGCTTCTCCAATATTGGGTCCTACGATTGCAGTGTAACCAGAAACTGGAAACGAGCCAACAATCACGGAATCCTTGCTTCCTTCCGCTACCGCCGAAGCTCCTGATCTCGGCATCAATTCTGCTAAATAATCTAGGTCGTTGCCCGTACCCCAATTATCGTTGCTCAAATCAACACTATCTCCACCAATAGATAGCAGCCGTATCTGTGGATCCAGCATAGCACCTTCAACCTCCCGATTAAGCAAGTCCGGTCCAATCGCTCGAATGATCATCTCCTTTTCACCGGATACGCCACTTAGGAAGTAGCCAACAATCATGGCCGACTCCCCTGAGCGAGCGATTCCTCGTGTCGAAATGTTGATCAGGCGAGCGGATGCCTCAATTGCAGTTAGCATTGCCGGGGAGGAAACACTCGTTCCCTCAGAGTTGGTGACACTAAGCGTGTATTCTCCGGCATCCGAATTCGAGAAAGAAGCTATTGTGTAATTCGGCTCAGTCGCTCCAGTAATGGGAGAACCGTCTAGATTCCAATGGTAGGTAGCGGCCAAAACAGACTCTACTTCAGCTGAAATAGTAACAGGCCGTCCCACCTCTACCGCCCTTGGCATCGGCTGGTACTTAAAGAAAGGAGCGACCGGTTGCACTTCGACCACAAACTCGTCTGAAACTTCGTTCCCGTTTGTATCTGTCGCTGTAACCACGATCGTTGTGGATCCCAAACCTGCTCCGCCCGGCGTAACAAAGAGCATTGGCCCATCGAAAGAGGCGTTAGCGATTTCTGGAGCGGAACTGGTAGCCGTGAAGGATACCATAGAAGGACTACCGTCAGAATTTGGCAGTGCCGTCACGCGTCTGACGGTCTCTAGCTCAACCATGAAATCAACGGTAATGTCATCACTTGCGTTACCGCCCAATGGAAAGTCTTCATAAGGGAATCCGCCATTATCCAAAGTAAGCGTATAGGTCGGAATCGCATGAATCGCATCCGCAATATCCATTCCAGATCCAATGACGCGAGCGAAAACAGTGAATCCACCGTTTTGTGTATCCAGGATACTCGAATTATCGGCCATATTAATAAAGTAGCCACTGGTAGCGCTATCAGGCTGATCAGGAAGTTTCGCCATCGAAAGCGTGCCTCTCAGATTCGACAGACTGAATTCGTTCACCACGGGATCTCTGGTAATCACCGATTCTATCGGGAGTGTCGCGGTAAAACTTCCCCCTTGAATTACAAAATCGGCGATTGACCGATGAATCACCGTTTTATCAAACGTGTTGTCATCAACGTAGCTGAGGAAATTCTCGACGTTAAGTGGAGCGACATCGGACAGCATTTCAATACTCACGGCCCCTTCATCGAATTTCATTTCAACGATCTGGCCTGTGACTCCGTCGATTTCAAAAAACTCTGAGAGATCAATCTCCACAGGATCTCCACCGATCTGAGCCGTCTGGTCTTCAATCGCCTTCGTCGATTTGAGTTGCAGCGTTTGGCTTTGCAGATTTGAGCAAAATAAGAATACTGCCAACGCGGCAGCCAGAACGGACTGTAGTTTCATGTATTTAATGGGAGTCGAAATCTGTTGTGACTAGGTCTCAGTACGGTCTTCAAAGCCATACGGTTTCATAATTCGAAGGCTAAACAAGACCGATGTTCCCGACAAAAGCGATCAAAGACTTATTCTGGGGATTTTTTTCCTAAAGTTACTCCACCTTTCCCGAATTATCACCCATCGCAGTCTGAGCATCATTCGCGACCGCCTCACATAGTTCGATCATCGCGGTTCTGGCGTCAGTCGCCCTTGCTTCAATCACAGCTGCCACCTAACGGTGGGCTGAAAGCGACCGTCTCATCGCTGCAGGAACACTGTCGGTCACTGTACTAATCCGGGCCAGTGCCGCCCTAATGTTAGCCGTCACAGTTTTCAAAAACGGGTTACTCGATGCTCAGAATATCGACTCGTGAAACGCCATATCCACATCAATGCTAGTCTCCATCGAACATTCGCCGGCGTCAACTTGATCACAAGTAGCTTCCAGTTCTTTCATACAAAACCGAATGCCTTCCCGCTCACTCTGCGTCGCTCTTTCGGCTGCCATTTCAGCAGCGGCCGGTTCGATCACTTTTCGAAATTCAGTCAGCCACGCTATCACCTAATAGTCAACCTCACCACTCATCGGCCAAGCCAAGACATCCGGATCTGTCAAATGCCAGTTCTCGCGTGGCTGAACACAGGTGCCAGTACGAGTTTTTACTTTCAGCAATCCTTTAGCGGATCAAGCTTTGATAGCTTCACGGAGGTGTTACGACTCACCATCAACTCTTCGCGCAATTCGTCCTCGATGGGCAGGGTCGATCCGGGTGGATAGGCACCCGAGACTATCTTGATTCCAAATTCATGGACAATGGATCCATGTAAACTTCGAGAAGGATGGGTATTGGCAATTCGGTTTCGCATAAAAACTTAATTCATCGAATGATACTATCAATCTAGTGAAAATTTGGAATGATTAATCTAATTAGAAGCAAACATATGATAGACACTCATATCACAGAGATTGGGTTCATCGAAAACTCAGACACGTTTTTCAGGGACTCGATCAGAAAGACTCAACTTTTTAGGTTCAGGGATTGGAGTCAGACTAAGGAACGTCTCTTGGCTCGACTTGTTGGAGGGACGATGGCAATTCAAGATTTGCAGAGTGAGGTAAGCAAAAGCCAAATCATCAACGTTTCCCGGAAGACCTCTGTGACTTTCGAGCTATAGAATTAGCCCATACAGACACCCTATACGATAATACATCATGAAAAAGTCGATCGACGCTCTTAACAGTCTTGGCCTACCAATCGGTGATTCAAATGTCGCTTCGCTCCGGTCTTTTAGCGATGGTGCCCAATACCGTATTGAAATACCCAGTACTGAAACCCCTGAAGCGTTTCAGCTCATCCTAGACGAAGCCGATAGAATTGGATGCCCCGTACACAGGATCAGCCAAGGAAGCGGCATTCAAATGCTAAGCGACGCCCAAATCAAGGCGTTCGCAAGTCTCGGAGCAGAGCGGAATATCGAAGTCTGCCTATTTACAACACCACGGGCCAACTTCGATGTGGGCGGACTGTGGAATGCACCGGCTGGCAAATTAATCCAATGGCAGGTTCGTGGCGCGGAACAGATTCGTTACAGCCTAGACGATGTCTTTCGGGCTTGTGACCTAGGAATACGATCCTTTCTCATCGCAGACTTGGGACTGATTCAAATCATCAAGCAGTTGCGCAATAAAGGCGATCTGCCTTCTAACCTGATCGTAAAGTCCTCTGCAATTCTGGCGCCCGCCAACCCATCCTCATGCAAGCTTCTCGAGGAGATTGGTTCGAACACCATTAATGTATCAACCGATCTTTCTACGGCCCAGCTCAGCGCAATTAGGCAGGCAATCAAGGTACCGCTAGACGTATACATAGAGGCGCCGGATGGGCTCGGGGGATTCGTCCGTCACTTCGAGACACCCGATATGATACAGTTCTCCGCCCCAATCTACGTAAAGCTTGGACTCCGAAATTCAACCGACATCTATCCCTATGGGAAACAGCATGAGACCCTGGCCCACAACTTGACTCAAGAGCGGGTACGCCGGAGCAAACTCGTCTATGATCTCATCCAGCGCGAGATGCCCCATGCCATAATGTCCAAAGTGGGTATCCACCATGAGGATCTCGGAGTTCCTGTCCTCTAAATTTTGTTGCCTCAAAACTGGAATTCAGTGGATCTTCGCGACCGATTGAATACTATCCAGCCTTTTCAGATACAAATTCCAATTTGCAACTGCACCCATAAAACCACAACAATCATGCCCGTTGACGAAGCGATTCAAATCAAAGGAAACTCAATACTCGGATTTAGCGAAGTCGCTGGTGGCACCGAATCGGTAAAAGCCATCGACCCTTCAACTGGAAACGAAATTGAGCCCCCCTTCATTAGCGCCACGAATGCTGAAGTCGAAACCGCGGCCGCTCTCGCCCAAACCGCCTTTCTCAGCTATTCCAAGAAGAGTGGCGCTCAACGAGCCGAATTCCTCAACGAAATTGCCTCCCAAATAGAAGCACTCGGCGATACTCTCACACAGAGAGCAGTGCAGGAGACCGGTTTGCCAGAAGCTCGGATTAAGGGCGAAACGGGAAGAACCACTGGCCAGCTTCGGCTTTTCGCTAACGTTGCCGCAGAGGGTTCATGGGCTCAGCCTCGAATCGATACCGCTATCCCCGATCGGGCTCCGCTACCCAAACCCGACATTCGNTCTATNCAACGACCCNTNGGCCCTGTGGTGGTTTTTGCTGCAAGCAATTTTCCCNTAGCNTTCTCCACTGCGGGAGGCGACANCGCNTCCGCTTTGGCTGCAGGGTGCCCCGTCATNGTNAAAGCCCATTCCTCGCACNCAGGGACNGCTGAGCTAGTAGCTCGNGCTATTCNNAAAGCAGCTCAGCAAACCGAAATGCCTGACGGCGTNTTTAGCCTNCTTTTTGGTGGAGGTCGCTNAGTGGGATCTGCANTTGTGTCTCATCCCGCNATCAAAGCTGTGGGCTTNACNGGATCGACCGCCGGAGGAACNGCTCTCATGAAAATTGCTTCCGAGCGNAGCGAACCNATTCCCGTCTANGCTGAAATGGGTAGNGTTAATCCCGTAATACTACTACCGCAGGCCCTCNCTAACCGTGCNGGCACTATCGCGAGTGGGCTTCATGTATCTGCAACCATGGGAGTCGGACAGTTCTGTACAAATCCTGGAATCGTGTTNATCAAAAAGNGCCCCGAAGGAGACGCATTCATCGAAGACTTCGTNCATAANATGAANGAAAGNNCGGCNCAGGTNATGCTCAATGCCACNATCCGGNACGCNTACTACGANNGTGTNAATCATCTTGAGANCAATAGTCGCGTAANNACCCATGTCGCAAACGCGGANAAAGGATCTAATGGGGCTTGTCTCGGGACAACNGCTGTCTTCGAAGTNAATGGATCAACCTTCCTTNACGACGAATCTCTCAGCCATGAAATNTTTGGTCCNGGAACTACNCTNGTTCGTTGGACTGACAAATCTGAATTGATACGCCTACTCGAGAGCTTTGTNGGACAACTGACCGGAACGCTGCACGCCACAGGCGAGGATATTTCNGAATACNGNGAAGTGGTCTCGATTTTAGAGCGAAAAGTNGGACGGATTGTCTACAATTCCTTCCCCACNGGNGTCGAAGTTTGCCACTCCATGGTTCATGGNGGTCCTTTTCCTGCCACTTCAGATGGACGAAGNACTTCTGTCGGCACGCATGCCATCACCCGATTCACNCGTCTAATCGCCTATCAAGACAGTCCCCAATCTCTTCTTCCTCNAGAGCTCAAGGATGGAAATCCTCTTGGCGTGAGTCGGCTCGAAGACGGANNTTTACANNATCCANAACGATAGACTCGTCTTGGGNNTCAAGNCACCTCATTAGCTCGNTTCTTCCACAATNTTCCGACTAGGGGTCAAGATCCCTTTGACCGTAATCGTNAACCAATTACGTAGATCATCGANTAACGCGTAAAAAAGNGGNACNACGATCAGCGTTAAAAAGGTTGATACCATTAGACCTCCAATAATCACGCGNCCCAANGGCGAATACGACATGTCCATAAGCTTAGACCCGCCAATGGCCATTGGTATCATGCCAATTATCGTGGTGAGCGAAGTGATCCATATGGGTCGAAAGCGGCGGCGACTGGCCTCCCGCAACGCNTCGTTTCGAGCAAGTCCCTCCCTCATAAGCCTCTGNGCCAGATCTATGAGCACGATTCCGTTGTTCACTACGATCCCCATCAGAATCATGGCTCCNACACTTGCCATACNATCGAAGGCAGTCCCNGTCGCAATCANCATCCANACGACTCCTACACCTGCCATGGGTACAGTAGCTATCACCGCCATCGGCATGANAAANGACTCAAAGAGAATACCCATAAGNAACAGAACGAAGATGAATATCANCGCCAAGGCAAAGTTGANATCCTGAGCCTCCTTATCAATCCGGTATGAGGNACTACCTCGATCCCATCGATAGCCTCTNGGCATTTCAAAACCTTCCATGAGTGCGTGGATTNTGGCGTTGGTNGCACGAAGATCATCCGTATCNATCATCGCNTTNATNCGCATGGATGTTTTTCGATCGTCGCGCCTTATAGAGTAGGTGGAATCNCGAAAACTTAACGANGAAATTGACTCTAAAGGAACCTCCGTNCCACTACTTGAGAGGAAACTAANCCGACTCAACTCATCCAGCGACTTACGGTCTTCTTCTCTTAACCGAGCCTCGATATTGATTTCCTGCCCGNCCTCCGTGTAGAAACGACCGACAGAAGATCCCCGCATCATNGCAGAAANTCCATTGGAAACATCTCTCGTGCTTATTCCCAGTTTTTGAGCCTGTTCGCGATCTAACTGGATATTCAGCTCCTGAATATTTTCCTCNAAATCCATATCGATCGCCACTAACTCTGGAATCGACTCCAANCGTCGAGCCACCTCCTCACTCAAGNCATAGAGNGTTTCNGTATCNTCTCCGTAGAGATACAAANAGAACGATCGTGTTGGATCACTTGAACNCCTGCTTTTGTACCCATANCGCATTTTNAGTCCTGGAGGCATCTCCANCCGTTCCGNAACATCGCGCANAACGTCTGCNCGANTCATAGGCANGGGTTNTCCCANTCCNACAAGATTTCTAGCCCAGCGAAACGCNACCTGATACCAGTTCAAGGACTCCTGCCTCATNTTCATGCGTACANNCATCGAAGNATAGCTGTGGTAGGAGGANTAAGATTCGAAATCNTACTGTCCTCGGTTCTCNTCNAAGAAGNCTTCTACATANTCCACCCATTCACCNACCTGCTCCTTTTNCACCCCAGCAGGAAGATNGAAGCTNATACTAATCACACTCGCATTGNTACTCCCTTCNCGACGATCGATCCACTNATCGTANANCGGATAAAAGGAACCNCCAACTAGAATGATAATCACAAGCATCGCTAGTCCTTTGTCNTTCAACGAATACNTCAGAAGCGACTCATAAATTCCGCTCAGTTTACCCGATTTTCTACCACTCACGNNCTTTATNNGCTTCGGAGAAAAAGTCTTAGTNGCTANAGGAATTAGCAAAAGGGCTATTCCCAATGACGCACTCAANGAGGCTATNACCGGAATTCCAATACGATAAAAAATGAAACGNATNTCACCCCCCGCATCCATCAATAGCAANGGNANGAACACCGCCATGGTTGTCAACGTAGCCATGGTGATCGCTAACGAGATTTCACTAGCCCCCANCAAGGCACCCNCCCTCGGANNCAGTCCANNTTCTCGCTTTGANTGTATNTTCTCCACCATGACAATNGCGTTNTCAACGACAAGGCCAACTGAAATCAGAAGNCCCATCATTGTNAGAACATTCAGAGTCCANTCCATNAAGTANAACACGATNACCGAACACAAAAGTGACAAAGGAATAGANAGGGTGATCGTCAGAGTGATCTTTGGTGATCNTAGAAATGCNAATAGAACAATNAATGAAAAAANANCTCCCCAGATTGCCGACGTTTTCAAATTTTCAATCGACTGAATAATATGCTTTCCCTGATCCTTAAANACNCGNATTTGNATTCCCTCCCAACGTTTGGAANCGGTGAAACGATTGAATACNTTGTTCACCTGTTCGCAAATATCCACAATGTTCGCCTCCCCAGAGCGCTTNATTTCAATGCCNTAGGCGCGCCCTCCTTCCAATCGCCAGGTCCCCNANCTCTCCAGCTTGCTTATATAGACCTCGCCCANNTCTGCCAGCCGAACACCNTTCTCTTTGTCTACGATNAAATTNTCAAGATAGCTCAGATCTTCGATCCNTCCCACTGAGCGAACCATGTANTCCTGTCCCCCTTCCNNTACCCGNCCGGCACTTAGNTTCAAGTTCTGGNNTCNCAATCGTCTNGANAGNTCAAANACATCAANATTNTGGGACCGNANTTTNTCTTGGTCCAAAGANATNCGTATTTCCNGNCNGTTNTCTCCATGNATATCNACCTCCCCCACTCCNTCGATNCGTTGTAGGGCNGGNGCGAANTAGCGCTCTANAAAAAACTCCGGNTTGTCGATGNTTTCTCCCAAAGTCATGGACGCGAAAAGNATTTCCTCATCATCAGAGTCNTGCTTATATACNCGGATCNGCTCCACTTCCTCGGGCATCTCGACTAAGACGCGATCCATNCGGTCCTTNATATCATCATAGGCGTCGTCCATNTTGACGNTATTATGGAAGTANATNTAAGCCCTTCCAGAGGTTGAGTAGGCACGCGTATGAANTCGATCGATACCTGTNACCGTNCCCAGAATATCNTCCATTGGCTCAACAANCNTATCTAGCGTATCCAACGGAGTNGAGTCAGGATAGTCCGCCCGAACNTAGAGACGCTTCTNCTCCATTCCGCNTGGGAAAAGCTCCACTTTGATCCGAGTATAGGCAATNACTCCAAGCACGAGAATCGTAANCAGCCCCATCATAACCGTAATCGGCCGATTNACCGAAAGCGATGGCAGAAAACTGNATTTCGACTTATCCACGATCCGATTTTTTNTACCTCNAGANCCGCNNNTNTCCCTNATTCCTCCACCATTTCTTNCGACNCTANTTCGATCTTTTTANTGTCTACCAAGAGGTAGACTGANGGAATGACAATAAGCGTTAGGAATGTTGAAGTTGTCAGNCCTGAAATCACAGTGATAGCCAAGGGNACTCTNATNTCCGAACCTTCCCCCAGCCCAAGCGCCATNGGGATAAGTCCTAAGACAGTGGTCATCGTAGTCATTAAGATAGGACGGAAACGCGCTNGTGCAGCAGTCTTCACCGCCNCCATTTTTTCCATTCCACCCCNNCGTAANTTATTNATGTAGTCGACCANTACGATGGCGTTGTTCACGACNATNCCTGCNAGCATAATCAGNCCNATNAATACAAGNATNTTNANCGACCATCCTCCGANGAAGAGANCGATGACGACCCCGATGATCGCNAGAGGTACCGTAAAGAGAATAATCAATGGATGGATCAGCGACTCGAATTTGCTAGCCATAACAATNTAAACCAAGAAAAGTGCCAAGGCTAACGCGAACATCAAGCTGTCAATTGANTGCTTCATCTCAGCCGCCTGACCNGTCACATCATANTCAAANCCAGGTGGNAGTTCCAACNTTAACAAGGCGTCNTCGATTAATAACGACGCTTCCGATAGATCGATCCCATTTACATTNGNAGAAATNATCGCACCGCGTTGCTGATCCAAGTGNCGTATTTCATTNGGCCCNTCTCTAACTCTCAAAGTGGCNATCGATGACAGNGGTATAGGAACTTCACTACGAGGGTTTATGATGATGCTTNTCAANTCGTCCAATCCCATCCGNTCATTCTCTTCNAGTCGGACCATGATGTCGACTTGTCGGTCTCGCTTTTGAAACTCCGTCGGAATTTGCCCCTGGATCTTGTTTCGAACGAGCTCGGCCACCGTTTTCAAATCNATATTCAATTGAGANAGCCGCTGCCGATCATAAATAATNTGAANTTCTGGATTTCCCTTNAGTACGCTCGATTGCACATCAACAATTCCTGGAATCGNCTGAATTGCCGCAACAACTNAGGTGCTCGCGATTTTCATGTCTTCTAGATCATNGCCAAACAGTTCTACTTCTATGGGAGCCTTNATACTAAAGAGCTCCGGATAGCTGACCTCGATCTCTNTGTCGGGAATGTTGGAAGTATACTGCCTTANATCCTCNAGTACCGTTNCCTCCATCTGCTTGCTGGAACCGTCAATCAGAGCNGTCGTAATGACCCCAGTNTTTTCCCCTTCATCCGACCCACTNGAGGCTCCGCCATCCGTTCCCACNAGAACCGCAGTACGGGCTACATATTCGCTNTCTAGAACNNTCNCCTCAATTGATCGNANCACTTCAATCGTNTCCTCAATCGGAGTACCCACCGGAAGTTTGACCTTCACATTAAACTCACCCTGGTGAACCGAAGGTATCAGTTCGCTTCCCAANCGNGGAAAGACAAATCCAATNGTGAGGCCGAAAGAAACGAANGCGATGCTCGCAACGAAANTCTTGTTGTTCAGNGCCCAATTCAAAAAGTTCCGATAGAANGAGAGGATACTTTCGAAAGCAAAATCGAAAACNTTCAANAAAGGTCCNATGGCACGGATGAGCTGTTTACCCACCCANACGAATAGCCCNAANACGAACAGTATNNNCATNAAGAGGANGGTAACCACCTTACCCAGCAAGNACATGAGAATTCGGAAAGGAAGAGACGTAAACAGNACCAGCNCCACCANAGGGTAGGNNAGCCCCNCTNCGNNTCGGTAANGCCACCCACCCGTNTTAAAACCTTTATGNTAACNGNGAATGGACCCAGTAAACTTTTGCCAGGAATCAGTCAAAAAAATGANACTGAAGACATCCGATAGCTTTCTNGCAGGCCGATCGCCTNCGTCACCAAATTTTCGTGACGCGAGCATNGGTATAAAATANAGCGACACTGCAAGAGACGCTAGGAGCGAAAAGACNACGGTCAATGACATGTCANCAAAGACCTGACCGGCAACTCCCTCNACNAAAACGATTGGCATGAATACGGCGATTGTCGTCAAGGTAGAGGCGGTNACCGCACCTCCCACNTCTGACACNCCTCGAACTGTGGAATCGACAAAGCTGTCTCCTTCCTCACGGCACCGGAAAATGCTCTCCAANACGACNATCGAATTGTCGACCAGCATTCCGACGCCAAGAGCCAATCCTCCCAGTGAAATNATGTTNAATGANACATCCGAAAGCTCCATCGGTGCNAAGGTGGCNACNATCGAGACAGGAATAGTAATCCCGATAATCNCGGTATGCCCTACGTTNCTTAGAAATAGAAAAATAACGAATACNGCNATTANTCCGCCAATTANTGCGTTTCCCTTTACCTCGTCAATCGACTGTTTAATNAAGATAGACTGATCGGTAAGTACCTCCAGGGAACAGCCTTCCGGCAAAGAGTACTCGACAAAGTTGGTCATGGCTCTTTCTTCTCGAGCAGCAAGTGCGGCCAACCGTCTTTCCTCGCTTGTATTCATACTCCGCTCGGCACGATTTCTCCGACCACCGCTTTCAGCTAACCGATCCGTAACATAATTCCGCTGCTCGGGCGTCCCATAGATGCGGTTCCGTACTCGTTGCACTACCTCGACAATGTTCGCGTCGGCATCCTTGTAGATCTCAATTTCAACGCTCTCTCGGCCATTCACTGAGGTCTCGATTTTAATTTCCTTATGACTCCGCTCAATGTCAGCGATATCACTGAGCAATACGTTGACCTCGTTTTTTCGAGCAATCACGATCGATCCGATTTCCTCAATCGACTTGAACTCATTCAAAGTGCGGATCGAGTATCGCACTCTACCTTCCTGAAGACGCCCACCGGGCAAATTGACATTGTTTTGCGCTAAGCGGGAATTCACCTGCTGAATGTCTAAATTCAAGGAAACTAACTTATCCTCGTAGATGCGAACTTGGTATTCCTCCTCAAGTCCTCCGATGACCTTTACCGCCGCTAGGCCTTCCTCTCCCTCCAATTCCCGCTGGACAATGTCTTCCGCATAAAGCCGCAGTTCGTCCAGGGGATAAGAACCTGTCATCCCTATCCGCATTATCGGGTCCAAGGTCGGATCGTATCGGAGAATGAGCGGCCGTTTCGCATCCCGCGGCATTCTCACCCGGTCCAGCTTTTCCCGAATGGACTGTGTCGCCTCGCTCATGTTCGCGCCCCACGCGAACTCCATGATAATATCCGACTGGTCGGCTTTGGAGATTGAGGTGATCGAATTCAGTTTTTGAATAATTCCCAGTTCTTGCTCCAAACGCTGTGAAACCTGTGTCTCCACTTCCTGAGGAGCCGTCCCCGGATACTCAGTACGCACCGTCAGAGTCGGGTACGAGATATCAGGCATCAAAGTCAGAGCCAACTTGCGATACGAAACGTACCCGAAGACGCAAACTGCGAGAACAATCATTAAAACAGACACCGGCCGGCGTGTCGCAATTGCAAAATGGGAGACTTTTTTCACAACACGATCCTATCTTCAGGATTCAAAGACCAGACGAAGCCATCTGATTCCACTGATTCGCAAACCAGAAACAGTTTCGGCCCGATCGTATTCAGCGTCTCACTGCGGTGAAATCCAGGCTCAGCCTTGGCCTGCATCGCCTGCATTAGTTATTCCTTGTTCGGCAGCTACCGCTTCTTTCACAATCTTGACGTTCGCTCCATCTTTGAGAGCACTCTGACCCATCACGATTACTAAGTCTCCTTTAACGATATCTGATGTGGCCTGAATAAAACCGACATTGGAGTAGCCTTCCTGAAGGAGAGTCTTTTTGGCTTTTCCATTTTGGACCTTGAAAATGTACTTTAGGTCACCTTCGTGCACAATCGCCTCCTTTGGAATCAGAACCGCGTCATCACTCGTATCCACAATTACGCGTACATTTACGAACATTCCCGGGTAGATGGGCATACCGTTCAGTTTAGATACTGCCACTTTCGCTTTGAAAGTCCCACTTTCGGGGTCAACAATCGGACTCACCAATTTAACAAACGCGTCATATCGGACACCTTCAATTAAATCCGAGTCGATAACGGCTTGAAGACCTTGCTCGATACTCAGCATGTGCTGTCCTGGAATGTTCACATTGGCGAATAGCTCGTCCAAATTCATTATCGAAAACATTGCTCGATTAGTAGCGACTCGCCGGCCTGCTTGGGTATTGCGCTCAGTTACGACGCCACTCACAGTGGAACGTACAATCGTGTTTTCCAATTGGATCTTAGCTCGCTCGAACCTTAGGCGCATTTGCTCGAGATCGAATTTCGCATTGTCGTATTCCTGTTGGTTGATGAGCTTTCGCCCGTAGAGGTCTTCCGTACGCTTAAAATTCGCTTTCTGGTGCTCATAGCGGGCCTCCGCCTCCTCCGCATCTACACCCTCCTCCACATTTTCCATGAGTGCGAGAATTTGCCCAGCAACAACGCTATCGCCCTCCTCGACATGCACCTCGAGAATAAGACCTGAAGTTTCAGCAAATATCTCTACCGAACTCTCCGTTTCAAGGACTGAGTCGAAAACGAGGGATGAAGTGATCGTACCTTCATCCACTTCGGAGACCTTTACCGGAACAGCCGGGCGGATTCTAGCCGCTCTTTCGTGCCTTTCGTCTTTACCAGTTTTACCAATTTCCTCTTTCGTTTCGTTTGACGCAGCCGCATTTTCCCGATCAACGCTTTTCGAGCATCCGCAAAAGGTGAAAGATAGAGCTAAAAAAAGAACTGGGCTAATCCACGGTTTCATTTTCGTTACAAGTTACTGATTGTGACCCAGTTCTGGACAGTATCTTTAATTCCCTTTGAACCAACCAAATGGGGACTATATTGTTACCGCTAGCCCTATCTTCCCTTTTTCGCGATGTAGTAGACCACACCACCTATCATGAAAAGAGGTAGAAGCGTCAAAAACACAGTTGTACCATAGTAGGCATAACGCGACGCTTCATTCGTGACCGAGCAAACCGCACACGCCTGCAAAGCTTTCGTTGCCGTTATGCAAAGTGAGATTCCAGTAACAAATCTGAGTCGCCTAAGATCCATGCTTACTAACTAAGATAAACAAGTACATACAAGATGGGCCAAATACCAACCACAAAAAACCAAAACAGCTGGACCGCATGAAAGGTATCTTCCGTCAATTGCCCCGCGTTCAGCTTGACGGACAGACGCCATAGCCCGATCAAGGCCCCAACTGCGTGAATTGCGTGCGTGCCGATAATAAGATAGAAAAAAGCTCCATACTGGCTAGAGGTCATCGTCAGTCCAAAACTCAAGAGTCGAATCCACTCAATACCTTGAATTCCAACAAAAGCCAAACCCAGCCAAAGCGTAAACTTGACCTGCTTTCTGACAACCTCGCCTTTAGGATCTGCTTTAAAGGAGCGGTATGCCTTGAAAATCATCCAGCCACTCGCAAACAAGACGAGTGAATTTAAAGCAGAGGCGACGATTGGAAGTCGAGGCTGGTCCGGCGGTGGCCAGGCTTCAGCAGCAGCACTTATAATTAGAAATGCGCTTATCAATGCGGCGAAAAACATCAGCTCAGCGGCGATAAACATCAGCATGCCGAGAGCACTGCTACTCAATCCGCTCTGAGGCCTAGGGACCTCAGGTCCTCCATATGCTGGCTCCATCGTTTTCATATCTGAAACTGCTAACTTACGAATCCTGTTTTAAGCCAATTAATGCGACTTTTCTTCGCTGTGCGATTCGTTGTGAGATTCGCTATGGCTGTGATCATCTTCATGGTGCTCATCTCGAGCGATTACCTCTGCTAACGCTTTGTCCTCAGAGTATTTCTTTACCCAATTATGTCCATTAGCGAACATCGCATCGGTTGCCGTTCCGAAAAAGAAAACGAAAAGCAACGAAAGACAGGCCAGTAGAATATAGGGAGCGTAGATCTTCTCGACTTTCAAGTGCATGAAGTACGCACAAACCAAGTAAGCTTTCCATATTGCAATACCAAAGGCGGTCGACAATACTAAAAGTGCCCGTGAAACTCCTTCCAGGCCTAGAACGTGAGCCATTTCCGGACCGAGTACACTGATGATAAATAATATGAGCAGAGTAAAGTAGATCTTTAAGTAACTGGGATGCTTGTGTCCTGACATTTTTCGGCTTTTCGTTTTGATTACTTTGCAATATACATCAACGGAAATAAGAAGATCCAAACGATGTCTACGAAGTGCCAATACAGTCCTATGTTTTCCACACGGTGCCAATTGCGCTCATTTTTGATGTCGTTTTCGGCTATAATCGCCATGATCACCATTCCACATAACACGTGGAAACCATGCAATCCTGTTGCTAAGTAATAAAAACTCCAGAAGTTGCTGGTGAAGATTGTGTAGCCGTGCAAAATTTCTGTCGCGTATTCGTAGGATTTGAAACCCATGAAGAAACCGCCCAGCATGATAGTTAGCCAGATCCACATGCGCGTCTTATTGGCATCTTTTCGCTCCGACGCAGCGTGCGCGAACACGACAAAGAGGCTGGAAGTCAAAAGCCAGAAGGTGTTCGCCGCTCCGATAAAGGTGTTCGTGTGTGCCGCCTCTGCAGACCATGATGGTCCATGATTAAAGCGATTTAGTAAGTAGGTAGCGATGAGTCCGCCGAAAATCACGATTTCCGAACCGATTATCCACCAAACTGCTAAGCGACCTGTGGGGATTCCAGTGCGACTGCGACCTGTAGCTACTATTTGGTGAGCCATATCGAACTTTTTTTGGATTCAGGATGCCTCAGGCTACGGCTTTTCGTTCTGCGGCCAATAATCCTTTTCCCGACCATCGACTGAGAACTCGTATGGGCCACGATACACCTCAGGCAAGACCGGACCGAAATTCCCATGAGGTGGAGGCGATGGGGCGACCCACTCTAACGTATTCGCCTTCCATGGGTTTCTGCCTGCCTTCTCGCCTCGCTTTATACTTACGATAAAGTTTATCAAAAACGGAATTTGGGACACCAACATAACGATGAGTGACATCGTCGCAAACACCCGCATGTCTTGCATGTCGGCCCCAGCGAGATCGGGATAATTTTGGAAGTTGTATATGCGACGGTGCTGTCCACCTGCTCCTAAAATGAATAGTGGTATGAAGATTCCATTGAAACCAATGATGGTACCCCAAAAATGGATTTTTCCCCAACTCTCATTCATCTTTCGCCCGAACATTTTCGGAAACCAATAGTAAATGGCCGCGAACGTAGCTATGATAGCGATAGGAACAAACGTGTAGTGGAAGTGGGCCAATACAAAATACGTGTCATGGAGATAGATATCTGTTCCACTAGATCCGAGCCAAATCCCCGTCACTCCTCCTAGGAGAAACTCCCCTGTGAAGGCTAGAGCAAAGAGCATTGCAGTTGTGAACCGGATCGACCCTCCGTAAAGAGTCGCGACAAAGGCGAACAACATAATCGCTACAGGAATCGATATCAGCAGCGTCGTTGTCGTGAAAAGATAGGTCGCCCTAGGATCCACCCCAGAGATAAATTGATGGTGCGCCCAGACGAAAAAGCTTAGGATACCCAGTCCAATCGAGCTGTAAAGAATCAGCTTGTACGAGAAGAGCTTCTTGCGAGCAAATGTACAAGTCACCTCAGCCACAATACCCATTGCAGGGAGAAGGACGACATACACTTCAGGGTGACCAAAAAACCAGAATAAATGCTGCCAGAGAACGGGGTCCCCCCCAGCGTTTGCGTCGAAAAAAGCAGTCCCCAAAGTCTGATCGAAAAGTAGCATCACAGCGCCTGCCACCAATGGACCTACAGAGCACATGAACAGAATACTGGCGATCACGATCATCCAAACCATCATTGGGATATCGAACATTTTCATACCCTTCGCCCGAGCATTCATCGTCGTTGTAATGAAGTTGATACCCCCTAGTAAGAATGCCACAATTTCGAGAGTCACCGCTGTCAGCCACAAGGGGGCACCGAAAGGGGTCGAGTTGTACTGAGCCTTCGCGGACAAAGGAGCGTAAGAAGTCCAAGCGCCCCCAAATGCACCACCTGGAACAAAGAAGGAAGCGAGGAGAACAATCGCACTAAGGAGGAAAATCTGGTAGGAAAGCCGGTTGATTTTCGGAAATACCATATCATCGCAACCTATCATCAGGGGAATCAGAAAATTCCCCATCGCCGCGATTAATACCGGCATTGCCACCCAGAAAATCATGATAGTCCCATGATTTGTTACTAGGCTGTTGTAGGCCGCAGGTGACAATGTCCCCCAAAAAGGAATCGAAGAACCCGGAAACGCTAACTGCATACGGAAAACATAAGCGAAATAGCCCCCGATGAGAGCCATCGCCATTCCCGTAAACAAATACTGGAAACCGATTATCTTGTGGTCAGTGGAGAAAATGTATTTGCTCCAAAAGGAAAGTTCGTGGTGGTCATCATGGTGCTCCCCATGACCCACCTCTACGTGTACGACTTCAGCCATTGTTTTGGTCCTTCTTTTCTTGAGATGGATTTTGGTTTGCACTTGCTAGAGTGCCTGCCCCAGTGGGATCGGGCGTATTCGCCGCTAGCCACGCATTGTGCTCGGCTTCTGACTTAATAAATATTCTAGCCCCCATGATGCCATGTGCTACCCCGCACATTTCCGCACATTGGATATCCCACTCACCTTCCAAGATCGGTTTAAAGTGTCCGCTAATCACGCGGCCCGGTATTGCGTCCTGCTTCAATCGAAAAACGGGAACGGAAAAATTGTGCATCACATCTTTCGATTCGAGATGGTAAGAATACTGGGTGTTATTTTTGATGTGAAGCTCATTCACCGATACAATATCATCCTCGGTACCTAAAACCTTGTCCTCGCCCGCATGGTAGAACGTCCACGCCCACTGCTGCGCTACAATTCTTACCTCTTCATCAGGCGGAGGAACATCTATCTTTATATTAAACCATACGAGAAAGGTCGGGATGATGATCGCCACGTCGCACACAAGTATCATATAATGCGGAATTTCTATGGCTTGCTTCTGCTTGTGCGTTTCACCTGAAATGTACTCGGCCTTGTGACCATCCCGCTGGCGATAACGAAAGATTAGGTAGAAGAAATACCCGAGTACCAAGAAAAACCAGAAACCCACTAGAATCGTGATGATGTCGAAAAGGACATCTATTTGTACCGCGTAGCTCGATGCTCGAGGGAGCAAAGACTCCAAGATACCTGGCATAAATTTATCTAAAAACTCAAACATGACTGAATAGGGAGGAAAGTTATCAAATCGGGTTTTTTAAAAAACGTACCATAGAGCTATAATTACGGCCGAAAAGCCTATGGTTCCTGCAACCGTGTAGTAGAACATCCTGCGAGTTGCGGAGTAAGCGTAGGCTTCTGCCTCGGGATCAAGTTCGTTGTCGCTATCGCTCATAAAATTTCAGTTTTTCGTGGTTGAAGTCCGTAAGCCTATTTCCCAAGCGTTTTGATGTAGGCAACTACGTCCTTCATCATCTGCTCATCTGCTAGGAGCATCGACATCGGACGCATCTGGGCCCCTGATATGTCCTGCGGATTCGATCCGCGAACACCTGACTTGAATTTCTTAAGCTGGGCTAGATGATACCAATCGTGCTGATTCACAAGACTCGGTGCATTCAGGAGGTCATTGCCTCTACCGTCAGGGCCATGGCACGCGAGGCAAGTCGCGTAAGTTGCCTGTCCTTTGACCGGGTCTCCACCTTCGAGAGTCGGCTCAACTGGAGAAGACCCCAGCGAAACTATGTAGCTCGCGACTGCTTGCATGTCATCTTCCGTAATCATCGTCTGGGCCATCGGCAACATTCTGAGACCCGCAGTGTCCTCTGCATGAGCACCACGTATTCCCGCCTTATACTTTTTTAGCTGTTCCACAATATACTTCTCAGAAAGAGCCGTCAGAGCCGGCGCTAATTGCAACGGAATTCCTTGTCCGTCGGGACCATGGCAAATAGTACAATTCCGGTATAGTTGCTCGCCTCGCTTGTCAGCCTTCAGCGTCGAGCTAGCAACGGCGACGGCGAGAAGCGTTAGTGCTACCAAGATTGACTTTGAAGAATAAAACCCCGCATCAAATCGGTTCGATTTCATGTGTAGGATTATTAGCAAATACCGGATACCTGTATAGCATTAGTTGCAAATTGAAGAATGTATTAAAGCTCTTTATACGCGCCACAAGGAAGACTTTGAACTCGAGGACGGTTCCCAGCCCGTTCGGAAGGGGAACCCGGCTGTTCTCTGTTTGGAATATTGGCGAACATAAGACCGCCTAATACCTTGGGCGGCACGCCCTGTGTCAAGGTAAAATCTACCAGATTGCCCACACTCATTACGGCAGTTAAATCCTTCCCAATCTCGTCCAACCAGATCGATCGGTCACTCCACTCAATCAAAAGCGGCTAGGTACCCTAAATCCAAGGCTATTTTGTCAGCCCAAAACGCTTGGTGAACGGATAGAAAATCAGCACCGGACGACCCACAATGGCCGGCTCTGGCACGTAACCCCAGTCGCGGCTGTCGGAGCTGTGGGCACTGTTGTCGCCCAGCGCCACATACCTCTCCTCAGGTACTTCGATTGTCTCCCCTCGTCTCAATAGAGAATTTCCAATGTGGAAATACCCATCGTAAGGGGCCTCTTTTGAGTTGTTTTTCACAAAGCCGACCGAGCCCTGCGCCTCTTCCCCGTTCACAAGGAGTTTGCCATTGTCGATCTGGAGTTCATTTCCTGGGACCCCGCTCAGTCGCTTGATGTAATAACTATCCCGGCCTCTCCGAGTCAGTGCGGGTACTTCACTCGTCTTGAAAACGAATCCGTCCCCAACCTTCGGCCTGACAAAATGGTAGCTCATCCGATCCACGAATAGCTGGTCGCCGGTGTGAATATCGAAAGACAGAACCGTTTCCCCTTTTTCAAAGAACCGACCAGTCTTCACGAGTATCACGTCCGTCACTAGTCCATTGGCCAGCGTTCTTTGTGCCCTACCAGCGGTTTCTCCAGAGCTGATCTTCTTTTGGATGACTTCGAGAAGCGAACTCTCTTCCGGAAACCAGGACTTGAGCAATATGTTCTGATCCTGCTCATTCAGCGTGGGCATATCACTAGAAACATCGAATTCCTGCGGCGTTTTCAGCAGAAGCGGCTTCCCTCCGATCTCAAAAGCGAAACCATTGCCTTTGCCCGGTATTATCAAATGGTGCCGCTTGCTAACCGTATTGACCGGCAACAAGCTGTTAGATCGAATCCGGGTCGAAATCGGTATTAGGAGTTCCCCATCCGCCGGGGCTTTCAAATCGTAGCGAATCGCTCCATGAGCGATCAGTCTAAACGCACGGCTAATTACCCCCGGAGCAGGATTGTCTTCCGTCCACACCTCACTAGTCATTCCGTTATAGGTCGGCCACATCGAGTTTGTCGGAATCTTGAACGGCTTGATAAAGAAAGCCGTGAAACCCAGGTAGAGAATCAGAAAATAGAGTGCGAAATCCACGTTTTCTCCAATCATCGACTGCGGGTAAAAGGCACCCCCCACCTTTTTCATGTGCCCTTCTACTCCTTCGATCGCAAGCTTGAGTTTGCCCGCGTCCGCGGTCTTCGCCTTCAACTGTACCCTCAGTTCTTCCAGTCTTTTGCCCAGTTCCGAAATCTCGGAATCGGTGAGCTGGTCTTTCCGAAAATTGTAGACCTTGTGCCCAAGATAGAGCCAGTTTTTGGCAGCACCGCAAAGTTTCGAGTTTTCTGATTGGAGGAATCCGAACATAGGAAGGGTTTGAAAGTATCTAAATGAACAGCCTTTAAGGAATCTGGTCCGATAGAAAGTCTAAACTTCTCATTTGAAAGGAATTTAACGACTGATCGCAATCTGTTGAGATCCCGGTTCTCCAGTTTTCAAAATCCTCGCCTATATTCTCAATCGTTCTTCAAGACCTTAATGAAGGCGTCCGGCGGAATGGAGACATTACCGATATTCTTCATCTTCCGCTTACCTTCCTTCTGCTTGTCGAGAAGCTTCCGCTTTCGGCTGATATCCCCGCCATAGCATTTTGCTGTAACGTCCTTTCGCATCGCCCTAACATTGGCCCGAGCGATGATGTTACCGCCGACTGCGGCCTGCACCGCGATCTTGAATAGATGCATTGGTATAATATCCGCCAGCTTTTCGCAAAGCACCTTCCCCTTTTCCCGCGCCTTGTCCTGGTGTACGATTGACGAGAAAGCGTCCACTGGATCGCCATTCACCATAATGTCCATCTTGACCAGCTTAGACTCTCGATACTCGTCGAGCTCATAGTCCATCGATCCGTATCCACGCGTGATGCTCTTCAAGCGATCGTTGAAATCGACTAGAATCTCGTTCAACGGCAGATTGCACACCAACATCAAACGGGTTTCGTCGAGTGTCTCCGTGTGGTCGCAAACGCCTCGTTTGTCCATGACTAGATTGAGGATGTCACCAATGGAGTCGTTCGGAACGTGGATGGTCGCCTTGATCGTTGGCTCCAAAATTCGTTCAATCGCGGAAGGGTCCGGCAAATTGATCGGATTATCAACTTCGATTGCTTCACCATTCACCTTCTCTACTTTGTATATAACACTTGGATACGTTGATATGATATCGACGTCATACTCCCGTCTTATTCGCTCCTGGATAATCTCCATATGCAACAGACCGAGAAAACCGCAACGAAAGCCAAAACCAAGGGCCATGGAACTTTCTGCCTGAAAACTAAATGCGGCATCATTGAGCTGAAGTTTTCCCATTCCTGCTTTCAGTTTCTCAAAGTCCGATGTCTCAACCGGGTAGATACCCGAAAACACGAGTGGCCGGACTTCCTGATAGCCGGGCAGCATCTCCTTGGCCTGATTGTGGTAATGGGTAATCGTATCGCCAATCTTTATTTCCGCCACGTTCTTGATATTGCAAACCAAGTACCCCACATCGCCCGCAGTCAATGCTTCCGACTTCTGCATCGAAGGTGTGAATACACCCACCTCTTTGACCTCTGCTCGCGTATTGTCACTCATCATGACGATTTGGTCGCCACGCTTAATTTCTCCCGAGAAAGCCCTAATGTAGACAATCGCACCTCGATAGGCATCGTAAACTGAGTCGAAAACTCCCACCCTCGTTTCCGTGCAATATGTCCACCTTGGAGGCGCAATACGATGGGCGATTGCTTCCAGAATTTCCTCGATTCCGATCCCGTTCTTAGCGCTAGCTAAAATCGCTTCTTCCGCTGGGATTGCCAGCAGGTCCTCCAGCTGTTTCAAGCACAGGTCCAGATTGGCGCTGGGCAGGTCAATTTTATTGATCACTGGAATGATAACCAGGTCCTGCTCTACCGCCAGGTTTGCGTTGGCAACTGTTTGCGCCTCAACGCCTTGGGCCGCGTCGATAAGGAGAAGTGCACCTTCACAGGCTGCCAGACTCCGAGACACTTCGTAGGAAAAGTCGACATGGCCAGGCGTGTCCATCAGGTTTAACTGATACAGCTCCCCGTTCTTCGCCTTGTAGTGCATTGTCACGGGATGGCTTTTGATCGTGATTCCCCGCTCCCGCTCCAGATCCATCGAATCCAGATGCTGCTCGGTCAACACTCGCTGGGTAACGGTCGCCGTATTCTCCAGCAACCGGTCCGACAAAGTCGTCTTCCCATGGTCGACATGGGCTATGATGCTGAAATTTCGCTTATGGTCCGTTTTCATCGAAGCCGAAGAACTTGGTAGGTCCTTTCCCCCCTTTCAAGCCGCGATATGGGAATTTTACGATAAAGCGTCGGAATACGTTCAAACCCTTCTGCCGACTCGATCATTGGGCTGATGGAATGAGTCCAGCATTTCTCCTACGTCGGATAGATGACGACAATGATCCAATCGGAGTATTGTAGCGACAAGTGTCCAGCGGGCTGATTTTTCCACGCATTCTGCAGACTAACCATTCTGAAATGCCTCATACTAACTTTTTCAATCACTTCATAGCTTTATGCCTGATTCAGATTCACTCGAAAAACGCAGAGCCATGTTCCTTGCCCAGAGCCTCCCGTAAATCGGGAGACCCCAAGAGGCAGCCCTATAAATCGCTTTTCAGGAAAACCCAGGACAACGTGGCTACATTCTCAACAACCAAGGGTGTTTCCACAGACATATGGCCGTAATCGTAAAAGGAGAAGCCACTTTGAATCGCTAGCGACTCGCCGAGCTCGCTCAGAACATTGGATAAAATTCACGAACGCGTTTTCATTTTTCCGCTTCGAGCCTCAGCCTCAACTTTTGCATCAAAATCAGGATTAGGCGATGTCGGCACCGGAGCTCCGATTTCCGCCCTCCATGCTTCCAGCTGAGTCAGAAGCTCTTTAACTTTTTTTGGGTTTCGTTTGGCTAGGTTAAGTTTTTCGCCAATGTCCCGCTTCAAGTTGTACAATTCCAAGTCTCCACTTTCAAAATACTGGTGCAGCTTCCAGTCACCGATGCGGATGATGCTGCACGGTCGGCTCCGAAATAGGATGTCCCGTTGCTCATCAGTCACCGCATAGGATTGCAGGTAGGCGGGAAAGTGCCAGTAGAGAGGACGCTCTTTTAAATTCGTTTTCTCACCCCCAAACAATGGGACGAGGCTCACCCCATCCAAGGCCTGGCCTGTAGGTAAATCGGCCCCGACCATCTCACACAATGTTGGATAGACATCCACTCCGGTAATAGGAGTTTCATTGCGGGTCCCCGCCTTCACGACTCCCGGCCACTTGACAAAAAAGGGCACTCGAATACCTCCTTCGTAGTAGGTCCCTTTGTATCCTTTGAGTGGATCCATGTCTGTCGCAGGTCCATATCCGCCATTGTCCGAAAAGAATAGAACGATGGTGTCATCCGCAATTCCCATCTCTTCTAGGGTCGCTTGAATTTTACCGATCCCATCGTCGACCGACTGAATCATCGTCGCCATGGCGACATGGTCGTGCAGTTTTCCTTTTTCCTTTGACTCGTATTTTGCCACAAGCTCCTTCTTCGCATCAAGCGGAGTATGCACGGCGAAATGGGCCAGGTACAGTAGCCAAGGCCGGTCTTTGTTTTCACGAATGAAGGCATCGGCTTGATCGCTCAAGTAGTCCGTTAAATAAGAATCCTCCGGCAATCCTTGCAAACTAGGGATATTCGGATGCGGAGGGTAATAGCCCTTGGGCGGAGAACCCGAATGCGTTCCACCAATATTGATATCGAAACCATAAGGAATAGGATCACCACTCAGGTGCCATTTCCCCATCGACGCGGTTTTGTAGCCGGAGGCCTGAATTTGATGGGCCCATGTCCTAATGTTCGTATCCAGCACATCCACACCGGATACATGCTGTAAACGACGGTACTTCGAATTTCCACGGGGTCCTGTACCAACGTTATAAATTTCGTGCCGAGGGGTGTACTGTCCCGACAAGAGGCTCGCTCTCGCAGGAGCGCAATTGGCGGATGCAGAGTAAGCATTGGTGAAGACCATCCCGTCAGCAGCTAGTCGGTCGAGGTGAGGCGACTCGTAGAAATCCGATCCCATATAACTCGTGTCCTTCCATCCGAAATCGTCTAGAAAGATGAAGAGAATGTTTGGCTTCGTTGATGCGGCGTTCACCACGGATACAAGGATACTCAGTGAAACTATAATTTTGATACATCTATTCATAAGGAACTGGTTTACAATTCATGGATTAACTAAATAATTATATCGGAATCAATTAAACAAACGCTCGACCGGTATGGTCTGCTCTTCGATCGAAGGACCACTCCATTTCAGGTCAAGTTGGGGCTTGTTGCCCGACTGCTTCAAATAATTTATTCGGAAGGGATGGAGACCGGCGGCTAACTTCACCTGGGCTGAAACCTCCGAACCTTGATTATAGCCGTAGTCCGCATCAATAATGTTTGCATCGTGAATGCGGAAGACCGCACCTGAATCAGCCGTAAGCGAGAAACGATACTCTCCATCCTGAGGCACATCCAAGTAACCCGTATAAACGACCGCACCGTTTTCCGGACCCACGTCGCCTCTTATCTGGGTCAACCCTCCGAGAGAGCCGGGAGCCACGTTCCAAAACTTTGGTGCCCAGGGAAAATCTCCTTCGTAAGCCACCCATCGCACACCCGGTCGCACCGCCGCTACTTCGAGTGAGGGCACGAATTCATCGTCGTAAGGTCGAGGATTGTCCCCGTTGGGTCGGCGCAGCTGCAGTGAACGATCCTTCATGCGCTGTTGCAGGCCCACAAAAAAGTCATTTGTCCCAGCGAGATTTTTTACTTCCTTTAAATCCGTTTTTACATCGTAGATTTCAAAGTCGTCGCTGTGGCGTTGAATGTCCACGCGAACTCCCTTATAGCCCCCTAGAAAAATTGCCTGCATCTCTTTCCGCGCGCGATTCCGATGACTCGGATCAAAATCAGGATAATTTGGCGTCTTCCCGCCATTTAAATATTCAACATAAACAGTACCCGGCTCCTGCTCACCTTTCCCGGTTAGCGTTGGAACGAGCGACACCCCGTCAGACAAAGCCGGTAGCGGCAAACCTGCAACATCCGCAAAGGTCGTCATCCAATCATGAAACTGCGAAGGGGTGTGGTCGATACTTCCTGCTGGAATTTTTCCCGGCCAACGAGCCAGAGCAGGCATGCGAATGCCTCCCTCCCAAACGTCACGCTTTTCCCCATCGAACGGTCCATAGGACTGAAAGTGAATCGGGGTAAAGGGCTCTCCTTGAATATAACTCACGGACAGGGGACCATTGTCATTCGTAAACACGATGAGTGTTTCCTCATCGATATCGAGATCCTTCAACAGCTGAACCAAATCTCCCACTGCACTATCGATCCTACGAACCATGGTCGCAAACCGCTGCTCGACATTGGACCAGTTTGGATTGCGATAATCTGGATGTATCCAGGAATCAATCTCACCAGCGGCTGTATTGATCATTTTCCCGGATTCACCCAGCCACTGTAATCCACCCTTTAGGCCGCCTCCTTCCGGAAAGGCCTCGGTAGGAACCTGCAACGCCGCATGAGGAGTATCAAAGGCTAGATAAACGAAGAAAGGCTCATCGCGAGCGGCTTTCGCGTGCTCCATAACCCACTTCTTAGTATAGGCCGTAAAGAGGTCGGTTGTGTAGCACTTGTCGAGCTGTGCAGAGATCTCCTTTTCGTTGTGCCAGACCTCTTTTCCGGTTCGATGCGATTCAGAATTCCCAATGGGCCATTCGTTGTTCGGGTAGTGAACATGACCATCAACATGACGAACGTAGCCCAAGTACTCGTCAAACCCTCGCTTGGTAGGATAGGCAGGCCATTCGTCGGGATTTTTGAACGAATCCCTGGATTCACCCAAACCTGGCAAACCATACTTGCCCACGTGTAGCGTCCGGTACCCTGCTCCCTTTAACACCGTTCCCAAAGTATGATTATCAGGAATGGCTTTGTCAAAATTGTTGTTACGAACTTCCGTGTGCCCTTGATGCAAGCCACGAAGGAGAGAGGCACGGGATGGGGCACAGACGGGTGCCGGGCAATAGTGACGGCGTAGTTGAATGCCTTCACGAGCGATTTGGTCCAGATTTGGCGTGGCGTGTTTTTTCCCCGTTCTCTGGTTTTGGTGCGACACACCTATATCGCCATAACCCATGTCGTCCGTGAAAATTAGGATGATATTTGGTTTAGATCCGCTCGGATTCGCTCCAAGGGAACTAGCAAGACCCAAAAAGAGGATCAATAGGCCGAGAAAAAAGCCCATTCGGGAAAACACAGGGGAAGCAGGTTTCATAGGATTTAGACTGAAAAAGGGATACTCTGCACTCCTTGAACCAAGCGTCAACGATCGACGCATTGATGATTCAGAAGTTCCCTGAAAGCCCTGCTTAGAATGCGAAACCTGGATTGCGATTGTTTTGACAGAAACAGCGGGTTGCCGTCGGCTAACGAAGAACTGAATTTGAAACAATATTAACCCCACTGGCAGAGAGTTCCCTTTGTGCTTCGATCAATTAGACCCCCTATCTGGGAAAGCTACCGATTCTCTCGCAAACTAATCTATCAACCGGTCAAGGTCGAAACGGAGCTCGTTTTAAAAACCAAGTAGATTCTTGCTCCTGATTCCAACTGCAATGCTTCAATCGCATCGTAGGTCACCTCAACGACAAATTCTGGAACCGCATCCACAACTACCGCGTGGACGAGCCATCGAGTTCCAGCGTTTTCAACTCGGGAGATTGTCGCTGACAAACAATTGCGGGCAGACAATCCTCGCGGCTGATCAAGACCGATTAGTACATTTTCAAAACCTATGCTAGCCAATACCCGCTCGCCCAAAAGAGCATCTGTCGCCGGAATTTGTATACACAGATCACCATCTTTTCCCGAAAGACTCAAACCGTCCACTTGATCTGATTTTTCAATAATGGTACCTGAAAACACATTCTCAAATCCATGCTCTTTCGCCACGTCGAACAATGAATCACTGGTGAAGAGTTCGTTAGGACTGCCGGTCATAACATTCCGACCGTTCTCCAAGATGAGAACCTCGTCGCACAAGACCTGCAATTCCGTGGGATTGTGAGAAACTACAACTATCGGCAGTTCAAAGGCCTCTTTGATGCGGATTAGAAACGGAAGGATTTTTCTTCTCAAGAGAAGATCAAGCGATGCGAGAGGCTCGTCCAACAAGAGCAGTTTGGGGCCCGAGCAAAGCGCTCGTCCTAGCGATACTCGCTGACGTTCTCCTCCAGACAGCTGATCAATCGATCGGTCTAACAAAGGCTCCAATTCGAGAACAGCGACGACTTTTTTCAATATACCTTGAAAGTCCTGTCCGCCTTGCACCGCCCTTGCCTTTCCCGCTTCTAGGTTTCCTAGCACATTTTTATGAGGAAATAATAAATGATCCTGGGGCACGTAGCCAATATGACGTTTCTCTGTGGGGACAAAGCAGCTGGTATCCGTATCCAGCCAGATTTCACCAGCTACTGTGATCTGCCCCGACATCACTTTTCTCAGTCCTGCCAGGCATTCCAGAAAAGTCGTCTTTCCCGCACCAGAAACCCCAAAGACACCTAGGACACGCTTGGAACCCTTGTATCCAAGAACCAATTTTAGACTGCCAAAGCGAGCCTTTAATGAGATATTGAAAATCGTTTTTACCCCTTTCATCCCGTCTGCTCCCTTCTTAGAGAACGTTTTGAAGCGAGCCTCTCCGTAGTGTAAACCGCGATAAAACCAACCAGCAAGGAGACCCCCAATAGCTGATTCGCCAGGGTTTCATTCCCACTTTGCTGGGCGCTGAAAAGAGCCGAAGCCAAGGTCTGCGTTCTACCCGGAATATTTCCTGCCAGGATTATGGTTGCTCCAAATTCACCCAATGCCCGAGTGAATCCGAGCAAAGTCGCCGCAATCAGTCCCCGTGAGGCCAGCGGCAGAGTAATTGAAAGAAAAACTTTCTGCCGGCCCATTCCTAACGTTCGACCCATACGTTCCAAACGGGGATTGACCTCCTCAAAGGCGACCCGTGCCGTACGAACGAAGATTGGAAAAGACATTATGGAACAAGCGATGACTACTGCCTTCCAGCTTAGGATAATATCTAGATCGAAGCCGAGTCGCTCCCGGCCTAGCCAGCCATCATCTGCAAACAGTCGCAAAAGCAAGTAGCCAACGGCAGTAGGCGGAAGCACCAAAGGCAAGGTGGTAAAAGTCGATAGAACTTTTTTCCCAAAGAATTCTCGTCGGGCCAACAGGTAGGCAATCGTCAATCCCGGCACCGCAACGATGAGACTCGCTACAACGGCCCAAAGCAAAGTGGATGAAACTGTCTCGTAAATCGTTGGCACGGTGAAAGTTGCCGGATCAATCCGGAATTAGGGAAACGTACGAAAATCACCCTGCAAGCTCCTGCTTGCAAGCGTGAACCCTAATCTACTTCTGACAAATCGACTCGAAATCCAAATTTTTCAAAGATCAATCTGGCCTTATTCGATTGCAGAAAGGTGAAGAATCGGCCAGCCGCTAGTTTTTCCATGCCTTGCTCCGTCATCGCAGCAGGATATCGAGCCTTTTCACTTGGCCCTTCTACAAGCAATTTCAAACGATCTTGGTAAAGTAGATAGTCAGTAAAATATACGATACCGATCCGGTCTTTACTGCTGGCCACTTGGGACAAAGCCGCTCGCACGTCTGGAGCCGCTGACAAACGCCCTTTAAACGCTTCCCAAACTGTCGAATCACCACAGTTTAACCCAGAGAGCCAATCACGCGCATACCTGCCGGCCGGAACCGCGTCAGGGTCCCCAATACACAGAAAAGTAAAATCTAGCCCGCACAATGTTTCGACTTTCTCCTCATCCCAACTGACGCCCTGGGCCCGGACCATTACGAGGGTATTCGTCAAAAGATCGATCCGAGTATTGTCCCCCAACTTTCCCTCACTTTCGAGATAATCCATCCAGCCCGAGTCCGCGCTGATAAACAGATCCGCTCGGGAACTCGCTTCGATTTGCTGAGCCAGAACGTTGGAACCTGCCGAATTCAAGGAAATCTCAAAACCGGTCTCCCTCTCAAACAGCGTGCCGATCTCTTCAATAGCCTCTTTTAAACTGACCGCGGCGAAGACATGAACGGTCTCGCTTTCGGTATTGATCTCTCTTTGACAGCCACACAGAATAGATAGGAGCAGGCATCCTGAGACATAAAGTAGAGAGTTCCTCATTCGGAAAATAATAGGGCCAGCTTTTATCATCAGCGATCCCAGTTTCAATGCGTGTCAGGCCAATGACAATGCCAAAGAAGAAGTCTCCTCAGTCTCCAATTCAACGATTAAGGTGAATACTCTGCCAGCATGGACTCAATTCATTCCTGGCTTACTTTAGCGGTCAGAACAAATACATGGCCTTGAGATTCCTATTTGCTCACCGTCCAGCCCGATTTTCGTTTCCGTATTCAAACTTATCTAACATTTCCCCCTCCTCAAATTCTTTTCCTTTGGCGACAAACAGGTAATACACCACCTCGGCATCAGCGCAGATCAAAGCCACCATGCTATCCTATCAATTGAGTGGGCGACATCCTATGCCTTCCTGAGCGAGGAATCACGATGGCAGCGGAGGAGGTAAATCATAATCCTGTTCCACAAGCCAGTCAGATATTTTCGTGGCCTTCTTATTGAAATACTTAAGTCTCGGTCCGTCGAATGGATAGTTGAAGGCACCGTCAGCCAATGGACCCGTATACTCATCGCTTCAATCTATAATAAACTGAAATTACATGCCCGCTACAACCACCAGACTTACTGCCAAAGCCAAATATCGTGTGAGCGTTCGACGAAAGTACCGTTTCTTCGGAGCGTTCTCCATACTGGCTCCCAATGCAGTGCGCAAGTCTGACGAAGGCTCGAAACTACCCAATCGACCCTTAACAGAATCAATTCCGCTTTGAACATGGCACTCTTGATGCTCAAAGACGATCTAGACGGAATTCGCTGTAGACTTTAAGACGCCGCAACTTTCCCGCCGAGATTCTCCAATCGCGTTCGCATATCATCAGGCGCTTGCGCTTTTTCAAAGGCCTCTCTGGCTGAGATCAACCCACGATTGTAAAGGCTCATTAGATGGGTATCCATCGTAAACATGCCCAACTTCGCGCCCGTTTGAATATCCGAGTTAATACGATAGGTCTTGTTGTCGCGAATGAGAGCCGCAATTGACGTAGTCGTAACCATGACTTCGAGTCCGGCGACACGACCTCCGCCTTCTTTCTTGCATAGCACTTGAGAAACGACGGCGACGAGAGAGGTTGCCAACTGCGTTCGAATCATCTCTTTCATATTCGCCGGAAACGCATCCACAATGCGATCGACCGTTTTAGCAGCGCTGCTGGTGTGCAAAGTGCCGAAGACGAGATGACCGGTTTCCGCTGCGCTAATAGCTGCTTCAATCGTTTCTAGATCACGCATTTCTCCAACTAGTATCACATCAGGATCCTGACGCATGGCGCGTCGAATAGCTTCTGAAAAGGTAGGGACATCAACCCCAACTTCACGTTGTGTTATAAGACACTTGTTGTGATCGTGGTAATATTCAATAGGGTCTTCTATCGTAATTATATGCCCACTACGTTTTTGATTAATATAATTAATCATCGACGCTAGCGTCGTACTTTTCCCAGAACCGGTGGGTCCTGTAACGAGGACGAGTCCCCGTGGACGATAAAGCAGGTCCCTGATTTGGTCGGGAATCCCAATGTCCTCTAAATCGAAAAATTCGTTGGGAATCTGACGCAGCACTAGTCCGTAGCTCCCCTTGGCCCTAAGAACGCTTACCCGAAATCGCGACTTGTCCATATAAGCAAAACCGAAATCGGCCCCGCCTTCGGACTTCGCTGCTTGCACGTATGAGTCCGCTGTGATCGACTGCATTAGTCTCTCCGTATCAGCGGGGGTCAAGTCCGGTCCATCTACTGAGACCATAGATCCGTATAATCGCAATGTAGGTGGTTTACCCACTTGAATGTGCAGATCAGAAGCGCCCTCCTCGAGTACCAAATCGAGTAATTCGTTCATTTCGTAACTCATAGGATGACTATCGGCCAGAATTAGGGACTTTTGAACAAATAGCCCAGTGGAACGAGAGCTCGTCATTCATAAAATACTTAAACCAATGTAGGCTCATCTACGGTGACTGACAAGACTTCCTCTACGGAGGTTTGACCAGCGAGCACTTTGCGTACTCCGTCCTCCCGCATCGTCCTCATTCCCAACTTTTTAGCGATACTTCGCATCTGAGCGGCGGTCCCCCCCGTATAGATCAGCTTTTCGATTTCATCATTGATCTCGAATATCTCAAAGATCCCGAACCTGCCTTTCACACCTTGATTATGGCATTTGGGGCAACCGGCACCTCTCATAAAACGAGCGTCCCGAATCGATTCCCGTTCTAAGCCAATAGCCAGCAGCTCCCTTCGCGTCGGCTCGTGCGGCTGCTTGCAGTCCGAGCATATACGTCGAACCAGCCGCTGGGCCATTACAGCCCTTAGGGAAGTCGCTACCAAATAGGGCTTTACGCCAATATCAACCAGCCGAGTCACCGCGGACGGAGCGTCATTGGTGTGAAGTGTGCTTAAAACCATATGACCCGTCAAAGACGCGTTGATAGCGATCTCAGCCGTCTCTCGATCCCGAATCTCACCCACCATGATTATGTTCGGGGCCTGACGTAGCATGGCTTTAAGAGCCGCCGCGAACGTCATCCCTATTCGTTTGCGCACCGGTACTTGGTTGATTCCCGGCATCTGGTATTCTATCGGGTCTTCGACCGTAATAATTTTGCGGTCCGGGTTGTTAACGTAATTCAAGCAACTATATAGAGTAGTCGTCTTCCCCGATCCAGTCGGACCCGTCACGAGCAAGATCCCATCAGGAAGGGTTACAAGCCGCTCAAAAGTATCCTGATCATCACTGAGAAACCCTAACTCCGGCAGCCCTTTCATGAGGCCTGTTTTATCCAAGATCCGCATGACAATACTCTCACCGTAAGCTGTCGGCAGAGATGAGACCCGCAAATCATAGTCTATTCCTTCCACGCGAACTTGAATCCGGCCATCCTGTGGGAGTCGCTTTTCCGCAATACTCAAACGTCCCATAACCTTGATACGGGAAATCACCGGCAACTGGAGCCGTTTCGGCGGTGGGCTAGCCATCTCCTGCAACTCGCCGTCAATCCGAAACCTCACTCGAAAACGCGTGTCCAGGGGCTCCAGATGTATATCGGAAGCCCTCCTCCGAATGGCTTCTGCAATGATTAGCTGCACCAATCGGATTATCGGCGCATCCGATTCGTCAGGCCCATCCTGCTCAACGTCCAAAGTCTCATCGCGAACCTGGACCGAGACATCATCGCTTTTCTCCTCGTCGATCTCGCTCTCGCCAAGGCTATTTCGGTCGTAGCGAGTGTTTATCGCTTCTTCAATTTGCCTTCCATCTGCTAGGACGGGTTCGATAGGGGTCTTTATCAAATGAGACAGTCCGTCGAGGGACTCTACTTCAAGCGGATTCGCAATCGCTATCAGCAACGAACCATCTACAAACTCGAGAGGGAACGCTCGAAATTGCCGGGCAATCGTTTCCTGCAAATAGTCATCCGGCTCTTTGGGGAGATCAAGCTCGGTAAAGTCGACGAACCGCATGGCAAATTCGTCTGCCAGCAACCGGTAAACCGTTTTCCTTTCAACAAAGCCTTTTTTAACGAGTTCCTCGAATAATCCGTTTGGGTCTACCCGTTCACTGCCCTCTTCCAATATCCGCAACTGCTCTTTGGATACAAGACCCTTCCGAACAATGAGTTGTATGATGAGAGCGGAATCGGACATAGAGTGAATTAAAGGTAGAGAATGGATCTCATTTGACAAAGCCTAATTAAATACACGCCAATCCGAACCAGAAACCTCCATCCTTCCCTACTTCAGCGACATGAGGAATTCCACATTCGACTTGGTCGCCTTCAACCGTTTGATGAGCATCTCCATCGCTTCCACGCCAGGCACTCCCTGCATAACGCGACGGAGACCATATACCTTTTCCAATTCCTGCGGATGATAAAGGAGCTCCTCCTTCCGGGTTCCACTTCGCTCAAAATTGATCGCGGGGAAAACACGCTTATTGATGAGATCGCGGTCAAGATGTATTTCCATATTGCCCGTACCTTTGAATTCCTCAAAGATTACTTCGTCCATTTTACTTCCCGTATCCACAAGGGCGGTACCCATTATCGTCAAACTGCCGCCTTCCTCAATGTTGCGAGCCGAGCCAAAAAACCGTTTCGGCTTTTGCAGCGCAGTTGCCTCAATACCACCACTCATGATTTTACCGCTATTACTGGCGAGGGCGTTATAAGCACGAGCCAGACGTGTAATCGAATCAAGTAAGATGACAACATCCTTGCCTACTTCCACCATTCGTCTTGCCTTTTCCACTACCATTTCAGCCGCATGGACATGGCTTGACGGTGTCTCGTCAAAGGTTGAGCTGACCACTTCGCCCGTCACTTTCCGACGAAAGTCTGTTACTTCCTCGGGACGCTCATCAATGAGCAATACGATCAAATGGGCATTCGGGTAATTTTCCTGCACGGAATGGGCGAGCCCCTGGAGCAATATTGTTTTTCCAGTACGAGGAGGTGCAACGATCAACCCCCTTTGCCCTAAGCCAATCGGAGTAAGGATGTCAAAGGCCCGCATGGAGACGTCTTTCTTGCTATTACTTGGTAGAGGCGTCTCTAGTACAAAGCGCTCCGTAGGGTAATAGGGAATTAGGTCTTCGAAAGGGGGTACCTTATCGATAGACTCGGGTTCTCCGCCCATAACGGAAACGATCTTGATTGAAGCAGGACAACGCTCTCCTTCCTGAGGAGCGGTTGCGATCACCTCAATTTCATGCCCTCTTTTCAAACTGTAGTGGTTGATCAAGGATGCTGGAACATAAACACTTTCCGGTTTAAGCTGATAATTGCTAGCAGCATGCACCACAAATCCATGTCCTTCGTCGGAGACATCTAGAAAACCGGCGTCTTTGAATTGCAGCTTCTTCTCCGCTGCCAGTTTAAAGATTTCCTCAATGATCTGCTTTCGGCTTGGTTTCTCTTCAAAGACCACTCCTAGCGATTCCGCGCCCAAGCGACCTTGATCGATTGAAAGTTCGTACAACTCTGAGAGGTCAACCGGATTCTCGTTTTCACCCAACTCGTCCAGAATCGCTTTTACGTCCTCAAACTTCTTGTATCGGGCGGCGTCTGGCAGCACTCCGCCCACGTGGTCGGTTTCTTTTGGAGGCAAAGGCTGCTTCCAACCTCCTCCACCTTTCCGGTCTTGCTGATTTTGACGATGCCCACCTTTTTGGTTTTTGGATCGATTTTTCTGATTGGGATGCTGACCTTGCTTGTTCTGGTGTCGATTTCCGCCTTGGTTTTTGTGGCGGTGCGGTTGATTCCTTTTGTTCGAGTGTTTTTCGCGATCATCATTGCCGGCACCCTTATCGTCTCTGTCAATGCCCGTATCAGAATCGGAGGATTTTTCTGGCGTATCACGATCTCCCTTCTCCTCTAGCCCATCGCGAACCACTTCGATTTTATCGACATCGTCAAAATGCGAGCCCCTACCCCTAAAATCTACGGGGCGGAATTCGGAGCTTTCCTCTTTCGGCGGCGCGAATTCCGTTTTCAGTTCCGCAGATGGCTCACTATTTAAACCTGCGTCCGGCGCCTTTTCCTTGGCGATTTTCTTTGCAACCTTCTTGGCCGCTTTGCGAGCCGCCTTACGGGCTACTTTCTTAGGGGGCTTGGGACTATCGCCCAAATCCAATTCAGCAGGAGCGTTTGATTCGTTCGTATCTTCAGATTCGCTAGACATAGGAGGATTGGTGTAACCTTCACTTGGAGGATCGTGCCACATCGGCTGACCGCTTCCGAAAAGATGGTCGATGGGTAGTATCGAAAATTATAGTCGCGTGAGAAGCGTTTTGATTTGGTCTTCCAGAAATTCGAGGGATCCCTCATTAAGCAGTACAAAATCTGCGTTCTCCGCCTTTTGGGAGAGCGGCATTTGTCGATTAATACGCACCAACGCCTGAGCTCGGCCTATGCCTTTTTGCTCTAAACGTTCGACCTGCGTTTTAAGATCACTGAACACGCAGATGGTAAAATCAACCCTATTCTGCAGGTTTTTTTCGAAGAGCAAAGGGATCTCCAAAATCCAATTCGCCTCTTGATCCGATGCGACCGCCCCCTCCCAGGCCTCTCGAACCTTTGGGTGCATGATATCCTCGAGAGCTTTGAGTTTCTCGTCATCGCCAAACACAATCGATCCTAGCAATGAACGGTTCACCTCGCCATTGCTTGAAATCACTTTCGGCCCGAACACATCCACCACCTCCCGAATAGTCGCAGGATCGCTCTCTAGCAGATCATGCACAATCTGGTCACTGTCGAGACGCCTGAAGCCACGCTTTTCGAACATTCGACTCGCCGTGGACTTACCGCATCCCATTCCCCCTGTCAAAACCACAACCATGGGAACTAGGGTGACCAATTCAGCCGGTTGGACAACAACGATTATATGCTTCCTTGTTGAAAGCTAAACCGCCACTGAAACTTGTTGAGCGGATCTGAATTCCAATATCCAGAATCCCTTTCATCTTGCCAATTCGCCGATCACAGAATCGGATTACAATCAACTGTTACCCCATTTTCCCCTCAATCCAATGCTAGCTACCGTCAAAAGCGCCGCTTTGCAGGGCATCGAAGCCGTCCCCGTTCTCGTCGAAGTCAACTCTGGCGAAAGCGGAGATCCGCGACTGATCATGGTCGGTCTACCTGACACCGCGGTGAAGGAGTCTGACGACCGCGTTTTCTCCGCCTTGGCAAACTCAGGATTTCGTAAACCCCAAACCCGAACCACGATCAACCTCGCTCCCGGCGACCTGAAAAAAGAAGGTCCCATGTACGACCTCCCAATCGCGTTGGGGATCCTGGAGTCAACTGGTCAGATGAGCGCCAGTGGACGCTTCGAGAGGTTTACGATCGCCGGCGAGCTTAGCCTATCCGGTGCAGTCAGAGCAATAAGAGGAGGTTTGGCATTCGCGATACAGGCCCAGGCAAAGGGTCAGCGCGGAGTCATTCTTCCAGTAAAATCTGCCCGTGAGGCTGCTTTGGTAAGGGGTATCGAAGTCTACGGCGTGGAGACCCTGGACCAGGCCAAACTTTTTCTCGAAGGGAAGCTTCAACTCACCCGATTTAACCATTCGAGTCTGTTGGACCAGAAGGCCGAACCAACTGGTCTTGATTTCCTTGATGTAAAAGGACAAGAACAGGCCCGTAGAGCAGTGGAGATTTCTGTTGCTGGAGGACACAATTTTCTGATTGTCGGCCCACCTGGCTCAGGTAAGTCGATGATCGCTAAACGAATTCCTACCATCATGCCAGATCCCACCCTCGAGGAATACCTGGAAATCCTGCAAATCCAGTCTGCCTCGGGGGCGACCAAACGGTGGGAAACTTTGGAGAAGAAGCGACCCTTCCGATCACCTCACCACACCATTAGCGATGTCGGCCTGCTGGGTGGCGGTGCAATCCCTGGACCCGGGGAGATCTCACTCGCCCACAACGGCGTACTGTTTATGGACGAGCTACCTGAATTCAAGCGCTCGGCCCTAGAAGTGATGCGACAACCCCTAGAAGACGGGCAAGTGACCATTTCCCGATCTGCTGGCAAGGTCACCCTGCCCTGCAATTTCATGCTGGTCGCCGCCATGAACCCTTGTCCCTGTGGCTACCTAGGTTCCCGCCAAGGAGATTGTTCTTGCTCTCCAATTCAAGTGCAGCGCTACCGCAGCCGCATCAGCGGCCCTTTGCTTGACCGGATCGACATTCATATTGAGGCCCCTGCCCTCAGTATCAAAGAATTGAGGACATCCGATAAAGGCGAAAGTTCAGAAGTCATGAGGCAGCGAATCTCTGCCGCTCGCGAAATACAGCAGAGACGGTTCCACCACACGGACTACGTCACCAATTCCAGCATGTCGGAATCCACCATCGAAACCCATTGCTCCATCACGCCTCAGATGGGATCCATCCTGCAAACTGCAATGGAGAAACTCAACCTCTCAGCCCGTGCCTATAATCGCATCCTAAAAGTCGCCCGAACCATCGCAGACCTAGCGGAATCCAATGCCATACAGCTCAACCACCTAACCGAGGCCATCCAGTACCGTAGCCTAGATCGCAAGACGCGGGTGTGATAAACCGCAGAAAACGGGCACCCGCTGAAAGCAACCTAACGAAATATTTCGCCGTCTACGAAGAATCGTTTCAGTTCAGCTTCGGCCGTTTCGGGACCGTCGGAAGCGTGGACCACGTTGCGCATCGTGTCGGTGCCAAAATCGCCGCGGATTGTTCCTTTGGGAGCCTTTGAAAAATCGGTGGGGCCAAGCAGATCGCGCACGCGCTGGATTACGTTTTCACCCTGCAGAGCTATCATGATTACTGGACGCGAGCTCATGAATTCCTCGATCTCCGGAAAAAAAGGCAAGTCCGCCACATGGGCATAATGCTCACGAAGGATGGAGGACTTTAATTGTACCATTTTAGTGGCGACAATTGAGAAGCCCTCGCTTTCAAAACGTTGCAGCACTTGGCCAGCGAAACCTTTTTCCATGCAATCGGGCTTGAGAATAATGAAGGTTTTTTCCATCTAATTGTACTCGTTGATTATAAGATTCTAATTCGCCTCCTTCGGCCAACGATGATTTCTAATAAGTTTTAAAAACTAGCGAAGCATTTTGACCCCCGAATCCCAGGCTATTACTCATAGCGACAGAGATTTTTGCTTCCCGCGCTTCGTTAGGCACGTAGTCTAGATCGCAATCAGGATCTGGCTCCTGATAATTAATCGTCGGTGCCAGCATTCCCGTCTCCAACATCCGCACACATGCCACGCTTTCTACTCCACCTGCCGCACCAAGTAAATGACCAGTCATGGACTTGGTAGAACTCATGGGAACGTTCTTCACGTGCTCGCCGAGGAGGGTTTTGACCGCCATCGTCTCGAACCTGTCATTGTAGGGCGTGGACGTTCCATGAGCATTGATGTAATCAACGTCAGTTGTATTCAACTGTGCGGAATGCAATGCTCGCTTCATGGCTCCAATAAGTCCCTTTCCCTCTGGGTGCGGTGCCGTGATATGATTCGCATCGCAAGAAGCGCCGTACCCGACGAGCTCACAGTGAATTTTTGCACCCCGCTTTCTCGCGTGCTCAAGCGTTTCCAACACAACAACGCCAGCTCCTTCTCCCATAACAAATCCGTCCCGATTCAAGTCGAAGGGACGGCTTGCGTGCTCGGGATCGTCATTGTTTTTTGACATAGCTTTCATCGAGCAAAATCCCGCGTAGCTCAGGGAAGTAATTGTGGCTTCACTACCACCGGCAATCATTACATCCGCTTCGCCCAGACGAAGCGTCTTAAGAGATTCACCAATCGAGTGGGCACCCGTAGCACAAGCACTGACAATGGAAAAGTTTGGCCCCATCGCCCCCAGCTCTATCCCTATGACTCCTGAAGCCATATTGGAAATCAAAGCGGGAATCATGAAAGGAGATACTTTACGCGGACCTCCCTCGATCAGCTTGATGCAATTCTTTTCTATGGTATCCATCCCTCCAATGCCCGACCCTATGAATACACCCACTCGGTCCGGGTCCTCCTGGTCCATGTTCAAGCCTGCATCCGCTACGGCTTGCTTGGTGGCGGCAAAAGCAAAATGGACAAAGCGGTCATTGCGGCGCGCTTCTTTCCGGTCCATATAGTTGGAGGCGTCGAAATCCTTGATTTCTCCACCAATCTTGCACGTAAACTTTTCAGTGTCGAAAGACTCAATTTTGCTGATGCCATTCTTGCCTTCGAGAAGGCCCTGGAAAAAAGAGTCCACCCCTAGTCCGAGCGGAGTGATAGCTCCTAGACCGGTTATAACTACACGTTGGCTGTCCGCCAGCTCAGTCATGGATACGTCTCGCGAGTGTCGGGCACCAGAAAAGGGGTTCCAGCACCAAATTTGGTATGGGGAAGTAGGTTAAGCTCCAGCTTTCTCTTTGATGTACGAAGTGACGTCACCGACCGTCTGCAGCTTTTCCGCGTCAGACTCCGGGATTTCACCTTGGATCTCATCTTTAAACTCTTCTTCAAATGCCATAATCAACTCGACGGTGTCGAGTGAATCGGCTCCAAGATCATCGAGGAAGGAGGCTTCCGGCGTGATCTGCTCTTCGTTAACGTTGAGCTGGTTTACGATGATTTCTGAGACTCTTTGTTCGATGCTTTTTTCGTCAGCCATTTTCTAGACAGATTAGTGATAAACTCAACTCAGGAGGCATCACATAGCCATGCCGCCGTCAACGGTAAAAACTTGGCCTGTGACATAATTTGCTTCCTCAGAAGCCAAGTAGGCGACCATATTCGCGACATCACTGGCCTCCCCCATCCGTTTAAGCGGGATCATGGGGAGCACCAAATCCAGGGCTGAATCGGCCATTTTAGAAGTCATGTCGGTCTTAATGAACCCTGGAGCGACACAATTTACCGTAATTTTTCGGGACGCTAATTCTTTGGCCAAGCTCTTCGTGAAACCGATCATACCCGCTTTCGCCGCAGCGTAGTTGGTTTGGCCCGCATTGCCCATGATCCCGGATACCGACGAAATATTGATGACTCTGCCCCAACGTTTTCGCGTCATTGGGCGGGCGAGCCCTTTAACCCAGTAAAAGCAGCTGTTCAGGTTCGTGTTGATTACGCTCGTCCAGTCGTCCTCCGACATGCGGAAAAGCAGGTTGTCCTTAGTTATGCCTGCATTGTTGACCAGAATATCAATATTCTCGTACTCGTTCAGCAAATCTTCGCTTGCCGCCGCAACTGCGGTCGAATCAGACACATCAACCGCCTTTGCGATCGCTTTTCCACCCGCATCGTTGATCGCTTGTGCCGCTTCACCACAGGACGATTCCGAATAGGAAACGCAAATTACGGTAACGCCCGCTTTACCAAGCTCCTCTGCAATCGCACGACCGATCCCCCGACCGGCACCGGTTACCAATGCCACCTTGTTTTCAAATGTAAGACTCATAATTTCTTATCTCGAATACGCTCTAAAGCGCTAAATAACTGCTAAGTAAAACCAAAGCGAACAGTCCAAAGTTCTCGAAGCGCTTAGGCAATGTTAGTTTTCAGCGAAAAACGCGTGCAAACCCTGCTTCCGCTTGCTCTCACTGATCCGGACCATCTTTATTTCATCAAAGATTGCAAGCAACTCGGTCAATGAAATTAACGTGTTTTCAAGCAAGGAAAACCACGGCATTTTAACCCCGACCTTTGGGAACCGTGCAATTCCAAAAATGGCAACTAAAACTAACTCGCTGCGAATTCAAAAATATCTGGCTGACATGGGCGTCTGCTCGCGACGAACAGCGGAAGTGCTAATCCGTAACAGATCGATCATGGTCAATGGCAAGATCGCCCAGATTGGCGATAAAATTGAACCAGGTATCGACGAAGTCATTTACGAAGGGCAGCGAATTCGGCATCGCAAGCAAGGTCAGGTTGTATTCGCTTTGAACAAGCCCAAAGGATTCATTTGCAGCAACGACGATCCACACAACGACCGCACTGTTTTCGATCTAATTCCCAAGGACTATCAAAGCCTTCGGCTTTTCTGCGCGGGAAGGCTCGATAAGGAAAGCGAAGGACTAGTCATTCTGACCAATGACGGAGATTTGGCAAACCGACTGATGCATCCGTCGAATCTCGTCGTGAAACGCTACCAGGTATCTCTAAAACAACCATTCCCAAAAAAAAGCATTCCTAAACTCATCAAGGGCATAAACTACGAAGGGGAGAGAATGAAAGTGGAGAAGGCCGCCCTTCTTGGAAATCAGAGCAACGATGCCTCAAAAGAAGTCGATGTCCAGATGCACCACGGGAAGAAGCGGGAAATACGCAACCTGTTTATGGTTCTTGGATACGACGTCAAACGACTGAAACGATACCAAATCGGAACCTTCAGCATCAAAGGAATGCCTAAAGGCGTCGGAATAATTCTACAAAAAAACGAGATTCAGAAACTATTCAAACACGAGAATACATTATGAAAGCTGTCATCATCCTACCTACATTGGTGCTACTAGCGACCCTAGCAGGGGGCGTTTCCGCATTAGCCCAAGAGTCAGTCAGCGTTCGGATTCGCCCCGAACCTAACTCCACTCTAATTGGAAAACTCTCTTCCCTTTCGCTCGCTGTGAACGCAGAGTGGCCAAAGAATACCGAACCCACCTCTGGGTGGAGACCGATTTACTACAGAGGTGATTTTCTTGTGTATATAGATAGCCAAGACATAGGAAAAAACTTCCTTCCACTTCCTGGCTCTCGCTACTTGCTAAGCCCAAGATCCGATGCTGATATCCTCGCGATCGCAACCGACCTAGACAAGGCGGAGATTCTCTCTATCGACCCGCGGTTCTGCCATATAAACCTTGAAACCATCGTACTCGGTTACATTCGTGATTACTCTGCCCCGCCCACATCAAAGATTAAGCCGAACGCCGCAAGAATCGTATTGCCCAAGCAGCCCAAAATCGTTAGCGACTCTGGTCAATCCTTGGAAGGCATACTTATCTCTGCTAGCTATCTCGAGTCAACTCGATCGGGATACAAATTCAAGTTGATCAACAGCGACAATGAAACAATTGCCTACGTCGATCACTCGAAGCTTTCTGATGCGGAGCCGTTTACCAATTTCGTGAATACACGATTAACGGCTTGGGGGACGATCGATGACCTTGAAAACATAGATTCCATCGTGCTTCGCGTCAAGATGTTGAAAAAGAAAAACTAACCATTTCACACTCATGTTTGGTAGATTCACTTACATCTAAATGAAACTAATTGATGGCAAACAAATCGCTCGCGATATTGTCGATGAGCTCACTTCCAAAGTATCTCAGATAAAGGGAGCCAAACCCTGTATTGCCTTTATTCGAGTCGGCGAAGATCCGGCTTCTGTTTCCTATGTTCGAAGCAAGAATCAGACTGCTGAAAGAATCGGGATTCGTCCCCTGCTTTTCGCCTTTGAAGACACGATCACACAGGACGTGCTTTTTGCAAAAATTGACGAACTAAACGCAGATCGCTCAGTAAACGGAATTTTGATACAATCACCGTTGCCCTCACAACTCGATGAACAGTCGGCATTCAACCGCATAGACCCGATCAAAGACGTCGACGGTTTTCACGTCGTCAACGCTGGTAGGATTGTTCAACAGGATCCTACCGGGTTCGTTTCTTGTACTCCAGCTGGAATCATCGAAATCTGCCAAAGGGAAGGCATCCCAATTGAAGGAAAGCATGTCGTCGTTTTAGGTCGCAGCTTAATCGTCGGGAAAACGTTTTCTCTTCTCGCAATGCAGAAAGGACCGCATGCCAATGCGACGGTCACGGTCTGTCACTCTAGAACGCGGAATCTGAAGGAAATCACTCGACAAGCGGACGTTCTCGTAGCGGCGATTGGCAAGCCAGAAATGGTCGTCGGCGACATGGTCAAGGAGGGTGCCGTCGTGATAGACGTCGGGATTAACCGGGTCGAAGATTCATCGAAGAAAAAGGGGTACAAACTTGTGGGAGACGTCAACTTTAGCGAAGTTTTCCCTCTCGCTTCGAGAATCACTCCCGTTCCGGGAGGTGTTGGTCCGATGACCGTGGCGATATTGATGAAAAATACCGTTAAAGCATACGAATTGCAAAACGCTTGATTGGCTTAATGTGTCAAATAATTCATCTCTTCCAAATATGACCGATCAAAATTCGCCCGATCGCACGATACTGGTAGTCGATGATGAGCCGGTTAACATTCAAGTTTTGAGTCGTAAACTCAAATTAGAGGGGCTAGGAGTACTAACCGCCCGAAACGGACAGGAGGGACTCGAGCTCGCTCGGTCGGGTTCGCCCGATCTAATACTTTTGGATATTATGATGCCCGGTATGGATGGCTTTGAAGTCTGCCAAAGACTTCGTGAGGACGAACGCACAAAATCTATCCCGGTCATTTTTGTAACCGCCCAAAACTCAAAAAAAGGAAAGCTGGAAGGACTACAAGCCGGTGCAGTAGACTACATCACCAAGCCCATCGATTTGGAGGAGACTACCGCTCGAATTAGGTCGCAGCTCAGATATCTCGCAATTAATCAGGATAATATCGAACTGACCAAACGGCTCGGCGAATCGCGGCGGGCCGCATCGATTGGAGCACTCACTCAGGGTATCGCCCATAACCTTAATAACCTCCTCGGAGTCGTTATGGGTTACATGGAACTGGCGAAAGCCAATCACAATGACGCAGAGAAAGTTTTGCACAACCTTACCCGGGTTGAAGGAGCTGCAAACCGAATCGTCGGTATCATAAAACAGCTGAGTACGGTCGCATTCACTACAAAGCTATCGCTACACAGCATGTTGATTGACAAGCTTGTTGCCAATAGTATCGAGCGAGCAAATGAGGCTGCGGGCACGAGTATCGTTCTCGATATAGACAACCAGCTCGATGGAGAGTCGATCCAGACAAACATTGAAGCCTTCGAGGATGCCCTTTCCAAACTAATCCTAAATGCTTGGGAAAGCTATACCCCATCCAAGAAGAGAGAGCGGCCCATTAAGCTCACCACCCAATTTTCCGATGACCAGCAGAATGTGGTTTTTCAAGTCATGGACCAAGGGGATGGAATCGACCCAGAGGTAGAAGACAATATGTTCGAACCCTTCGTCAGCACGAAAAACACCGTTGGGGTCGGAATGGGGCTGACAATCGCTCGCCACGCCATTCGCACCTTGGGAGGTGAAATCCGAATCAATAAAAATGAGGCTTGTGGAGTCACGGCCGAGTTCACTCATCCGTATCAAGAAAGCGACGCCTAGTTTATATGAGTATTGGATTTATTGGTGCAGGAAACCTCGCTCGGGCGATCGTAATTGGCATTTTAGAAAAAGGCGTTTTTTCCTCGCAAGAAGTTAGTTGCATCTCGGGATCGGGAAAGACAGCACGGGCTCTCTCCCTGGAAGCGGGTATTGGACTATCTTCCTCGCGTCTCGAGCTCCTCAACCAATCCAATACCGTTATTCTAGCATTCAAGCCCCAGCATTTGGATACCATAACGGAAGAGGAAGGAAATGCTGCCAAAGGCTCATTGTTAATTTCAGTGCTCGCCGGACGCACGCTAGCGTCACTTCGAAGCGCATTTCCTTTAGCTCGAAACGTGGTTCGAGTCATGCCCAACACGCCATCGCGAATTGGCAAAGGGGTGAGTGCCTATTGCTTTGAAGATCCTCCCACGAACGACGACCGAGAAATCGTGGAATCAATGCTTGGGGCATTGGGGGCCAGCTACGAAGTTAATGAACCGCAAATGCACATCGTTACCGCGGTAAGCGGCTGCGGACCCGCAGTCTTTTTTCAGTTTATCGACTTTGTCGCACAAGCAGCTGAAACGCATGGGCTAGAACGCTCCCTTGCCACTCAACTAGCGATAGAGACCGGAATCGGTTCCCTCGAACTAATGAAGCAAAGCGGCCAGCTCCCTTCTGAACTAGTCGATGAAGTGGTCTCGCCCAACGGTGTGACCCACGCTTTGCTGGAGAGCCTCAAGTCCGCCGATTGGTCCGAAACGATCCACAAAGGGATAGACACAGCAGTTAGTCGTTCGGAAGAACTCTCCAGACCAGCAGGCTGAATAGGATTCGAATAAAAACCGTGCAATGCGGCCTAGAGTTCTTCTGCAGTATACGGGCTACGAACTCCGATTTCGGCTCGTATAGCGGCAACTCGATCAGTACTGACCTCGCCTGCCTCGTTGCCCCAGTTATTACGAATGTAGGTAACTAGACCTGCAATTTCATGATCCTTTAAGCCCAGACCATAAGCCGGCATATTCCCATTATATTCGTTTCCTTTCACTGTGATTGGGCCTACTAAACCAGCTAGCAAAATTTTCGCTGGCACGGCCTGGTCTTCAGTGACCACATACTCAGAACCTGCCAAGGGAGGGAACTGACCGGGAAGACCATTTCCATCTGCCTGGTGACAGCCCACGCAGGCCATCTTTGTGTAGAGCGATTCACCAATCGCATAGTAATCGTAAACGATTGGACCTCTAGGTCGCTCCTGCCAGTCGTTGTATAGAGCTAAATCAGCTCTTTCGTGCAAATAAGAATTCTCCTCACCTAGGTAACGTCGGGCGTAAAACCAACTGAAAATTATTACGGCGATTACCGCCGAACCGGTAAAAAAGAGTACTGGAAACGCTGTAGATGGCTCGCGACGGATCCGAGCATGGGTCTTTACAATACTCTCATCGCTGGCTAGCGATCGGTCGATTCCCGGTAAATCACGATTTTGAAATTCGTCACTCATTACTGTGCATTCTCCAACGCAACGGCTAATTCCTCAGCCATTGTTTCGTTCGATTTCGGGGCTTCCTTTAAGTCGTAATTAACTTTCAAGCTTAGCATGTATGATGCGAGCGATTCCGCCTTTCTTGTTGGTATCACCTCAAGTCCTTCTCCAGGAGAAAACTCTTCCGGTAGATCAAGGGCGTTCCCTGATGCTTCACCAACGACCTCACGCACTTCGTAAAGAAATGGATACGGTGGCATATTCGTTCCCTGGGAATTGATTTGGGGATTGTAGAAATGAAGGAGGTGCCAATTCCTGTCTAATTGACGTGCCCCAACATTAGAAAGATCCGGGCCAATCCGAACATTTCCAATGAGCGATCTTTTGTCATAAATATAGTCGCGAGCCACGGACTGCCGGTCACCCCACCCCCGAGCAATGTCCATTCCAGATGCCACTCGCACCTGCTGCGTGTGACAGGCAATACAGCCCAATTCTTGATAGACTTCCTTGCCGTACGCCGCTGCTCCAACCGTTTTAATCGGAACGTACTTACCTAGATCTTCATCAAGTACTGCGGAAAGGTTCCCTATCCCTTGATTTGTTTCAAAAAGAACAAACGTCCACGAAGTTGCGACGATAAGGAAAATCCCTAGAAATATGAAAGGACCACGATTCATGAGGCGTTATACTCCAATTCTGGAGCCTCCTTAACCAGACTAGTTTCGTTTTCCTCCTGTATCCGAGTCGAAAGCATGATCCCAATGTAAGTTGCTCCACTCGCTACCGCTCCAATAATAAAGAACACCATTCCAATGGTAGTTAGATAAAAACTACTCTGCATCGTCTTTACCACAACAAGCGCTTCAGCAGTGCTTCCGTTCATCAGTTCTCCTTGTTGAGTACCTCCTGAAATCAGTCCTATGGATACGAGAATCAACCCCATCAAATGGGACCAAAACTGCAAATCGATCAGAGAAGTGGAAGGAAGCTCCTTATTCAAAAGGCGTGGAAGAATGAAATAAATGGCACCTGTAAAAGTCATCCCAGCGAATCCAAACAGCGCAAGTTGGGTGACGCCTGAGTCATAAAGGGAAAACTGAGTGATATCCAGTGAACCTCTGAGCACTCCAAAAATCTTGTGATACATTACAAGCAAGAATGTAATACAGCCGACAAATAGGTAGCGGGCGGTTGCTGAGTCCCATATCACACTGAAACAGCTGAACAAACTAGACAAGAACTGGATCGACATCGTAGTCGTTGGAATCAGAAGGCCAAAAGTCGCGATAACGCCTAGCGAGGATACCCACGCTGGTATGGGCCCATTAGCTAGATCTGCAATTCCTGAAAAGCTAGCAAACAAGAACCATGACCAGAACGCCCAACTCGAATACTTGTATCCAACAACTGCCGTGCCCAACGTTTTGGGAAGAAGATAATAGAGAGTCGCGAATGCTAGAGGAGCAATAAACAATCCAAATACATTCTCAACGTACCAGGAGTTGACCAATTTTTGAATGGCTCCCTGCGCCGGCGTGCCGACCAACATTACCTGTGCAGCGGTGTAGATCCACGCAAACGAAAAAATTGAAGCGATAATCCACCATTGCGAAGCATAGCTCGATCGATGAATTCGAGCCCTAAAAGTCAACAAACTCCAAGTCCCAATTCCTAGGAACGCTAAGAACAATATCGGTGCTGCAAACGCGGGGAACTCAAGCCACTGAAAAGGTAATTGCTCGCCCCACATGATTCCAATTATCCCAGCCGTGACTCCGGTATTCCAAAGAGTGATAGAAATAGTTAGAAACGCTCCTAGTCCTACATTGTTCCCCCCTAGTCGACTCAACAAAAAAACCGCACAGGCCAGACCAGCATTAAAAAGCCAGCCGTATACCAAGGAGTTCCAGAAAATGGGTGCCACCTTTCCGTAAGTGAGGAACGAGTGATCCGCGAGGAATCCAGGCGAGTGCATTTTTATGGATGCAATAAACCCGACAACAGTCGCCACAATCAGCCAAACAAACGCGCTTATGATCAGAGCGAGCAAAGGAAAGCAGATCGATGCATCAATCCCACGGACACCTTCACGGTTCTTCGAATCACCAGAGAGATTCGGAAAAAGCGAAGAGCATATGTTGCCGATCAAAGTCATATTCAAAACCACATTTCGATGAACTCCTCAGTCTAAATAGACTACTTTGAGTTTTCAGAAACGATAAGCTCCTTAGCACGCTCTATCGGCAGCCGAACTTTACCTGCCGAGGCGTCCATAACCGAGTAATTGAAAAGTTTGTCTGAAGCGTTTGCTTCGTGCTCCGCCAATGAGGGTCGCTCTAAGGAAGGCTCTCCCAATTCGACTTCTGAATCCAGATACGTGAAACTGATAAAGAAATAGAAGATCAGTAAACTTCCCAATATAGCGACAGTCGTCGGGAAGGCACTTCGTGATGGTGTTTGGGCGGTTTCGCTCATCGCTCGTCAAGTTAATGGTTATGGTTCAGGCAATCCCGAATGCGTGGATCGCGAATCGGTATGATCTTCGTTTTCAAGAAACTTGACCAGTAGGCCCAAAGTAAGACTCCTCCGGCTCCGGCAACTCCTGAAATATACCAAATAATATTATGAAAATTTGAGAACAATTGAAATGGCTCGCCATGCGAGTCCTTCAAAGACGGAAGGACATTGAAGAAAACATCCAGCAGGTTCAAACCGAGCACCCAGGTAGCCATGAACGTCATAGACTTGAAATTCGTCTTGAGCGGGAACTGGAGCATATAGAGAAACGGGAATAGAAAGTAACCGAAGATCAAAATCATAGAGATCGGCCACCAAATCCCCTGCTCGCGATCGTTAAACCAGAAAGTCTCTTCCGGAATGTTGGCATTCCAGATCAGGAAATACTGGGAAAAGGTAATGTAAGCCCAAAATACTGTGAACGCAAAGGCAAGCGTGGCCACGTCATGCAAATGCTTCGTATTCAGAATTCCTTTCAAGGGACCTTTCACGACCAAGAAGGCACAGGTTAGAAGCATCACCGATAACGCCGCACGCATAGCACTCGCGAAAATCCAAACACCAAACATAGTGGAAAACCAGTGGTACTCGAGGCCCATAATCCAATCGAATGCCGCGGAGGTCCAAGTCAGAGCCACCAAAATGAGTCCAGCGGCAGCGTGTTTGCGGCTCGAAAAAGTATGATTCGGGGAACCATCCTGATCCTGCGTGAACGAGTTTTTCCTAAAAGCTCGAGCAAAATAGGTCCAGACCGCAAAACAGAAAACAGCTCGACCCCAAAAGAAGGTCTCCGACAGCCACCAAGTCTTCTTTTGGTAAAGTATATCTGTGCTCACGGTACCATGACCATGAAGAGGGGCATCCTGGTTCATCCATAGCCAAAGAACCCCTTGATCTTTGCCCATGTAGGTAATGATGAAAAGGGGGATAAAGAGAAATCCCATGTATGGTAGGGCAGAACTGTAGTGCTCCGCCTGGCGTCTAACGATAACGGACCACTCCGCGTCGAAAATATGGTGGATCATCACTAGAAAAAGCATCCCGATAGCGATGGATGTAATGAAAATCAATCCGATAAGATACGACCATACTGCCAGTTGCGTATCAACAAAGAAGCCGACAAACGAAATGGTCAGTCCAACGATTCCGATCGTCAGCCACTTTTTTGGATTAGGTGAAAAATCTTCGCTCATAGTCCGAGCTCCCCTCGTTTGGTAGGAGTTAAATCATCCACAGTACCGTTTGCGGCCCGTTGTAAAGCGCGAACGTAAAGGACAACGTTCCAGCGATCTTCGACCGTGAGACGGTCCGCGTATCCCAGCATGAGTCCTTTACCGTTCTTAACCACATCGTACAGCTGCCCATCCGTGTAGTCTACCAATCGCTGTTCTGTAAGGTTCGCTACCGTCAGCATACCATATTTTTTAGTCATGCTGTCTCCATCCCCTGCGGCACCATGACAAACCGAACAGTATATATTGAATCGTTCCTCACCGCGTGAAATCGAGTCGAAGTCGACCTCAATAGGAAACCCACTACCGAATGCTTCACCGCTTTTCCCCGTGCTATAGTATTCGTTTTCGTGGTATGTACCTCGAGCAACTGTTCCGTCAACTGGGAGCCGATCGGTACGGCCATTCGCGAAGAAAGCACTTTTCGCTTGGGGTTGGTACTTTGGCATCCGATCCATGTCTGAAAATACTTCCAGTGGTGGTCGAGTTGAAACCCTACCTCGTGGACCGAGGATCGCCAACACCCCGATAACACCTAGAATAAATACAAGAAAAACGTATCGCATCTAAATTATTCCTCCAACTCCCCGACTTCAACTGGTCCGAGATCGTTAAGGAAAGAGCGTGTCTTCTCCCCGTCGAATTGCGGATCTTCATTTTCGATATATAGAAAGAACTTGTCGTCCGAGCTGGCGGCAACGTCCTTGTATTTTAAAACTGGATGATGGTGCCTCGGCAGCTTGTTTAAAATGAACATGCCTCCAATGGAAGCAAAGGCAGAAAACAGAATGGTTAGCTCGTAAGAGACCGGAAATGCAAACTGCGGACTGAAATACGGTTTGCCGCCAACGATGAGCTTGTAGCCTTCCATGTATGGAAGACTGAGTTCTGATGCTCCCGTGAACCAAATCATCAACATTCCCGTTGTAAGTCCGATGGTGCCACCAACGATGGTGAATCGTCCTACTAGAGACCTATTGATTCCCATAGCTGGATCCATCCCGTGGATCGGAAACGGCGTGATGACGTCCCAGTTTTTGTAGCCAGCATCTCTCACCTTCTCTGCCGCATGCATGATGTCGGCAGGGGTATCGAATTTAGCGATAAGTCCGTGTTGATTAACCATTGTCGGAGGAATTCGCTTTCAATTAATGCTTGTGAGGGTCCGCCTGTGGAGTGACGGCTTTTATTTCCGCCATCGCCATAAGTGGCAGGAAGCGAAGGAATAGGAGGAATAGAACAGAGAACAATCCGAACGTCCCTAGGTAAGTGAAAATGTCGATGATTGTGGGCGAGTAGTAACCCCAGCTCGATGGCAAGAAGTCGCGAGTCAATGTCGTGACGGCAATCACGAACCGCTCAAACCACATGCCGATGTTGACAAAAATCGTAATGATCCAAACCAAGCCCGTATTTTCGCGAATCTTCTTAAACCAAAAGAATTGAGGCGAAATCACATTGCAGGAAATCATTATCCAGTAAGCCCAGGCGTAGTTTCCAAATGCACGGTTGACGAAAGCGAAAATCTCGAAGTCATTCGCTCCGTATGCCGCTATGAAGAACTCCATACCGTAGGCGTATCCCACCATCGTACCCGTGGCCAAGATGATCTTGGTCATACAGTCGATATGATACTGTGTAATCAAATCCTCAAGACGGTATATCGCTCGCAAAGGCAGCATAAGCGTCAATACCATGCCGAAGCCCGAGAAAATAGCACCGGCAACGAAGTACGGCGGAAAGATAGTCGTGTGCCATCCGGGCAAAAGAGAAATCGCAAAGTCAAACGATACGATCGTGTGAACCGAAAGTACCAGTGGCGTCGATAGTCCAGCCAAAAGCAAGTAGCACATTTCATAGTTGCTCCACTGGCGATTTGATCCCCGCCACCCCATTGCAAAGATTCCGTAGAGAACCTGGCGGATCTTGTTCTTCGCACGGTCGCGCACACTCGCCAAATCAGGAATCAATCCAACGTACCAGAAAAGGACCGATACCGTGCCATAAGTTGATACCGCAAAAACGTCCCACAGAAGAGCCGACCGAAAGTTAGGCCAGATCGCGTTTGCATTCGGTATAGGGAAAAGGAACCACGCCATCCACACACGTCCAACGTGAAAAACCGGGAAGATGCCGGCGCAAACTACCGCGAAAATCGTCATCGCCTCGGCCGCTCGATTGATGGAAGTACGCCATTTTTGGCGCAGGAGGCAGAGAATGGCGGATATAAGAGTACCTGCATGACCGATACCGATCCAGAAAACGAAATTCACAATCGCCCATCCCCAGTTGGCGGGATTTGCCAGGCCCCAGACACCAGTGCCAGTGGCGACCAAATAGACGAGCCCCATAACGGTAAAGGACGCCCCCGCACAAGCGATGATGAAACACACCCACCACCAAGTGGGCGTCTTCTCTTCAACGATTCCGCAGATTTTATCGGTTATCCAGCTAAAGGAACGGTTGTTTTCGACAAGAGCGGGACGCGGAATATCGACCGGATCAACTTCTTCGAGAATCGCCGGCTTAGCTTCGTCGAGAATAGGATGTGAGCTAGCCATTAGTGCAACCCTCCTGCTTCTGAGTGGGCTTCCTCGTGACCGTGATCGTTGTGTGAATCATACCCGCCTTTTTTCTTTGGCTTCGTCGCCTTGTACTCCGCCTTTGCCAGCGGTTGATCATAGTAATCCGGCATGTCTGGGTTCGGGTTTCGCAGTTTGGCAAGGTAGGTCGTGCGAGGTCGCGTATTCGTGTATCCGAGAACTGCGTAATTTCGCTCGTTAGCCTGTAGTTCAGAAACCTTGCTGTTGGGATCGCTAACGTCCCCGAATGCAATCGCATCCATCGTACAGACCTGTTGGCAGGCTACCTTGATCGTTCCGTCAGGAATCTGAATGTCGTTGCTGTCCTTCGCTTTCACTTTTTGGGCGATCTTGGCTTGCTGGATACGCTGCACGCAGTAGGTGCACTTTTCCATCACACCACGCATGCGAACCGAAACATCTGGATTCTGTGCCATCTGGACTAGCTCCGGCATTCCCTTTGGTGCTAGCGGACCCTCATACAGACGATCCAATGGACGCTGCTGGTAATCCATAAAATTGAAGCGACGGACTTTGTAAGGACAGTTGTTCGCACAGTAGCGAGTTCCAATACAGCGATTGTAAGCCATCGTATTGAGGCCGTCTTCATCGTGTACTGTCGCGTTGACTGGGCATACCGTTTCGCAAGGGGCTGTTTCGCAATGCATACAGCTTATTGGTTGAACCGAAACTTGCGGATCCTCCGGAATCGCTGCTAGATCAAGCTGCGTTCCTCCGTGACTGTCTAAAATGGGTTTTCCGTCCTTATCGAGTTTGACATCGCCTGAGGAGAAGTAGCGATCCATTCGGATCCAGTGCATTTCGCGACCGCGACGTACTTGATCTCTTCCTACGATTGGGATATTGTTTTCGCTTTGGCAGGCAACGACGCAGGCATTGCAACCGGAACAGACATTCAAGTCGACCGACATCCCCCACTGGTGGATACCGGTATAGTCGGGATGCTCGTAGGCTGACCCTCCGCGAGGAGTCGATATCGAGCGATCCTGCACGGGCATCCCCTTATCCTTTCCGAGTATGGGTGGCGAGTGGCTTTCCATGCCCATCTTTTCCACCCAACGCGGATCCGACGCGTAGTCGTCGAGATTGGACTCGCGGATGATGGCCCGTCCTTCCATTGACCAGTGCTCTTGCGTATTCGCGAGCTGTATAATCTCACCCGTCAGCTCGATCGAAGCACCGGAGGCGAAATGAGCGGAATCCGATGTCCGTACAGAGTAGGAATTGTAGCCAGAATTGGTGCCCACTCTTCCAGTGCGAGCACGACCGTACCCAAGCGGCAGAATAATCGAATAATTGTCCAAACCTGGAAGGATTTGGATGCCTCCTGTAACCTCACGACCTCCCACCGAAACCCTGCCCACGGGGGAGTAAGACCGTCCGTCTTTGACTACGTTAGGATTCTTGCGGGTAATTTGCAGCAATGAATCCGGTGCCACAATATCCAGTTCATTGGCCAATCGCGGGCTCACATAAATCGCGTTGTCCCACGTCATTTTTGTCATAGGATCCGGGCACTCTTGAAGCCATCCGTTATTCGCATAACGCCCATCGTCAATGCAAGAGTCTACAGTGAATACTACTTCCAGATTATCTTTACCAGTCGGCGAAACCGGAGCTTCCGCATCTGCAAGTACATTCGCCAGTTTCATTCCTGAAATCAGGGACCCACTCACTTTGAAACCCGAATCGCTCAGAAAGCCGTCATGGAGAAACTTATCGAAAGCCCGTTTCCCCGTCGAACCAATATTCTGAAAAGTTCCATAAACTAGGCTATGCCCATCTACGTTCTCTTCACCAACCAATCGTCCCAGCATTTCGATCTCCGAGATACCATCGAACAAAGGCAAGATCATTGGCTGCTGGGTGAGGATATCACCATTGTATGTACGGCCATCCCCCCAAGCCTCTAGGTAGTGGGACTGGACGAAGTGGTAATTGGATTTCTCGGAGGTTTCGTCGTCGTAGTAACCTAGTCGAAGAACCGATTCAACCTTCCCTAGCTTGGAACCGAAATCAAGGTCAGCGGGTGCGTTATAGACCGGATTGCCTCCAGCGATAATCAACGTTTCAATCGAACCGGAGTCAATTGCCTCGCTCAATTTCTGGATGCTTGCTGAATTATCCTTTTCAACTTCAACCAACTTGAGCGTCTTGCCCAGATTTCCAAGTTTCTCGTTGATCAGCAACGCGATCCCCTGAGCTTCCTTGCTCAATTGCGGTCCAGCATAGACCACACTTTTGCCTTTAAAGTGGTCTAAGTCGACCATGGCCTCGCTTATCCATTTTTTCGTTTCCGAATCGAGACCACTAGCAAGTTTCTCAAAGATAGGCTGCAGGGTTTCGCCCTCCACTCCTAGATTGATTTCGAGTGCCGCCGCCGCGAGTAAAGCCGTCATGTGGCTGCTTGCGAGACGCTTGCGGTGATCCGCCATCGCTCCCGTCATGCTGAAACTGCTTTCGGCAACATACAACCGGTTCATCTGATCTTCCGCTGAAAGCACCCGCCGGCCATCGGCAAACTGCTTGGTCATACTAAGACTCCCTGGATTGTCTCCTAGAAAGTCACCCCCAACACTGAGTATGCGCTCTGCGTTAGTAAGGTCATACTTCGGCTCGAGATCAGCGCCGGAAATTAAAGCCGCTGCTTCCTTGGCATTTTCTGTAGCAATCGGCTCATACTCAGACCAGGTAGCATTAGGATAGGCCTTTAAAAACGCCTTCTTTAGGCGGAGGCGAGTGGGCGATGAGGACTTTTCGGTTAAAACGGCGACGCCTTTTCCTTTGGAAGCACTAAACGCTCCATTTAAATTCCTGAGGGTATCGAGCACTTCCTCTTTTGAAAGGTTCGCACCGTCTTTGGTGTAGCGGGTCGCGCGATCAGGATCGTAGAGTTCAAGCAATGAGGCCTGGGCTTTGAGACTGGTTCCTCCGTTGTAGCCTTTGTAATCGGAGTTGCCCTCGATTTTTGTGGGGCGACCCGCGTGAGTCTCGACGAGCAACGGGATCCCTTCACCCCGCAGGCAAAATTGAGACGCGTAGTAAAGAGGCTGGCCTGGCACCTGGTACTCAGGGGCCTTCGAGTGCGGCAAAATGTAGGACTCCGGGCGACGACAGCCAGTAAAGCCTACTCCACCCAAGGCGAAAGATGCACCCATTATCTTGAAGAAATGACGGCGGTCGACCTCGTTCATCTCCGATGCCTCGGGGCCGAATTCGCGGTGCACTTGCTCGATGAATTCAGGAGACTGGGACAGCTCGTTGAGGCTTCGCCAGTAGCGAGGTCCCGTTTGCTCTGCCTTCGTAGAAGGTGTGGAATGAATCGGTTTCATCGATGGCACCCTGAGCAGCTTTGAGGCGGGTTAATGTTCCACTCTTCGACGAACTTCAAGCCATCTTCGATCTGGCCTTTCTTGCCGCCCGGGTGCACCCAATCGAGATTGGTAACCAGGTCGACAGGACGAATATGCTCTTCTGGATTGCGGTGACAATCCAAGCACCAACCCATGCTAAGGGGCTGGTCATGGGCCACGACTTCCATCTCGTTCACCTTGCCGTGGCATTCCACACAGGAAACACCACGGTTTACGTGTACCGCATGATTAAAATAGACATAGTCCGGTGCTTCGTGGACGCGAACCCAAGGAATCGGGTCACCCGATGCATAGCTCGCCCTAACGGGCTCCAGCAACTCGCTGTCGGTTTTTATCTGACTATGACAGGACATACAGGTGCCCGCAGACGGGACGTTTGCGTGACCTGACTCCTCAACTTTACTGTGGCAATACCGGCAATCCAACCCAAGTTGACCCACATGAAAACTGTGATCATAGGGCACGGGCTGCTCGGGCTGGTAGCCAACACGTGTGTAGTTCGGAGTTGCGTAGTATGTTACTCCAGAAACAACGGCTGCCGCTAATGTAAATAAAAAGACAATTATCTTCAGAGGAAGTGCGTTAGACCCCTTTGGAAACACTCTTGACATTACGTGATATTCGTTGCCGCTCTTGTGCGAGAAGAGGCGGTCTAGACTGATCCCGATTCGCTTCTGGAAATTGCGTTAGGATCGCTTCGCAGATTGAAGGCGGTCGCGACTTTATCTGGATTCAATTGTTTGGACCGCTTTCGACTTAGCAGTGTTGGCAGTGCAACTAATCCTGAAACAGCAGCCAGCGATCTTAGGATAAATGATTTGCGGTGTTTTTCTGAACTCACTGATTGACGATTTGTAGTTTTCAAGCTGCGGATTGAAGGAAAGCCTGCTCAAATAGCAAATAAAATTAGCGAGTTGCGGCTTCAGTTTTGGAAGTTATTAGAACGGCCTTTGAACCGGAACTGGAAATCTAATAACAAGCCATCAGTTGGCACGGATTTCTCGGATCCCACAGCCCACCGCAACGGGATCGATTGATCAGATAAACTGTCCGTCTTGCATCCTCAGAATCCGATCACACTTTTCGGCCAGGTCGGGATTATGGGTGACTATCAAAACAGCTTGACCTTTCTCTTTTGCAAGACGNGTTANCGACTCNAACACCATTAGCGAGTTTTTNACATCCAAGTTGCCGGTNGGCTCATCCGCNAGTAACACACCTGGCGTATTNGCCAATGACCGGGCGATCGCNACTCTNTGCTGCTCGCCTCCAGAAAGCTGNGACGGCAAGCGNTGTGTCTTATCACCAAGCCCNACTTCNTTTANCAAAGCATGNGCCCGCGATTTCATCTCNTTCGGATTNAGCCGCCCTAGCTTCCGCATCGGCAANATCACNTTTTCCANTGCACTAAANTCAGGTAACAGGAAGTGAAACTGGAATACAAACCCNACATTTTCNCCACGGATCCGCGTNTGCTCTCCNTCATTCTTNGGCGGCACTTCCTCCCCTTGGATCNANATAGANCCCGAGTCCTGCAAATCCAACAGCCCAAGAAGATAAAGCAAAGTGCTCTTTCCACAACCCGAGGGCCCGACAATCGCGGAAACCTCGCCGCNATAGAGCTTCAAGNTCACNCCTCGCAGCACNTGCACTNGNGTCTCGCCCTCTCCTAAGTGTTTGTGNAGCTCGCGACATTCCAGAGCGACTTCCTTTTGCCCTCCCNCTTNAATCTCACTCATGCNGCCGTNCCCCTAATNACGTCTCCCGGCACAAGTTTTCCCGCTTTCCGGGANGGAGCGAAACAGGCAATCATCACAATAATAATCGCNGCNATCACCGCTTGGACATAGTGCCATGCCGTCGAATTGACCACAAAGTACTCNGTGGCGAAAATTCCTGAAAGGGGCATCGGCAGATAGGAAATAGCAAAGGTAANAAGGTAACCNATTCCACAACCAAGAATCGTGCCACAGATTAGAACGATCACCCCCTGCCAAAGAAAAATATTCGAAATGTCATTACGNGTGTAGCCCATNGAGCGGAGAATCGCGATCTCNCGAGTCTTATCCATGACAATCATGAACAACGTGCTNAACATNCCCAGNCCTGAAATGATAATTATCGTCGANACAGTNATCGCTGCCGAAANCTGTAGGGTCTTAAACAGNTGCATCCATGACTTTTCCCTCTCCTGCCAAGGNGCCGAGAAATGCNTGGTAACCCGCTCGATCACCTCCGCATCCACNATGGCGNGATCNCTGTCGTAGATGCTAACCTGAATGAAGCTGACCCCGTNCGGCTTCTTTAANAACGATCGGGCCGCNCTCAGGTGCATAAATACACGGGTCTTATCGATGTCNGATACCCCNGTCTCGAAAATCGCAGNGATTCTATACCTTNGCTGCTGATCCACTGCCCGAATGATAATCGAGTCACCCACNGTAACNTCCAGGCGNGCCGCCATCTTGTGNCCCATAATGATTCCCGTNGGGGAGCCCCTGAAATCCTCGATTGACCCCAACTGGATCTGGTCCTCAAGNGCGGAAACNGCAATATGCTCGTCNACCATNATACCGTAAATTTGACCATTGTCTTTTCGAAGAGGACTCTGNAGCTGGATACTTCCCTTGATNACGGGAGACGCCGCTTCGAAATTTTCNAATTCNCTGATGGCTTCAATCACGCTATCCGGATGNTCGATACCCTCGACAAAACGNCGGTTNTTCTTGTCGGTNATGAAGAAATTCGTGCTGGTGTTTTTCNTNGTTGANGCAGCCACAAAGACATTCGNGTCTTGGATGCGATCTTCAATTCTTATCGCTCCATCGGTNCCAAGGATAGTTTCGATAAANAGCTCCTGATANCCGCTAAGTTGAGCTTGGGTCGAAATGAAAAAGCCNACTCCAAAAACAATTCCTGNCAAACTCATCAACATCGAGCGCNTTTTAGCGAGCAAGAACCGGATAGCTATTCTGANTGTGGGTGACATTGCGGTNNNTTTCCAAAATNCTNAAGAGANNAATAAGAAGCCATTGCNCGATTCCTTTAACCACAAGANTATTTTNATNCACGAGCANAAGGAACCCAACTAAACANATGATTAGCTATTTGGTTCTCCAATTAANATTTCTTTTTCTAGGTNTAGCTGAGANATTNGGGCCGAAAAAAGAAAAGGCTCCAGCAGTTCCATCTCCAAGACTCAGATATNGAGTACACGGATCGACAGAGCCNNATGGNTATATNGAAGTNGGAAGACTGTCATGGGNAAGTATCGAGAAAATTCTGGCCAACCTCAATCGTCCNATCGACGGATTTGAAAACATACTCGATTTTGGATGTGGAACCGGCCGGGTCCTNCGGAATNTAANAAANNGCGATCAAACAAACCTNTNGGGCATTGATATCGACTCCGCTGCNATACGCTGGTGTCAGAAGNNTCTTNACGGTGCTCGATTTGAGCATATAGATCCAAATCCTCCNACANATTTCAATAGNGAATCGTTCGATCTGATATTCTCAATTTCTGTTTTCACCCATCTCGATGAACGTCGNCAAAACCAATGGNTGGAAGAAATGNGCCGCCTNCTNCAGCCTGGGGGGATNCTNATTGCTTCGGTNCANGGTGANCANCATCGAGAGCTCCATTCCCGGGAACTCGACATGATNAGTGGATTTGTNTTCAATGACTCTAANCGACGATTCTTCAAGAAGGACGGTTTGCCTCANTTCTANCAAGACGCTCACCATACAAAGCANTACGTCCTNNAAAACTGGTCACGATTTTTCACCATCATTGACTATGTCGAAANAGGCATCGTCGATCACCATGANNCTGTAGTACTCACCAAAAAGCNNTCNAACTAANGCCANNTTGATTCGCNCACCTTCGACTACCCTGCCGAAAGNGANCTGGAAAGCTGGAACACTGCAGAGATGATCCCAAACGCGATCATCCCAACCATCGCAAATACGCCAAGCAATACGCCTGTTGAGANAAATCCAAGAAGCGTCTTAACAAACTTGTCTATCATCTCTGANTATTGGCGAGACATCTGCCTAAGCCCGGGTACAACATCCCCTGTANTTTCTCCCACNGTAAATACGTCNANAGCNATATNTTCGAAATACCNGGTNGACNTGAANGCNGTCGAAAGNGCAACCCCTTCGACCACCTTCGTGCGNNCTTCAGAAAAGGTGCNNCGCATGGAATAATTCGAAAGCGANCGCTCCGCCATGGCCAGAGCTTGNACCATGATGATTCCGTTNTCCAACAAAAGGGAAAGCGTTTGCGTGAATTGCAGNATTTGAGTATCCCTCACGATNCGCCCNGCTCCCGGAATGCGGAGAAGTAAGGCGTCGAATTTGAAACGGCCNGCAGGGGATTTGCGCCAGGAAANCAGCANCGCAACGNCNAGNGCAATCCCTATTGCCGCGATCCAGCCGTAGNTGAGAAGTCCATCCGCAGTTGCTATCAGAATCTTCGTCGATGNAGGTAAATNACCCCCCAAAGACGCCAGNAATCCTTCAATNCGAGGAAGCAANCTGAANAGGAAAAGAANNACTAGACCAATAGCAACAAGTATCAGAAAGCAAGGATAGGACAAAGCAGCGACGAGCTTGCCTCGAATCGCTTTTTGCTCCTCCATGCTTTCCACAATTCGCGTAAGNACGTTCTTNAGGTTACCGGTCGCCTCGCCTGCCTCAACTAGACTNACAACGCTTTCATGNAAGACTTTTGGCTGNTTCCTAAAGGCCTCNGACAANGANCGACCCTGACTCAGTTCATCCCACAGATTGGTAGCCAATAGTTTCTGTTGNGGATCACTCAAACGGNTACTCATCATCNTTAANGCATCCGCAGACTGAATACCGCAATTAAGCATTTCACGAATGCCAGTCANAAACGGGAGTGCNACACTTCGGTTCAGCACCTTCACCTTTNGCTTGGAGCTATTCGATCTGAACAGGGAGCTAAAACCANATAAGCCNACNTTCCCANCCCGCNACTCATTAGTCTCATTTACCGACAACGGCCTAAGCTTCTGNGCNGTCANCTTCTGCAGTGCCACTTTTCGATTCNCGGCATCAATTGACCCTCTTACAGACTCGCCGCTTAGATCTTTTGCACTGTAGGTGAAACTTGGCATGGACTAAATCAGGAATGCANANGGANGATAGACATTTTTTANNAGCAAACTATCCTTCTTTNACGGAAATCGTNCGTACGACTTCGTCCANAGTAGTCAGATTTTTCNGGGNGAGATTCCATCCNGATTCTCCCAGTGTGACCAAACCGCCTTTGCGGCCGATCTCACGCATCAGCGGTGCTGCCTCACGATTCACGATAGGATCATGCAANGCCTCNGTAACTCTTAAGATCTCGTAAATNCCAATTCTCCCTTTGTAACCAATATTCCGGCACCGTTCACAACCNTTTGCCACGGGCAATTNNANAACACCATCCANCGCTGAATCNGGCATATCCAATACACNNAGNGAATCCAATACAACCGTTCGTTCAAACGGTTTCAATTCGTAGCAATCCTGACAAAGCCTNCNCAAGAGTCGCTGNCCGATAACAAGCTCCACACCNGATGCNATNAGAAAAGGCTCAATCCCCATATCCGTCAATCTCGTNATNGCCCCTGCTGAGTCATTCGTNTGGAGNGTGCTNAAAACAAGGTGCCCNGTAAGGGAGGCTCGAATCGCGATGTCTGCCGTTTCCCGGTCGCGAATTTCCCCCACCATTATGACGTTCGGGTCTTGTCTCAAGACGTGTCTTAGTGCCTCGGCAAACCCAAAGCCAATCTCTTGTTTGACTTGAATCTGATTCACCCCCTGAACCTCATACTCGATGGGATCCTCAACCGTGATGATACGACGGTCTTCGGAATTTATTTTCCGAATAAACGCGTTGAGCGATGTCGACTTACCAGAGCCCGTCGGACCCGTAACCAAAATAATGCCGTGGGGTAGTCCGAGCACGCGGTCCACTTTCTGCTGATCCGCATCCGACATGCCGAGTTGCTGGAGGCTCAGAGGAGAGCTCTTCTTGTTCAGCAAACGCAAGCTAATGCTCTCGCCATACATCACCGGCATGGTTGATAGGCGGATATCCAAAGTAGTGTCCGCCGTTTTCAGATTGATTCTTCCATCCTGAGGGAGGCGACGCTCAGAAATATTGAGCTTCGCCATAATCTTCAGTCGTGAGACGATCGCGTCCTGGAACTTTCTAAGGTTGTCAGGAACGGGAACGGAGACTAGCAGCCCATCAATCCGATAGCGAATGCGAAGTTCGTCTTCCATGGGCTCGAAATGGATGTCAGTCGCTCCCTCTTCAACGGCTTGGTGGAACACCTCGTTGACAAAGCGAATGATCGCCGCGTCCTCATCCTCTTCTTCCGCGACTTCAGCAGAGACTAGATCATCATCAATATCAAACGACTCGTCTAAACTTTCAGCACCTACCCCTAAATTTTGCGTAATAAATTTAGAAATACGGTCCGGATTCGCTAATCTCCAAATGGGGCGTTGACCGCAGGTCGCGTACACCCAGTCATCCATATTACCTTCAACCGGCCAACCCGTCGCGAGGGCTAGTTGGTCCTCCTCCCAGTCCACATCCAATAGCTTGATTGGAACGCAATGAAACTCGTGCAGAATGCGAAGTGGAATCGTGCTCAATCGATCGAGATCAAAATGCTCATGGGAAACAACCGCCATTCCAGTCTCATCTCCCAGCCGATCAACCATTTCACTCAGGTTATTATTCTCCCAATCGGCGATCTGCTCGAGCCGTTCCGAGCGTCTCAAACCTTCCAACTCGGTCAGTTGATCCTGGCTCAGTTTGAGTCTATCCAAAAAATTTAGCTCAGCAACCGTCATTTCTGGTTTCCGTCATTTATAATATTGCTGCGGAGTGCCCTCCGGCGGCGGATTTCTTCAGCGACTCGCTGCATTCGTTCGCGAACCTCCTCATCACTAGCAGCTTCCATGTTCTGATTTCCATTCGGCGTTGGCCTCCTTACCGGAACGGCGGGAGTTCGCTGCACATTCTCTGCCGCCCGCTGCGGAGACTGCCGAGGCGTTTCCTTGAGAGTGATAATGTCGGCGTCTTTAAGACTAAGCTGCTTGGTTAGACCATTCTGCCGAATCCAGATCGTTTCTTCCCCCGGTTTTCCACCTGTATCGTAATTAACTAAGCTGAACCCGTCCTCTCCCAATTCGTCTTTGGTGAGCCGATAACTCTTCTTGGTTTTAGGATCGTAAACACTTACCCAAGCAGTCCCACCAATTTCGATAATGCCTCGAAATTCGATAGAATCCAAGGCGGTCGCCGGCGCTGCTTTCGGGGGAGCTGCTGCGGGCTTTTTAGCCGAAGGCGGAGCAAAGGGTGACCGAGGTTCGCTTTCCTGAGCGTGGACCAAACCCCCAAAAAAAAGGGAAGCTAGCAAGACCCCTACTTTTACCGCCATGTTCATTATCGATTCCTTACCGTTTGTAGGGTTTTCTGGCAACGGAATCTTTCGACTCTTTCTTTTTGGAATTCGAATCCTTCGTTATGTCTTTGGTGAGATCAAATCGGCCTTCATCTAAAAACTCTCCAAGCTTACTGTCCATTGGATGGCCCAGCATCTTTTCCCGTGCGTCTAAATCCGCCTCATCGGAATCACGAATTACTTTGGGACGGATAAAGACAAGTAACTCTCTTTTCTCATAATCGGTTCCCCGGCTGCGAAAAACATTTCCAAAAAAGGGGATATCGCCGAGTAATGCCATCTTGTTGAGCGTTTTCGTTTCCTTGCTTCGCTGCATACCGCCAAGCACCACCAAACCATTGCTTTTAACGCTCACAAACGAAACCATCTGACGTCGACCGATAATGGGCTGCTGATTTCCATTAATTTCGACAGATCCATCAATGTCATTCACCGATTGGTCGATTTCCAGCTGAATGATGTCATTCGGTCCGATTAGCGGTTTCACTTTCAGCTCAATGGCGATATCCTGGTACTGAACCGTCTCCCGAACCGACGTACTCAGCGTATTGTCGGTTGTCGTGCCCGTCACAATTGGACGTTGCTGGCCGACAGTAAAGGTCGCTTCCTGATTGTGCGTGGTCAGCAGTGTCGGGATTGAGAGGATACGGACATTACTATTCGTTTGAGCAGCAGACAGAATTGCATCGAAACTCAGGTTAGAAATTATCCCGGTCGTTGCATCCAAATTAAATGACACGTTGTTCGCACCGATTCCCAAAATGTCTAGGCCTTGCAGGTTCGTTATATTGGGCTCACCCGCCACTTCGTTTTGAACATATGAGCCTGTGATTTGATCCATTCCTCGATTCGAATCTTTGTCTAAGTTAACCTCAGCAATGATAACTTCAATTCGTACCTGTGGGAGCAATACATCGATTTTCGCAATCAGCTCTGTCATCAAGTCCAAATCACTTCGAGTACCTGAAATTATCAGTGAGTTGCTTCGCTCGTCTGCCTCGATCGTCATGAATTCGCTAAATTGGCTGTCCCGCTCTTCCAAAGTCGTATTGACGGCATTCCTTACCTGCTGCTGCAAAGGCTGATTTTGCTGCAACAGTTGACGGCCATTCTGACTTACGCTCTGGTTGCCTCTCTGATTTTGTTGCTGCCTATTCTGGTTGGCATTAGCCTGAGACCGGTCACCTGTTTCTGCGGAAGTGGAGCCACTGACAAAACTGCTTAAGAGTCCCGCGACTTCCGTTGCTTGAGCGTGGTTTAGGATGATAACCTCGATGCGCGTGGCAGGGTCAGACTTGATATCAAGCTTTTCGATTATCTCGTCGAAAAACACGATATTCGACGGTTCCGTCATTATAATGATCTGGTTCGTGCGATCATCAGAGGCGATCGCCGTATTTGATCCAAACAGGATTTGGCTAGGAATGGCGCCCTCTCCCACCGGTACCGCATTCACCGTGGGGCGCGAAGGTTGGTTCCCACCAGTGTTTTGACCTCCCCTAGTTTGGTTTCGATTGTTAGCGTTCGATCCAGAATTAGACTGTTCCCCGAAATTTGCCCTCGCAGCATCAATAAGGCTCTGTATTTGCTCCGCAACTTCACTGGCTTGAGCGTATTGCAAAGTGTAGAACTCTGTCTTTACATTGAGACGACTCGGCTTATCTACCTCAGAGACCACGTATTCCAGCCGCTGCAGATTGCTAATCGTATCCGTCACCAGCACCGCATTTGAATTCTGAAATGGAATAATCGTACTAAATCCAGGGCTTAGGAATTGCTGTATTTGGGACTGAAAAGTCTGGGAATCCAGATACTGCAAGCGAAACAGCTTGCTCACTACCTTCCCGCTCGGCTGACGATCTAAAAGCGTTTCCACTTCCAACTCAGGGGCTTCGGTCCGAATTGTGTTGATTGATACTACTTTGAGAAATTTATCCCCTAGAGGGGTCACTCCAATGCCATTGATACTCAGCAAGCTTTCAATTGCCAGAATCGCTTCACCAAGGGTCATATCTCCGCGACTATCGAAAGTGAACTCCGGAGTAGGCAATGCTTGAGGGCGGATAACAGACCTACCCGTCAAGGTCTCCAGAGAATGGAGAACACTCACTAGCGGCTCTCCTCGCCAGAGGATTCTAACGGGATCGTCTTCCGCCGCATTCACCGTAGGGGCATTAGCGTCCTGAGCCTGTCCGAGAGGGGACAGCATTCCCCAGGTAAACATTAGAGCCAAGGTGACAAAATTCGCTTTTCGTATCCAATAATTCATGGTGTATATTCGATGGATTTCAATTCTAGCTTCACATCGAGAAATTCCGGTGTCCGCCGCTGGGCTTGAATCGTAATTTGACGCAGACTGACATAAGGTAAATTCGTTTTAATCTCATTCGTAAATTCGATAAGCCGGTTGTAGTTCGCTTTCCCAAGATCTATGGTGAAGGTGTGAAAGGTCAGCGGATTACCTGCACTTGATTTAGGAGAATTGATTTTGAAGTCTCCAAACCCGTATTTTCGAATCAGATCGTCTATTCGAGCATTGACCTCATTCACTGAGGGAAGTTCGCCTAAATTGATATCCTGGATTAAACTATTGTACTCCTCTTCCGTAATCGCTTGCTGCTCCAGGTAATCCCCCTGGTTTTTAGCTGTACTGTTTGCGACCCTAATGTCGAAACGAGCGGAGCCATGCCTTTCGATTTGGAACGAAAACCACACTCCTAGCAAGGCCCCTACGAATAAAACAGTCAGCACTTTCTCCCGCATCGATAGCCGAAAAAAACGGACGCGCAAAAAAGCGATCCAATACTGGAAGTCGTTTTTGATACTTGAACTAGCCATTGTTCGCGACCTCCTCAATCACACCTCTAGTTGCAAAAGAACCGGTCTTAAAATAGATAAACGCCGTAAACGTCGCTCCACCAGGACGGCTCTGGATATTTTCCAGCTCAACGGTATCAATCTTAACAAAACGATCTAACCTTGCCTTAAACTGATTAACCTGTCCATTGCTCGTCGCATTGGCGAAGACTTTGAGGCTATTGGTTCCGTTGGTTTCGACTTTCGTAAACCAGACCGCATCCGTCAAAAATGGTTGTATAGCCACTAGCATGTCGAAAGGCACCAAGTCCGAGTCCTGAAAACTCAATAGTTCGTTGATCGTTGTTTGCTGGGAGATAATGCGCTCCACAATCGGAGCCTGCTCAGCATTCCAGTCTTCGCGCAAGTTCAGATAGCCACGCTCTCCAAACCACAACAGCTCTCCAAATACTAAAAGTGCGAGAGCGGCCGCAACTGCGAGAACCACTCTCCATATGATAACGTTGCGCTGCTCCTCCTGTTTCGCCTGTTCAACGCTCTCTGGATCTCGCAGATCCATATTCCACAGAACTTCACGTTCTACCTGAACCGCAATCGACTTCCCAGCTTCCGTAGCTTGAAATTCATATTTTTTCTTTTCAATCGTGATATTCGTAATCGCATTCCAGATACGCGGGCTCTCTTCACCTATGCGATCTTTTAAACGCTCTGTGACATCCTCCAAATCCCCGCTGGCGGGCCGAACGGCTCCATCTCCACCTGTATTCCTGGGAAAGGACTCAAAGTAGCACGGTATCTCCGACAGGTCGTCGAACTCGAAGTAGCTGATTGACGAATCAGAAACCAGCAACAGAGGAGACCCTTCTTCGCCTTTTCCAGCCAGAACCCCTACACTAAATTCGGGAATCACCACTTCATGCTTGGACCAGTCAGACATCTCAGCGCTGTCGAACGACCGCCTGTATCCAGAATATATATAGGCGTATCGCTCGGCGTTATCAACGCAAAACCCAAACTGAAGATGCTCCAAGGGAAAGGGCGACATGCCTTCCAGCTGAAGCTGCAAATAGCTCTCCCGTTCACTATCTTCAACATCCTCGGGGATTTCCACCCTCCGACAGAAGAAAACATGACCTGGCGCAACAGAGACCTGCATCGTCATCATTCTATCGTTTTCTGGATTGGTCGGTGTATCTTGCACAACTGTAAACTTGTCGGTCAATTGGGATTGGCGTTATTTATACCGGGCTCTTCCCTAAGCTCAAGGAAAACGAACGGATATTCGAGATCCCCGGTTTCACCATTTTCTGTGGTTTCAGTATCCGTACTGAATGTTCCAATCAAACTGTACGAACTTCCTTTTTCCTGCACTGTCACTTTAACTGTTAAGACACTGATTTGTTGCGTAATCGGAATACCCCGCTCGATTTCGCCAATGACATCAGTCATTTCACCCTCATTGGCGAAGTAGTTGTCATCCGATGTCCCCGACTCCCCATCAAGACCTGCCAAGTAGTCATGGATAGTCTCAACCTGGATTTCGTTCAATCCCGCCAAGGACTGGAGGGCAAGCGGAGATGCGGAGTTTACGTTCAATTGCAGCACGGGATGGTACGTAACCACTTCGGACAATCGTTTGAAATTGTCATTGGGAAATCCATTCTCGTCGAAGAAATGGTCCTTAAATCCGATCACCGAGGAAAGTTCATCCAAAGAGCGGAGCGGTCCATTGGCCGGGTGCATCTCTAATTCGGTCGTGCTGTACTCTCTCGACTCCGCTCCATCAATTCGGGCATCGTCGTCCTCGTCGATCCAATCGAGTAGCGTGTTGGTCAAAGTCTGGCTCACATCCAAATCAAAGTCCATTTCGTCAAACAACAGAAAGAGTGAACCTTCATCCAGCTCGTTGATACTGAGCTTCGAAGATTCGTCTATGAACTCGAAGGTCACATTCATTCCTTCCGGAATCTCAATCTTAGAGTAGTCAATCGGATCACCCCAGCCTTGGGCCGGAGCGTAAATCGCTTCGTCTATCGCTTTCACATCCGCCAGTACCGCAACCGCAACTTCGAGGATCGACCAAGCTTGGAGCCTTAAACGCGCTCGCTCGACATAGTAGCCCTCGCCTTGGACCTCGACCTGGGCTCGCTCGACGAATTTGGTCAACACGTAGCTCAAGACAATTATTAGCACCAATACCATTAGCAAAATGGAGCCCTTTTTAGAACGGCATCGGTTTGAATCCAGGCGGCGCATCATCAGAAAAAGGGAACCCCATCGAAAGAGACAGGCAGCACCAGCTGTCGCCTTTCTTCTCTACCTTCGTATTCGAAGATTATTTCAATTCGCTGCGGCAAGAGAAACTTGCCATCTGCTTCCTTAGTGGGATCGTCTTCAATTTCCCATTCTGCTTCCTCATCCTCAGCGTCTAGATAGAAGTATTTTATTTCCGCGACGAAAGGTGAGATGAGCGTTCTGCGCGGTTCTTCCTCTTCAAAGTCTGCTTCAAGCCGCGACCGCCAAAGCAAATAGAGCCCATCCTCCTCGTCCAGCTCTAGCGAGCATACAACATGCGGCAAGGGCATTTCCGGCCAAACCAGCACACCCGGGCTTTTGTCTAGTTCGAACGTTAGCATTTGCTCATTCTCATAGGCCCGACCTCCACGATTTGACCAATAGACAGGGGTCTGTGCTTCGCCCGCAGGCGTCTTCCAACCGGATTTTTGTATGGACTCCTCCAAAAATCTGGATACGCCTCGCACGTGTTTCTGAAAAAGCCAAACGTTTGCCCCCTTACCCCACAGCTCTCCTAGGGCGAACACAAACGCGGTCGCGGCGACCAGCAAGGCGGCACCCATGAACACCGCAAACATCACCTCAAGCAAAGTGAATCCTTTGCTCGAACGGAGAGATCGGTTTCGCTGTTTTGTTAGACTCATGCTTATTCCAAGCCGCTTTGCTTTGCAAGCAGCCGGTCCCTTGTTTCTGCCCGAAGCTCCGCCCTCTCCACAGGGTCCGACCACGTCGGTCGTGTCAGATAATGAACTTCTTCCACTTCCTTCATCTCGTCTTTTTCCTTGTCGAAGATTTCCACGAGAAGACTAACCCGAAAAAGGTCAGCAACCAATGTGTTCTCGTATTCTACTCTCCAATACGCCTCACCATGGCTTCCAGTGAAAACCTTCCCACCCTCTTCCAAGTCTTCGACTAACACGCTCGAGAACGCGTCTAACCGGATCATGGACATATCTTGCTCGTAAGCCTGGTCGACCTGTATCGCAGCGATGGCATTGATAATATTTAGATAGGCCACAGTAAAGGTCGTTACGGCCACCCCAAACAAAGCGAGGGCGAGCATCACCTCTATTATTGTAAAACCCCGGTTGCTATTCCTTTTCGCCCTAACCCTCATGCGTCTTCCTCGGGAGCCGTTAGTTGGGACCCCGTCCATGGATCGACTTGGTATCCACTTTCATATTCGCCAATTTTCAAATCTACAGAGAATGGCGTGCAAGTCCCGTCCGGAAAAAACGTAACCGATTCGATTTCGCGATGGGTGACCAATTCACCACGTACAAGACGATACCCATCTTCGGGAAGAATCATTTTAAACAAAACCTCGATTTCGACTTCTTCGCCAAATCCACTAGTATCTACTTTAAAGGCGATCTCTTCACCGCCCGACGAAACCATGAACGACTTAAGCTTTTCGTCAAAGCGGACCTTGTGAGGCTGACGACTAAACACCGCCGCCTGTTTCGCCTTTTCTACGGCTCCCCACAACTCGTTCTGCAGGGCTTCCAGTTCTCCTTGCTTCAAAAGCGCATTAATATTCCAAATAAACAGCGACGACAAAAGGGCGATCAAGGCCATCGTGAGCATCAGCTCAATCAAAGTGAACGCGCGACGCCAATCACGATCGCCAACTCTAACTTTCATCGCTTGATTGCTCATACCCTAGGACTGCCCAGCAGAATGCCAACCGGACTAAGCTCGCAACTTAAACCCTACTCAAAAACGATTACCAGTTGGTAATATCGTCGCCCGACTCAGTGCCGTCCGGTCCGAGGGAGTAAAGGTCGTACGATGAAGTGTTGTGCGTGCCAGGATACCGGTATTGAAGATCGCGGCCCCATGGATCCTTCAGATTTTCTTCACCCTCGATGTATGGGCCTCTCCATCTGCCCCCGTCACCTTCCGGGCGAACCGCCAACGCCTTCAAGCCTTGCTGGGTCGAGGGGAAACTGCCCATGTGAATTCGATAGCCAGTCAGAGGTGTCTTGAAGGACTCTTTAACCTTAAAGCGAACCAACTCCGCCTGGTTTGTCCCGAAAAGATTGTCGACATTCGTTACGACAAGTCCGACCAGGAGAACCATCAACCCTATCACGAGCATTATCTCTATCAGGGTAAAACCACGTTTATTCGAAAGTGACCGTCTTCTTTTCATTTGCTCTGTAATCATGATGTCAAAAAAGGCTCTGCAAGCTATAGGATTATTATGGAAAATTCTACCGCATATTGGACGACTGATGCAATGCTCAGGTTTCAACTTTGGATTTCTGTTGCCGCATTTGCCAAGAGTCAACGTCCGCATAGACATCAGTTGTCTGAAATCCATCCGGTTTTGAGTCTGAATACCGGCCAATTTTCGTCGCAATAACTAGGCAAAAAACGCTTCAATCACGGAATTCTTCGCTAATCCTTTAAGTTTTATATTGTTTATCAAACACTTACGGATTTGGCACGCGGTTAGCTCTGCATCCACCCAACATTTCCATGATCGCATCGAGCAAAGTTACAGAGCAAGCGGAAAGTCGTTGGACACTCATAGTCGAACGTTTTCGCGCCGCCTGTATACTCCACCGGGAGAACCGGGATGCCGAATCGCGCCAGATCATCAAAGGGGAACTTCCCGTCCTGATCAAATCGTGGATCAAACTTTTGCCAACCTCGCTGAAGGAAGACGCCAAAGCAGATCTCAGAGACATGTTTACTAAAGAGCAGTCCCTCGTTGACCAGGGAATGCGTCTGCAAAACGTTTTTCGAGAAACACTCGTCCAGCAGATCATTCCTCAAGTAGAGGAACAAGTTGCGGCAAAATACAGGGCAATCTATTTAAGAGAGCAACAAAAGCGAGCTCACGACCTCGAAGCAGTACGGAAGCGAACATGGGTTAAGCTATCTTCGCCCGAAGCCACTTCCTTGGAATCTTCACAGGAAAGACGCATCTCAATCAACGATGTTAGAAGCATGATCGACGCCGTGCAAGAAAATGACTCTCAACTAATAGCAAACTCCATGCTTCCTCTCGACCAAATCGTGGGAACCCTGGACCGAGCGAGAGTAGACACTATTCTTTCCGAATCCTGATCAATCCCTGACCCGCCACGCCGACTAAAATTTTTCTGCCAAAGCCATGCAACAAAAGACTTTCACTCAAAATGCTGATAGCATCTATGCCAAATATCAGGACAACGCATTTCTAGGCTATCCTTACTCACCATCTCTCATTTCTACAGCTGATCCTGATTTTGAGGAAACGCCGGAATCCGCACCCAAGGCTTCACCCTCCAAGAAGGCGACGGATAAGCGCACTCGGAAATTTCAGCCTGAACGCTCGAACATAGAGACGCTTTTGGTGGGACTCGATCTGGGAACGAGCTCGACCTGTGTCCAGATCGCAGAACCCGGAGCACAGGCTGTAGAGGCTTCAGCCTTAATCCCTACCGTAGTCGGCTACTCCCGTCCGGGAATACTGCCAGACGTCCTGCCTGGCAACCAAACCACCTTTTTCGGCGACGAAGCAATCGCCCATAAACTCCACCTCGATTTGGTTCCGCCACTGAAAAAAGGCTTGATAGAAGACTTGGAAGCAGCCCGTGACTTTCTCGCCCATGTGAAAGAACGTATTGGCGACTCCAAAGAGACGGAATACCGGGCGGTCATAGGCACTCCAGCTAATGCCTGTTCCCAGGCGAAGGAGAACATTCGGCTAGCCGTAACCCAGCTTTTTGACAAAGTCATACTTATCCCGGAGCCTTTCCTAGCTGCTCTCGGCAGTCGCAAGGAATCAACCGGCATAGATCCCGTCAAAAATTCGATTTTCGTAGATATTGGAGCCGGATCTTCGGATGTCTGCCTCATTCAAGGATACTATCCATCCGGTGACGACCAAATCAGCCTCCCATTCGCAGGAGACACTGTCGACCGGATCATCCAAAAAGCCATTCTCGCAAAGTACCCAGATTGCGGAATCTCGGTCGCCAAATGCCGCGAGATCAAGGAAACCTACAGTTTCGTCAACGGATCCAAAAATTCGGTCCTCGCTCCGGTAATGATACGTGGAAAGGTACGACGCCTCGAAGTAGCCGATGCAATCGATACATCATGCAACGCCCTTCTTGAAAAAATTTACCAGGCAGTCCGCACCCTAATCATGCGTGCAGAACCTGAAAGCATCCCTTCTCTTTTGAAAAACATCATCATCACCGGGGGAGGAAGCATGATCCCCGGGCTAGACGAAGCACTTGAGTCGCTACTATTAGAAGAGGGCTTCGAGGGATGCCAAGTTACTTGTGCAGGCGATTCGTACAAATCGAAAGTCGCAGCGGGAGCCTTGATCACGGCCCACCAAGCGGACGAACGCCAATGGCAAAATCTTTTACGTTAGTGTAGTTTGTAGATATTATAAATCGGGGGGTAGATTTGATAAATCAACCACTTTGTGGTGCAGGAATAGGATGGCGGGCTCCAGTTTTTACTGGGGCTCGTCTTTTTGCCTAACCAATCGAGTTGAAGCAATGGGGCAACCGTCAGAAGTGGAGTCTGATTCATGACATTTTCGCCATAGAACCGAACTGGCAGCAAGAAAAGACTCTGGGAGAAAAGGAGCAAAATCGCCCAATACAATGATTTACTGAACAATTGCTACTTAAGAAAAACACTCGGAGTCCGTATTTATGAGGAGCAACAGCAAGTTCAAATACATGAAAAGCGTCGTAATTATAGAAGATCAAACTGCAGTCAGGGAAATGGTTTCCGAGTTCATCTCCCTCTTACCAGGATACGAGATTGTAGGTTCGTTCGGTAACGGCGAGGAAGGACTGAAGGGATGCATAAAACTTAGGCCGGAAACTGTCATCCTAGATGTTGGCCTCCCCAAACTCAGTGGAACCGATGTCCTTAAGGGACTGACGTTGCATGTGCCCGGAGTCAAAGTTCTCATTTTCTCAGGTAAAGCGAGCTCTGCGAACATCCGTGAACTGCTTTCCGCTGGGGCACAGGGATACGTCGACAAAATGGACGGATTCGACGAATTCAAGAAAGCGCTCGACATCATCTCCGGAGGCGGAACATTCATCGGCCCCAAGATGGCAAGTCTTATGCGCTCACTAATTCTCAACCCAGATTCTAGCTCTAGCGAAATCCCCCTTTCTGACAGGGAGAAGCAAATTCTCCAACTCGTTGCAGAGAGTTATTCAACTAAGGAAATTGCAGCTCGCCTCTATATTTCCGTGCGAACCGTGGACAACCACCGCACGAATATAATGAGAAAACTCAATCTCCATGATGTCGCGGCTTTGACGCGGTATGCGATCAAGAACGAACTCATCTCCCTCGCCTGAAGCGACAAACCTACTCCACAGATTACAGGGACTACTTTGACTATCTTCCACCTGAAAACTTTTAGATAGAGTTTTACTTCAAGTCGCCCCGCGGAATTTTCTGCGAAGCGACTTCGAGCTGAAAGGACTCAGCTCTTCTCACAACTCATTCCATGGATGGTAAACGACCACAGATTGCTAGCAGCTCGCTGCCTGTAGATTCAAGTACTGAATATCGGGAACAGCCACTACCCTATTCACATAGGGCTTTTTCGCCTTTAGAGAATAGCAAGAACCATTTCGATGAACATATTCCCGAGTTGGATTGGGATCTTTTGTCACAACTTTCCCTTCCCGGAGAAAACGCCTCGCTCTCTCTTCATGACGGAAATGGCCTTTTCATAAAAATAACGGGTGGTTGTGAAAATCTTTGGAATCGCTCCGAGGAAGAGATCCTTGACTCCCGAATCAGCGATTTCATAGAGCCCAGTGAAGCGTTTTCGAACTGGTTTTTGAGCCTGAAATATAATGTCCAAAATGACGTATTCTCTACCAATCGAATCGATGGAAATTCAGAGCCCGCACCCGTTTCCCTCAAACGAATACCAATCTTCATCGGGTCGCAGCCCTCCCTTTCACGCATAGTTCTAAAAGCTGTTACCGTAGATACCAAAACGAAACCAGAGATTCAACCGTCTCTTTTCTTTAGTTGCGATTCGAGTGGCAATTTCATCGGTGGACCCGAGGACTGGTCGAACTGTTTTGGCATCCCAAAGGACCAATCGGTAATTCAAAATCTGTCTGATATAATCGATCCCGAAGATCGGACTTATCTAATAAACTATCTGGAGACTTTAAAGAAAAGCGGGAGATCCGAAACGAAATCATTACGTTTTAAAAGCTCCCACGGAAAAGTAAGAACGCTCCTTTTGTCTGGGGAACACTCTCAAGACCAATTCGATCTTCTGGCCCAAGACCTAACCCTCGACCTTGTCGAACCTGCCAAGAATCTGAAGACCATTTCCGCTAAACTCTCAAGCACCGCCCTTGCTTGGGTAGACCTATCGGAAGACAACTGTCGAATTATCGAGGTGAATAACGCTTTCAAGCAAGTTACCGGATATCGAAAAACAGAGGTACCGACGTTTGAAGACCTCTTTGGCGAATGTATCGAAAACAACGCTACATCAAAGGCAACCTCATCCATCCGAGAAGGAATTGAGGATTCCTTCGAACTGCGACTACATCGAAAAAATGGTGACAGTATCTGGGTCTCTCTAAAAACCTTTCCTTTAAAAGACCAGGAGGGGAATTTACTTTACACCGCCTTCACGATATCCGATATCACAAACGAGAAAAATTCCCAAAAAAGGTCAGTCCATCAGGAAAATCTTAGATCGATAGGCCAAATGGCGAGCGGAATCGCTCATGATTTCAACAACCTGTTGGCCCCTATTCTCGGCTTCTCGGAACTACTCCTAAATATGCCAAATGGAGGGCGAGATGACAAGAAGCTGATTTCTTTTCTCGAAAATATAAAGGTCGCCGCACAAGATGGGGCTGCGGTCGTCGCGCGGCTTCGAGACTTTTATGGAAATCAACACTCCGGAGAAGAAGCAACGTCAGATATTGATCTCAAAAAACTGGCCCAGCAAGTCAAAGACCTCACCCAACATCGTTGGAAAAGCCAGGCCGAGGCAAGGGGGGCCAAAATCGAGTTCAAATCCATGGTTGAATCACGTCAATGCGTTCACGGGAACGAACCTGAGCTCAGGCAGGCTTTATCAAATCTAGTCATTAATGCAGCAGATGCGATAGAAGGAGACGGAGTCATTACACTCTCAATTATTGATGACAAAAAAAATGTTTATATCAAGATACAAGATACCGGATGCGGAATGTCCGAGAGTATCCAGGTCAAGTGCTCGGACCCATTTTACTCCACCAAAGGGAAACTGGGCACCGGGCTCGGGCTATCGATAGTGGCAGGAATCGTCAAATGTCACAAAGGAGAGATCGAGATTGAGTCCTTCATAGGAAGTGGATCCACCGTGACAATACAACTTCCTGCGGTTGATGTGACCCCAGCAAAAATCGACAAAAAGACTTCCTCAGAATCGTCCAATTCTCTCCGTATAATGCTAGTCGACGATGAGGCAGTTCTACTCGAAGTTCTTTCGGAGCTTCTGGACAGTGGTGGACATGTAGTTAGGAAATTTGAGGATGGCGCAGCTGCTCTAAATGCATTCAAGAAGGAATCATTCGACCTTGTTATCACCGACCGGGCAATGCCGAATATGAGTGGCGAGCAGCTCGCAGCGAAAATCAAAGCAATTAATTCACGCACCCCGATTATCATGGCGACGGGATTTGGCGACATGATCAACGACGACAATGAGACCTCCGAAAACGTTGATCTTGTACTGGCGAAGCCCGTCACATTGGACCTCCTTAATCAAAAGCTATCTGAGCTGACTTCCTCCGATTTAAACTAAGAGATCGTCCAACAAATCAGAATAGGCATCGTAGCAGTCATTTTTCTTCTCTGGCAAGGCGTGGATGCCCGTAGGACTTCGGTCTGAACTCAGCCGAACGGCATTGGCCCTCAATCGCAACGCTGCCAAAAGGGAAAAAAGCGCTGCCCATTGGGTTGCCCGCCAGACATGCCTGGCGCTGTGTTGAGAGTGCGGGGAACAGCCATTCAGTGGATACCCACCCCGTGCCCGCCTTGTGGTAGTCTCATCTGGCAGGCAACGATACACATTCTGACTTGTTGGACACTCTACGAGGAAAGTGCTCGAGATTCACAGAAAATACCCTCGCTGCCGGTCACTAATCGGTAGGCCGCAACGCTTCATCACCTTCAGCAGATCTTCCCACGCAGATCGCTTATCTCGCTTACTGTCGTTTCGGAGCAAATACGAAGGATGGTAAGTGGCGAGCAAAGGTGTTTTTTCAAATTCCCTCCACTCCCCTTTTACTTCTCTCAAACTTCGAAACGATTTCGATCCAAGCAAGCCCTTCGCTGCAGTCGCGCCTAGTGCCACGATCAGCTTTGGCTTAACGACCTCGATCTGAGCTCTTAAATATGGGAGGCAAAATTCAATCTCACCGATTGTTGGCGGTCGATTGCCCACTCGGGTAGGAAGCTGCGGACGCCAATTCATGATATTTCCAATATAGACTTCCTCACGAGCAAGCCCCATGGCGCCAATCATCTTATCGAGCAACTGTCCGGCTTTACCGACGAAAGGCTCCCCCTGCTCTTCTTCGTCTGCTCCGGGAGCTTCTCCACAAAAAAAGATATCAGCATCCAAACTACCTACTCCAAACACTAGCTGATAGCCCTCTCGCTTATTCTCGTTGCATTTCGGACAATTTAGTACGATTTCCCGCAACGCATCCCAACGCTTTTGCTTGTTGCCTTCCGGTAATTCAAATGCAGGTGGTATTCCAAGGGTAGCTTTTCTATCACCAGAAGTTTTACTAGCCGTTTTTGGCTCTTTCTTGAGAACTCGGTCAAAATCTTCCGCCGTTGCCGAACTTATTCTATCGGGTATCAAAGCAACCGCACTCTCCATTTCCTTTTCAGAATCTTCCGCTACAATCTTCCCTACCGCCAATTTCAAGTCGCGTAGGGACTCTACCGATACATAAATACGATCTTTTCCCTCTTTTCGCAAACGTTTCAGCTCATCAACGACGCTATTTATTTGAGATCTCATCTAGCGCTCCTGTTTGGACAAGATTTTTTCGGTATATTTGGCAAGTAGATCAAACTCTAGATTCACTTTATCCCCTCGCTTCAAATCACCCAAACCCGTCACTTGGAGCGTGTGAGGAATCAGCCAAACCGTAAGGACATTTTCCTCAACTTCAGCAACCGTCAGAGAAATTCCATCGATTCCGATGCAGCCTTTGTACACCAGATAGTGTTCAAATTCTCTTGGGACTTCAATTTTCAGGATGACATCCTTAGCTCTCATTCCGAGCTCCACGATCTTGCCTAAACCATCTACGTGCCCCGTCAAAAAATGTCCACCTACACGGCCGTTGAACCGCAGGCTCCTCTCCAAATTCACCTTAGATCCAAGATCGATATTTTTGAGGTTTGTCAGCCGCCTCGTCTCTTCAAGCACGTCAAAGGTTAAAATCGTCTTGCTGATTGCGACAACTGATAGGCAGCACCCATTGATCGCCACACTGTCACCCAACTCCAATTCCTGAGCCACCAAGTTTGCCCGTACTCTCATCCGCCAAGCCTCCGGCTTCTCGTGAAAGCTCAGCACCTCGCCCTTTTCTTCAACAAGACCTGTAAACATTTACCAGAATTAATCCGAATTCAAAGTCCAAGCGCAACGGATTTATACCAAGATCAAAAAAAACCGAGCCTCAGGAGAATCCCAAAGCTCGGTTCAAAGTTTTTTTCAGCGAACCCTTCTAAGCGATGGAGGGTACCGCGTAGCTAGGTCGGTAGTTCTTCTTGAGGAGCTTATTGGCCTGCTTGTATGAATCTCCTCCAGTGAATTTCTCAGATCGCGCATCGAATTCAAGCTCAGGGCCTAGCTTCCACAGCTCTTTCGACTGATCGATGCTCCACTCAGCCATTTGCTCATTATACCGCCCTAGTGCTTCCTCAAGTACTCCATCTTTCGACGCGAACTTCTCGACTGACTTACCTTCAGCATCCTTACCTTTTAAGTAGGAGATGTTTCCGAGATGCGCCAGGCAACTGGATTTGTAAGCGCTCTCCAAATGAGCCGCCACATCGCTTTCCTTGCGGCTATTCACAGCTTTCACGAACGCAGGGAAATGATTAGAGCCACGATCACCCTTGAATGCCTTAACCCGCTCACCGTCATTGTCATAGACGAATCCTCCGCCTCGACCTCCTCTGAATTCTCCGCCTTCACACGTTACAATTACGCCAACACGGGAGCCTTTGAAGTTTGGGGCATTGTTCAGTTCAGGCTTCACCCATAGATTGCGCACCTCGAACAGGGCCGGAATTCCTCCCCAATCGAATGTAGTGATACCCATATTCGGGGTATCGCCGGCATCGTCCCATCCGAATCGACCTCCCAACGACTGGATTTTAACCGGATGATCCGGATCGCCAAGAATCCAACGCATTATGTCAAGCTCATGGGGACCTTGATTTCCCAAATCGCCATTACCGGTATTGAAATCCCAGTGCCAATCATAGTGTAATTCCGGACGGTAGAGGTCTTGATGTTCAGCAGGGCCAAGCCACTTATCGTAATCGACCGATTTTGGCGGTACCAGAGAAGTATCTATCTTCCCTATGCTCGCTCGATTTCGGTAGCACAGACCACGCACCATCTTGATTTCACCTATGTTACCCGCATGAATCCAGGGAAACGCCTCTTGCAGACCAACATCAGAACGATTTTGGAAACCAGCCTGTACGATACGATTGTATTTCTTTGCTGCCGCCACCATCTGGCGACCTTCCCAAACCGTGTGGCACACAGGTTTCTCGACATAGACATCTTTTCCCGCCTCGCAACCCCAGATTGTCTGTAGGGCGTGCCAGTGATTTGGTGTCGTCAGGACAACCGCATCGACATCATTTCTCTCGAGCAGCTTGCGGTAATCGGTTTCCTGGCTAACGGTGACGCCATATTCTTCGTCAACCGCGGCTGCCCGTTTTGCTAGTTCCGCTGTGTCCACGTCACAAAGCGCAACCAACCGAGCGCCTTCGGTACGAAATACATCGGCAATTAAGCTCTTTCCACGTCCGCGAACGCCGACCACGGCTACTCGGACATCACCATTTGCCGCTTTTGCCCATGAGGGCGCGATTGCGAAGGTACTCGCTGCCAAAGCAGACGATTTAATAAATTTGCGACGAGATAACATAATTCTTTAGGAGGGTTTTATTTTGTTTTTTTTATTTACACGCTTTCTCTAACGAGGCAATTGAAAATTATCCTTTCAACTGGGAATTTTCTTAAGTCGCGACTTCGGCAACGAATGCCTCATGGAGGGTCTTTCGACACGGCAAATCTTATTAGAGGTTCGGTTGTAGGGCAGCAAAGGTATCAAAACAATTTTCTTTCAGCTTCCAATCGTGGGTCGCCAGCCTTCTTTTAGCGATCGCAGAAGCGGTTCCGCTAATCCATAAAGACCGCGATTCGTCATAGAGATCATTCGAAAGCAATACTTCTGAAATCTCCTTTGACCAGTGCAAGTAATCTAAAGCCAGAGGGAGTACCATCGTTCCCTCTTCGTCATAGCAGACCGCAAGGCCTCGGCGAATCGTAACCTCCTCGATCGGCTTCACCAGTTGGTGATAATTTCCAATCGCAGAGATGATCTTAACCATCAGCATCGCTTCCTCCCGCGTTTCTACTTCTAGCATTAGTTGAATGAGGTCTAGCCTACCATCCACTTCGATCTCCTCTAGTGTGATCACTAGCTCTGTCTTTTCCGTCAGCGTATATTGGTCTAGTTCGTCAAACTGGACGAGAACACTTGTTTCGACACCCATCGTCTTCAGGGATTTTGAATTTAACCTCTCTAGCTCCTTTTCAGACTTGCTCCAAACCATTTCCTGAGCCTGGAGCGTGTACGAGAGTACCGAACTGGAAGGAATGGCAAATTCACCTGCAAAGGAACCAACCGTGGAAGCCCACGCTATCCGCTCCAACTCAAATTGCAGGTAGTCGTTGGTTGTATAGGGATCAACCTTCAAACGCCTCGACCAATCTCGTTTCGCCTTGTCGAAGCCCAAGTGTCGGCGACTCAATTTCTTTGTCGTGCTGCCTACTTTTTTTGCTGCATCCGTAACCTTTTCCGCGACTGGCTCTTTCTCATTACTCTCACCTCTGTGTCGATGCTCCTTCGTTCTCGCCGCTAGCTTTTCTGACCCCCGTTTTACCTCAAAAAACTTTCCCTGCAGGTAACGGACAACGCCACCAGGAATTCGAGCAACCGTAGTGACCGGTCTTCGTGCTACGGCCCATGAGCGGACAATTGGATTCTTCAGGGCCTCCGAAAAAGACGTCGTAAAGGCCTTCGTTTTGGTAATTTCCTCCAACTTTTCGAGCGCGTCTATTTCATGGGCAGTCACTTCCAGCATCTTGATGCCTCGAACATGAAAGTCGCCGAAATCACTATCCAAATCGAACTCGTATCCAAAATTTACTACATATGCAATTGGGGCTAGCTTGAAACGCTCTCCCTCTCTAAGATTTTCTTTTACCAAGTCATGGGCAAAGACAAGCGGTGGCCCCTCAATCGGTTCCGAGTCCACCGAATAGGACGTCAATGAGCCAATTGAAGTGATCGCAAAGATTCGTAGCCAGGTGGGAAACATTTAATTTGTAAGTAACCGTCTCGGGACTGTACTCTGACTTTCTAAATTCTTAAATGAATATACCGAAGGATACTCAACTTGGGAACAGAGAAACAACCTAATAAAAACGCTAACTAGGGAAGTTTCGATGTTAAAGCGGAATCGGGACTTAATCTACCCCTAATTTTTACTTTTTATGGATCCTTTTGGCAATCATCAAAACCCAGACTTTTATATCCATGATCCGCATAGAGCTGACCCAATTCAGCCCACTTGAATCCAGTATCCTCCAAATACGATTCAATGTCTTCGTAGCTGAGCAAGGTGTCGAACCAAGCCTAGAGGTTGATGGTAGGGACCCGGAGTGCGTTCACGCGATCGCGTATGACGAAGACCTCCCGATCGGTACCGGCCGCCTCTTGCCAGACGGACATATCGGTAGAATGGCGGTCCTCAAAGAGTACCGATCAACAGGAGTTGGACAGAAGATACTCCTGAAGCTGGTCGAGGCCGCCCGCGAGAGAGGATGGAAAAAGGTTGAACTGTCCTCGCAAATTCAGGCAGTCGACTTTTACGAGAGGTTCGGATTTCAACGTCTTGGCGAAGTTTACATTGAGGCCGGAATCGACCACGTGGATATGCGTCTTGATCTCGAATGAGTAGCGAGTATGCGTTTCCGAAGCTTCAAGGGGAACCCGCCATAAAATACGATTTGACCTACGCTTAAATTTTCCAACCTGACCCACCATACTCTCGCAGATCCCTCAACGATCCGCGAGCTTTATTCCAAGGACCCAAGTCTCGTAACGTCACCTCCCCGCTAAGCTCGACCAAATACGATTAAAGAAATGCCGCCTTTTTCTGCGGCTCCCAGAAAACCCTCACCGCGGGGGTTCCTATGGCCTCGGTCATATTCGCGGGCCAGTCGGGCAACCTTCAAGAAAGTCTCATTATACTCCCACTAATGATCTACCATGGCCTGCAACTGTTTCTAGCAGGAATACTGAGCGGAAAACCCTCAGCAGGAGCACAGGCTCAATCAAAAGGCTAGCGGTATATCATATCAAATTCGCTTCGAGAACCCATCTAAGATCGAGCGGCCTTCTTCGGTCCAATTCGGTAGTCTGAAAAATCATTGTGAATTCCGTCATAAGGCTGATCCTGCTTGAACAGCCTTAGAATTTCCTGGTGCTCATATTCAGAGGTTGGCCACTCTTCATTGTAGCCGGGCAGCATGAAAACCGTATATGACTTCCCCCGAGTTACCTTTCTCCGAATTACCAGCACTATTCCAATGCAAAGATGCACGATCTGTCTGGCAACGAGATTTCGATCTTTTAAGGCCCTGAACCCACTTCTGGCGATCCGAATCACTGCTCATTTCCTGCGCACGATTCAAAATCATATCGATCGCCCCTTCAGAAGCCAACCTCCTCAGAGACCTGCGTCCCCCATGAACATACTCAAGATGGACTGAATCCCAGATTTGGCCGCTCTTTTCGTAAGTGTCTTTGACGGCAAACGCTGCTTCCTCTAACAAAAGCTTCACAATTTCCTCCCAAGACTTTTCCAACATTTGAGCGAGCTTTCCAAGAGTGGCGTCTAATTCAGGGCCAACCTGTGTTGTCAACAGCTCTTGGTTCATAGGATCAGACTAGTCGGCTTTTTTAGTGAAAGCAGATTCGCTTAACTAAAAGCATCGTCCGGCGAGGGCAGGCGCTTGAACTCAAAGATTGTGAAGTCTATAGATGATATCTTCTATTTTGCTCAAAATCGGTTGCCACAGGAGGTGTAAGCGTTCCTTTTAGATCTGAACAACTTCATCTCAAAGAAATCCAGTCCGTGCGGATAGAGGCATTTCTCGATGAGATGAGGTAACACACCTGAAGACGCGCTAACAAATACTCATCGATAACCATACAAATGGAACGCATCGAACCGAATTCCACCCCACGCCCAGTCCATCCCAACAATCCGCAGGAAAGCAGGGATGCCAAGCGAGCCGAAACAGTCTCGCCCCCTAGGGAGGATTCCCAAAAAAATTCCGCTTACTCGGACATATTTGACGACCGAGAATTGGAGCGATTGCAGAACAATCTTCAGTCGGTCTCAGAACTAGCAAACAAAGCGCTCGAACGGCTCAAGAAGTAGAAAAGCAAACTTTACACAAAATCCCTCCTTAGTCTTAAATATCCTCGTGTCCAAAGACCTCAGCCAACTTAGAGAGGATTATACGGGAGAGAGTTTGCGCCGAAAGGATCTATCTCAGGATCCCATCGAACAATTNCAGGCNTGGTTTTCCCAAGCTCAAGATNTGGAGGTGGTGGAGCCNAATGCCATGTCGNTAGCTACAGTCGACGAAAAGGGGCAACCNTGGCAACGCTCTGTATTGCTGAAGGGATTGGATAAACGAGGCTTCGTCTTCTTCACAAATTTTGGCAGNCGCAAATCNCAGCANATCGCAGGAAACGCAAAAGTCTCCCTGCTCTTTCCGTGGATCTCCATCCATNGACAAGTAGCGGTCACCGGNTCTGCGNCAAANATTCCAGCAANCGAGTCCCTCAAATACTTNNTCACCCGTCCTTTTGGCAGCCAGATTGGGGCCTGGTCTTCACCCCAAAGCAGCATCATTTCTTCTCGTTCTATCCTCGAAACCAAGTTGGATGAAATGAAACGGAAATTCAAAAAGGGNGNCGTCCCGNTACCCTCCTTCTGGGGAGGCTTCCGGATTACTCCTGAGACNGTCGAGTTTTGGCAAGGGGGCCAAAATCGTATTCACGACCGNTTCCTGTATTCTAAGTCCGATGACGTTGGCTGGAACTTGAATCGTCTCGCTCCCTANAGCAAAAACGANAGCTCACGACTGCCATTTNGCGGACCAACAGGTTGTNCGTCCTCCAATCGTGCTTCGACTTAGTGCTTCACCCGTCTTNGGACAAATTCCACCCGCTTTCCAGCGATGCTGAAANAGCCAGGTCTTCGGGGGANNGGAATAATCTGNGGCAACGTACTTCAAAGCNCCGTCCCAAACGAATTTGANNGCACGGAAAAGCGATTTCTTCTCAGNGCTACTCAGTGATACCGCAGCTCGGTNGGGCCTAACCCTCGCCTTCCATAATATCTCATCCGCCATCCAATTGCCCACGCCAGGAAAAAACTCCTGCATNAGTAAAAGACTTTTCAGCGGCCCTCGCTTTCGTTNNTCAATGATCGAATTGAAATAGTCGTAGTCATATTTNGGNGATCCTACTTCCANNGGTAACTCATNCCAAAACTTGGGGAGACCTGACGACTCGAANAGCTCTATTTTGCCGAACTGCCTTTGATCATTGAACACAAGCCACCCNATGNACGTCTTCAGGGCAAGATGATCNTGTTTCTCNNGANGCTGATNATGACTTCGNATTCGGAGATTTCCNGTCATCCCGAGGTGAACCCCTAGCCAGGTTTCCCTTTCCAANTGAAAAAGCATCCGTTTCCCGTGAGTNCTCGACCCAATGAGGCGGTTNCCTTNNAGCTTTCGNGCNAATCGCACTGGATCAACATCACGAAAGCAACGAACTTNTNCGTTCAGCTGNNCCGATTGNACCAATCTCCGTTTTCCGGGATCCCATTGGNGGCAGAAAAACNCTACCTCAGCGAATTCAGGCATCTTGANGGAACATCTATTCCACAATCCANTTNTAGTGATAGGAGCTTAATTTCTTCGGCCCCGTATCTGTCACTGCAACCACGTCNTCNANTCTACAGCCCCCTAATCCGGGATAGTACAAACCGGGCTCNATGGTNATAACCGAGTTCCTCTTCAAGCGAAAGTTTACGATTGAGACTCGCGGNNCCTCATGNACTTCTAACCCCAAACCATGGCCTGTCCCATGAAAGAATCCTTGAGCTCCACTCTCATCGNGCGTGGTNAGATAATTGCGNTNNTCGAAGTACTTCTGTACCGANGTATGGATAGTCTTTCCGTCNACTCCTGTCCGAACTTNTTTGATGGCCTGACNATGNGCTCCTTTTACTGCCGNAACCAGCNCTCTCTGANCATCAGAAGGCTTTCCTTTNAAGAAAGTTCGCGTCATGTCACCAAAGTATCCCGTNTTCGCGACCCGCGGAAACACATCCACAATGATCAATTCATTCGCTNTNAGCGGTCCCGAACCCGNGCAGTGNGGGTCACAAGCCTGGTCTCCACCCGCTGCAATTGTNTCCATAGGAATCGAACCNGCGGTCAAACAGGCAACCTCTATTGCTTCCNTNAGCTTTTCCGAGGTCAGCCNNTTACCCTCGAGGTAAAGGTAGCCCNTCTTGATNGTGGACTTTTTCAGAGTTTCTTCTGCCGCCCGTATTCCCGCCGCACTACACCGNTTACNCTGTCGAAGAAATCGCATTTCTTCCTCCGTCTTCGTTTCTCGNGCTGGAAATATCGACGTNTTCATTGCATCAATTTTTATCCCAAACCCTTGCAGTTGAAANGCCAGCCAAGCNGGAAAATCCGACGAAACTCTAAANCCATTAATCCGATACGCCGCTGCCAAGGTCGCAACAATTTCAGCAACGCCAACATCNTNCCGCCTAAATTTGGTNCGAGCCTTCTCGATCCATTCCTCCAGAGCCAGAATGGTNCTGAANGCCGATTCCTTCAATCCTCTCGAAAATTCGAGCTGGTTTAGCACCGCGATTGATTTAGCCCCCNTTTTCATGGATATGAAGGCATCCGGAACGCCGAACTTTGCCANATAAAGCTGATCCGCTGAGGTACGCGTATCCGCATACATTAAAATCGGGAGNGGCAGTTTNCGCTTTCGNGNANGACTAGATTTNCTCACATATTNAACCAATATCTCTCTCNGAAAAATGTAAAGCCCGCTAACCCCNNACAACACGGCCNACNTCTCGCAAGACGACTGGTNNGANTCCTTCAAACGTTCAATCGCCCNCGNAANCAGCANGGCCAACCGANAAAGAANAANCCACCAACACTAATGCCACCACCANCATTACCGCCATTTCCTCAATCACACGCTCGTNNNAACNTGGCCTNGGNCTGNATATCGAGCNCTNCTTCATTCATCNACCCAAAAACNAGCTCCNANCTACTCCNCTTTGTCTTTCAANCCCTCATCGTAGGCTTCCATCNTCTCTTTNCTGATTCGATATTTGCCNGNGCACCTTGGGCAATTCACTTCAATCAGCTCCTCTCCGAGAAACAGNTCATCGGNGCTTTGGCGCCATACTGGTTCCAACGCCTGGAGAATCCNCTTTTGATTACAGCCACATTCCCATTTNACAATTCGAGTCTCCAAGGGGTTCACNTGCTCGGTTACCGATAAGACACGCAAATCGTCTNCAGTCAGATCCCTGAACCATTCTTCATCATAATCTGGNTGGGCAGAGANGATGGCAAAGGTCTCCGTATCGAGCCTGAAAAAACGGGCTGGGCGCTGCTCACTCATCGCGTAAAAGGCCTCCACGGCCGCCAACGGATCGTTTCCTTCAAAAGGGACNACACTGCGATGGATCGGCTTATTTCCCTTCGCGACTTCCTGATAAAAAACGTTCTCTTCCGCCTCCTTNACATTTTCGGTGAAAGCACGCCCTACCACCGACCCAATTTCGGTATCNCCTCCTAGAAAAAGNTTNAGCAGCGGNTCCTGAAAATTGATGGTCCAGGCCAAGACTTCATTTCTGGGNCGCGAAACACAATGGAGAGAAAATGCGGCCAAAGTGGTTTTGAGCAGATCATCCGCTCGAGGATCCATNCCGATCTTGTTGTCNTTTAGGTGGAGATAGTATTCCACATACAGATCGCTGAAATTCGCCATTGCGAAAAGAACGTTTCGCTCTCTGACAAAACTCGAGACGATTGTGAAGGCAGGTTCGTTTGGTAGTTCAGCCTCAGGCATCNGGAAANNCAACAAAACCAGATGATTACCATTTGTCCAGACCCAGATGAGGAGGGTCAGAGGATANTCTCCCTNNAAGAGCAGAAACGTATTGAGACCTTGATTACTGCTGTCTCAAGCATCAATCGATGCAAGAGCAATACCCTATTTCGNNTTGAGGGCTNCGATTCGAAGAGCGACTTCGCCNCTGCGATCATCCCCNTTGGCANCNTTCAGAAAATCCTGGAGNGCCGCNATTGCGACGTCTNTCTCNCCNAAAAATTCAGCTAGCTCGGCNACCGNAAGCATCAATTCAACCTGAGTCTCCGGAACCGAGGACNTAATTTNATAAGCCACTTTCAAATGCTCGTANGCCTTTTTTTNNGACAATTCGTAACCCAAATAGGCATCTCCAACCGCNCGGTGATANNCCCGTATCATATCTGGAATNGTNAGCTNATCACCCAGCATCTCTAAACTCNCAATTCGATTGGATANGCTTTGCGTGCTTTCCTCNTTGTNTAGCTCGATAAGNAGGTACTTCANAAAGGCNAGCTCCCCAAAAAACCTCGATGGATAGGACTCAAAAATGTATCGGTAAGCAGANCGNGCTNCCTCCAAGTCAGGCTNGTCNAGATGCTTNTGGNTGATTCTTGNTAGGTAATAGGCNGACGCNATTCCCACTTGATCGTTCGGGTTCGACTCAAAAAGGATATCGAACGTCTCCTTCGCCAAGAGCGCATTTTCCTCCCTCATGGGTTGGACGTGCAACTGCCCCAACGCTCTCGCGTACAACTTTAGCCGCTCGTTACCCGTACTCCTTGCTCTAAGGTCGTTGATTTCGGGAGACCCAGAATTGTAGAGCAGCAAGGCTTCCTCCTCCCAATCGCCTGCCCCCCAAAGCGAGCCCTGAAACGCGGCCGCCGCTAAAACAGCAACGATCCCGGTCACAAATCGGATAGTCAATCTAGGACACATAGAATTTGAGGTCTGGCCAAGCCAAAGCATCTTCGACGCCTTATTCGTAAATAACTCAATGGATGGATTCCAATTTGTCCAGCTAAGGAAGCGGAAGTACTTCCATTAAAATGAAATGATATCGCTTCGCTCAAACTGCCCTACTCCCTGTGGCAACACCGAATCCATTCAGGGAGACAGCGCAGCGAGCAACAACTAGGCCAGGGTACCGAAGGACGAAGTCCCGGCACATTCACGTTCTAGTAGATTCAATCANCCTNGCAGANGGCCAACCGAACTCCCTTTAGTCCTCGCNCTTTCAAANCTTGAACCTTTTTCTGTTTCGANTTTCTAGAATTCTTTNANACACCCNACCCTTTATGAGNCAGAGATTCCAATCGAAGCGACTGCTNANNGCGATTTGCCTGATAACNCTATCNCTTACGCTGTCCGGGTGTGTCTATCTCCGACTTCTTTATTTCAAGAACCAGCTAAAGAAATTCGACCAAAACGTAACGGTCCAATCCTCCCAGAAACTCGTTTTCGGATTTCGTGATCCAATCGTNAGGGACGCCGACTTCGTTTTCCTAAGCGGTGCGAGTCCTGAAGAAATCGAGAAACTCCACCAGGGTCNCCGCGAAGAGGTCTGGANATGGACCTTTNATAAAAAGCTAGGCTCCCCCGACNACCAGCCCTTTTCNATGGCNTTCAAAACGCNCTTCAANGATCGCCTGTTGACGCACATGGAGATCGACGANACGTTTGTTAAGCTGATCGGCTCGGACCCTATTCTGTCGATGTTCAAGAATATCGGAGAAGCCAAAATCAACAAATTGAGACGATCCATGAGCATTGAGCTGGACAAAACCTCCGNNCTCACCGCTTCCCTNCCTTCNCTCAACGAAATTTTCGATGTCATGGGAAGACCGAGTAGAATCGCAAAACCGCAATCCAACTCAGGGGCCCGATGCGAGTACGAGTTCAATTTCCACGATCCCGAAAGCGGAAAGAAAGCTGGNCAGTTTCAGTTGCATTTTACCGGGTCTCTTNAAAATCCGAACCGTTCCATAACGGGATTTACTGTAACGGGAAAAGCTCGATAANCTCAATTTACAATGCCCTATTTAAATATTGAAACGAACGGTTCGCTAGCCCCATCAAAAAGCGNATCTATCCTCAAGAATCTNTCGACCCANATAGCGAGCCTTCTTGNCAAGCCCGAGGACTACGTGATGGTGCGNATCGGGTTTTCCCCTTCGATGAGCTTCGCAGGAACGACTGAAGCCTGTGCGTTCTGCATCCTCATCAATTTGGGATTGGATGACCTACAAATTCCTGATCTCTCTCAGACTCTCACGAACGCGGTTTCTCACGNCCTCTCGATAAGGCCCGAACGTATCTACCTTCGGTTTGAATCACCGCAAAGAAGTCATTTCGCCCACAACGGAAATCCGTTTGCCTAAAAATTAAACGTTGACATATCCGACCTACNGAGNTTNCNNGACTNNCNTCACGAATGTTGCTTCGNANTAAAGTCTTTGGCAGTCTGGCGATCATCGTTATTTGNCTTACCAATGGGTGGCACCTAGCACCTATCCAANCCTTTGCCTGGTTGTCGATGGCGATAGAGAACTCAGACTCAGACAATTTCACCGAGGCTTTGAGCTCGGCTATGGAAGGAAAAGAGANCTGCGGTATTTGCCAATACGTCATNGAACAAAGAACGAATGNAGACGATCAGGTGNTCGGGTACTGGAACGTGGTNCCCAAGTGGCTANTTNCTGNACCGAGCNCTGCAGAGCCTTTGATAGTCCCTCCTCAGAGTTGGAAAAGAGCCNCCCAACAGACTTCTGTTATGGGCGATACTGATAACAGTTTGGAGCTACNCCCGCCTAAGCGGCTGGTGCNATCCTAATCAGATTCTNGTTTCTATCNCCGGATTGACGGTTTGACCGCGAATAGCTGCATCCAAATGGGATGCCTTCTGTCGCTATTTCGCGTTTGCCTTACCAACTCGCAAAGAGCCCTCGAGGAAACACCAGGGCCAACCTGCACTAAATGCAAATTTCTAGGTTCAATGAAAATTTCCAATCACACAATCACATTGGCAGTAGCCAGTATACTGCTTCTAACATCGTCCCAAGCTCACGAATACGAGTTTGCCAGGCCAGATAGCCATGCTCCCATCATGGTCATGGCCGACCATACTCACGAATCAGGAGAGTGGATGCTATCCTTTCGCCAAATGCGAATGAAAATGAAGGGAATGCGAAGCAGTGAAACCAGTCGGGCTTCACAGGATGTATTCAACGCAAACTACACCGTCACGCCCACTCGTATGACCATGGAAATGACGATGCTGGGTGTTATGTACGCCCCCTCTGACAAGATGACTCTATTTGCCATGCTACCCTACCTAGACTCCAGCATGGACCACGAAATCTTTGGGATGGCGGCACCGCTTATTTCACTAAACGACGGCTCTAGTACCTTCACCACCGGAAGCAGTGGTTGGGGCGACCTAAAACTGGGCACTCTATTCCCATTCTATAAATCCACTGGAGACAAGGCCCACTTCGGTCTCGGTTTCAGCCTTCCGAGCGGTTCGATCGCGGAAACCGATTTGGTACCGGGACCCGGTGGACGCGTTCAGCGTCAGCTTCCTGCACCGATGCAAATGGGAAGCGGTAGCATGGAGTTCAACCCGTCGATCACCTACATCAGTCAAAAAGAGTCATGGTCCTATGGTGCTCAAGCCAAAGCAGACATCCGCCTAAATACAAATCACCACGACTACCGACTGGGCAACTCCCTCGAAGCTTCGGGCTGGATCGCGTCAAAGCTTATGGATCAACTGAGCATTTCGGGAAGAATCGCTTATAAGTATTCCGAAAAAATGAGCGGAACCCAGTCCGATCTCTCATTCAACCCTCCATTCGCTCCCTCTCGCAGAACGATGACGGCAGCCTTTTCTGAAAATTATGGCGGGCAACGCGTAGACGCCGCAATCGGGGTTAATTATTTCTTCAATAAAGGATCCGCTTCAGGTAACCGAATTGCCTTGGAAGTCGTGTCGCCAATCTTTCAGGACCTCAACGGGCTCCAATTAGAGACGAAGCTCACAACCATATTGGGATGGCAATACTCCTGGTAGAAGTTCAAGGACAACGCCGACCGGTTGAACATTAAAAGAGTCTGGTTCCTGGCAGAAATCAAATTTTAACTGCCAGGAACCACAACGTGGTACTGGTTGATCGCGGGCGAATCCATCCTAGTCTTCTCGCCGTCTGGCCACTGCACTTCAATCGCTTCTATCGCATCCGCCTCTCCGATGCCAAAATGCAACGTGGATGAGGTTTGAGCATTTCGCGACTGTCCAGATACTTTTGCCTTAACCGCTGTAAAGTCATTCCCAATTATCCGGACAGCCGCTCCCACTGTAGAGTGCTTCTTCGAAGGGCGCAGTTGAACCCCTACCCAGTTCCCTGTCTGGAGCATCTTATTCTCCAAAAACCTCAGGAAAATCTGGCTTTCGACCGAGTCGGACTCCACCACCAGTAAATCAGGCTTACCGTCCATATTAAAATCTTCAGAAATTGTCGCCTTACCATCCCTTTCTGAAGACAGACCCATGAGATAAGCGATATCTACGAATCCCTCTTCTCCAAAATTTGCTGCAAGACGGTTTTTCTGAAATGGTGACCAGCTCATTTCATCTTTTGACAAATAGCTTCCAGGACCCTCGAGGAGAAGAAATAGAGACAGCTCTTTTTTGTCTTCGACTTTGCTGTCATAAACGTCATGTCTCCAGAAAATTTCGTCGTAATTCTTAGAGGTCGTTTTACTTACATAACCATTGTTCAAATACAAATCTGGATATCCATCGTTATTGAAATCAATGTCCGTACTTCCCCAAACCGATCCTGCACGCGTGAAGACATCCTCATCCTCAAACAGCAAGAACCCGCCTCCGTTCTTGCCAAGCCATAAACGACTCCCTTTCGAAATGACCGCACGCTTTGCTTCAATGCCTTCGAATCCCTCTCTGTGGGATCCTGCTTTGCTCATTCTGCGACCCACCTCGGAGCTCGAACCCGCTGCAAACAGATCCAATTTTCCATCGCGGTTAAAATCCGCAATCACGTGACTTGAGCCAAAAAGTTCCGGCTCTTCAAGCCATTCCGAGGTACGATCTTCAAGAAGCGAGGCGTCGCTCCCTGCAAAAACATCCACTCCAGCAAAATTACTCGTCATCACTAGGTCCATTCGACCATCTAGATTCAGGTCCACAATTGAGCTCGTTCGGATCCTGCGTTTCGATTTTTCGGATACGCCTGACTTGTCTGTCATTTCTCGAAATTTTCCAGCTCCCTGATTAATCAACAAAAAGGAAGGCAAACTGTCATTCGAATCGAAGATAGGATCTGGCAGCAATCCTCGCACGTAAGCCTCAACATTCTGTCCTATGAACAAGTCCGGGAATCCATCCTCATTCAAATCTCCAGCCGTCATAGAAAACCCGCTGAAGAGCCTTTTGGGCTTTACTAAAGTTTTCGGCTTCTGATCGAATTGCCCAGACTTTCGATTAGGCTCGAAAAGAAGCACTCCGAGTCCACGGGTTGTTACAATGTACTCGCGTTCACCATCCAGATCGACATCAATCAGCAGTGCCGCGTCAATAGCCGCAGGAACCTGGTGCTTTACGAATGGACGGGGGTCGAACCGAAAGTCACCCACGTTTCGATAGAGCATATTCGCTCTGGGGAAAAGAATATCCGGCCGACCATCGAGATCAAAATCCTCTACAAGAATGACGCTGTACGCAGACCCCGAGTCTTCTCCGTCCAGCCAGTCCGAGGACTCAAACCCAGACTTACCTGTTCGTCTATACTGCCGAAAGTTCTCAAACGAGATCGACTGAGGGTAGTAGAGGTCGTCCTCTCCGAGCTCCTCACTCCAAACGATCCTCGCCGTGCCTTGAAACGACCTCCGGTAAAGCGTGTGGGTCGGACCGCTCACATTCATTTCGAACTCAACCCTCGAGATCCCCACACCATCCGGGTTAACTTCAAACCCCGAATGCCTAAAGTCCACTTGATCGACGCTATATCCCTCTTTCTCGAACTGATTGAGCATCGTTTCGAACTGGTAACTTTTGAGATACTTTATCCCCGACAATGGAGCTCGGTGGATAAACTCAAAAATCTTTTCGGGCAATCGACGGTTTAGCGTCCATTGTGGTGTTTCGATAGCCCCTAAAGAAAAAGTTCGGAAAACGTCGAGCGGGTTTTCTGCCTCGCGAATCTCATCCCAGAACTTCGCAATGGTATCCCCATAACGCTCTGCTCGGACTTCGTTCACCCAAACCGTTTCGTCCAGGGCCTTCCGCTTCAGGTCGATTCGCGTCTCTGCATCTTGCGCATTTAAAAAGCCGCCCAACAACAGGATGACTAAACCCATGCCCTCTTTCATTATTTTGGGATATTTTGCCATGCTTTATTGTAATGACCCTAAAAAGTTAGCTCACGAATTGCGGCATTCGAACGGTCACAGGGAATCCTAGCAAGACAGAACTGAGAGCAGCCAAGTTCCGAAAATCTATCGCATCCTCAATTTGCCGGGCATAACCTGATCAAACCCAGACCAGGGAGGATGTCAGAGCACACGATAACCCTATTGACCCTGCTTTTCTGCTCGGATCACTTCTTTGAGTGACTGAGAAGTCAGGAGATAATAGACTTCTTCCGCGATATTCTTGGCATGGTCTGCAATCCGCTCGAATGACTTGGAAACAAAGACCATCTCTGTACAAGTCGCGACAGTTGACGGATCCTGCTTCATCAGCTCTACAAACTGGCTAAAATTTTCCCGATTCAGTGAGTCAACCTCTTCGTCCCGATTGATAATGGAGTAAGCGATATTCTCGTCCTCCTGGATAAAACTCTGTAAAGCCTCTTTCAACATGCTAATCGCAAGCTCACCCATTTTGGGAACCTGACCCAGGCTAGGCCCAATGGGGCCTTCGGCCAGGATTTTAATCGTTCTTCTCGCAACGCTTGATGCCTCGTCCCCAACCCTTTCCAAATCGTGACTCGCTTTAACCGCTACAAACAAAAGTCTAAGATCTCTAGCTACCGGTGCTCTTAAGCTAATATATCTTGCGACCTCATCATCGATTTGCGTCTCAATGTCATTTATTACATCGTCGGATTTAATGATCTTCTCAGCCAGCACTTGATCACCCTCCAGCATTGCTTTCATGGCGGACTTCGTGATCTCAACCGACTTTTCGCCCATCAGCATTAAATTTGATCGAACGTCTTCAAGCTCTTCGTGGAAATATCTTTTCATGCTTATAATCTACTTGCTTTAACTACCTATATTACTAGCCGAATCTTCCGGAAATGTAGGCTTCGGTTTGCTCGTTATTCGGGCTCATAAACATTTGATCCGTTGCATTCATCTCTATCAGCTTACCCATATAAAAGAACGCCGTCCTGTCCGATACTCGCGCCGCTTGCTGCATATTGTGCGTGACGATTACAATCGTGTAATCGTTTTTTAGACTATGAATGAGTTCTTCCACTTTCGCCGTAGCCACTGGATCCAACGCAGAACAAGGCTCGTCCATTAGAAGAATGTCGGGCTCCACCGCAAGGGCACGAGCAATACACAGGCGCTGTTGCTGACCACCCGATAGGCTCAAGCCACTCGTATCCAAACGATCACTCACTTCTTCCCAAAGAGCGGCCCCTTTCAGACACTTCTCTACAGCGTCATCCAAAACGGATTTCTTGCTGACCCCCTGAATCCTCAATCCGTAAACGACGTTCTCGTAAATACTCTTGGGAAAGGGGTTCGACTTCTGGAAAACCATGCCCACTCGCTTACGCAATACAGTGGCATCTACGCGGGGGTCATAGATATCCACTCCGTTCACCCGAACATCCCCCCTGCCGATTCGGGCGATCTCGATCAAATCGTTCATTCGGTTGATACAGCGCAAAAGTGTGCTCTTTCCGCAGCCCGAAGGTCCGATGAATGCGGTCACTTCCTTCTCAGCAATGTCCATATTGATATTGAACAACGCTTGCTTGTCTCCGTAGAAGAAGTCGAAGTCGGAAATTTTGATGAGAGACCGGTTTTTCTCGTCGGGGGGGGGGTCCACATTCGTCGCGTCCATTCTTGTTCTGTTTTCGAGTCTGTCTGACATTACGGGTATTACCAGCGATATTTTTTCCGCATGCGGATTCTCATCAAAATTGAAGCTAAAGCGATACCGGCCACGATGAATAGAAACACGAACGCCGTTCCGTACTGCATCCGCGACGTGAATTCGTTTTGGGGTATTTTAGCGCTCACCACATAAATGTGATAGGGCAACGCCATAACTCCTTGAAAGAAGAAGTCGTACCAATGTTCGAGGCCTTGCCACGGCAACTGGTCTCTTAATGCGTAAGCCGCCGTGAACATGATCGGCGCAGTTTCTCCCGCGACCCGAGCAACACCGATAATAGAGGAGGTCAATATCCCTGGCATCGCATAAGGGAGGACATTGGTTCGGATTGTTGTCCACTTTGTAGCTCCGAGAGCAAGCGACGCGTCACGCAGTCCCTGAGGAATCGCGCGCATCGACTCTTCACTGGCCGATATGACGATCGGCAGAACCATGAAAGCCAGCGTGAACCAGCCTGCAATGAGTGAAACGTTCCACCCAAACGCCAACACGAACATGCCCATACCGAAAATCCCAAACACGATCGACGGCACTCCTGCCAAATTAAGGATAGAGAGCCTGACCGAATTCAATATTTTTCCGGGACGGGAATACTCACTTAAAAAGATGGCGCTCAATACTCCGAGCGTAAGTGCGATTAGCATCGCCCCCAGAACAAGCAGAAGCGTACCCACGATACACGGCCAAATTCCCCCGCCAGAATAAGCGTAGGTTTCCGTTACAATCGTCTCGTCGATCGTCTCTTTAAACTCTCGAAACTTCGTATCGCTTAATTCGTACTGCTGTCCCTCATATTCGAATACGTGGAGCGTCTGTGGCGACTCGGAAAGGAACTCTAGGTTCACAAAAGGGAATTCACTTTCGAACAAGGTTTTTCCTCCTTTGTAAAATATGTCTACGAAGATCACCGCGGCACAAAGCAATACGAAATAAGTCGCCAAGCGAAACATCCAAAAAACAACTCGCTCGACTGACTTCGCCTTAGTCGGCTTTCCAAAGAGCACTTGCTCCATCGACTTACTTGAACTGGCTGCAACCGTGGTCATGTTCATCGATTAGCCTCGTGAAATTTGGAACTTGATGACAATCTTCTGAGCGAAGTAATTTATCAACAGGGAAATCAAAAATAGGGTTAGCCCCACTACGAACAGGGCTCGGTAATGAAGACTGCCATTAACGACTTCACCCAGCTCCTGAGCAATGATACCGGTCATAGTGTGAACCGGTTCGAAGAAGACTCCGACTCCCTTCGATATTTGAGGTATCTCGATCCGGTTCCCGGCACACAAAAGTACCACCATAGTTTCGCCAATTACTCTACCAAAACCGAGTAGGGTTGCAGATATAATCCCTGACAAAGCGGTCGGAATGATGATGCGGACAATCGTTTGCAATTTAGTCGATCCCATCGCCATTGATGCCTCCCTGAACGCTAATGGAACATTGTTGAGAGCGTCCTCTGCAAGCGTGAAGATCGTAGGAATGGCCATCAAAGCGAGCAAGCAGCCCGCTGTTAAACCGGTTAGCCGCTCACTGAGAGGAAAGAACTCAATCCAGCCTAGTGCATCCCAACCGGAAACGGTTCGTAGAAGCGTTCCAAATACGGCAATCCCGAAAAACCCAATGACAACCGATGGGATCGCAGAAATGAACTCGATGTAGGGTTTTATCAAGTTCTGCTCAATGGGACTAGCAACCTGGTTCACATACACGGCAGCTCCCACGCCAAGTGGAATCGCAAAGCCCATCGCAATGAGAGCCACCAAAAGCGATCCTGAAAACAGCGGTACAATTCCGTACCAATCCTGAATAGAACTATTGGTGACCCACTCCTTTCCGAAAATAAAGGACGTAACCGCGTCTCCCAGACTAACAGATTCCGCACGATTCCACGAAACGACTTTCGACTCATAGTCTGGGATTTCCAGGATGAACATCGAAGCAAGCTCTTTGAAACGGCCCAATTTTAAACTCAATTCGGAATCGTCGTATTCTGGAGCTCTATCTAGTAATTTCGGAATTTCCAACTCCAACTGGCGATTAATCGCGAGAAACTCAGCTTCCGAATCTTTTACTAGGCTAAACATCATCTCCAAATCGACCTCTGGAATTGTCAAGTTCTGTGCCTCGTCCTCCCTTCCTGCTTTCAAGAGGTTCTGCTGATGTTCTTGCAGATCGAGCATCTCATTGTAACTATCCCGAGCCGTCGCAACGATTTCGTTCGCCTCGAGAATGTGCTCTCGCAACGGATACGCGAGATCCTCGAAATCATAGAAAAAGTCTTCGTCTTTCCGAAGGATCGCTTTGACGTCCCTAAATTCGAGACCGCTTGCGGAGAGCTGCTCGCTCTGCAGCGTTCGAATGGAATTCAAATAACGATTCAGCGCGGAAAGTGCGTCCTGCTCTTCCCGCATCAACTCGACATATTCGAGACCGGAACTGCGATAGGTTGTGAGATCCTCCCGGTATTGGCCAAAAAAACCAGCCCCTTCCTTGAATAGGAAAAACGTAATCAAGCCCAGAACCAAAATCGACACGAACGCATTTCCACCAAATAGCCCCTTCAAAGCGGACTCTTTGGTAAGGCCAAGAAATGACCTTTGACGGCTGCCTAAATCGTATCGGCTATCGGGATCTTGAACGCTCATTGCGTTTGTGGTTTTGCGTCCATCCAGTATCTTTCAAAACGTAATTAGATTGCAGTGTCAAACTCAGAGGATGGAGATGAAGTGCACCGACTGAACAATCTCCTGACCCTTCGGACTTAAACAGAAATCCACGAATTCTTTCACAATCGGTCTCATTTCAGACTTCGCGTCGTAAAAATAGTACAGAGGGCGTGCAAACGAGTAGTCTGGATTGTCAGGCGAAATGCCATCCACCGGAAGGGGCTTCACTCCGGGTGTTCCGATATAAGCCAGACCTACATAGCCAATACCATTCGTATTTTTCGCCACTTCTGATGCGATTTGCTCGTTACCCGCCATCTTTTGTGAGGAAGATGCGTAGTCACGCTTCCGAAGGGCCATATCCTGAAACACCGCATAGGTTCCCGAAGAGGTATTGCGGGTATATATGGAAATCGACCCGGACTTCCCGTTTATCGCCGACCAGTTTTCCACATCGCCTGTGAATATCTTCTCCACTTCTCTAGGGCTGATCTCGTCCATCGGATTATTGTCTTGAACGATGATCGCGATTCCGTCCTTGGCCAAAGTGATGGGTTCCATTTTGATTCCAGCCAGAAGTCCTTTCGATATTTCGGTCCCTTTGGCGTCTCGGCTAGACATTCCCAAGTCTGCCGTTTTGTCGATCACTGCAGCGATACCCGTCGATGAGCCTTCGGCTGCAATTTCAAAGGTTACGTCGATGCCTTGTTTCGCTTTGATCGCCTTAAATTCCTCGGCCAGTTGGGGAACCATTTTTGCCCCCAAAGTATCAGACCCTTTGATTACTATCTTCTCGGCTGCATTAGCGACGGAAAGACCAGTGAAAAAACTTAGTAAAGCAGTTATGCACGATAGTTTTGTGATACGTAATGTTTTCATTTTGGATGGGTATTCTATTTCTAGTTTTATTATCCCCTGCGGAGTTTGATGTATTAATCTGTTTCAGCAAGGCTTTCACTGTAACGATCAGGTGACAATGGTTTTGCAGAGCGGAGTTCGTCTCCTCGGTCGGCTCGTTTCAAGGAGTTCGATTAAGGCTAAAATTTGATCTCGCCATCAACCAAAAGCACCTGCGTGTTTCCTAGGTTCCCCGGTGATGCCAGATAATCGTTATCAATGCTGTCACCTGCAAAATACGTGACGCTAAGGCCAAAGAAGTCCGTGAACATCTGCTTGTAATTGACTACGTATCCAGCTTGGTTGACCTCCCCACCGGCCCAGTCGGAGTCCGAAAGATTCGGCGTGTATCCCGCCGCTTCCATAAACCGGTATTCGGCGCTCCACTGCTTTTGGCCGGCCTTCTTGGCGGAACCAAACTGGTATCCTAGATTGGCAAATTGGTTTTTAGAGCTTTGACTTGTACCATCGAAGAAGGGCGAGTCAGGATCATTGATGAGCTCATCTCCCTTGAAGTTGGTTCCCCAGACTCCGTAGATTTTGTGACTCGCTCCATTATCAGTTTTGAAACCGTATTCAAATGGTACTGCCGCAACTACAAGATCGTGGAAATATCGCACCGAATTTGCCCCGGCAAAAGTGCCACTCTCAGAGAAATTAGACGTGCCGCCGGTTGTCGCCATGAATATGGGAGCGAACTTGAGTCCTTCTCCATTGCTCCACGCCGCTTGGGCCATTAGCAAAGCGTCGTCAGCGACTGATGGACCACCCACGACCTCTCGAGATTCGTTTTCCTCATCAATTATATACTGACCCGCCGTGAACGTCCAATTACCCAAGGTTGTCGATTCAGATAATCCCTCGACGTTCAAGTCGCCGTCCCAAAGCATCTTGGGTAAATAAAACGGGCTTTCATGCTTGCCGAACGTGATTCGCCAGTCCTCTCCTTTGTATGCGAGGTATATGCGACCCACGTTGATTCCACCACCTGACTTGTCGAAAAATCCTCCAAAGTTGGTGTTGTTCGAGTCATTCGACGTGGCGGTCTCAAATTGCACTCCAAGAGAAAAGGGACTTTCCTTAAAACTATAAATAGAACCGAGCCGTAACCGGTAGCGCCAACGAGACCGGTCATTGTTTTCACCCGATCGACTTTCGCGGTTTTCGTAGTGGTAGCGGAATCGTGCATTTCCATAGAGCTGCAATCCTGAAAGAGCACTCGGCATGGGCACACTAGGTGGCGCTTCACTCACGTACTTGCTTTCAACCTGTGCGGCTGCGGCGTTTACAATTTCCGTTTTCTGGGCCTCCATCACGGACGATACTTCGGCCTTGATATCAGCAGCTTCCACCTGTGTAAGGATTCCTTTTCGAACGAGTACTTCTATCAGTACATCTGTCGTGTTATCCTGCGAATGAGATATAGGGGCACCGCAGAGCAGCACACCACATGTCAGTAACGATTGCGTTAGCGAACGTGTAGTCATAATAGTTTTGTTGATTTACGGGTTTGAGGTATGAAACCTTCCTCACCTCAAGGAGCTGTGACCCACCACCGGCAGAAGCGAGTGAATATTAACAAAGAACAAAAGAGTTACCTTGCTGTAACATATTCGTAACCTATTCGTAACATTTTGGGAGCTACACGCACTTTTGACGCTGCTAAGAATATGAAAATGACCCTTTCCATCGGGTCTATTTTAAGACCCCGATTAACGCTTCGATCGCCTCAAATGAAGTTGGGTCGTATTCGAACGATCCAGATACCAATTTGGCTTTAGTGAGAATTTCTAAACTCCGGTCACGATTCCCTGCCAGGGCTTCGGCCTCTGCCAGTCTAAGCAGTCTAAACGTATCGTAACAAAATTCCCACAATCCTTGAAACCAAAGGTCGAAAGGTCTCTTTTCGTAAGAAAGCGCATTCTTTATCGCCTCCACCTCCTCTAGTCTAGCATGATCACCCCGATAGAGCATCAGCTCCTCAGCAACGGAATAGAATTCCTTTACATCCTGATCGAGTTCGATTGCTCGCTGGATAAACTCGAGAGCCTTCTCGTATCCCTCTTCAATCGCCAGCCCTCTCGCTAGCCCATAATACGCCCAGGGTTCCCATTCTTTTAATTGGGTCAACGATTCGAAATGGACAATCGAATCTAAAATGTGACCCGAATCCACAAGGGCCAGTCCCAACTCGTACCTGATACTGGGATACGTGGTATCCAGTAGGAGGGCTCTTTCAAACGATCGGATCGCAACACTCTTGTCTTGATAGTCACTTGACGCCAATCCCATGAAGTAAGGCCAGCGGGGTTCATTCGGTGCTATCTTTATCAATGCCACGAAACACTGAGTCGCTTCTCCATAAAATCCATTTGCAAAATAGATTTTCCCTAGTCTACCCAATGCCGCAACCCTCTCGCTCGCTTCATTCAAAGCCGCATGAGTTTGCTTCAGTTCGGTGAACAGATCCTTTGGCCAGCCCGCAAGGTTCGGAACAGAAGGGATCCCTGATATCAGGGTCGCTTCGTCGAGTGCGTCTTGGATCCTTTCGCTTTCTGAATCGGGAACCTGCTGATTCACCGTCATCAACAGAACACCCAATAAAAGCGCCGCTCCCACCAGGATGTAGATCTGCTTGGGCAATCGAGACTTCATCAGAGCGTACTAACTTGAAGGCTCCTGGATTCGAAACCCTAACGTACCGCTTCAGTCTTGTTCAGGCCCAGTAATTCCTGCACCTCTGTGCTTTCGATGTTTGCCATCGTAACCATTGTGACACCCGCATCGACCATGGTTGGCATATTGCCCCCCTGGATATAGTCTACTAGTGTAGAAACTCCGAGATAACCCATACGATAGGGATTTGTGATTACCAGTCCCTGAATCTCCCCAGTCTTAATGGCATCAAGGGAAGCATTGGAAGCATCGTACCCCACAAGAAATACCTGTCCCGCCAAATTGAAGTTTCGCAGCGCATTCAACATAGAGTTCGTGCCTGTGACACTCGACGCAAAAACGGCGTTCACCCTTCTACCGTAGCGGTTTAGCAAATACTCAGAAGCTTCATCCGCCTGGCTCATCGAGTCCCCAGAATACTGATCAATCGAGATCAGTCGAATCGAAGGATAGCTCGTCTTGATTTTCTCGATGAACCCTGCTTCTCGAGCCTCAGCGTTGGAGTCGCCTTGACGATGCCTTAGCAAAATAACATTGCCCACGCCTTCCGTAAGCTGACCGATCCGTTCGGCCCCTATACTGCCACCTTGAAAATTATCTGTGGCTACGTAGCTAATTGGTCGATCCGCATCCAATCCCGACTCGATGTAAACCATCGGCAAATCCGATTCCCTATCAAACCGGATATTACCTGCAAACTGACTCTCATCCAGAGAAGCAACCAGAATGCCACTCAATCGCTGACCCGTAAACGTATCCACTACCTGGATTTGCTTGTCACGTGCTGCCACGTTGTCTCCTTTCCAGAGAATCCTGACGTTCACACCCTCGGCAGACAGTTCCTCGCTCGCTTTCAGTGCCCCCTCATGAATCGCCTTCCATCGCTCTTTGTCAGTCCCCTTTGGAACGACCGCAATGCTAAGCTCTTTCGGATCATTCTGCCCATAGATTGGCATCGATCCAAGAAGGAACGAAACTAACAAAAGAGCGATCAAGTGGGATTGCATGGTACTTAGAGCTACAAATCGAATTGTAAAAAATGACCGATCCTTCCCTTAGGTCAAGGGCAAAGCCTGTATTTCATTTCTGACTTCAGTTTCAGTAAAGCCCCTATTTTCAATGAGATAGAGAAGAAACAAATCCAAGCATAAGGTGGAAGAGAGTATCAGATCACAAGTTAGCCCCTAGGGTAAGAGAAGCTCATTTGCTCAAGCGGAGGAGAGCCATTGACGTCTAACGCATAGGGATTGTTCTACGTTTACCAATTTCACAGGCTGCATGCCTATCTCGTCCTCGTCAGCTAAAGCGGTTGCAATTGGATAGAAATCAAATGGTGAGATAGAAAAAAGTTTTGCCTCTTCCATTCATCTGAGGCAGGCAAATATTCCATGTCTAAGAAGTCAGATCTGGAAATGAACTTACTAACGGAAGCTCTCATATTCCGATTCAAGACTTTGATTGAGACCTATCGCAATCACACTATACTAGCAGCGGGGACGACTCGCTTGGGAAAGATTGAGTTCATTAACGTTTCGAACTGGCATTCTTGCCCTATTTGTTCGACGCTGCATCTAGAGGAGAGTTTACTCATCAGAGTCCGCCAGAATCGGTATTCATCCGCTGGGATCATCGCCAAGCGATTAACTGAAGCTGAATCGACAATTCAAATACACCTCGAGTATCAATCAAGGTGTGCACAGGCTTTCCAGATTCCTTATCGTGAGAAACGCCCTCGCTTCATCCGACTAGGAACCCCTATTCGAAAAGAGGTCTCTCCTCGCTGGTTTAACAACCCATCTAACGAGACGAACCGTCCCAAGAATTTTCTAGCTCTTATTTGACTTTTCTTTTCCCGTTTCACTCGATCCCTCTCCTCCCGTCGAACCCAGAAATTCAAGCTTTTCCTGATTTTCGATAAAGAATTGAGGATCGAGCTCTACATTTGGAACGGAATACTCGTTCTTCGTAGGACGGTGAATGTAATGCGTGAATGTACTATCCTTATTTTTCACCCTCAACAAACGTCGCCTTTCCAGCATAAGCCCGAGCAAATGCTTGAGCTTAGCGTTCTCTTGAGTAGGTCCATCCTCGCCTTCGAATAGACTGATAAATAAATTGTCCGCAGTTAGCTTCATCGCTTCCTGAGCTTCCTTTTCATCGGTGGAGCGAGGCTTGAAAATGTACGTCCAGCGACAAATCAGATCACCGGGCGGCTCATACAAAGACTTTTCGCTTTCGAGTACGTCCGCTCGTACAACATCGTCTTCCAAGCGAACCAATATACTAGCGATTCGGTCATCCTTTTCAAATGCCGTATCACTCATTGCGGACTTTCGGGAGATAGGGGCAATATGCCATTCCATATTGTCCTCACTATCCCAGCCGATTCGTCTCTGGCTAGTAAAATCTTCTCTCTTCTAGTTGATTTAACACGCTGGAGCGTCATGTTACCATACTATATGCCCAATAAAAAGAAGGATTCAGACGACCTGATCAGCTCTGTTGCTCTTCTCGTCATAGACGCACAAGATGCTTTCATATCGTCGCTTACGGATAGTTCGACCTTCCTGCAACGCTGCTCATTTGCCATCGAAGCAGCTAGAACGCTCGGCCTACACACTCTATTTACCGAACAAGTACCTGACAAGCTGGGTCATACCAACAAGGAGCTACTTCGAAGAGCGGCCCGCCCCAAGATCTTTCATAAAACCAGCTTTTCAGCACTGAGTGCCCCAGGGATCGAAAATTTCCTCAGAGACAACGAAGTCTATCACGTGCTGGTGTGCGGACTGGAAACACCCATTTGCGTTTACCAGACAGCCCTACAAGCGATCGACAAAGATATTGACGCCACCTTTCTGTCGGACGCCTTGGGATGCCGCAGAATCGAGGATGGAAACGTCGCTCTCAACGCCATCATCGGCCTAGGTTGCCCAGCACTTCCCACTGAAACAGTTTTCTATAGTCTTCTTAGCGATGCCCTCCATCCTCGGTTCAGAGAGTTTAGTAATTTGGTAAAGACCTATTCAGACCAACGTTTCTCGATACACGAATACCTGCAAAGCAATCCCGAACCTGCCAAATCAGAAGTGGACAAACCTAAAAAGGAGAAGCTCTGTAAACAGGGGAGTCGCCCTTCCTGGCAGGGTAGAAATCGAAACAGGAAAGACCAGATAGTCAATTCTTCGGGTCAGACGAGCGATAAGCTTGAGGAAAAAGAGATCAAATCAGCCCCATTAAAGATCGAGAAAGATTCCCAAAAACCTAATAAAACTATCGAAAGACCTAAAAAAAAGGCTAAAAAAGCTGTCTCACATAAACCGAAACCCGGCAAGCAGGAGTCGCCTTGATCCCTTCGGTCCCCTAGAGTTTCAAAACGTTCCGTCGATCGCTGCATTCGGAACGATATCGACTTTCGAATTTGGAATGTCCATCGGTTCGAACACGCGACTGAACGCGATCATTCCGGCATTGTCTCCCGTATGTTCACGGCGGGCTAGAAACGTGGGCAAATCCTCTCGAGCGCCCAGATGCATAAAGCACTCTCGCAATAACCCATTATTGGATACTCCCCCTGAGAGGCCCAAGCTCCTAATCCCCCCCTTGTTCAAGCCCCACTTCGTTTTTTGGATCAACACGTCTACGACTGCCTCCTGATAGGAAGCACAAAGATCGGGCAGCTTCGCTTCCAAGTCCTTATCAGAAAATTTTTCAATGAGATATCTAAGGCTCGTCTTCAGACCTGAAAAGCTGAAATCAAGGTTGTCCTTCCGTAGTAGGGCTCGGGGAAAATCGTACCGGTCTGGCTTTCCAGTTTTCGCAATCAACTCGAGTTTTGGACCTCCCGGGTAGCCAAGCCCAAGCAGCTTGGCCCCCTTGTCCAAAGCTTCACCCGCTGCGTCATCAATCGTTTGGCCCAATATCTCAATTGACCGATCTTCATTTATCTGAGCTAGGATCGTGTTCCCTCCAGACACCACCAAACTCAAATGGGGTAACAGATGAGACAATCTCTCTTCAAACGCGTCCACATTTTCTTCATACAATGAAATGAACACTGACTGAGCATGGGCACGCAAATGGTTCGCAGGGAAAACCGGAACCCTCAACGCGGCAGACAAAGCATTCGCTACCGATAGTCCCATCGCAAGGCAACCAGCCAACCCAGGGCCTGAGGTCACAACAATCTCAGTGATTTGAGCCAGATCGTTTTCACGCTCCAATTCGCCGAGTAGTGGGCCAAAATTCCTGAGGTGTTCGCGACTAGCGAGATCCGGCACGACCCCACCGTATTCGGCGTGCAACGACACCTGACTACTAATCCATTCACCTAGGATACCGTTCGACACGTCCAAAACGGCAAGGGCTGACTCGTCGCAGGAACTTTCAATTCCCAAGATCATGATCTCGTCTCGCCAAGCTCTTCCCACAATAGCTGCTTTGCCATTTCAAGCTGCTTATCTTCGATCGGCTCGAACTCATACCTCTCAACAAATTCCTCAAGGGGCATTGTCTTCAATCGGCTTCTTTGAATATAAAGGCTCTCTTCCTCTTTGGGGGAAAGTTCGACGATGGCATCAGGCTCAATCCCATTTTCATGGATCACATACCCACCGGGTGTATAGTATTTCGCGGTCGTCAGCTTTAGCCCTGTTTTCGAGCTTAAAGGAAGGACACTCTGGACGGAGCCTTTTCCAAATGTCTTTTCTCCAACCAGCTTAGCTCGTCCCGAGTCTTTGAGCGCACCAGCCACAATTTCTGAAGCACTGGCCGAACCTGGATTAACAAGTAGGACCAAAGGGAAGTTGTACGTCTGACCCGAATTCTCCGCATACCACTCCTCACTCATCGCTTCGTGTCTGCCCTTAGTATAAACAACGAGCTCTCCGTCGGGTACGAATAGCTCTACCACATTCACGGCAACATCAAGCAGACCACCCGGATTATTTCTCAAGTCGAGCACAAGGCCCCGCATGCCTTGATCGATTAACAGGTCGATCGAAGACTTAAGTTCGGCACCGGTCCGCTTGCCAAACTGGGAAATCCTCAGGTACCCAAGATCTCCGTCCAGAATCTCCGCTCCTCGCACGTTATCAACTTCTATAAGTTCGCGTTTCACCTCAAGATCGATGTAGTCTTTTCCAATACCTCGCTCCACGATTATTACAACACTGGTTCCCGGCCTTCCTTTGAGTTTGGAAACAGACTGATTTATACTCAGACCTTTGATGCTCTCTCCATCAACCTCGACAATTCGGTCCCCTCGCAAAAGCCCGGCGCGCTCACCCGGAGAATCCAACAGAGGAGCCACTACCGTCAATACTCTGTCACGCATCTCAACCTCCACCCCTATTCCACCAAATTCCTGGCTAGTCTCTTCCTCCAATTGCTTTCGCTTCTCGAAATCCAGATATTCCGAGTACGGATCCAAGTCGGAGATCATTCCGTCAAGGGCAGACTCTGTCAGGGCGTCTAGAGTGGCCGACTCACTTTCGACATAGAACGCGTTTACCAGTCTCAACGCCTCTTCCAACTCCGCCGCTCTTTTTCGAGACTCCCAGTAATTGCTGAATCCTCCTTTCAACGAGACATCTGAGACAAAATGGTACACAACCGTCAGCGAAAGGCCGGCGACGAGAGCAAAAAGGAACCGCTTACAGAAATTCATGAATGGGCATTTCGACGGATGCGATAATTAAACCCGGTTCAATAGTTGGTGATTGAACCGATCAACCGGACCGCAAGAGTCAGCATCTTATTTATGGATTTCACAGAAATAGCATCCCAAGGCATACGGCAAGCCCTAGAATTAGCCTCTGGCTCAAATCGCCTTCTGGGTTTCAACCAATTCGTGGAAATCGCCCTTTATCACACCGAATTCGGGTATTACCGATCCCAGCGTGAGCGCGTCGGACGCAGCTCTGAAACTGACTTCTTCACCGCAAGCAGCCTGAAAGAGTCTCTCAGGCCTATTGTTTTAGAAGCGTCCATCGGTATACTAAAGAAATCCGGACTGGATCCAACGAAAACAGATTGGGTTGAAATCGGAGCCGAGCCCGGTTCCACTCTTTTCGCGGAGGTTGCCAATCCGTTCGCCTCCTCTCGAGCGATTCGTTTAGGCGAACCGATTACGCTAGAGGGAGATCTCGTCGTATTTTCCAACGAACTCTTTGACGCGCAGCCTTTTAACAGTGTCATCTGTCGGGGGAGAACCTGGCTGGAGCGGATGATTGAGGTGAGCGATTCTGGCTTACGCATCGTTGAGAAGCCGCCAATTTCACCTGAAGTCACTTCCCTATTGGACTCCTTGCCTTCTCCCGCACCAGAGGGCTTCATCGTGGATTTACCAACTGGTTCAAGGTTATTGATTGACCAGATCATCCAACAACCATGGAAAGGAATTTTCATTGCACTCGACTATGGAAAAACCTGGCAGGCGATCACCCACGACAGTCCTCAGGGAACCGCTCGTGCCTACCAGCATCACCGGCAAAGCCCCAATCTGCTAGAGAACATCGGTCAGCAGGACCTTACCTGTCATATCTGCTGGGATTGGATGGAAGAAGCCCTTTGTCAAAATCGGTTTCAATCCATTGATCTGGAAAGCCAGGAATCCTTCGTTCTCAAAAAGGCACCCGATTTCGTGCGAAGCGTATTCGAATCCGATTCAGGTATCAGCGATCCTCTGAGGGGAACGCTTCGCCAATTGATACATCCCTCTTTGATGGGCCAGAAATTTCAGGCCCTAAGCGCCATTCGAACGGAACCCGTAAGCGGATCCCAATCAGCCTAACATTTCCCAAGAAACTGCTTGCCAAGATAGCATGCCTACCCTTTTTTCCCCGTTCTTAATAAATTTTAGTCATGGCAAGAATTTGCGCAATCACAGGTAAACGACCTACAACCGGAAGCATAATCCACCGTAAGGGTCAAAGCAAGAAGAGCGGCGGTATCGGTACGCACGTTACCAAAGCAACTAAACGCAAGTTCCGTCCTAATCTGCAACGTATCAAAGTTCGCCTCCCTTCCGGTCAAGTAAAACGCCTGTGGGTCAGCGTTAAAGCGATCAAAGCAGGTCTCGTTGAGAAAGCCTGAACTCCGATCAATCCCCAAAAATTTCCTTGGGCCGTTATCTGATGTGATAGCGGCTTTTTTCTGCCCGGCTGGAAAGGATATTAGATCTGGAAATCCACGTCACTTGAGGGCTCGTGCAATCCACATTCGCGACTCGCTCCCCCAAAACGCGTATCCGACTCACTCATGCCTGCTTCAAGTTTTGAAGTGCTGTGCCAGTCGCCTAACGAAACGTACCCTAAATCCCAAAGCGGATGATAGGAAAGTCCGTTAGTCTCGATATACTCATGCATCTCGCGACCGCTCAAATCGAGGATAGGATAGATCTTTGTCATCTTGTTCTGGCTCTCTACTACTTTTCGGCTCGCCCGCGTCTCGCCTTGGGATCGACGTAAACCCGCGAGCCAGGCCTTCGCCCCCAGTTCCTGAACGGCCCTGTCCATCGGCTCCACCTTATTCATCAAATTGTACTGCTTAAGCCCTTCATGACCTTTTTCCCACAAACGTCCATGGAGGGCCTCTTGTTCCGCGGCTGAAATATACGCCCGGTACTTCTTAAGATTGAGGTTCAGCTTTTCCATCAATTCAACTGCGAACCGGTAGGTTTCAGGGAACAGATATCCAGTATCAATAAAAACGACCGGGATATCCGGGATCACGGAGGTAACCAAATGCAACATCACTGCTGAATGCGTACCAAAACTGGTCGTCATTATCAGCTCGTCGCCAAACATATCCGCTGCCCACCGTACCCGCTCCTGTGGAGTTGCCGCCTCCAAGTCTGGGAATTGTGCAGATTTTTCGTCCATTTGCACCGACATTCGCTTAATCTCAAGTAAATCTATCTAGTTATAGATGTTGGCTACCTTAAAAGACGACCGTGTCAAGGGGTTGATTGATAAGAAAGCATTACAATACCCATAAACCGCGATTCCTATGAAACACAGGAAGCCGTGATTCAAAGACTTACTGATGGGTCAGGTTACAAGCTCTCGATTAGTCGGGCGATTTCGTCTCTCCTCGCTTTCGTTTCTAAAAGCTGTTTTCTCGCACCCTCAACTACCTGGGGAGGGGCTTTATCAACAAAGCTTGGGTTATTCAGTTTTCCTTCACCCGCTTGGATGGCCTTGGTCAGCTTCTCGAGTTCCTTGCTGAGACGCTCTTTTTCTGCCTCAACGTCCACCGCACTGGACAGATCAAGGTAAACAGTGCCCAGAGCGGACACAGAACCGGGCAAATTCTCAACCGTTTTTACGAGTTCGATGGTTGCGGCACCGGCAAGTCGCTTAATCGTATCCAAGTTGGCCTCGATCAACGTCACGCATGAATCGTCGGTCGGTGTTACGAAAAGGGTTACGTCGCGCTTGGAAGCTACATTGTACTCTGCCTTTGAGGCTCTCGCCTGAGTGATAAGCTCCTTGATCAGTTCGATCTGCCTCGCACCTTCTGCGTCAATTGAAACACTCTTCGCATTCAGCAATTCTCGCAGTTGGGCAGCTGGCAAAAGCCCCGCGTCTTGCAATAATTCCCCGTCTACTGAATAACCCATCGCCTGCCAAAGTTCTTCCGTAATGTGAGGCATAATCGGATGCAACAAAAGCAGCGAATGCCGTATCACAAGGTCCGATACAGCTAAAGCCGCATCATGTCGTAGATCGTCTTTTGACTGCAACATCGCCTTCGCTGCCTCCACGTACCAGTCACAGAAATCACCCCAAAAAAAGTTGTGCAAGGAGTGTGTCAACTGATGCATCTCAAAACGAGCGAATTGTCCCTCAATCTCCTCCATCGTCTGCAACAACCGAAATAGAATCCAGTTTCCGTATCCCTCCAGCTGCGATCCTGCCAGTCGATCTATGATCGCTTCCAAGCTTTGTCCCTCGGCAGCGCCACCCGCCATTTGTCTAAAGCGACAGGCATTCCAAAGCTTCGTGCAGAAGTTGCGCCCAATCTCGATTCGTTCCTCGGCGAATAGAATATCCGAACCGCTTGGGGCTATATTTATTATTCCAAAACGTAAACCGTCCGCTCCAAATTTGGCAATCAAATCCAGTGGATCCGGCGAGTTCCCAAGTGACTTAGACATCTTACGGCCTTTGGCATCTCGAATAAGTCCATGAATGAAAATGTCTTTGAAGGGGATGCGCTGAGCGATCTCCTCGTCAGTCAAACCCTCTTTGGATTCTCCCATCAGCTCGAGCCCTGACATAATCATTCGGGCTACCCAAAAAAAGATGATATCGAACCCCGTCACCAACATGCTGGTAGGATAAAAGTAATCGAGCTCAGCTTTTACTTTCTGATCTTCGATCGGCCACCCAAAGGTCGCAAACGGCCAAAGGTTTGATGAAGCCCATGTATCCAAAACGTCCTCATCCTGCTCCCAATTTTCAGGATCACTGGGACCGTCGACAGAAACATGCCAATTGGCCGAATCGTTTCGGTCAGCACCTTTTGCATACCAGACCGGAATACGTTGACCCCACCAGAGTTGCCGGCTAATACACCAATCCTGTATATTATTGAGCCAATGTAAATAGACTTTTTCCCAGCGCTTGGGATGGAACCTAATAATTCCCTTTTCAACCGCTCGCTTAGCTTCCTCAATTTTTGGATACTTCAGGTACCACTGCTCCGAGAGTCTCGGTTCAATGGGAACTCCCCCTCTTTCAGAAAAACCCACATTATTGTCATAGTCCTCGGCATCGATAAGAAGCCCAAGTTCTTCGAGTTTCTGTACCGCAAATTTACGGGCTTTGAAACGCTCCATTCCGTCGAACTCCTCACCTGCCAGTTCATTGAGAGTTCCGTCCGGATTCATAACATCGATCAAAGGTAGATCGTGCCGCTTTCCGATATCGAAGTCGACTTGGTCATGAGCTGGAGTTACTTTGAGAACACCGGTCCCAAACTCCTTTTCCACCGAGCGATCCGCAACAACGGGAATTTCCGCTCTGGGAAACGGTCGCCAGCAATGCTTGCCGACAAGATCTGCGTATCGTTCGTCATTGGGATGCACCGCCACCCCAGTATCGCCCATAATCGTTTCAGGACGTGTAGTTGAAATCTCTACGAATCGGCCGGGCTCCTCCACAATCTCGTATCGCATTCTGTATAGCTTCCCCTTTTGAGGTCTCATCTCAACTTCCTCATTACTCAGAGCCGTTTGAGATGCTGGGCACCAGTTTACCAAGCGCTTTCCTCGATAGATATATCCGCGATTATAAAACTCAACAAAGGAGGCCTGTACTGAACGTTGATACGCGGTATCCATGGTAAAGCGAGAGCGGCGCCAATCACAAGAAGCTCCCAACTTTCTAAGCTGATTAAAAATAATGCCCCCATGCTCATCCGACCATTCCCAGGCTCTTTCCAAAAATTTCTCCCGGCCAAGCTCGTATCGGGAAGTTCCTTCATCTCGAAGCGCTTTCTCGACTTTATGCTGAGTGGCTATGGATGCGTGATCGGTCCCTGGAAACCAAAGTGACGACTTCCCTTCCACTCGGGCCCGTCGAATGAATATGTCCTGAAGCGTATTATCCAATACGTGACCCATGTGGAGAATGCCTGTCACATTCGGAGGCGGAATCATAATGGTAAAGGAATTCTTACCATTTTGGACGTTTCCCTCGAAACTGCCCTTTTTTTCCCAAGCCTTGTACCACTTGGATTCCACCTCTTTAGGATCGTAGTTTTGATTTAGTTCCGCAAACATTGCTAGCTTCAATTTGAAAAGGGGCTAGCGATAAGTATCCCCTAATTCGAAGACAAGCGGATTCGCCCCATACAAAAGGACTTAGATCCAATATACCCTACATTGGGCAATTGTCGAAAATCGCTCCGATGGATAATAGGCAAAGAACGCGATCAGACTAAAGAAGACCGCGAAGCTTTAGTGCCCTTTCGAGAGAAGCCATAACCCAATGAGATCTAGACGATCCCTCAGAGAGCAATGTGTTTTCTCAGTAAAACCACGTCGTTTACCGGTGCTGAAACCCAATAGCTTGGAACGGATAAATCCTCTTTGATAATGGCTTATTTTTTGCTTGTTAGGCTTCGTTGGAGCGACCGCCCAGCCGTTGAAGCAGTTTCTTAGTCAGCTTGATACCCTCAACTTCACCGGTCTCACGACCCTCGTACTCAATACCAATATAACCCCGATATCCCGCGTCCTTCACGATTTTCAGGATCCGCTCGAAGTCGGTATTTACCTCGTTACCGGCATCGTTGAAATCGTGAGTCTTGGCACTGACTCCTTTTGCATAGGGCATGAGTTCTGCGATACCCTTATACCGATCATAGCTCTCGCCTGTCTTTCGATCGATTATGAAATTGCCAAAGTCCGGCAGGGTACCCACCCGCGGGTGATTGGCTTTTTTCATTACACTCGCTAGCCATGCCCCATTGCTAGAAAGTCCGCCATGGTTTTCTACAATCACGTTGATTCCAATCGATTCGCCGTAATCTCCTAGCCTGCTCAGACCATCCGCCGCTAACTTCATCTGTTCATTGTAACTACCGGAGGACCCCGCATTTACCCGAATCGAGTGGCAACCTAACTCTTTAGCGGCGTCGGCCCAGACTTCGTGGTTGTCAACCGTCTTGACTCGAGCGGCCTTTCTGGGGTCTCCAAGGTTCCCAAGCCGATCGCACATGATCAACACGTTTCGGACACCTTCGTCTGCTGAACGCTTCTTCAGCTCACGGACCACTTTGGGAGTAAAGTTGTCCATGTAGAACTGGTTCACATACTCGATCGCATTTACGCCAAAATGGCGCTTCGAAATCTTCGCGAAATCCATCGCATCCAAATCACCGCCCTTGAACGCTCGGTGAAGCGACCATTGAGCAAGCGAGATATCAAACCACTTTTCGGCCTTTGCGTGATGGGCACCGAGCAGTTTAAATTGCGAGGTAGCGGCAAGAGCGGAAAATCCAAGAGTAGACTTAACAAAGTGGCGGCGAGAGTTCATTCTGATTTACGATTTGGGTTGTTCTATCTGAGAACCTTAAATCCTAGCTTCTAGGCAACTGAGGCCTAGTGCCAAATTCAAAAGGGGAATTAAGCCAGTTTTTGCTTTCGGATCATTTGGAAAAAGTCGTTTCCCTTGTCATCTATTAAGATGAACGCCGGGAAATCCACCACATCGATTTTCCAAATGGCTTCCATACCTAGCTCTTCGTACTCAACCACTTCAACTTTCTTGATATTTTCCTTCGCCAAGATTGCGGCCGGACCACCTATGGAACCCAGATAAAATCCGCCGTATTTGTGGCAAGCATCCGTTACCTCCTGGCTTCGATTCCCCTTTGCTAACATTATCATCGACCCGCCGTTCTTCTGGAACAGCTCCACATAGGCATCCATTCTTCCCGCGGTTGTTGGTCCAAACGAGCCAGAGGGAAGCCCTTTCGGTGTCTTCGCTGGACCTGCATAATAAACGGGATGGTCTTTGAAGTAATGCGGCAACCCTTCACCGGCATTGAGGCGTTCTTTTAGTTTTGCGTGCGCGATATCACGAGCCACGATAATCGTTCCCGATAGTGAAAGCCTCGTTTGAACCGGATATTTGGTTAGCTCGGCCAAAATATCTTTCATGGGACGATTGAGATCGAGCTGCACCGCATCGGCCTCTTTTTGCCCGCCAACCGCTACGGGGATCAATCTTCCTGGATCGCCCTCTAGTTTCTCTAGCCAGATTCCTTCTCGGTTTATTTTGGCCTTGATATTCCTGTCCGCAGAGCAGGAAACTCCAATCCCGACAGGGCAACTCGCTCCGTGCCTCGGAAGGCGGACGATTCTGACATCGAGCGCAAAGTACTTCCCTCCAAACTGGGCTCCGACCCCACACTCTTGCGCCCGCTTGAGCATCTTTTCTTCTAGCTCAACATCGCGAAAGGCCCGTCCTTGCTCGTTTCCGCTAGTGGGTAAGCCATCCAGGTACTTGGTCGACGCCACTTTCACCGTCTTTAAGCAAGCTTCAGCCGAGGTCCCTCCAATAACAAAAACGAGATGGTAGGGCGGACAGCCCGAAGTTCCGAGGGAGACCATTTTGTCCAACATGAATGCCTCTAAAGAATCCGGGTTCAGGAGGGCTTTGGTTTCCTGATAAAGAAAGGTCTTGTTCGCCGAACCTCCTCCCTTGGCAATACACAGAAATGAGTATTCTTCTCCCTCATTGGCATAGATGTCGATCTGAGCAGGCAAATTGGTCCGAGTGTTCGTTTCCTCGTACATAGTCGTAGGAGCAACCTGCGAATACCTGAGGTTTTCGCCTGTGTAAACGTCGTATATGCCTTTCGCGATTGCCACCTCATCGTCACCATCGGTCCAGACCTGTTGACCCTTTTTCGCCATGACAATTGCAGTTCCCGTGTCTTGGCAAAATGGGAGCACTCCTTGAGCAGCCACTTCTGCATTGCGCAAGAGGGTCAGGGCTACATGACGATCATTTTCGGAGGCTTCCGGATCTTCCAAAATAGAGGCCACTTGCTCGAGGTGGGCCGGGCGAAGCATAAACGAAAGATCGTGCATCGCCTGTCTCACAAGACAGGACAGTCCTTCAGGTTCGACTTTGAGAATTCCTTGTCCGTTGAACGAATCTGTGGATACGAACTCTTTGGTAAGAAGCCGGTACTCAGTATCGTCTTGGTCCAGTTCAAAAAGCTTTTGAAAGTGAAAAGGAGGCGTTGCCATAATCGCAAAATTAGAGCGAATTCGGAAAAGTCCGCAAGCTAACTTAGAAACTTCCTCTCAAACAATGGTCAACGAACTGGCCGATAATTCCGTCAAATGACCCATTTGTTAAGAAAACGACTAACTGCTGTCCTGAGTCATCTGCACAAAGCTCGATCAAGGCCTTTAGGCTCGCTTCGTTCGACAGATTCGCAATCGCGGCTATGCCCGCAGCATTCAAATCCGAAGCAAGTGCTTCCGTATTCATGATTTCATTATATTTATCAGGGCTCTTCTTTGCCGCTCCTATCACCACCGCATCCGCCTGGGACAACGCCTCACACAAAGGCGCTCGCATAATTTCTAAACGTGAGGTATTGCTTCGCGGTTCAAAGGCAGCAATGAGCCTGCTATTAGGATACCGAGCTCGCACCGACTCCAGTATTTCCTTGATCGCAGTTGGGTGATGGGCGAAATCCTCAATCGCGATTAGCCTATCGGTCTCCAAGCGGATCTGCTGCCTTCGTTGAACCCCCCTAAATTGTTCGATTCCGGATGCCTGAAAATCCGAGATCCTGTCTTCACCCAAGAGGGACAACGCTGACGCCAGACACGCCATGGCTGCATTTCTGGCATTGAATAGACCCAACATTGCCCATTCCACGGACAACCACCTTCTGTTCTTCCACTCTAGATCGAATTTAGAGCCCTTCGAATTCGTCTCATATTTTGTGATACGCAGCTCACAGGACTCAGAAACTCCTACTCGGATAACGCGCGTCCAGTTGATCGGCAGAAGAGACAATACATTCGAATCATCTTCATTGATCAATAAAAAGCCGCTCCGTGGGATCAATCGGATCAAATGATCGAAACTTCGCTTAACATCTTCGAGATCCCTAAAAATGTCCGCATGATCAAATTCAAGATTGTTTAAAATTACGATGTGAGGCGCGTAATGAATGAACTTGCTCCGCTTATCGAAAAATGCACTATCATATTCGTCACCCTCAATCACAAATGGGGCATCTGCAGATCCATTGTTCCAACCTCGATCTGGGTCTAACGGGGCCCCTCCGATCAAGTAACCCGGATTCGCTCCCGACTGCTCAAGCAAGTATGCGGCCAAGGAAGTCGTCGTCGTCTTTCCGTGCGTACCCGTCACAACAATATTTTGGCGTTTCGAAAGCACAAACTGGTTGAGAACACCTGGGAGGGAAACAAAGGGAATCGATCTCGATTCCAAGAGAAACTCGACCTCTTCGTTACCTCGAGAGAACGCATTTCCAATCACCACAAGATCAGGCTCAAGTTCCTGCAAGCGATCCACACTATAGCCCTCTAGCACCTCAACCCCCACCTGAAGGAGCATGTCGCTCATTGGCGGATACACCGCCCGGTCCGACCCAATTACCTCGTGTCCTAAATCACGTAGCAATAATGCCGCGTTCCCCATCGCGGTCCCTGCTATTCCCAGGAAATATATTCGCATCTCAGCACCATAGGAGCCCAGTGATTTTCATCAACCAACTTCTTCGATCAATTTTTGATTAGTTCTTGGCCACTCAAGGACCGACAATACAAGAAACGATTGACTGGACCTCTTCAATCGAGAGTTCGTCCATTCCCACGTATTCTCCACGCCCTCTTTTTCCTGTCTTTCCTTACAGCATAAAGCTGAGTAACTTTATCCAGAGGCTGAAATAGGTAGAACTCACCAATACGGGAAACGAGCATCTTCGATTTGATGAAATCGTCAGGCTAGCGTTTGTCTCTAGCCTCGTTGGTATAATTGAATAGCCGATCAATTCGGCATAGCGAGAATACGAGCCCTAATCAACTCAACGACATCGGATCTACATCCAGAATTTGTATCACATCCGGGGGCCAGCCGATTTCACTAGCGACCTCTGACAGTTCAGCCATGGTATTCGTTATACTCGAAGCGAAATACCATATTTGGAATCGATAATGGTCCTTCATCTTTTCGATCGAACAAGGAGCTGGTCCTCGCGTTTCGATTTTGCCCCCCAACCTTTCGTTTGCCCGCTTGGCAAATTGCTCAGCAAAGAACGATACTTTGTCTGGATTAGGCCCTCTAAAAACTTGCCGGATCAGATGACGGTACGGGGGGTAATGAAAACGCTTCCGCGACTCCGCCTCGATTTCCAAGAATGCATCCACCTCGCCTCTTCGGGCGAACTGGATAGGATCCGCATGAGGGGTAAAAGTCTGCACCACCACTTCACCCGCCAAATCTCCTCGACCCGCACGACCTGATACCTGAACCAAAAGCTGGAACGTTCTTTCATTCGCTCTGAAATCTGGAATGTGAAGAGACAAGTCGGCATCCACCATTCCAACCAGTGTTACATTCGGAAAATCAAGCCCCTTAGCGATCATTTGGGTCCCGACAAGTACGTCAATTGCACCAGATCGGAACTCTCCAAGAATCTGTCGAAACAAGTGTTTTCGACTCATCGTGTCCGCATCGATACGCACTACTTTCGCTTTCGGCATCACTCGTGTCACCGCATCTTCAATACGTTGGGTCCCCATTCCCTTCCAGCGAATCTTAGGGCTCTTACACGACGGGCATTGCGTGGGGGCATTGGCTTCCTCCCCGCATAAATGGCATTTCAACGTCTCATCACTACGGTGATAGGTCATGGGAACGCTACAATGGTTGCAGATCTCAACATGACCACAGTCCTGGCAAAGCATGCTCGACGAAAATCCCCTTCGGTTGATGAACAGTATACTCTGCTCTTTCTTCTCAAAACGGTCCCGGAGTTTCTCAACCAACGTCTTTGACAGCTGAGTCGACTTGCGAGTGCGGGCAATCTCCTGTCTCATGTCCACCACATGCATCATCGGCAGTGCCCGATCGTCTACTCTTTGCGTAAGTCGATCGAGAGCGTATTTTCCTAGGGTGACATTACGATAAGACTCGAGTGAGGGGGTCGCTGAACCCAACACGCAAAGCGTATTCTCCAAATACGCCCGATACACGGCGACATCTCGACCATGATAGCGGGGGGTCTCATCCTGCTTAAAAGCAGATTCGTGCTCTTCATCCACGACTATCAGTCCAAGCTTTTTAATCGGAGCAAAAACAGCTGAACGAGCTCCAACGACAACCTGTGCCCTACCAGATGCCAGAGCCATCCAGGCGTCCAAACGTTCTCCGTCCGAGAGATGACTGTGCCAAACGACCGTTTGTACATTAGCGTATTGAGCGAGCCGGGACCGAATTCTTCCTACGGTCTGCGGAGTCAGCGCCACTTCAGGCACGAGAAAAAGCACCCCCTGCCCCTTTTCAAGAACTGCCTCCATCGCATCGAGGTAAACTTCGGTCTTTCCGGAGCCCGTTACTCCTTGGACTAAGTGGGTTGCAAATCCCCCCTTTGACAAGGTTGCCCTCAAGCTCTCGGTCACTGCGACTTGCTCATCGTTTAGTGTGAATTTTTCTTCTACCGCGAACTCTATTTCCCCAATCTCGTCCTCATAGGCTACTCGCTCCGCTACACGTGACTCCTCGTGAATGAATCCCTTCTCCAGAAGTCCGTTGTATGTGGCCGCCGATAGCTTCAATCGATTGAGTATCAGGCTCTTTTTTTGAGGCTTTATTTGCTGAAGGACAAAATCATACAAATCCCGCTGTTTGGGTGCCCTCCTACCCAGCGTCTCCAGTTCCTCCTGGCCAAGTTTTTTTCTGACTGACACATATTTTTCTTTTTTGGCCGACATTCCCTGACGAATCGGACCTGGTATCATCGTCTCCAATACAGCTTCGCGCTTCGCCCCGTAATAGGACCGCATCCATCCCGCGAGCTCTAACAACCTTGGCGTCAGTATGGGTTGGTCATAGCAAACTTGCGAGACCATCTTCAGCTTTGAATACTCCACATCCGGATCTGCTTTTTTTTCGACAACGACCCCTAATGTGAACCGCCTCCCCACAGGGACACGAACGAGTGTCCCCACAGCAATTTGCCGAGACATCCCCTCAGCCGCCTTATAATGGAGGGTTTTGTCAAACCCCGCCAATAGCCATACCGCTACGATTTCATCATTCAAATTCACAGGCGCTAATCCGACATTGACACTTATTGAGAACGTATCGAGACTGCCTTTCCTGACAATCAAAGATTGCAGAGAACGATTTCGTACCTTTTTGGTAAAACATAATCTGAGAATGACTGGCCAACGTATGGCTATCTTCGAAGCCGTATTCAAGGAGTCGAGTCATTTCACAGCAGAGGAACTTCTAAACAAGGCACGGCTGATCGACCGCACGGTTTCCCGAGCTACCGTCTATCGCACCCTTCCCATACTCGTCGAGAGCAGTCTGGCGCGCGAGGTCGATATTGGCACGAACCTGAAGTACTACATGCCCAACCGGGAGCAAGGCGCCCAGAAGGCCCAGGTCATTTGCAACGACTGCCAGAAGATTTTCGAAATACCAGCCCCCTTCATGGAATGGTATGGAAACACGGTTTCCGCCAACCTTGGGCTGACACCCATTAGCCAGCGTCTTCAAGTTACGGCTTCCTGCGAAGGACTCCAGGAAAAGGGATTTTGCTCCAAGAGCAAAGTCGAGACTTCAAACTAGTCCTTATTATTCGAAAAAAATCCCGCAAAAAAGAAGTAAGTCGGTAACCAACCGGCCCACTATTCACTTGTACCGATAGGGCTCCTATCTGAGCACTTCACACTTACTAAATTCGAGGTAGGAGTACCAATCCAACTGCAGCTTGAGCAATCGCTTCTGCGAAGAATTGTGTCCCTGACGGGCTGTATCTTGATATCATGCGATGGCTGCGTCGCGATTGCGGACAATGTCTTGGCCTTTTTCCAGTATCACAGCCAAAATAAACTAAGCCACCGGATCTCCCTCATCGGCCGCTTTACGATAGAAAGAGGCAGCGATGTCGTAGTCCTTCTTCACCAAGAAGCCATCCAAGTAGATGGATGCTAATCTACGCATCACATCAGAGCTTCCACGTTCCGGCACATCACTGAGCAGTTCGAGGGCGACCCCTATGTCGGTCTTGATTCCTTGACCATTGAGGTAGTATTCAGCGAGATCAACCGTTGCTTTCAGCTGAACGCACTTCACAGCTTTACCACAACAGTTGAAAACAATCGAATCATTAGCCGCTGCACCGATACTTGGTTCAGATTCCACATCGCAGGAGCATGATCCAGCTCTACTGAGCCTCGGTACCAAAGCAACGATTTGCTGATGTCTTCGTTGATTCCCAATGCGTTTTCATGGCATTGGGCAAGAGCGTTTTGGGATTAAAGATTTCCCTTCTGAGAAGCGATTTCAAACCAATGTACGGCAGCTTCGTAGTCGCGTGGACCCTCTGATGTATCACGGCTCAACGAACCGATGACCGGCATCGCAGCGTCAAATTCAAGTTCAGCCGCAGGGCTATAGAACCCACGGGATACCTATAGGTCACGGAATTCTTCTGGTCCAAAAAATCGGAGAAAAGTAAGTCTCTGAAGGACTACCGAGTGGTCTGGCTCTAGTTCGAGCACTCTTTCATAACTCAAAATAGGGCCAGCGGGCTTCTCTAGAAATTCTAGCAATTGCCCCAACTGAGCATGGAGGCGTGGTTCTTCAGGAAACTCGTTAAGTGCCACGCGGTAAGCTTCCAAAGAGGCCCTGTTATCCATTTTGTCATCATCGGCTGGATCGGAAACCGAAAACTTGCCGTCCGGGATTAAGGCGAGAATATCCGCTTCCAAAGCTTGAACTGAAGGAAAGATCCGAGCCGTTTCGCCGATTTCCAGTTTGGACGGTTCAATCTGAACGATTACGTCCGTCTCTCAAACTTCGATGACCTCACCAAGAATTGTGTCGATTTCTTCGTTCTCGTTTATCTTGTCGGTACGAACCCGTTCCCCAGGCTTAACGCTGCCAGCAACCTCGAGCGACACCTTCGCCAAATCTTGCTCAAATCAAAGGATCAGCCCTTAGATTCGAGACTTTCCTCAACCTGCATCAGGCGGAATGCCAATTCAGGTACAATAATCGATAGAAGAATCTAAGAAATGTATTGGTCAATGAATACGCCATGCTAGTCTGGAGCCATATTTAATTAATGCCCGTGCCCAAATGGGAGGGACACAAGGAATGGTTACAGATAGGATTGTAAATTTTTACAACGACTCCTAACACCTAGAGATCAAAGGGGTTTTTTCAGATTTTCTTTTCGAGTGCGGGAAACTCGTAACGCCCCTAGCCCGCTCCCCGAATCGACCGGAACCTACCTGATTTTGACAAGTGAAAGCGCTCAGGCTCAATTCAGTTTCAGTGCCTGGAACGAAGCATCTATAGTAATCTTCGACATCCATTCAGAAATCTGCTCTCAGCGCTATCGTCGGTATATCTTTACCGCCGAAAAACCTTCGCTTGCAGGTAAGCACCCTCAGCATAACATGTATTCCGAAATGGAAATCGATGCCCAAGATGCCTTCGAGATAATTTTTTTTGAGAACCTTCTCAAAAAAGACTCCAAGAACCCAGAAACGCTGGAGCTGCTTGGCGGTCTATACTCAAAATATGAGATGGTGAATCAAGCTCTCCGCATTGACCGAAGGTTAGCCCGAATCTCCCCTCAAAACCCGCGGGTACAGTACAATCTGGCCTGCACCTTGTGCTTGCTGGGGCGAAAACGCGAAGCTCTCGAGTCACTCAGGAAAGCGATTGAACTCGGGTACGATGACCGAAATTGGCTTATCCAGGACTCCGACCTCAACTCGCTCAAGAACCATCCTGAATTCCAATCGCTTGTCGAAGCGTGCGGGCAATCCCTGTGAAAGAGGGGAACTCCAAAATTCCCGATCCTCAGGTCTCAGCAAGCCAAGTCGAAATCGCTCGCCAAACTTTTCGCTGGGACATTATTCGAAGTTCTTTGAGTGGCCTCATGGATTCAGGGTGGCGCATTTTCGCGCTTCTCGTTGTCACTCGCTACTTCGATGGAACGTCCTTTGCAAAGGCATTGGTTCCAGCTGCATTCACAATTGGACTCCTTTCAACGCCCATCGCACTGTTCTACCTGCCTCGACTGAGGCTACAAACCTCCAAGTTATGCAGCATCAACTACATGATTTCAGGGATTCTTTTCTGGGTGGCCTCTTTAGGAATAGACTCACTTTGGCTATTCTTAGGAGCGGGAACCGCTGCAGCCGCTCTCTTGGCCCAGCAAATGCCGCTGCTTATCCACATTTACTCCACCAACTATACTTCTGGATTGCGGGGCAAGCGAGTCGCCTATGCGATTTCCGTTAGTATCGCAATTGCCCCTGTTTTTGGATGGTTTGGAGGCCAACTCCTCGAGGAGGATCTTTCACAATTCCCGATTCTCTTTCAGATAATGGCGGTAGCCTGCATTTTTTCCGGAATATGCATTTACAAGGTTCCGTCTGAGATTCTTCAGCGAAGCCCTAGCGGAAACCCACTGACCCACCTATCACTCGTATGGAAGGACAAGGTGTTCGGCTGCATGTTGGGAATGTGGATGATCCTTGGATTTGGCAATTTAAGCACCATGCCCCTTCAAATTGAGTATATGACAAGCGATGTATACAGTATTCATGCTACAAATACTCAAATAGCCGTCGCAGGCATCATTATTCCTAGCACTGTCCGCATTTTCGCGACTTCAATCTGGGGGCACCTTTTTGACGCCTTTAATTTCTTCCTCGTTCGTGCCTTAACGAGTGCCATTCAGCTGGCTGCAATCTTGATCTTCTTTTTTTCGGATACGATGGCAGGGATTTATATCGGTTCCGTCGGCTACGGCCTGGCGATGGCGGGAGGAAACGTCAACTGGAGCCTCTGGGTCACTAAGTTCGCGCCACCAGGGCAAGAGTCCGACTACATGACGGTTCATTCATTTATGACTGGGGTGCGGGGTCTAGTGGCTCCCTTTATCGGTTTCTACATGCTTAATTTGATCTCGATCCAAAGTTGGGCAACTATCGGCTCCCTGCTGGTCGCCCTTTCAATCGTGCTGCTCTTCCCAATTAGCCGTCTTGCGAGACGTTGAACCAAACCGAATCCAACCATTCTATCACCCTTCCGAAGAGATGCCTTGATTCGCCTCACCTTAAGCGCAACGTGTCCTGAATATGAACCAAGTCCGAGTCAGATTTGCTCCTAGCCCGACGGGATCCACCCACATTGGTACCGCGAGAACCGCGCTTTTCAATTGGCTTTTTGCCCGCAAAGAGGGGGGGGTTTTCGTTCTCAGAATAGAAGATACCGACAAGGAGCGAAATACAAAGGAAGCACTCGAAGAGCTCATCGACGGCCTCAAGTGGCTGGGTCTGGACTGGGATGAAGGTCCAGGTAAGGAAGGCGATTTCGGCCCCCATTTCCAAAGCAAGCGAAACGATATCTACGCCGAATACCTAAAAATCCTGAAAGACAAAGACCGGGTTTATGAAAAAAACGGTGCCATCTACTTCAAACTGGAAGGCGATCGCTTCACCGAATACGACGACTACTTGAAAGCCGACGTCGAGAAAGTTAAAACGCTGCCAGTTGTAATTGAGGACATCATTCGAGGCAAAGTAACACGACGCGAAGATCGAGACTTCGTTATTCAACGCTCAAACGGCGAACCGAGCTTTCACTTCGTTAACGTAGTCGACGATATTGCAATGAAAATCACCCACGTCATTCGAGGTGAAGACCATCTCTCAAATACGTCGAAGCACATAGAGCTATTCAATGCTTTCGGGGTAGAACCCCCAAAGTTCGCTCACCTGCCGATGATCCTCAAAAACCCGAAAGAAGGGAAAGGGAAGATGTCGAAACGTGACAAAGGAGCCTTGATTTCAGAATACAGGGAACGCAATTTTATCCCCGAAGCGGTCCGCAATTTCATCGCTTTACTGGGTTGGTCTCCAAAGGATGAGCAAGAGGTTTTTACAATCGAAGAACTAACTTCAAGGTTTAGACTCGAGGATGTACAAAAAGGAGGTGCTCGATTTGATGAGCAAAAGATGTCTCACCTAAACTTTGAGTACATGAAGGCGATGCCGATCCAAGCGTACGTGCAAATAGGGAAACGGTCGCTAGTCAAATCTGGATTGATTGAAGAACCAGTTGATGAAACTTATCTGACCGCTGTTATGAAACTCTGTAAGGAGAAAATTGACAGTTTCGAAAATCTTCCCGGATTCGCCTCTTATTTCTTTTCCCACCAATACGCTATTAGCGAAAAGGCGGAAAGCAAAGTGATGAAAAAGGAAGGAGCGATCGATCGATTGGAGGAGTTGCTGCCCCGTCTGGCAGCGTTACAAAACTGGACTCAAACTGAGATTGATTCCGCGTTTAACCAATTGGCCGATGAAAAACAGCTTAAACCTTTTACCTGGTATCCCATCGTTAGATTCTCCGTAAGCGGTACAAATTCAGGGCCAGACTTCATACCAATGCTTGAAGCACTAGGAAAAAAACGTGTTCTGAATCGCCTAGAGATGGCTATAAACAAATACCGCTAATGAATCTAGCGTAAGCATTTCCAATATGACTGAAGAAACCTCATCCAATTTCATTCGAGATATCATCGACGAATACAAAGCAGCCAAACCTAACCAGGAAATAATAACTCGTTTTCCTCCTGAGCCCAACGGCTACCTGCACATTGGACACGCCTTCGCGATTCAAGTATCGTACGGAATTGCTCGAGACTACAATGGGCAATTCAATCTACGTTTCGATGACACGAATCCAGCGAAAGAAGAATCTGAGTACGTTGATGCAATTAAGGAAGATGTCAAATGGCTAGGTGCGGACTGGGGGGATAACTTGTTTTTCGCGTCCGACTACTTTGATCAACTCTACGATTGGGCCCTTCACCTGATTCGCAAGGGACTCGCCTATGTAGATGACCAAAGCCCAGAGGAAATGCGGAAAGGTAGAGGGTCTTTGATAGAACCGGGTAAAAACTCTCCTTTTCGTGACCGAACGGTAGAGGAAAATTTGGATTTATTTCAGCGAATGAAAGATGGTGAGTTTGATGAAGGCAACCGCGTCCTCCGGGCTAAGATCGACATGGGCAATCCAAATCTGAATTTGCGCGATCCTGTTCTCTACCGCATTCTACACGCCAATCATCATCGGACTGGAGACAAATGGAAAATCTACCCGTCCTATGACTTCACTCACGGACAAAGCGACGCAATCGAGGGAATCACACATAGTCTCTGTTCTCTCGAATTCGAATTTCACCGACCTCTCTACGACTGGTTTTTAAAGAACCTTCCCGTTCCCAGCAAGCCACGTCAAATTGAATTTGCCCGTCTCAATGTAGAGCATATTGTGACAAGCAAAAGGAAACTATTGCAACTTGTCAGTGAAGGCCATGTACGAGGCTGGGATGACCCAAGAATGCCTACTGTATCCGGATTCCGTAGACGCGGTTACACTCCTGAGTCGCTAAATGAATTTTGCCATCGAGTAGGCGTTGCCAAGAGAGAACGAATGAATGAATACGCCCTACTTGAGTATTGCATTCGCCAAGACTTGGAAGAACGAGCCTATCGCAGAATGGCCGTGCTCAATCCTGTTAAAGTAATCATAGAAAATTTTCCTCAGAATGATACCGAATACTTCGACGGCCCCAACCACCCGACGAAACCTGAACTTGGAATGCGTTCGGTTCCTCTAACTCGTGAGATCTACATCGAGCGAGAGGACTTCATGGAAGATCCCCCAACAAAGTTCTTTCGACTCGGTCCTGGTCGCGAAGTTCGACTTCGCTACGCCTGCTACATTACGTGCACCGGATTCACCAAGGACGGAGAAGGTGAAATACAAGAAATCCACGCCACCTTCGATCCCGAATCGAGAGGAGGATCTACACCCGACGGACGTAAGGTCAAAGGAACTATCCATTGGGTTAGTGCCACTAAAAATCGGTCTCTAGAGGTTCGTAATTATGAGCAGCTTTTCACGAAAAATAACCCAGAAGACGTAGAGGAAGGACAGACATTCATAGAAAATCTGAATCAGAGTTCTGAGTCCATCATCACCGCCTTCGGCGAGCCGGAATTAGGAAAAGCCACAATTGGCGAGCGCTTTCAGTTCGAACGCAAGGGCTACTATGCCGTTGATCCAGACACCCAATCAGATCAGTTGGTATTAAATTGTACCGTTGGATTACGCGATAGCTGGGGGAAAAAGCAAAAGAAGTAGGATATCTTCGTAACAATCCGAAAACTAGAAATAATCCGGCCATCGGTATTTGAATTTGAGCCTGCTCTAGAAAGTCTCTCTCGCAGATTCGATCGTTCCGCAAAAAGTCCAATCTTTCGATTCCTAGTGCTTTTTGCTTTCTTCGATGACCTTGGAATTACCAGCGATCGCGTATTTAGGACTGAGCTCCTGAAAGATCCTCATCGATTGCAACAGTAGTCTGACTACCTCTAAATACAACCCCTGGAGCTGCTGCGTATCAAATATGACGTGAGAGATTCCAAAGTCTGCCGCTTCACTGGTCTTGGTTTTTAAGTAAATTCCGAGCTCGCTGATCGCCGAAGAATAACACTTCTTGAGCAGCTTGACCATCATGACACCATCATCTAAATCGAAGTATCTTCCTGAAGAATCTAAATTAATCGTTCTAGAGATTTTGCTCTCCAACTCATCAGAGTCGATCGGCTTCGTAATGATCGTCGAAAATCCAGTGAGCTGAGCACGCTGTTGCTCTTCTACCTCGGTTTTGACTGAGAGGCTAAAGATCGGCAGGTATTTTGACTTCACACTCGATCGAACAAATCTTTACAACGGTATACCCGCATCTTCGGGAAGCGATGGGCTCCCAAATAATACAGTCTGGAGTTCTCCTTTGACAGAAATCAATAGCCTCTCCCGCAGTGAATAACCAGTTATTATCCAGTTCGTATCCGAAAAACCCTTCTCAGTCTGATCTTAAATTGCGGGTTTGTCCTCAACCACGACAATTTCAATAGGATCACCGAACTTCTTTTGCCTATGCTCTTTATCGCCTACAAGGTGTAACTCTATAATTCAACTTAGCTTGTTTACAAGTATGTCTTCCTTAAACAGCTTACCGATGTAGTCACGCAAGCCTATCTTCGCGAACTTCATCACATTCTCGCGACCTGCCTCAGCCTTAAGCATACTCACGAGAATCGATTTTGACGAAGGATCGGACTCAATCTTGGTAAGCATTTCAACTCCGTCCATCACCGGTATCGTTATATAGAGCAATATGATTTCAGGGGTCTGTTTCGCAGCTATTACAAGGCCTCCAACACCGTTTTGCACTGCTAACCCATCGTAAACAAAAGACTTAAAGGACTTCCTTACGATGATCCGCACTGTCTTCGAATCATCGACTGTCAGAATTTTTTACTTTCGTCGGTCCTGGAATGTGGGTAGGCCGAAACGCTAAAGCTAGAATACTCGCTATTGCCTCAAATTGCGTCCCTTTTGGAAGTTGAAATTACAAATACTTGATCCATGGTGACAAACTGCTCGGTCCCTCCTGTGTATATTGTGCTCTGCGCAAAAAGGCTTAGGTAGAATTTTGCCCTTGAATGCGTGAGAAACGCATGGTTACGCCCTGAAGGTAATTCTCCAAGGAACTCACCCGATGCCCCAATTGACTCTAATTAACCCGTCTGGGAAACTGAAAAGCGGATATAATCCCGCCTTTCAGCTACAAACCTTACCTTGCCTACTCTTCTCCGGCAATGAACTCTCCGTCCTCACGGTAAATCGCGAGCTTGTTTCTCAATGTCCTGATACTGATTCCGAGAATTTTAGCCGCATGAGTCCGATTTCCTTTGGTGGTTTCCAAAGTACTCAAGATGTGCTGCTTCTCAATCTGCTCCAAAGGAAGCGGTTCATCACCGAAATCAGGCAAGCTCGACTCTGAAGAAAAGGTCGATGACGACATTGGAGTCGAGGGAGGAAATCCTGCCTGATTCGAACCTCCATACCCTGTCGAACCGTCACCCACCCCAACGGGCTCGGGACTAGCTACTGTTTCGCGAAAGGCAGGGACGTTAACATTAGCCATCACCGGCATCAGTCCAAGGGACTCCGCCGAAATCTTTGATCCAGATTCGGATAAAATGACCGCTCGTTCAATCGTATTTTGAAGCTCTCTGACGTTTCCAGGCCAAGGATGAGAAGACAGAGAACGAGACGCTGCTTCCTCAAAGCCACTCAAAGTTATCCCATGCTTTCGAGCAAATTTTTGTGCAAACGTTTTAGCGAGCAACAGAACATCTCCTTGTCGCTCTCTCAATGGTGGGACGTGAATCGGAAATACATTCAGTCGATAGTACAAGTCTTGTCGAAAGTCCCCTCTTTCAACCGATTTCATCAGATCACGGTTGGTTGTGGCAACCACTCGCACATCAACCTTGATCGTCTTATTGCCTCCAACTCGTTCAAACTCACGTTCTTGCAAGACACGGAGCAGTTTGGCCTGAACCTTTGGCGATATCTCACTAATTTCGTCCAACAGTATGGTTCCGCCATCCGCCAGCTCAAAACGCCCTTCGCGCCGCTGAATGGCACCTGTAAACGCCCCCTTTTCATGACCGAAGAATTCGCTTTCGATCAAGCTTTCGGAAATCGCTGCACAATTGACTTTGATAAAAGGAGCCTTTCGGCGACTACTTCTGCGGTAAAGCTCACTCGCAACCAGCTCCTTTCCGGTTCCGTTCTCTCCATTGATCAGAACGGTGGCTTCCGTTGGAGCTACCTTGCCGACCATAGATCGCAAATTCTCGATCGGGGCACTTTTCCCGATTAGTTCAGCCCCCTCTACGCTTTCTTTCGCAAAGAACTGATTTACCTTAACGAGTTGGCGATAGTCCTTGGCCTTTTTCATCAGGACATCAATCTGCGATGACGAAAAAGGCTTGATGATGTAGTCAAACGCACCCGCCCGCATGCATTCGACCGCAGATTCTACGGTCCCATTTCCTGTGATGATCACCACAAGAGGCGGATCCTGCATTGTTGCGATTCGATCTAACAACTCCGTGCCGTTACCGTCTGGCAGATGAACATCCACAAACAAGAGATCAAACTCATCTTTTTGGATGTGCTTCTCTGCTTCACTCAGGGTCGAAACGCTACAAACAGAGAGCCTTTTTCTTCTTAGTTGCTCCTCGAGAGCTTTCCTAATCACAAGCTCATCATCCAAGATGAGTATTCTTTCAACGGTCATAAAAGCTTAGCTTAAGTTCCGGATTTTGCAGGTTTAACTATCACAAGTAACATTGCTTCGGTTCCAGACGAATTAGGACCCGACATTATTAACTTAGCGACAAAGCGATAGAATGAAACAAAATCGAACAAGGTTTTTGTAAAAATAGACTCAATCTAACCCCTATCACTCACTGAATCGCCATACACGACTGCCAAATTCCATTTAGACTGAATCCTTTCTACAATGCTTTCCTATTTATCCGCTACATAAATCCCGTTGAACTGGCTATTAATCGAATTCAATTCATAGGCTGAAGAACCGCAACCAATAATTCCAAAATGACAACCCTAGATGCAATCAGCAAGCTCATGACTATTGGGTCCACATTTGTATTCAAAACTTGAAAATCGGGAAAGCGATTCCACAACTTGCGTCCTATTATTCCCGTCAGCTGACACAACCGTTGGCGCGAATTTCGATCCTTTAAAATGATTCAGGGAATCCAGGAATCGTTTCTCTTCTTGTCCGCCGCTGACATTTCTTCCTAAAGAACCTCATGCCTTGTCAGTGAGAGACCTATTGGGGGAATCCAGACTTGATGCAGACCCATACGCCTTTCGGATTTGTGACACGGAAGTCGCGTGCTTTGAAAGAGATCTCAATTCGGCTCTATTTTGACCCATTAGCAAACTGAAACGTTCTTCATTCTCTTGCTCTTGCTTCTGTAACGCTTCCACGCGCCTACTAAAATCCACCTTCTCCTCGATTCTCAATCGATCCTTATCCCTCAGAGATCCTAGCTCCCCTAAGAGTTTCGACTTCTTTGATTGGACTTTTTGGATCTCGTCGAAGTTTGCTTCCTTAATACAGAAAGTTTCCTTCGCTGTGAGATCTTCATAAGCAGTGAGTAAAACAAACCGTTTTTCCATACAAACTATAGGACAGTGTTTAAATCAGTCATTACTTGATTGCACTAGCGTGAAGGTTTATCACCAGCAAGCAAGCAACCTCCGCTAGTTCGACGGAAAGGAAATTCGATTTTATTGGCAATCAGAAGGCTAGGCTCGTAGTGAAAGTCCTTCTCCAACCCCCATTCCCGAGGTAACGGGGACGGATTCCGCCTTAACTTTCTGCTTCGCGAGCATCTCCTCCCAGGCGTCGCGAATCTCGGAGGAAAGTTCAATTGCCAGATCGATTGGAGCTTCCTCCTTCTTGAAGTTCGCTTCATTCAACTTCATCGAGTAGAAGGCATAAAGGCCAAACATCCGATCTGCAAACTCCTTGCCTTTTTCAGGCCGCAAAGATCGCTGAAGCTCACCAAAAATATTCTGTGCCTTTATCAGATTATTACTAATCGTTTCATTTCGCGACTTAACTTCTTCGAGCTTGAAACCTGACTTAGCCCGTCGCATCGCATCGAGTGCACCATCATAGAGCATCAATATCAAGCGCTCGGGACTCGCCGATAAAATTGCGGCCTTCTTGTACGACTCGACATTTTGGTTCATAGGCTAGCTGGTATTTTTACCGGTCACAAGGCGATCAAATCCTTGCTGAAGTTACCTACTCTTCATCGTCAAAGGGCACGATGAGTTTAGCAATCGAATCGACAATTTCTTTGGAAGGATAATTAGGGTCATTGAGCAATTCCTTACCTCTGGCGACCACTTCCGGCCGGATTTCTGGCTGGTCTCTTAAAGCACCTAATATCGAAAGATCCAATTTTTCTCCGGAGGGCTTCACTTCCGCATCGACTTCAGTAGAGGACGGCTTCGGCTTTCTTGCCTCAGCTCCTTTTGTGTTCTGGGTATAGAGTTCGTCAGTCTGTGGGCGGTTATTGATATTCATACACTAGTTAGAGTAATGATTCTTCAGGCTATTTCGTTAATTACTTTTTAAAACGGCTCTCTCCTGATGAACTTTAATCTTTTTGTAAATAAATAGCACTGAATAGCGAATGTGCAACATATTTGGAAAATCGATTGGGGCTATGTAGAATGGTTTGAGTGTTGTGAAGAGGAAATTGAATAATTGATTCTGTCTTATAGTATTTCCTGGCAGAGTTGGAAACCGCAGGATTGGAAGCGTCGAAAACCTCGTCCGCCGCCCAAACGATTTTACCTGTATGTCCATCGATCAACTTCGCTCGAATACCAAGACCCACTGGTTCATAAGGCTTGAAATAATTCACGTCAAGGAGCAGCAAACCGTCGATGCCATACTTCGTGCTAAGTTTGGTGAGTAAGTCTGCCGGCAGATATTCAATCGAGGAGTACCGGGGTTCCGAGAACAACGTGCTCATTTCCTCAGGAGTCAGACTGACTACTTCAAAAAGCGAACGCTTGATCAGTTCGAGACGGAAATTTTCCTCGATGCCTTCAAAGTCGTGGTGCTCATAGCGTCCTCTGTACATGGGAAGCAATGCAACGCGATTCATGCTCATGGGCAACGGAGCCTTCTGGTAGACGTTAGTGATCTGCCTTTTTTTACCAATTGTCGTATCGTATTGCGAATTCACTGTGTGAAGCGTTCCGCAACCTGATAGCAATGAAATTAGTACGGTCGCCATAAAGGACAGACCTATTTGGGTCCTAAAATTTGGCCTCATACCTGTGGGAAAGAAACAAATTCATTACAACGATAAACCCGAAAGGGCGTTCGATTGCTGTTGTATGTTAGCTTGTGCCTCTTCCATGGCAATAAAACTGGCTTCCAATGCCGCTCTTGTAAACTCTAGACGACGCTCCATGTCTTCGATTTTGTCGTCAATCTCCTTATTTTGATCCGTAAACGTCGCGATCTGAGTATCCAAAATTCCGTCGTCAATCGTGTAATTGTCTATGAACGACACCATTCGAGACGAAAATGACTCTTCCGTATCTCCGTCATTGTCGATGTCGCCGTTAAAAAAGCTTTTCAGCTGCCCTAAATTGGCGGAAAGCGCCGCTTCTAGGTCAAAAGAATCTTTAACTTCTAGCTTGGAAGTACCACTGATGAAGTCGATCCCCATGTGCTCCAATCGAAATACGTCTCCACCAAGACCTTCAATCTGGCGAAACGCCAACGAGCGCAATTTCGTGTCGAGGTCATAAACTTCGCGGTTTCCCGCCAAGTCGCCTCGCTTGACTTCCGTTCCATCCACTGTAATCTTGGTCTGTTCGAGAATGTAGTCCTGCACGTCGTTGTAGGCAGAGATGAAGGTATTAATTTGCTCGTTCAGCTTTTCCGAATCGCGACTGATTCCAATCGTCTGGGTCCCCACTTCCGAAGCTGTGATTGTAAGCCCAGTGATACCGTGATCGTTTTCAGAAATCGTATTCGATCGGCTAGAGATTGTCGCCCCCCCATCTATCGAGAATTGCAAGTCTTGACCTACTGAGGTGGAGCCATCGAGTCCTAAGGCCGCCATTACTCCGTTGCTGCTGTCGATTACCGGCATTCCCAGGGCTCCAGTTTCCCTGTTCACAATCCGAAACTGATCAGCTACCGAGTCGTAGGCCATAGTGACGTTCGCACTGGACTCGTTTATTCGAGACATCAACGTGCCCATGCTTTCGGAATCTGAGTTAAAAGATATGGCGACCCCATTTATGGTAATCGTGCCAGAACCCGTAATCGGAGATCCACTACTGATGCCGCTAGTCGCGATCGAAGTATTCAAGTCTACCACGCCAAGAGATCCTGTACTGGTGAGTGAGGTCGAACCTCCTCCAGCATTGACGACCTCGATTTGATCCAGTTTGAGAGCTGATAGAAAGTTGCTAGAGTCGGAATCGCCGCCCAGTTGCAATTCCCCAGACGAACTCGTTAAGGTAACCTTATCTACGATGCTATTATAGGAAGCCGAAACCACACCGCTCGTGGCGATCGAAATACCATCCAACACGTCTTCGAGGCCATCTGTTTCCTGAATCGTGATTTCCTGCCCGTTTATGAAAAAAGTGCCTTCCGTAATAGCAGTCGCGAGATTCAGGTTGGAGATTACCGTGTTGGCATCGCCGATCGTTCCACCAATGTCCGACAACCCCTTCCTTTTGGAGATCGAAGCGAGCTGAGTGACACTAACTTCATAGATTCCCTCGGACGCGGAAATCCCAGCGCTCGCCGAAATACCAAGTGCGTCATCGGAATAGGTAGTCGATTTGGAATTGAAAAGCGCGTTATCGCTGAATTTTCCGACCGTCGCTTTGAGGGCATCAAGCTTAGTTTCCAAGAGCCCAAGAGCGTCCCGTTTGTCATTATTTTCGGTTTGCTCCGTCCTGAGCCGAGCTTGAGGGATGCGTTCAGCTGCCATCAATTGATCAATCATCGATTGCCAATCAAAACCGCTCGCTAAACCTGCTAATTGAAACTGCATTCGTTACCCCACCAAAAGTATCTTTCCTTCGACTGGGGAGTGAGTAACTTTAGCATGTTTTCAAAGAATGACCCAAAATACTCTATCTACAATGAGCACTTCACCCTATAAAACCTAGGTCCTGTAGCGAAAACTAATTCTCTAAGCTTCATTTAGGGCTATCTGTAATCCACTTTCTGCATCACTACAAAAAGAAAAGACACCCTCCACCTCGGACCAAAAGTAATCTCGTAATTCCGCTGCTCCTCTCAGGTCAACACCTTCGTCGGTGCTTAGGCTCTGGAACGCCCTGCTATGGAATGTCCGCTCATGCTTCAAGGGGCCGTCAATCATCACCTTGTGGAAATCCGAATGACCATCTAGTCGCTCCCCCAAATCTCTTTTCAACGATTCGGCCTTCGAAAGACTCGATATTCTGATCAAAGGTCATAGTGAAGACCTTTATTATGGAACACGCTACCTGATTGTTCTCGAGATCAAGCAGCCACAAAACTCCAACGACTAGAAACCGGTCGATCAGAATACCCGACTGCCCCAAGTTATCTTCTAATAAGGTACACACTTCGCCTAGGGTTCAGCCCTTCAAAGTTAACCGCCTCTCCGTCAAGTATCCCTTTAGAACTCATATTAGCCATTTGTGATTCCTTGTAATTCGACATGGCCCAAACGCAACGTTCCTGACTCCAAAATGCGGCAACGAAGGCCGCCTCGACCTTGCATAAGAGTCTCCGCTCCCCGACCAAGCACTTCATTCATCCAATAGCAGGGCGCACACTCTTCGACTCCCTCGAAGACTACCTTTCCTATCTTAAAGCGCTTACCAATCCATTGCATTAGTTCGGCTCCCTCAATAAGAATATTGCGACGCAGTTGCGATGTATCAAAATCTTTTAGACCCAGTGAGGCTTCAAGCTGCTTTGCTTCATTAACGTCAAAGAATGTCACTTGCCCCTTAAAGTTCTCCTTGTAATCAAGAAACCGGTCGCCCACTAGTCCTCTTCCTGCTAGACATTCTACCGAGTTCACCGATTCGCTGCCATGGTTCAAGCGACTCTTCCCATGCCTCCCCTTGAAGTCATGGCCCGGGGAAATGAAAATACCTGATATCCTAGTTTTCGTAAAAGACGACATCTACACGGACTCTTTCGCTAATTGTTCCTTCGCTAATTCCAGTTCTTCAGGCGTATTTACACTCGCAAGTAACTGGGAACTTTTACAGTAAATATGCTCAACTTCTGCTCTTTCAAGATACTGCCTTAAGCTGCAAATCCCATCGTGCGAAAGCTGTTCGAGCTCCTTCAATGAATCTGGCTCGTACACCGCCAATAACGGCTCTGGCCTCCCATCTTGCCCGATGAAGCAACTCGCTCTCTTTTCAGGGTTTCTTTGACAGAGCAATTTCAATACAAGAGAAGCATCGACCAGTGGCATGTCGCACGCGAATACTAAAACCGGAAGATTACCGGCAAATCGCAATCCAGCGATAACTCCAGACATCGGCCCCTCCACTCCGTCGACATCTGATACAAATGGCGGGGCCCATGAACTTCTTCTTTCATAGCGTTGGTCTGCCCGACCCGAGATCGCAATCGTGGAACAAAAGGTGTTTAGTACGGCTAAAGTATAGTCAAGCTGGCTAAAATTTCCGTGAAACGTGAGTGCCGCCTTATCCCTACCCAGTCTACTGCCTGTTCCTCCAGCCATTGCTAAGCCCAGAATGTTGCGTTTCATAAACCAACAGCCTAACTAATTGGAGACAGATGCAAGCATCTTAGCAGTTGGTTCGAATCTGAACTGAGTAAGGAATACCGTCAATCAGACGGCTTGAAGAGGTCGCCAATCTAGGGCTCAATAGAGGATGTCCTCCATGACTAAGTAATCTTCTGCCGAGATTACGCCCTTAACACTAAAGTTATCTGTGGAGGACCGATACTTGTTGGCATAACCTACCGCCATTACCCGTGCGGCTGACACGATTCAAGATAGCCCGTCGCGAACTAGTGGAAATCGCTTCGGAAACGATCGTTATTTTTCCGCCTTTCCGACGAACTAAACTGATTAGGATGAACGCAAAAGGAATCAAATGGAGTATTTTACCCACCGCCATCTGAGTACTATCCTTCAAATTACTAAACGCTACATCGCACCGTTCGATAAACACCACTAAGCATTCCCACGCCTATAATTCCTAGAGTATCCAACTACCCAAACAGAGGAAACAACCAATTAAATAGTAGAAAATACCGATTCAGAAAGTTCCATCCGGACTTAAAATCGCTAAACGAAACCATTCCTATTTCCCGTATTAAACTAACAATACAACCCAATGCGTATCTATGATTGATACCAATTGTAAAACTTTAATGCCGATTTCAAACAACCCTCACAATATCGGCTAGAATTTCTTCCA